>NZ_JAPJDY010000004.1:0-451882 GCF_030731985.1 Rheinheimera baltica
GAGACAGTTCGGTCCCTATCTGCCGTGGGCGTTGGATGATTGAGTGGAGTTGCTCCTAGTACGAGAGGACCGGAGTGAACGAACCGCTGGTGTTCGGGTTGTCATGCCAATGGCATTGCCCGGTAGCTACGTTCGGAACGGATAACCGCTGAAAGCATCTAAGCGGGAAGCCGGCCACAAGATGAGTCATCCCTCAGACTTTAAGTCTGCTAAAGGGTCGTTGGAGACCACAACGTTGATAGGTGAGGTGTGGAAGCGCAGTGATGTGTTAAGCTAACTCATACTAATTGCCCGAGAGGCTTAACCATACAACGCCCAAGATGTTTTGCGTGATAAAGCGCTAAGAAAAGTACAGTGTGTAAATACTCATCAGCCTGCTAAGTTAAAGAGCATAAACAGTTTTTGCCTGGTGGCAATAGCGCTGTGGAACCACCTGATCCCATTCCGAACTCAGAAGTGAAACGCAGCTGCGACGATGGTAGTGTAGCATTCGCTATGCGAGAGTAGTTCACCGCCAGGCTCCCAATACGAAGCCCCGCTCATCGAGCGGGGTTTTTTTATGCCTAAAATTCAGTGATGATAAGCCTTAGCGAACGAGCTGCAATTTAATTTAGCGCTTTATAGCTTAAAAACTCGACAAATGCGTGTCAAAGATTAACACTAAGAGTTCGATCAAAAGGAGTTGGTTTTGTCACAATTGTCATTGTACCGGCTGCGGGCACAAAAATTACAGCTTGCTGTTTTGATAGCATTTTTGCTAGTGCTTAATGTGTCGCATTTTGTTATGCAACGCTACAGCGTGATGCAGCAGGCTGATCGTTTAGTTGAACTCGCACTAGAGCAACCACACGAAACTGGTGCAAGGTGGTTAACGGCCAGCACTGGTTTGATTTTGCAATTAGCCCCCAGCAACACTCATTATATTGCCATGCAAAACAATGATGCCGTGTTGTACATTGATGAAGCATTTATTATAAAACCTACCCTGTGGCTTTATTTCACTATTAATTCTCTGTTGTTATTGTTGATATTGCCGATTGGTTTGTCATGGCGAAGACAGCGACGAGCTCGTACTTCCGAGCTCGTAGAGTTAGACAAGTCGCTACATATATTAGAAGTTAAAGTCGAAGCAGTCGGCGACTCCTCGGCTAGTTTCAGTCAACGGTTGCAAAAAGTGTCTGATCAAGTGAACAACCTGGTGAGGCGCGACCAAGAAGTTCGCCATTTAGTTCGGGTACAGGGGCTGATCGACCATGAACTTGCTATTGGTAACCGTGTTTTTTTTGAAAGCAAGCTGCAACATTATTTAAGTGATGTGTCAGAAGTGGGGTTCGGCGCATTGTTTATTATTCAGCTAAGTCATCCTGAAACGATAAGCTCAAACATAAAACCGCTTAATCGTCTGCGTGGTTGTGTGGATATACTGCATGGTATGGCCTCAGACTACGCTAATACTGTAATTGCCCGCTTGTCTGATAACGATTTAGTTCTGTTAATCGCAGGGCTTTCTGCTAAAGACATGGAAAAATTGGGTGATAGAATGGCTACGCTATTAAGTCGAGCCAGTTGTTTTGCCGACTGTGTTGACCAAGACGTATTGCATATCGGTTATGCCAGCTATCAGCGAGGACAGACGTCATATCAAGTACTGTCCGAAGCGGATATGGCACTAAAAACGGCACAATTACATGGTCCCAATGCGGCATATGGCTTTGTATATGATGACAGGCCTCAAGCGAAAGGTTCTGTTTGGTGGCGGTCTGAATTAAACAAAGCGTTGCAAGATCATCGTTTTGCTCTTAGCTTTCAGCCGGTTTTTTCGTGGCAAGACCGCGATATTCTGCAGCATGAAGTATTAATTCGGCTGCAATCTGCTGACGGTGGTTATATCCCCGCTGCTATCTTTCTGCCCATGGCATATAACTGCGGCTTGGCGTGCCAGATTGACCAGCATGTGTTACTCAAAACAGCGCGGTTATGTGCCATGGACTCACGCACTTTTACTCGGTGTAGTGTGAACATTAGTATCCATTCACTACTCGATCCACAGTGGTGGCAATGGTTGGAGCATATGTTGATATCTGGACAGTTGGACCCGCAGCAATTTGCCCTTGAACTTACAGAACATCATTTACTCCGGCATTATAAAACCCTAAAAAGTAAGTTGTTGAAGTTAAATAAGTTAGGTTTTTCCTTAATTGTGGATCATGTTGGTTTGGTCATTGATAACGCGGTATACGTTAATGAATTACCTTTAGAATCAGTTAAATTGCATCCTTCAGTAGTACGCAATATCGACCAGCATCTGGAACAGCAGCTGTTTGTTCGTGGTCTTATTGCCAGTTATGTCGGTAAAGGAGTCAGAGTTATAGCAACGGGAGTTGAGTTGGAGTCTGAATGGTTGACCTTACAAAAGTTAGGTATTGCTGGTGGCCAGGGATTCTATTTTAGCCAGCCACTGAACCAGATAATAGCGCAAGGTCAGATACAGTAATTAAGCCACGATAATGCAGCCCTTTTAAGCCTTGTAGTCCCCCCGTGTGAAATACGCTTAATCTACTGTTTTCTGGAATATCACCTGATGCAATCAGAGAAAACACTGCAGCGAGTGTTTTACCGGTGTATATTGGTTCAACGTGCAGTTGATGTTGAGCCATTTCACGGCAAAATGACAATAATGCTTCGTCAAATTTACCATAGCCTTTACCGACAAAGTTCGTATTAATTTGCCAGTGTTTGGTTCTACTCTCTGGTGTTAGCAACTGGCTTACCCGTTGTGGTAAAGACGTATCTTTCACTACGGCAATGCCCAATGCAGCGCAGTCGTGGCGGTTAATTACACCCGCCAAGGTACCGCCACTTGCAGTAGGGCAAATAATGATATCCGCATCACCTTCCGGCGTGGTCGCTAAATTCAGCTCCGCAATGCCTGAAGCGCCAGCATCTGAAGAGCCGCCCTCTGGCACCATCAACAATGTTTTATGCTTTTCTTGTAATTGCTGAATAAAGTCGGGGTTATCGCGTTGGCGGTAACTCGTTCTATCCAGAGCATAAAGTTGCATACCTGCCTGTTGGCAAAATGCCAGCGTTGGGTTCGCCATATCCAGGTCATCGGCACGGACATAGGCCGCACTTTGCAGGCCAAGTAGACGACAACAGGCCGCTACAGCACATAAATGATTAGAAAATGCACCACCAAAGGTTAATATTCCTGAACAGTTTTGCTGCATCACCTGCTGCACGTGGTACTTTAGTTTTAGCCACTTGTTGCCTGATACTTCTGGCACTAAGGTGTCTAAATGGCATACCCATAGTTGTATTCTATGCTGTACTAAAAGCGGATGCGATAGACGTTGCCAACGCTGTTTTGGCGAAATGAGTTGAATTTCAGGTGAATACAGCATGGTAAGAAGCATGACAGTAACGAAAATAGCCGCTAGTATAGCGTTATACTGGGAGCTAATGGCAGCACTATGCTGAGAAAAATAATAAAAGGCCTCAATCGAAAATCAAGCCGTTCTTCAGGCATGCTTGCTTTATACATAAGCAAATCCGACTTTCGCTTGGTGGATCTTGAAACAGCCACAATCACTCATTTTCGCAGTGAGTCTTACGATGCGGATAGCTTGAAGCAAGCATTGCATACGTTATTATCATCCGTTACCAAACACCGTAAGTTGCACATTGTGTTATCTCCAGATTTTTATCAGCTGGTGCAAATTGATAAACCCGCTTTGTCAGAGACGGAAATGCTACAAGCATTACCTTGGCAAGTAAAAGATTTAGTCGATATTAGCCCTGATGACATTATCGCTGACTATATTGACTTACCCAGCTACAACAGCCAAACGTCAAAAATTAATGTGGTCGTGGCAAGCACGAGCTGGTTAAAGCAACTTGTTCAATATGTTACGAGCAGTGAATTACACATTCACTCTATTCAGCCGGAGGAATGGTTGGCGATGGGGCTCATCGCTCCAACAGGCCAGGCAACAATGCTGGTAATACATCAACCCGAAAATGAGTTGTTAATCCAGATAGTTCGTGATGGTCAGTTGTACTTTTCACGTCGTGCCCGTGGTTTTGGTCAGCTGCATTTAAGTACCGAAGCAGAATTACGCGATGACTCGCTTGACAGGCTGCAGTTAGAGCTGCAACGCTCAATGGATTATTTCGAAAGTCAGTTAAAGCAACCGCCAGTTAGAGATATTCGGCTACTGATGGCGCAATCAGCATTGATAACGGATCTATTGCGACAAAATGGTTTTGGCCGGGTAGAGCCGCTGGCTAATTTGCCATTGGCTCAGGCCCTAAGTACCGAGCAGCTGATCAGTTGCTGGCCTGGCGTTGCAGTGTTGAATCAATCGGATTCGGAGTCTGTCGCATGAAGCAGCACGTAAATTTATATCGGGCGGTTTTATATCCGGTTTATGAACGCTTTGGGCTGAGTCGCTTGGTTGCTAGCTGGTTGGTATTGGTTGCCGCTTTAATAGGGGCAGGATTGTGGATTGCACATCAACAGCAGCAACTACAGACAGCATTAGCACAACAACAGCAGCAAAATACTCTGCAGCAGCAAGAAATTTCCTTGTATCAACAAGCATTAACTCAACGACAACCATCGGCTGAACTGGTTAAACAGTATCAGGATATTGAGCGTCGCGTGGCACAGAAACAGCAATTATTGAGTTTTTTAGCTGAACAACAAATGCAGGCAAGCCAAATTTATAGTCCGGTAATGCAGCATCTAAATAAGGTGGATCGTCCAGAGTTGTGGTTAACGAGCTTTAGCTTACAACAGCAATATAGTAGCTTTAATGGTATTGCATTAAGGCCTGATAGTGTGCCGTTGTGGTTAGAGGATCTACGTCAACTAAGTTACTTCCATGGCCAGCGTTTTCGTCAGGTTACTATGCAGCAGGTGCAAGATAAACGAGCTGTGAGTTTTAAACTGTTAGCGCAACAAGGAACACAGCCATGAATCAATGGCAACTACTCTCAGACCGGTTTAGCCAATTACAGCAACGGGAAAAACTGTTGTTGTGGGGCGGCAGCTTAATTTTAACCTTGTGGCTGGTGAGTATTTATGTACTTGAGCCACGCTGGCAGCAAGTGACGACATCAGCAAAACAGCTAAAAACATTGCAACGCCAACAACAAGATACACAACAGTTAGCTGAACAATTAAGGCAACAAATAGCCGTGGATATGGATAAAGAATACCATCAGCGCATCCAATTGTTGCAGCAACAGCAATTCCAGTTAAATGAGCAAATACAGCAAACTACCAGCCATTTTATCGATGCAGAACAAATGGTGCAGTTGTTGCAGAGCATGTTACAAAGCAGCAATACGGTACAAATCAGTCGTTTACAGTCTTTGGAACCCAGGCCTGTGCAATTAGCTGGGCAAACCGCTGATGAACCGGCATTGTTATATCAGCATACCATTAAGCTGGTGCTTGCTGGCAATTACACCGAATTGTCTGAAGTATTAGAACGAATTGAGCAATTGCCATGGCTGGTAAGCTGGCAAGGATTAGGCTATCAGGTTACAGACTATCCACTAGCAGAACTGACATTAGAGTTGGGTACAGTGAGTGAAAATGAAGACTTTATCCGTTTGTAGTTTATGCACGTTATTCAGCGTAGCGGTATTGGCAGATCCCACCCGTCCTGTAGCCGGTTGGCAATCGGATACTGAACTTAGCGAGGCACAAGTCCATGCTGCGTTGCCCCAATTGCAACTAATAAAAAGCACCATTAACGGCTATGTTGCACTGATTGACGGCGTATTAGTGCACAAAGGCGGATACTATAAACAACAACGGGTACTGGATATCCAAGACACACAAGTTACTCTTGAATTAAACGGCGTGCAGCAGGTGCTGCCGCTACTTAACACAGCGATAAAACAATATGAAGAATAAAAGCGCTACTACGCTGCTGTGGTTTTGCAGCGGCATATTATTAGCTGGTTGTCAGGCATTTGAACCCACGACCTTGCCACAGCAAGCGGAAAAAGCATTACAACAGGCTAGTCAGCAGCCAACAATTGTCGCCGCGGCACCACAGCAGGTACCTGCAGCCATTACACAAGACTTGCTGTCGAGTAATTATCAGGCACAGCAACCTCAGTTGCCGCGTTTTAACGTTGCTGCAATGCAAGCTAATGTCGCCGATTTCTTTCAGTCTTTAGTTGCTGACACAGCCTATAGTGTAGTGTTGCACCCAAATGTGAGTGGCCTGATAACGCTGCAGCTAAAACAGGTCACGCTGCCTGAAACAATGGCGATAGTGCAGCAACTGCATGGGTTTGATATTCGCCAGCAGGGTTTAGTATATAAGGTTTACCCAGCAGGATTGCGTACAGAAACCATTGCTGTGAACTATCTTATGTTGCAGCGCCAGGGGTTCTCTTCTATCGCGGTTAATTCAGGCGGTGTATCGCAAGATAGCCAGAGCAACCAGAGTGGCCAGAACAATAGGGGCAATAGTTCAGCACAAGGAGGTTTTGCTCAGGGCGGCAATGGCAACCAAAATCAGTCTCAGCAGGGGCAGCAACAGTTTAATGGCAGTACGATTCAAAGCGAAAGTAAAACCGACTTTTGGAAAGATCTGGAAAAAGCGGTAAGCACTGTATTGGGTAGTGGGCCGGATCGTATGGTGGTTGTTACACCGCAGGCAGGATTAGTTACCGTGCGAGGCATGCCTGACGAAATTGCTGCAGTTAAAGCCTATCTTGGTCAGTCAGAACAACACTTGCAGCGGCAGGTGGTGCTGGAAGCAAAAATTATTGAAGTAACGTTAAACGACGAATATCAGCAGGGGATCAATTGGCAAAATGCCATGATGAATATCCGAAGCACGGGATTTAATTTTTCCACCAGTGGAGCCATCGCCAGCAATGCTATCAGCTCTTCGTTAGGTGGTGTTACCGCCATTTCCTTTAATAATGCTGACTTTAACGGCGTGATTAATTTACTTGAAACGCAGGGGAATGCGCAGGTGTTGTCTAGCCCCCGCGTTACCGCAATGAACAACCAAAAAGCGGTTATTAAAGTAGGGCAGGACGAGTATTTTGTCACCAATGTTAGCACCGACACTATCGTAGGTACTGGCGGCACCACCAGTTCGCCGAATATTTCATTGCAGCCATTTTTTTCAGGTATAGCGTTAGATGTTACACCACAAATTGATCAAAATGGTACCGTAATTCTACATGTGCATCCCTCCGTGACAGAAACGGCAGAACAGAACAAAACTATTCAGTTCAGTGACGAGCAAATAATCTTACCTTTGGCGCAAAGCAATATCCGTGAGTCTGACACCATTATTCGCGCCCGTAGTGGCGAAATTGTAGTGATAGGCGGTTTAATGCAAACGGTCACCAACGACAATGAATCTCGTACGCCGGTATTAAGCGCTATTCCTATTGTTGGTAAGTTGTTTACCAGTATCAACAAAGTGGAAAAAAAGAAAGAGCTGGTTATTCTGCTAAAACCGACAGTGGTAGGGGAAGGTGTATGGCGACAGCAGATCCAGCAATCGTCAGAATACATTTCTGATTGGTATCCAAAATAGCGATGTACGAACGGCACTTTCAGTTAAATCAGATGCCGTTTGGTCTTACGCCTGACACGCGCTTCTTTGTGCCATTGCAGCAGCATCAGGACGTGTTGGCCGTGTTGAAAACGGCGCTGGGTGCCGGCGAAGGTTTTATTAAAATTTGTGGTGAAGTAGGAAGTGGTAAAACACTGTTGTGTCGCAAGCTGCTGCAACAAGCAGACGCCGACTGGCAATTAGCCTACATTCCTGATCCTTGCTTAACGCCATTAGAGTTGCGCTGGGCCTTGGCGCTTGAGCTTGGGTTAAAACATTCTGCTAATATCGACCCTCCACAGCTGTTGCAGCTATTACAGCGGCAGCTGTTGTTATTCGCAGCACAAGGTAAAAAGGTTATTGTGTTAATTGATGAAGCACAAGCGCTACCGGATGATACCCTCGAGGCGCTGCGACTATTAACTAATTTAGAAACAGAACAACGCAAGTTGCTGCAAGTGGTACTGTTTGGTCAGCCTGAATTGGATACGAAACTGGCAAGCTACCGTTTTCGCCAACTTCGCCAACGTATTACCTTTTCTTGTAATCTTTCGTTGATGAGTCCACGCCAGGTGGCGGCTTATTTGCAACAACGGTTGCAGCAGGCTGGCTCACAGCAGCAACTGTTCAGTAGTATGGCACTGCGGGCGCTAAGCATGTATAGCCGTGGTGTGCCGAGATTGTTAAATGTGCTGGCGCATAAGGCGCTGTTGTTGGCGTTTGGTGAGGGTAAACCCTGTGCTGGCTATCAACATGTTCGTTTAGCGGCGATGGATACTGAAGATGTGCAGCCTAAACCCAGGGCTTGGTGGTGGTATAGCGTGGCAGCTGGCGCTATCGTGTTGATGGGTTATGCGCTGGTTACTGGCGGTCATTGGCTACCAGGATGGACAATATTATGAGCGTGTTAAATAAAATGTTACGTGATCTGGAACAGCGTCAACAAACGCCACCCGGTATCACAACGCCGGTTATAAGTTCAGACACAGATCGCCCGTTGTGGCTTACACTGTTACTAGCGTTAAGCGTAATGTTATTGTGTTTTGCGGTGTATGCCATTTTAAGCCGCAGCCAGCCAACTGTTGCTGCTGCGCCGGCTGAGGTAAGTATTACCGCAGAGCAACCCGATACTGCGGTAATGCCAGTGAGTATTGCTGCGGCAGTAGATACCCAACCGCAAAAAACTGAAACTGAAACTGAAGCTGAAGCACAGCTGGCTGCAGTGTCGGCAACACTTGGTACAGCAACAGTTACAACCTCAACAACAGCATCAGCAGACGCTACACATTCAATGGCAGCGGTTAGCACCAGCCAAATATCAACTCCAACTGAATCGGTTATGTCAGATAAGCAAATTAATTTAGCTGATAAGCCCGTGACGGAAGATATCCCGCTGCAGTTAACGCCAGCACAACCGCAAGCTCCAACACAGCCACCAGACCCAAAGCCTATTACTGCAAAGGCTTCTGCTCAGGATCAGCGTGAGGTGGTTAATACTGTTAGCGTTGGTGTGCAGGTGGAGCGCAAGGCTGCTACACCTGAACAGCGCGCAGCAGCCTTGCGCCAGCAAGCACTTGCTGCAGCTGGTGCCGGGCAACTACAACAGGCATTGCAGTATTGGCAACAGGTGCAACAATTAACGCCTGCCGACCCCGGCGTTTACATAGCCCAAGCCCGGCTTTGGACACAGTTAGGGCAGCCGTCTCAGGCCGAGTTAACGTTGCGCCAGGCACTAAGCCACAATATTATCAATGCCGACATTCAGTTGCTACTGGCGCAATACGCAGCAACTAATGCCGCCTGGCAGCAAGTAGTTGAACTCTTGCCCGCGCAATTTTTGCTGGCGCAACAGCCTGATTATTACGGACTTAAAGCAACTGCACTGCAACAACTAGGGCAGCAGCAGGCCGCATTGCAGTGGTTTGTACAACTTATCCAATTACAGCCGCAACAGGCGCGCTGGTGGTTGGGTGCGGCTATTGCGCATGATGCACTGGCACAGCGCGAGCAGGCGCATTTACATTATCAACAGGCGCTTAATTGGGGGGATGGCCTGTCGGTCGCCAGCCGGGATTACATTCAACAGCGCTTAGCCGCCACAGAGTAACGTTATGCAAAGACCTCGTTTAAAAATGCGTCTGGGTGATTTATTAGTGCATGAAGGCATTATCTCAGAACCACAGTTACAGCAGGCGCTAAGCCAGCAGCAGCAAAGTGGCCGTAAGCTTGGAGCTACACTAACAGAGCTGCAGTTTTTGACAGAGCAACAGCTACTGCAGTTTTTGGCGCAGCAGCTTAATGTGCCTTTTCTGGATATTGCACAAAAACAAATAAACCCGAAAACAGTGCAATTGCTGCCCGAAGTTCAGGCCCGGCGCTTTAGGGCGTTAGTGCTGGAAGATCATGGCAGTAAAGTGTTGCTAGGTATGAGCGACCCGGCCGATTTAGCTGCGATGGATCAGCTCGCTGAGCTGTTAGCGCCACGTCAGATAGAGCTGGCCGTTGTGCGCGAAGGTCAGCTAATTGCTGCCTTTGATACGCTATACCGGCGCACCAAAGATATTGAAAGTTTTGCTTCGCAGTTAAAAGAAGAACACGGCACATCCAACGAGCTAGACCTTAATGCGGTTGATGAACAGGGCGATGCCGACAACACTATTGTTAAGTTACTCCAATCTATTTTTGAAGATGCCGTACAGGTTAAAGCATCAGACATTCATATAGAGCCTGATGAAAAAGTGTTGCGTATAAGGCAACGGGTTGATGGCGTACTGCAAGAAAACATTTTAAACCAAGTCAGTATTGCAGCGGCTCTGGTGTTGCGTTTAAAGCTGATGGCAAACCTAGATATTTCGGAAAAGCGTTTACCGCAAGATGGCCGTTTTCAGATTAATGTAAAAAAACACCAGATTGATGTGCGTATTTCAACCATGCCGGTGCAGTATGGCGAGTCTGTAGTAATGCGTTTGCTTGACCAGTCAGCCGGTGTGCTGCAACTGGAAGAAACCGGCCTACCGGCACCAATGTTGGCAAAGCTGCGACGCATTATTAAAAGCCCGCATGGCATGATTTTGGTCACCGGGCCTACTGGCTCAGGCAAAACCACTACTTTGTATGGCATGCTTAGCGAGCTTAACCAGGCGGGCAGCAAAATTATTACTGTTGAAGACCCGGTAGAGTACCGTTTACCCAGAGTGAATCAGGTTCAGGTTAACCATAAAATTGGCCTAACCTTTAGTAATGTGCTTAGAACCACCTTACGACAAGACCCGGATATTATTATGGTGGGTGAGATGCGGGATCAGGAAACCGCAGAAATGGGGCTACGCGGCGCGTTAACGGGCCATTTAGTGTTGTCTACCTTGCACACCAATGATGCGGTAACCAGTACCTTACGGTTAATCGACATGGGCGCGGCGCCCTATTTGGTGGCATCGGCCTTGCGGGCCATAATCGCACAGCGGCTTATTCGGCGGTTATGTGATTACTGTAAGCAACCTTATCAACCAGACGACATGGAAAGCAACTGGCTGCGGCACATTAACACCAGCAAAACCGCAACATATTGGCAGGCTCCCGGGTGTCAGTCATGTAATCACACCGGGTATAAAGGCCGGCTTGGCGTATTTGAATTACTCATGATTACCAAGCCACTGGCCGATGCCCTGCGACGCGATGATACCGCAGGCTTTGCCACGTTAGCGCAACACAGTGAGGGCTTTACCCGCCTGGGTACCATGGCACTGCATTATGCCCAGCAGGGGGTAACCAGTTTAGAAGAAGTTATTCGGGTATCTGAATATCTGGATGACGATATCGACATAACCGCAGAGAGCAGCTAACGGTATGGCACAGTTTGTATATACAGCGCGCGATAGCGCCGGTAAGGCGGTTAGCGGAGAAATTGAGGCCGGTAATGAAAGCGCGGCAGCCGATATACTGCGCCGACGCAGCGTTATACCGTTAACGATTAGCCGACAAGATACGCCTGCTAAAACGTCCTTGATGGGGCCGGTACTATGGCAGCGCAAAATATCGTTAACAGACCTTATTATGTTATCGCGGCAAATGTACTCGTTAATGCGAGCGGGCATTCCTATTATTCGCGCCATTGAAGGGCTGGCACAGAGTACAAGCTCAGTAAGGCTACAGGGAATTCTGCTGGAGTTGGTGGACCAACTGCAAAATGGGCGCAACCTGTCACAAGCCTTAGCGGCGCACCCTAAGGTGTTTAGCCGTTTAATGGTCAGTATTGTGCATGTTGGTGAAAACACCGGCCGTTTAGATGAAGCCTTTTTGCAATTAACTTATTACTTTGAGCAAGAGCTGGAAACCCGCAAACAAATAAAACAGGCTACCCGCTATCCTATTTTTGTTTTACTCACCTTAGTTGTGGCCATGTTTATTTTAAATTTGGCCGTTATTCCGCAATTTGCTTCAATGTTTGCCCGCTTTAATGCCGAGCTACCCTGGTCAACCAAGGCTCTGCTAGCCAGTTCAGAGTTTTTTATCCGCTTTTGGCCACTGATGTTAATTGGCTTTATTGCTGCCGTATTTGGCTTACGATCATACATTCAAACAGACAAAGGCCGCCGGGCCTGGGGCCGCTGGAAAATTCGTTCTCCTATTATTGGCAGTATTATTTATCGGGCAACGTTGGGGCGTTTTGCCCGCAGCTTTGGCATGATGCTAAAAGCCGGCGTGCCGATGACCAGCGCGTTAACACTGGTTGCCGACGCGGTAGACAATGACTTCCTCGGCGACAGTATTCGGGATATGCGGCGCAATATTGAGCGCGGTGAAAGCTTGCTGCGGGTAAGCCAGCAAAGCCAAATGTTTACGCCGCTGGTGTTACAAATGCTGGCAGTGGGTGAAGAAACCGGTGCCATGGATGACATGTTGGCGGAAGTCGCCGGGTTTTATGAACGCGAAGTTGCCTTTGATTTAAAAAGCCTCACCGCCAAAATAGAGCCTATTCTTATTTCCATTGTGGCGGTAATGGTACTTATTTTGGCATTGGGCATTTTTACACCGATGTGGGATATGCTAAATGCCTATAAAGGTGGTACAAAGTAGCTCAGCGCTTTATTAACAATTTAACGTGTAATTACAAAGTTTAGCGATATACTCATTATAACAAGCAGATGGGAGATACAAGTATGAAGAGACAATCAGGCTTTACACTAATCGAATTGATCATCGTGGTCATTATCCTCGGGTTGCTGGCTGCAACAGCATTGCCGCGGTTTTTAAATGTAACAGAGCAAGCAGAAGATGCGTCAATCGAAGGTATTGCCGGTGGTTTTGCCTCCGCAGTAGGTTTAGTGCGGGCGCAATGGGAAGTGGCGGGTCGTCCGGTAGGTAATAACGCGGTTCCAGCCGACAATGGTACCTTTGTTACACTGGATGGTGTAGATGTTGGCGTAAATGGTGACCCTTCAACCGCAGTGCGTGGCTATCCAACGGGTAACCGTTCAGCAGATACCCGGCTGGCTACGGTAGACGCTGCAGCGTGCGTTGCGGTATTGCAAAATATTTTACAAAATGCACCTACCGCCGCTATTGCTTTTAGTGCCAACAATAATTTGTTTGTGCGCTTTGATACATCCAATTGCGTATATCACCAAACCGCCGGCTTAGCCGCGGCACCAACAGATATTGCAACAAGCAATGGCTTTACCTATAACCCAGCAACGGGTGCCGTTGCCGTATTCTTAAATAGACCCTAAGCATTAAGGTAGTAATATGAAACGCAATCAAGGTTTTACATTAATTGAATTAATTATTGTTATTGTTATTTTGGGTATTCTTGCCGTAACGGCAGCGCCACGGTTTTTAAACATATCGGGTGATGCGCGTGGCGCAACGCTAGATGCTGTTAGGGCATCGGCACAATCTGCTGCAGCGATAGTTAACGGCAAAGCATTGATACAAGGCGTGCAAGCAGCTGCGACCGGTACTGTTACTGAAGGTGCTGGAACTATTGCTGTTGTGTTTGGTTATCCTGCAGGCACTGCCGCGGTGATGCAACAGGTTTTAGACCTTGATGTCAACGAATGGGACTTTGCGGATAGCACCTCTACGCCAGCAACGCCCGCCGGTGTAGTCGCTATTACACCAGATGGCGTTGCATATACAGCTACTGCCGCAAGTGCATGTCAGTTCTTGTATACTCAGAGCCAGAATGCAGGTGAAAGGCCAACATTCGAAGTTCAGATCCAAGGTTGTCAGTAGGTTAGTTGTTAGCAGTATGAAAGCTCAGCATCCACAATTTGGCTTTACCTTAATAGAGCTTATTGTGGTGCTAATTATAATCGGGGTACTGGCGGTTAGCCTGTTACCCCGTTTTTTTACCGCGACGGGTACCTCTGAATATGTCTATCGCGATCAGGCGTTAAGCTTGTTGCGACAAGTGCAGATGCAAGCCATGCAGTGCACCTTTTGTTCCGCTCCCTCCGTTACCATTAGTAGCGATAGCCTGGTGGCTTCCGGCTTAAGTTGCGCCAGCGACAGTAGCCTGGTGCTGTGCCCTGCTGCGCGGGACAATATCCGTTTTTCCAGCACCAGTACCAGTATAGGGTTTGATAACATGGGCCGGCCATTAGGCTGTGTTGGGGCGTGTCAGCTAACTATTGAAGGCAGTGCACCGCTATTGCTGTGCATTGAAACCGAAGGTTACATTCACCCATGCTAAAGCGCATGGCAGGGGTAACATTAATAGAGCTTGTGATCGGCATTGTGGTGTTGGCCATTAGTTTAACCATTGTTACCTCGGTATTGGGGCCGTTAGCGATTAAAAGCGTCGACCCCTGGCATCAGGTTCGGGCAGCTGAGCTTGGCCAAAGCCTGATGAATGAAATACTGGCGAAGTCTTTTGATGAGCAAAGTAGCCGCAGCGGCGGCTTATTGCGCTGCAATGAAGCCGGAGCGTCAGCCTGTACGGCGTCAATAAGTTTAGGGCCTGATAGCGAAACGCGTGCACAATTTGATGATGTAGACGATTTTCATAATCTGGATCTTAGCGGCAATGCCATCAACAATATTTTTGGCGATGATACCAGAATGGAGAATATTTACCGCGCTTACCGTGTGCAAGTACAGGTGAGCTACGACAGTGTGCTGACAAAACGAATTGTTATAACTATTACCACGCCAACCGGTGATGTGGTTGAGTTTGCCGCTATTAAGGGAAATTGGTAATGCGTTGCCGTGGTTTTACCCTTATCGAGCTAATTGTCACAATGGTGCTACTGGGTATCCTGGCTACCGGCGTTAGCAGCTACCTTGGTTTTGGTGCCCGGCTGTATTCCGACGTGGCTCAGCGCGAACAAATACTGGGCCAAAGCCGTTTTGTCGCAGAGCGTTTGGTGCGCGAGCTTAGAAATGCTGCGCCAAATAGTGTGCGACTTAACGAGCTACCTGGCGTGATAAGCTGTTTAGAATTTACTCCGGTGGAAGCTAGTGGCGTTTATACAACGCTGCCTGTGTATCCTGTGTCGGATACGGAAATACATCTACAATTGTTTAACTGGGATAGCAGTTTACTGAACTTGCCGCTGATTGTTTATCCCACCGAAGCGAATGATTACTATGGCGTAAGCTCTCATCGTGTCAATTTGGCTGCCACCGTGCAAAATGCCGCAGCTATTACTGATCCGGCCAATGGCGCTTCAGTTGAGTTACAGCTAACAGCTGCACACAGTTTTGCCGCCGATTCGCCAGAGCGGCGCTTTTATATTTTGGCCACACCAGTTAGCTATTGTGCCAGCAACGGTGAAATTCGCCGGCTGGTAGGGCATTCATTCGCGGCAGGCTTTCCCAGTGCTGGCGCTGGTGTGTTAATGGCACAACAGCTTAGAGACGCCGCATTTAGAGTGTGGGAGCCGGTGTTAAACCGCAATGCGGTAGTGAATGTGTTTTTACAGTTTGGTAGCGATAGCAGTTCAGACATGTTTTTTAACTATGAGGTGCACCTGACCAATGTTCCTTAAACTTCAGGCTCAGCGAGGCAGCGCATTGGTGATTGCCGTATTTATTATTGTCGTGATGTTGCTGCTGGTGTTTAGCGTGTCGAGGCTATTACGCAGCAGTAGTGAAACCGTGGTGTACGAAGTACAGGGCACCCGCACCTTGTTTGCTGCCCAAAGTGGCTTAGAGCTGGCGCTAACAGAGTTATTTCCGTTAAACAGCGGTACGGCGAATTGTGCAGCAATATCACCTGCTTTTAGCTTTAGCGGCGCAGCGCTAGACAGCTGCAATGCTGTTGTAACGTGCAGTTCCTATTTAGCGGTAGAAGCGGGGTCGGTGCGCATTTTCCGTTTAAATAGTACCGCCAATTGCAACGCTGCAGATGTGCAAACTAGCCGCACCATCCAGATTGAGGTGCGATGATATGCGAAGCGGATATCTTCTTGCGGCTTTATTTTTCAGCAACATGGCGCTAGCAGTAACCTATAACCTCAGCTTGGGTCAGTTTCCGCCGTGTTCAACAAATTGGAATACCAGCGGTTCAACTTACAATTGCAATGGTAACGGCAGGGTCACGTTAAATAGCGGCGATATTGTTATTGCTAACGCCAGTTCAGCTATCTCAGCCAACAATGGTTTTTTATTGAATGGGGCTCAAATAGGCACTTCTGCCAACCGTATTAATTTGCTGAGTAACTATGGCAGCATTATAAGCACCAATAGCAATACCTTGTGGGGTGATATTCAAGCCAACAGCAGTGCAATAACGTTAAATAATTTCAGTGTGAATGGCAGCATTACAACATCGGGGTCAGTTTCGCTTACCGGGGGGGCAATTACAGGCCTTGTTACCAGTAGCAGCAATACCATCACAACCAATAATACTAATCTTTTAGGTGGTGCTACGGCGCGCTCCGGCATGGCGTTTAGCGGTGGTACCTTGTCAGGGGCTTTTACTCAGACCTCAAACAATACCATGTCGTTAACTAATGTCATCATGACCAGTGGCACCCTTGTTGGTTCTAGTAGTACGACAATTAGCAACTCCGTCATTGGTAGCGCGACGTCCTTGGTAACGGTAAGCAGCAATAGTGGCGCAATTAGCGTAACCAATAACAGTGTGGTGTACGGCGTGTTGACGGCGCCGAATTATTCTACCGTGAATGTATTATCCGGCAGCCAGGTTTATGGCCAATGTTTACCCAATTCTACGCCAGCTGATGCTTGCCAGCCTGTTCCGGTAGCACATTATGCTTTAGATCTGTGTACTGCGGTAAACAATGGTGTGATTGACGATCTAATGGGGACTTACCCCGCTACAGGCTTTAACGTTGCTTCGCAATTGGATGGACAGGTACTTGAAGCCGCGGGCCTAACCGCAGCGGGTGGTGACTATATTAGTGTGCCAGCTGCGGTACTAAATAACCGGGCAAACTTTACGCTGTCACTTTGGTTTAACCTTACTGCAGGCAGTGGTTTTAGAGAATTGTTTTCAGCCAGCAGCAACAGCTCTGATACAGAGGTAGAACTGTATATCAATAGTAGCAATGAGGTGCGTGCTGGTTTAAAAGGTAATTATTATAGTTTTGCCGGCGGTAGTAGTTCCGTTGTCGTGAATAACAACAGTTGGACGCAAGCCAACCTGGTTCGAAATGGTGATCAGCTATGTCTGTATCTTAATGGCAATTTAGTGCGTTGTGTTACTGCAAGTGCGACAAATTTAAATGTAACCCGCTCTGCGATAGGAATTTGGTGGCAAGCCAACGGGAACACCGCGGATGATTTTCGCGGTGATATTGACGAAGTGCTTATTTTTAATCAAGCACTCAGCGATGTGCAAATTCAGCAGATGTACCAAAACCAGTTGGCTGGCAATAGTTATGACGGCCGTGCTCGCACCAGTTTATGTACAGCATGTTTAGCCGACGACTTTAGCGCTGCTAATTTAGCCGATACTTGGGTAACGGCACGAAGTAATGGCAGTTTTACGCCGTCTGTGGTGAATAGCCGCTTGCGCATGACACAAGCAATAGCGAATCAGGCCACGTCTGCTACCTATCAGCGTTTATATCCTGCGGCAAACAATTTAGTGGTTGTTGAGTTTGATTATTGGGCATATGGCGGTAGCAGTGCAGATGGCCTTGCGGTGGTACTGTCAGATGCCAGTATCACCCCTCAGCCTGGTGCTTTTGGCGGTGCTTTAGGTTATGGCTATAAACCGGGTATTCCTGGTTTTGCTGGTGGCTGGCTCGGCTTCGGACTAGACGAGTTCGGTAATTTTTCTAATGAAGGTGGGGTCGGCAGCATTGGCCGAAGACGGCAGTCGGTGGTCATTCGGGGATCAGGCTCTGAGAACAGCGGCTATCGTTACTTGCGCGGCACCTGCAACAACGGCACAACCAATACCGGAGGCGCATGTTTATCGCCCGCCGTAGATGGCAATCAAAACACGCCGCATCGGTATAGATTTACCATTGACTCACGCACCGCTGGCACAACGTTGGTGTCGGTAGAGCGCAATACCGGCAGTGGTTATGTTACCCTCATCGCGCCTTTTAACGCACAAACGCAAACCGGCCAGGCACCGGTGCCAGAGAATTTCTTTTTATCACTTACCGGCTCTACCGGCGGGTCAACCAATATCCATGAGTTAGATAATTTAAGCATCTGTGCGTTGCGGTCATTACCCGTGGGCCAGCAAATTGATCATTTCGAGTTTGATTACACCGGGCAGGCGCTTACCTGTAAGCCGGAAACCTTTACCGTGCGGGCGTGCAAAAATGCCAGTTGTTCGGAGTTAGTGACGGAACCGGTCACGGCTAGCTTAAGCCCGGTTAACAGCGCTAATGTTAATTGGCAGGGCGGCAACGTGCTTAACTTCAGCGGCGGGCAAACTACCGTAGCGTTGCGTCGAACTGTGGTAGGAAGCACAACTATTGGTGTAAGTAGCTCTGTGCCTAATACCAGACCGCTAAGCCAAACCTTATGCCGGGCTGGCGCAGGAGCCCTTAGCACGCAAGCTTGTAGCATCACTTTTGCTGACAGTGGTTTGATATTTGATGCACCAGACGGCATAGCTAACCTTCCTGTGCAGAATATTTTGCTCAGTGCGGTGCGCAAAGACAACGTCAGTCAGCAATGTGTCCCCGAGTTTGCTAACGTAACCCGTAATGTGGCCTTTTGGAGCGATTATATTTCACCTGGCGCAACAGGGCGGCCAGCCAGTTTGGCGGTAAGTGTCAACGGCACTAATGCCGGCTTGACCGAAGCCAGTCGAGTAAATGTGCCACTGAATTTTAATGCTGCCGGTCAGGCTACGATAGCGGTGAATTATGCCGATGCAGGCCTGGTACAGCTAAATGCGCGTTATAGCGGAGCCGTATCGAGTAATGACAGCGGCTTAGTGATGAATGGCGCAGATCAGTTTGTGCGCCGGCCACAGGGCATGTGTATAGCCACGGGCGGTGAATGTGCCGCTGGTGATGCCAGCTGTGGGGTGTTTCGTCAAGCTGGGGAACCCTTCATGCTGCAAGTTACCGCCCACCGTTATGAAGCAGGTAGTGCCGATCATTGCCTCAACCCGGTAACGCCGAATTTTAGCCAAAATAATCTTAGCTTATCGCATACGCTTGTCGCGCCGTCGGCTGGGGTTGTCGGTACCCTGTTAACATCGCAATACAATCACAGCGCTTCGTTAAATGGGCAAAGCCTTGTGTCGCAGGCAGTATCAGAAGTTGGCGTGTTTCGCTTTAACACTCCGGCTTTTAACTATCTTGGTATGACAGACCCAGTGCCAAACGCCAGCAGTTTGCCAACAGGACGTTTTATACCCGCTTCTTTTAGTGTTAACGCAGGTGTGGCGACCGCTGCATGCGGTAGTTTTACTTATTTTGCTCAGCCGTCCTTTAGCACAGCATTTACACTGGAAGCGAAAAATAGCGATGGGCAGATTACGCAGAATTATCAGGGCGATTTTGCCCGGTTAAATGTGCAAACCTGGACGTCAGCATCGGCATCTTCTGGCGTGCGCTATAGCGCGCCTGATTTGCCTTCAGGCGCAGAGCTATCGGTAGGTGCAATTGCACCTATTGGCACATGGCAACTTGGTTCGGCGCAGGTTTTTGCTACCCATCAAGCAAGCCGGCCTGATGCGTTGGTCGCACCGCTGGCGTTAAATGTGTTTGCTGCGCCCATCGATACAGATGCAGTAACGAGCGTTGGCTTACAAACGCTTACCAGCAACACAACAGTGCTGCGCTATGGCCGGTTGGTAATAGAAAATGCTGCCGGGCCAGAAGAAGAACGGCTACCGCTAACGTTTCGCACACAATATTGGGATGGTAGTCAATTCCAAACTAATTTGGCAGACAATTGTACTGTGTTAAATAGCACGGCCGGGCTGTTAACCACAACACCGTCGTCGCCGGGCTTGAGTTTGGCGGGCAGTGGCGGCATGGTGTTACAGGGGCAATTGCCGCCGCAACGTTTGTGGCTAAACCCGTCAGGTAGCCCAGGGAATTGGCAAGTTGAATACGAAACGTCGCCTTGGTTGCAATATTATTGGCGCGGTACGGTAGAAGATGTGCAGCAGAACCCCTCTGCAGAAGTGATGTTTGGTCGTTTTCGTGGTAACCCACGGCAAATTTCCTGGCGCGAACTTTTTCAATAGTCATTGAGTTTAAGCCATTATGGAATGGCCTTTACCGGACCTGACAGATAAATGCGGCGGTTACTTGGTTTAATTGCACAAAAATGTAAGATAAAGCTATTCACATGGCGGGGACTTACTTAGAATAACCCCAGCTATATTTACCACTCCTGTTGTGCTGTGGCGCGGCAGAGCTGAGTGATGTCTGGTTGCTCAGGTTTATAAGGATCCGGTTCTTTCATGTTTAATAAATTGCGTGGCCTTTTTTCAAACGACTTATCTATCGATCTGGGTACAGCGAACACTCTGATTTATGTTAAAGATCAGGGCATAGTGCTGAATGAACCCTCTGTAGTAGCCATACGGCAAGAGCGCGCCGGCGGCCCTAAAAGCGTAGCCGCTGTTGGCCATGCCGCTAAACGGATGCTTGGCCGAACGCCAGGTAATATTAAAGCCATTCGGCCAATGAAAGATGGTGTAATCGCCGACTTTTATGTCACGGAAAAAATGCTGCAGCATTTTATTCGCCAGGCGCACAGCAACAGCTTTTTGCGTCCCAGCCCACGAGTTCTTGTTTGCGTTCCTTGTGGTTCCACTCAGGTTGAGCGCCGGGCTATTCGCGAATCGGCACAAGGTGCCGGTGCCCGCGAAGTTTACCTTATTGATGAGCCAATGGCCGCGGCAATAGGCGCTGGCTTGCCAGTGTCTGAAGCAACCGGCTCAATGGTTGTCGACATTGGTGGTGGCACCACCGAAGTAGCAATTATTTCACTTAACGGTGTGGTGTATTCTTCCTCTGTTCGTATTGGTGGTGACAAATTTGACGATGCTATCGTTAACTATATCCGTCGCAACTATGGCATTTTAATCGGTGAAGCGACGGCCGAACGGATTAAAACTGAAATTGGTTCGGCGTATCCTAGTGATGATGTATTAGAAATTGAAGTTCGGGGCCGTAACCTTGCCGAGGGCGTGCCACGTAGCTTTACCATGACCAGTAATGAAATTTTAGAAGCCTTACAAGAGCCACTAGCGGGTATTGTTAGTGCAGTGATGGTTGCGCTTGAGCAATCGCCCCCTGAGTTGGCTTCAGACATTTCTGAGCGTGGAATGGTATTAACTGGCGGCGGTGCTTTGTTGAGAGATTTAGACCGTTTGCTGATGGAAGAAACCGGTATACCGGTAGTTGTCGCCGATGACCCGTTAACCTGTGTCGCCCGTGGTGGCGGTAAAGCACTGGAGATGATAGATATGCACGGTGGTGATGTGTTCAGTTATGATTAACTGAGCCGGTTGTCCGTGTTTACACCAGTATGAATCAAAATTATAGTCGGGGCCCGTCACTGACACTGCGGTTGTTCATAGCCGTAGTGTTTAGTGCTGGCCTGATGTTTCTAGACCGCTATACCGATAGTTCTACCCAATTACGTAGTTACTTAACTGCGGCAGCCAGTCCACTATTTTACGTTGCAAGTTTGCCAGAGACCTTGTTTTCAGGTGCGTCTGAGCAGTTTATGTCGCAGCAAACCGTTTTAGATGAAAATTCCCGCTTAAAAGATACCCTGCTACAACAAAGTGGTCAGCTACAGCTGTTACGCTTTTTACAACAGGAAAACGAAAAATTGCGAGCGTTACTTGGCTCTGGTGCAGGCGTTACAGACAGCTTTTTAGCCGCTGAAGTACTGGCAGTATACAGTCATCCATTTAGTCATCAGGTTGTGTTAAATAAAGGCAGTAGCAGTGGTGTTACTGAGCAACAGCCCCTTATCGACGAGTTGGGCGTTGTAGGGCAGGTGGTGAGTGTTGGCCCCAACAGCAGCCGGGCGTTACTGATTTCTGACAATACCCATGCGTTGGCCGTACGTGCAGAACGCACAGGGGTTCGTGCTATTGTTGAAGGGCTTGGCCAATGGGACTTGTTAAGAGTGATGCATCTGCCACACAGCACGGATATTCGTGAAGGTGATCGTCTATTAACATCAGGGTTGGATGGTCGCTTTCCAGAAGGTTACCCTGTGGCTAAAGTGGTACGCATAAGTCAGGACGCCAGCCAGCCTTTTATGGTGGTATATGCAGAACCTTATGCTCAGCTTGATCGCATTCGTCATGTACTGCTGTTGTCTGGCCGTACTGCGGTGAAAGAAGATACCCCTGCACCGGAGCAACCCTGATGCGTAGACCTCAGCGTTTAAGTTTTATTTATCTTTCGCTCTTTGTTGCGTTGCTGCTCACGGTTATGCCTATGCCACAGCTTGTTAAGCTGGCAAGGCCAGACTGGGCGTTATTGGTATTAATGTACTGGGCCATGGCATTACCACAACGGGTGGGTGTATTAACCGCCTTTTTTACTGGTTTTGTCGTGGATGTATTAGTTGGTACCGTACTTGGCGTAAATGCGTTGGCCTTTTCCGTGGTTATTTTTGTGGTTGCGCAGCATCATCTTAAAATGCGAAATTTTTCGGTGATACAACAAGCCCTATTGCTGGGGATGTTATTAGCGCTTTACCAACTATTGCTGTTTTGGCTCAGTCATTTCTTAACCGGGGTGTATTTTCGGCCGCAATATCTGTGGCCGGTATTAACCGGCATGCTGGTGTGGCCCTGGTTGTTTTGGTTGTTACGTCGCTATCGGCGGCAACTGAAAATTCAATGAACTTTCTTTAATGAACTCTCTTTAATGAACTTGCTTTAATGAACTATCCTACCATTGCTTTAGCCTCATCTTCTCCACGCCGGCGTGAACTGCTGGCGCAATTGGGTGTCAACTACGAACTGGTCAAAGCCGATATTGACGAAACGCCGTTGCCTGGTGAGTCCGCAGTAGAGTATGTGCAGCGGCTGGCATTGGCAAAAGCCCATGCTGGTTTAGCCAGACTAACCACTTTGCTGCCGGTGCTGGGAGCAGATACCATCGTGGTTGTTGATAATGACATTTTAGGTAAGCCAACTGATTTTGCTGAGTTTCGCCAGACGATGCAGCGCTTGTCAGGGCGAAGCCATCAGGTGGTGACCGCAGTAGCCCTCGTTAGCCCAGTGCGGCAGTTGCAACAGTTGGTCACAACGCAAGTGTACTTTCGCCCGTTAACTGAGGCTGAAATTAGTGCTTACTGGGCCAGTGGCGAACCGCAAGACAAGGCGGGTGGCTATGGTATTCAGGGCTTGGCCGCAAAATTTGTGCAGCGGATTAACGGCAGTTACACCGCTGTGGTGGGGTTGCCGCTGTGTGAAACGGAACAGATGCTACAACAATGGCAGGAATCGCTATGAGTGCAGAGTTACTGCTTAATGTTACCCCGAGTGAAACCCGGGTTGCACTGATTGAAAATGGTGTATTGCAAGAGCTGCATATTGAGCGGCAGGCAAAACTAGGGCTGGTAGGTAATATTTATGTCGGCAAAGTAAGCCGCGTGTTACCGGGTATGCAAGCTGCTTTTGTTGATATCGGGCTGGAAAAAGCAGCTTTTTTGCATGCCTCTGATATCGTACAGCACGACAGCGTGACAGATGCAGACAGCAAACCCGCTGCGAGCAAAGATATTCGTGTATTAGTGCGGGAAGGTCAGTATTTACTGGTGCAGGTAGTAAAAGATCCTTTGGGCACCAAAGGGGCGCGGTTAACAACTGACATTACACTACCGTCGCGTTATTTAGTTTTTATGCCAGGGTCGCCTCATGTCGGGGTATCACAACGACTGGATACTGAAACCGAACGCCAGCGTTTAAAAGACATTGTTAGCCAATATCTTGACGACACGGGTGGCTTTATTGTGCGTACCGCTGCAGAAGGTGCACGTGAAGAAGAGCTGGCTCAAGATGCTAAGTTTCTGAAAAAACTCTGGGCTAAGGTGGTTAAGCGTAAGCAAAAAACCCGCAAAGAAGGTGTGGTCTATGAAGATCTCACACTGACTTATCGCATACTGCGAGACTTCGTTGGCACTGAGTTGGAGCGTGTACGGGTTGATTCGAAACTGACCTATCAGCAACTTACTGCATTTTGTGAAGAGTTTATTCCGCATTTATCGCCGTTGTTGGAATACTACCCCGGCGAGCGGCCAATTTTCGATATGTTTGATGTTGAAAATGAAATTCAGCGGGCGTTAGAGCGTAAGGTGCCATTAAAAAGTGGTGGTTATCTGATTATCGATCAAACTGAAGCCATGACTACCATTGATGTTAATACCGGTGCTTTTGTCGGGCATCGAAATTTGGAAGAAACTATTTTTAATACTAATGCCGAGGCGACTCAAGCTATTGCGCGGCAGCTACGGCTGCGCAATTTAGGTGGTATTATTATTATCGATTTTATTGATATGCAAAGCGCAGAACACAAAAAACGTGTGTTTCACAGCTTAGAACTGGCGCTGGCGCGTGATCGGGCTAAAACTAATATTCATGGCTTTTCCGCATTGGGCCTGGTGGAAATGACCCGCAAAAGAACGCGGGAAAGTTTAGAACATATTCTCTGCTCTGAGTGTCCTGTTTGTGAAGGGCGTGGCAGTTTAAAAACCGTTGAAACGGTTTGTTTTGAGATTTTACGCGAAATTGTGCGGGTAAACCGGGCCTATAGTGCCGACAAGTTTATGGTCTATGTGTCGCCGGCGGTAAAAGACGCCCTGACAAATGATGAATTTCATAGTCTGGCTGAATTGCAGGTGTTTATTGGCAAGCAAATCAATATTAAAACTGAACCTCAATACAATCAGGAACAGTTCGATGTCGTCATGACCTAATAGGTGTCACCCGCTGCAACGCAGTGATTGACGCAGGCTGGGCATGTATTTTTATTTTGTTGAAATGGCTATAGGTTAGTGCAAAAAGCAAAACGGGTGTGTTTTTACTGTTTACATAAACTCTGGCTCGCACTTGCGGTGATGCTGGTGTTGCTGGCTGTGCTAATTTCAGTGCTGCGCTACAGTTTGCCTTATGCTGATGACTACAAACACTACATAGAGCAATTGATAAGCGACCGCTATGGTGCACAGGTACAGATCAGTGAACTTAGCGCGGGCTGGCAAAAATATGGTCCGGCTTTATTACTCAAAGACATTAGCCTGTATAACACAGAGCAACAACTTCAGCTAAGTATCAGTGAAACCCGGGTGCGGCTTGATTTTTGGCGCAGCGTGTTAAACCGGCAATTGACGGCGCAACATTTTGAACTCAGCGGCCTAAGGTACTATGTTGATGCCGATAGCGTGCTGGGTAATGAACAGCAAAATAGCTTAGATACAGCACCTGTACTTGCGGCATTAGAAACGCTGTTTTTTCAGCAGCTTGCTTATTTCTCTGTCGTTGATAGCCAGCTGGTGCTGCAAAACGATAATGCTACTGACCTAGTGTTAAATATCAAACAGTTGGATTGGGCCAACAGTGGCAACAGGCACCAGGGATTTGGTGAACTGTCTTTGGCAGGTGTGACAGCCAATACCTTGTCATTTACACTCGATCTATACGGTGCCAAGCTTGCAGATGCCTTTGGTCAACTCTATTTAGAAAGCGAGCGGTTGGATGTGCTGCCATGGTTTGCTAACGTCTTGCCCCCCAGCCAAAAACTACAGCAGGCCAGTATTAACTTTAAAGCCTGGGGCCGTATTGATGGTGGTTTACTACGCCGGTTTCAGGTAGAACTTGCCGACAATAGTGTTAGCTGGCAGCGAGACAATGAGCTGCATCAGCTTCGGCTGGGGCAGGGGCAATTGTTGTGGGAGCCAACCGCTTTTGGCTGGTCGCTGTACTCGGGTGCATTAACCCTGGCTGCCGAGCAGGAACAGTGGCAGGATTTACAATTGCAGCTGCACTACCAAAATGGCGCCTGGCTTGGCAGCTTAGACAATTTTAGGCTAGAGGCTGTTACTCCACTAGCGAACCTATTAGCTGACGATATTGCACTGTTACATCGATTAGTGGCATTTCACCCTCGCGGGCATTTACAGCAATTGCAGTGGCATATTAACGAGCAGCAATGGCAACTTGCCGGTCAGTTTGATGCTCTGGAGTCTCAGCCACAAGGTGATATTCCTGGTATAAGCGGTATTGCCGGTCAGTTTTGGCTCAGCGATACCGTTTCTAAACTGGTGTTACAAGGCCAGCAAGGTGAGCTGCGCTGGGATGGGTTATTTACCCAACCAACGGTGTATAGTAATTTGGATGCTACCTTATATGTGCAACCTGTTGCTGAACAGTGGCGCTTTAGTGTGCCATCACTGCGTTTAACCAGCCCAGAATTACAATTAGACGCCAGTTTTCAGTGGGATGAACGTTTGCAAATTCTGGCGCGTGTACAAAATGTAGACGCCGCTAACATTGAGCAGTACTTACCGCAACGCTATATGCCCGCTACGGTGCGGCAATACCTTGAACCCGCTATCCGCCAGGGTAACGTTACCAATGCCACCGTATTGTGGCATGGTGCCCCATCTGGGTTCCCTTATCATGAACAGCAAGGGGTGTTTCAGGTAGACGCCGAGCTGGATCAGGGGGAATTTGCTTTCGCGCCGGATTGGCCTGCCATTGAACAGTTAAAAGCGCAGCTGTGGTTTGAAAATGCCGCTATGCAAATAGACGCCGAGTCGGGTGAACTGGCAAGCGTGTCGCTGCAGGGTGGGGTAACGGCCAAAATTGCTGATTTGTTTCATGCTGACACCCTGGATATTCAGATTAAACAGCAACTACCTGCACAAGCCGTTACCGATTTAATATTGCAATCGCCACTGCAACATAACTTGGGTAAAACGTTACAGCACCTTGGCCTTAATGGCGAGGTGCAAGGTGATGTTACTCTGGCGATAGGCCTTAAGCAGCGCTCTGTTCTAGCTAGCGGTGAGGTCAGTTTTGACCAGCTTAGCCTGGCATTACAGGCGCCTGATATGCAGTTGAATCAGGTTGGCGGTAAGGTGTCATTTCGCAATGAGCAAATTCATGCTGACAATTTAACTTTGCAATGGCGAGGCCTGCCATTGACCGCTGCACTTAACGGCGAGCAAGTAGACGATGCCTATCAACTGGCCTTGCAGGTTCAGGGTAAGCAACAAGCAAAACCGCTGCTGCAGGCGTTATATGCACCGGCCGCTGATCTTGTTGATGGCACCACTGACTGGCAGTTGAATGTAGCGTTAGCACTACCGCAGCAAGGCTTTAGCTACAGTGCAGAATTAACGTCAGCACTAACCGACACCGCACTATTGCTGCCAGCGCCTTTTAGTAAAGCTGCAGATAAAGCTGCTGCGCTAACCATTACGGCTAAAGGCGATGCTGCTCAATCGGTGATTGCTGCACACTATGACCAACAGCTGCATTTTCATGCCGAATTACAGCACGACAGCCAGCAGTTTAGCCGGGTGCATCTTATTGCCGCAGAACAGGATACCGGCATCAATAGCACCGGCTTTAACATTAGTATAGATTTGGCAAAACTCGATTTTTTGCCTTGGCTTGATGTGTTACAACAGCAATTGGCGGTTAGCCCCACCGCAGAAAAGCCGCTGTTTCCTCCCCTTGCGCAGGTACGAGGCAAATTACGGCAGCTGGGTGTCGCGCCGGGAGTGATACTAAACAACACGGTGTTTGAACTTAACCAGCAACCGCAGCAGTGGCAACTGCAATTAAATGGTACCGAAGTTGCCAGTCAGTGGATGTTTAGTAAAGACTGGCAAGGGCAGGGTATTACCGCCAAGCTGGACTATCTGCACTTGCCGCTACCTTTAGCTGCTGTGGTTGACGATGCAACAGACGGCTTGGTCCTGACACCTGAGGTGCAGCGTTGGATGTTGCAATTACCGCCGCTAACGGTTAGCTGTACAGATTGCGCTATTGGCAGTTATCAATTTGGTCAGGTGCAGGCGCAAGCCCATAGCGTTGATGATAAGTGGCTGCTGACTGATTTTACGGCGAAGTATAAGCGTAACCAATTAACGGCCAGCGGCTATTGGCAGGACGATGATGCGCTGGGCGTTAGTCAGTTTAGCGGTAAGCTAACCAGCAATAACTTAGGTGCCATGTTAGATGAATACCAAATTACCTCTGCCATTGCCGGCAGTGCCGCTGACATTAATTTTGCCCTGAATTGGACCGGGGCGCCCTCTCAGTTTGAGCTGCGACACCTGGCAGGTAACATTGATTACCGGTTAGATGAGGGCTCACTGACTGAAGTCAGTGACAAAGGCGCCAGATTGTTTTCTATATTTAGTTTGGATTCATTGCTAAGAAAGTTAAAGCTGGATTTTCGTGACGTGTTTTCCAAAGGTTTCTTTTATAACAACATGACCGGTAACCTGGCGTTGTCGCAAGGTGTTGTGCAAACCAGTGACGCGGCCGTAGACGGCGTACCGGGCAGTTTAAATATTCAGGGTTACGCCGATTTGGTTAGCAAAAAAATGGATTACCAGATGGCCTTTTCACCCAAAGTGACTTCCAGCTTGCCGGTGATTATTGCCTGGATGGTAAACCCGGCTACGGGGCTTGCCGCATTGGCGTTAGACGAAATGTTTCAAAGTGCTGAAGTGATTTCAAAAATAAACTTTACCGTGACAGGCAGTTTTGACCAACCCGTAGTAACTGAAGTTAACCGGCACAGTAAAGAAGTGCCGGTACCCGTTCGGGTAGCGCAACCCGAGTTGACTATTGAGCAACCCGACAATGATAGTCCCGAGCCGGCAAGGAACCTGCCCCATGGCTAACTGGCGTGTGTCCGCCATTCAACTCACGAGTACGCCACAGCCAACAGAGAATTTTGCTGCAGTGGTGCATTACCTGCAACAACTTAGTCGCGCTTATCAAGATGGCTTGCCGCATCTGGTAGCGTTGCCAGAGTGCTTTGCCGTGTTTGGCGGCCGAGATGGTTTACAGCAGCAATATCAGGCACCGCTGGGGCAAGGGCTAATACAACAGCAGTGTGCGGCGCTGGCACAGCAATTTGGTATTTATCTTTTGGCCGGTTCCTTACCCACTGCCAGTGCTGATCCGGCGCGCTTTGCATCCAGCAGTATTGTGTTTGCCCCTGATGGCAGTATCATAGCCGACTATCAAAAAATGCATTTGTTTGATGTCAGTGTAACCGACAATACAGGCAGCTATCGCGAGTCAGCGAGCACCTATGCTGGCCAGAAAATAACGTTAGCTACACTGGGTGAGTTAAAGCTTGGCTTATCAGTGTGCTATGATGTGCGTTTTCCGGGGCTGATGCAGGCATTAGCCAAACAAGGTATGAACCTGTTATCTGTGCCATCAGCCTTTACCAAGGTTACCGGCGCCGCTCATTGGCATACGTTGTTGCAGGCAAGGGCAATAGAAAACCAGTGTTTTGTCTTGGCACCTAACCAAACAGGTACACATGCTAACGGCCGTGAAACCTATGGCCATAGCCTGATTATTAGCCCTTGGGGTGAAGTGATTGCCGATGCTGGCACAGCACCTGGCTGGATCTCAGCCGAAATAGATTTAAACGACTGCGCGCGGCTTAAGCAAGCTATGCCGCTGGCGCACCATAACCGATTTAATAGTGAGCTCAAACCATGACATCACCCGAGCACAACCTTATTACCGCCTCTGAACTAACTGCTGATGATTTACAGCAGACATTGGGCTACTTATTCGATCATCAATTGGATTTCGCTGACTTATATTTTCAATCCAGCGTGCATGAGTCCTGGGTGCTGGAAGACGGCTTAGTTAAAGATGGCTCTTTTAACATTGAGCGTGGCGTGGGTGTGCGGGCAATCAGTGGCGAAAAAACCGGTTTCGCCTACGCCGATACTATCAGTGCTGCAGCCTTAAAGCAGGCCGCAACCGCTGCACGTGGTATCGCGGTACAGGGGCAGCATGGCAGCGTTAAAGCGTTTAGCAAAAGCGGTAACAGCAATATTTATCTGCCGTGTGAGCCACTGCAAAGCTTATCTAATACCGACAAAGTGGCTTTGCTGCACCAGGTTGAAGCCTATATTCGCACGCTGGACAGCCGTGCTGAGCAGGTCATGGTAAGTTTGTCAGGCGTTTATGAAGAAGTATTAGTTGCCGCCAGTGATGGCACTTTCGCCAGTGATATCCGGCCTTTAGTTCGTATAAATTGCTCGGTGTTACTGCAGCAGGGTGAGCGTCGCGAACGCGGCAGTGCTGGTGGTGGTGGTCGTACAGACTATAGCTATTTTTCTGAAGACATTAACGGCGAGCCGCGCTGGCAACATTATGCACGTGAAGCCGTGCGACAAGCGCAGGTTAACTTAACCGCTATTGACGCGCCGGCTGGCTCCATGCCGGTAGTGCTGGGCAGTGGTTGGCCTGGCGTATTATTGCATGAAGCAGTAGGACATGGCTTAGAAGGCGATTTCAACCGTAAAGGTTCTTCTACGTTCTCAGGCCGGGTTGGCGAACAGGTTGCATCGAAGCTTTGTACTATTGTTGATGACGGCACCTTAGCGCATCGGCGTGGCTCACTGAATATCGACGATGAAGGCGTACCAAGCCAACACAACGTGCTTATCGAAAACGGCATTTTAAAAGGTTATATTCAGGACAAACACAATGCCATGCTAATGGGCGTGCCACCTACGGGTAACGGCCGCCGCGAGTCGTTTGCGCATTTACCTATGCCACGAATGACCAACACCTACATGTTGGCGGGGCAGCATGATCCAGAAGAAATTATCGCCAGCGTTAAAAAAGGTATTTATGCGCCCAATTTTGGTGGTGGCCAGGTCGATATCACATCTGGTAAATTTGTGTTTTCAGCATCAGAAGCTTATCTGATCGAAAACGGTAAAATTACCTCGCCAATTAAAGGCGCTACCTTGATAGGTAGCGGGCCTGAAGCGATGCAACAGGTGTCTATGGTCGGCAATGATCTTGCGCTGGATGCTGGCGTGGGCGTATGTGGTAAACAAGGTCAGAGTTTGCCGGTTGGCGTAGGCCAGCCGACACTGAAGCTGGATGCCATAACCGTAGGCGGTACCCAGTAAGGTGCCAGAATTCATAGATATAAACCGTAAATAGAACAAATCACAGGGACATAACGCAAAATGGCAGCATTTGGCACCGTATTTACCCCCGAGATGATCATCTCGCGTTTTAATGACAACAGTTGGAGCACGCCTGAAATGGTCGCTTCAGACAGTATAAAGTTGCACCCTGGTGCACATGTGCTGCATTATTCCAGTACCTGCTTTGAAGGTTTAAAGGCGTTTCGGCATGCCGACGGCGGTGTGTATATGTTCCGCATGGAAAAAAACGTCGCGCGCCTGCAACAAAGCAGTAAGTTACTGGCTCTGCCCCAGTTTGAGGCTGCCATGTTAAGCCAGATGATTTTAGACATGGTGAAACGTTTTGCCGCTGATGTGCCCACACCGCCGGGTTCAATGTATATTCGGCCAACCCATATTGGTACCGAGGCTTCAATTGGTAAAGCTGCAGCCCCCAGTTTGGAGTCTTTGTTGTATGTGTTGTTATCACCGGTTGGCGACTACTTTGCCGGCGGTAGTAAAGCACTGCGTTTATTGTTAGAAGATAACGCCCGCTGTGCTTCACATATGGGCATGGTTAAAAGCGGTGGTAACTACGCCAGTGCGCTTCAACCAATTATGCAAGCGCGTGCAACCGTGCAGGCTGATCAAGTGCTGTTTTGCCCCAATGGTGATGTACAAGAAACCGGTGCGGCCAACTTCCTGCTGATCGACGGCAATGAAATTATTACCAAAGCCTTAGACAGTTCTTTCTTGCATGGCATAACACGTGATTCTATTTTAACCCTGGCGCGTGATCGCGGCATGGTAGTCTCCGAGCGCGAGTTAACCGTAGATGAGCTACTGGAGCGCGCGCAAAAACCAGGCGCCGAAGCGGCATTGTCTGGCACTGCAGCTGTATTAACACCGGTAGGTACGCTAATTCACGCCGGCAAAGAATACACCGTGGGTTCAGGTGGCGCTGGCACCACGACAAATGCTTTACGACAGGCGCTGAACGATATTCAGTGGGGTAAAGCCGAAGATAAACACGGTTGGTTAACGAAAGTCTGCTGAGGCCTGTAAGGTTTTACAAGGGCGCAGAGTTGCGCCCTTTTTTGTGCCTGCACTACTTTTCTGCATGCAACAAAGAAACGCGCAAAAGCAAGGCTACACGGTTATAACCGCGGCAAGTTAGTCGGTAATAATTAGCGGTTTAATAAGTTGAAACAGCTCGCGGTAGGCTTTTGGCGGTTGCTGTTTTTCCTGCTCTTTTTTGGCATTACGAATAAGCTGGCGCAGCTGCTGCACATCCACATCCGGGTAGCTGGCAATAAACTCGGTAACCGCGTCATTGTCGCTAATAAGCTTGTCGCGTAGTGTTTCAACCTTGTGAAATTGACGGGTGGCTGCCTGATTAGTATTGCGAAGTAGCGCCAGTGCGGTTTCAATCGGCTCTAAATCCCGGGTACGCATTAAACGGCCAATAAACTGAATATGCCGGCGTAGCGCTTCACGCTTATTACCCAGCTTGTCTGCCAGTTGCAGCGCATCTTTTAATTCATCATCTAATGGCACCCGGGCGCGTGAGGCGGCACTTAGCGACACCAGCTCTTCACCCAGAGTCTGCAGGGCGTGCATTTCACGCTTAACCTGCGACTTACTCTTACCTTCTTCTTCATCCCAGGTGTCGCCATTTATAAAATCAGTCATTGTCTCAGTTCGCATTAAGCCATAATGTTGCTAAGTATACATGATAGTGATGCACAGCAGCAGCCAGCTTTAGCAGACTATGATAAGCTTGTGGTAAATAATTTAGCTGAACTGACATTATGCAAGTAACACAACCGACTATTTGGCAAGAAATTGATGAAGTAAAGCAGGCTGTAGCCGACGTTCTGGCGCATGCAAAGCAGCTTGGAGCCAGCAGCGCAGAAGCGTCTATGAGCCGCACCAAAGGGTTAAGCGTAGAAACCCGGCATGGCGAAGTGGAAACGGTAGAGTTTAATCAAGATGGTGGCTTAGGGATTAGCCTGTATTTTGGCCAGCGCAAGGGGTCGGCATCGACTGCTGATTTAAGTCCTCAGGCCCTGCGTCGCACAGTAGAAGCTGCTGCCGACATTGCCCGTTATACATCGGAAGACCCCCACACCGGTTTAGCAGAAGCCAGCTGGCTAGAGATGTCTCCGCCCGATTTAGATTTATACTACCCTGAGACAATTAGTACCGATGAGGCCATTGCCTTGTGTGCCGGCTCTGAGCAGGCCGCGTTTGAAACTGATAAACGTATTACCAATTCAGAAGGGGCATCGTTTTCATCACACACCGGTTTAAAAGTGTATGGCAACAGCCATGGCCAGTTGGTAGGGCACCCTAGTTCACGTCACAGTTTTAGTTGCGTTGTTATCGGTGAAGATGGCGATGATATGCAGCGCGATTATAGTTTTACGGTTGCGCGCCAGTACAATAAGTTATTGGATCCAAAACAAATTGGCCGTGAAGCCGCATTAGAAACCATTGCCCGGTTAAATGCCCGGCAAATTCCAACGCAAAAAGTACCGGTGATCTTTCGTGCTGATATCGCCAGCAGCCTGTTTGGTCATTTAGTGTCTGCGATTAGCGGGGGCAGTATTTACCGTAAATCCAGCTTTTTAATGGATAAAGTTGGCCAACAGATCATGTCGCCGAATGTCACTATTCAAGAGCTGCCTCATTTAAAGCAGGCATTGGCTTCCAGCCCGTTTGATGGTGAAGGGGTTAAAACCCGGGATTTAGCGGTTATTGAGCAAGGCGTATTAACAACCTATCTCACGACCAGTTATTCTGCCCGTAAGTTAGGCATGGCCAGTACGGGCCATGCTGGCGGTATTCACAACTGGCTGGTTCAGCACGGTAATGAAGATTTGCTGCAGTTGTGCCGTACTATGGGCAAAGGTTTACTTGTTACTGAGCTGATGGGACAAGGCGTGAATACCGTGACCGGAGATTACTCGCGTGGTGCGGCGGGTTTTTGGGTGGAACATGGCGAAATTCAATTCCCGGTATCGGAAGTCACTATTGCCGGTAATTTAAAAGACATGTTTATGCAAATTGCGGCTGTTGGAAATGACGTTGACCGCCGTGGTGGTGTATTAACCGGCTCTATACTGATTAATCAGATGCAGGTTGCTGGCAGCTAAAGTGCCTTCTTTGCTTAGATAAATGAAAAAGCCCCGCTGAATTGCGGGGCTTTTTATTGCGGCTATTTTAGTGAAGAAAGTCGGTTTGCTTTAAGTAAACCGGTTTTCTTCTAATCATCATTCAACTTTAGTCTTTAAGCCACGGCGAATTAACAGTGCATCTGTAGTAGGTTCCTGGCCACGGAACGCTTTATAAGACTCCATTGGCGGACGTGAGTTACCTACAGATAGAATGTTGTCGCGGTAGTTCTGGCCATTTTCCAGTTTTAAACCACCTTGCTGCTGCACATAGGCAAAAGCATCGGCCGCCAATATTTCACTCCACATGTAAGCATAATAACCGGCAGAGTAGCCACCACCCATAGAGTGTGAGAAGTAGGTAGATTTATAGCGTGGTGGCACTGCAGCTAAGGTGATGCCGTGCTTTTTCAGTGCTTGGGCTTCAAAAGCATTTACATCCTGCAATGGTTCATCAGCTGAAAGCGAATGCCATTCCATATCTAATAGGGCAGCCGACATATATTCCAAGGTGTCAAAGCCCTGGTTAAAGCTACGCGACTTCATTACTTTTTCCAGCAACTCACTTGGGATCGGCTCACCGGTTTTATAGTGTTTTGCGTAGTTAGCGATCACTTCCGGATGCGCTGCCCAATCTTCTTCAAATGTAGATGGGAATTCAACAAAGTCACGTGACACCGAGGTGCCTGCCAGTGTTGGGAATTTTACGTTTGACAGCATGCCATGTAAGCCGTGGCCAAGTTCGTGGAACATGGTAGTCACATTGTCATAGCTCACCAGCGTTGGCTCGCCTGCTGGCGCTTTAGGAATGTTCATTACGTTAACCACAACAGGCTTTTGGCCGGTTAAATGTGATTGACCCACAAATGAGCTCATCCAGGCGCCACCACGTTTACCTTCACGGGCAAAATAGTCGGCGTAAAATATTGCCAGGCTGCTGCCATCGGTATCAAACAGCTCGTAGGCTTTTACGTCCGGGTGATAGGTGGGTAAATCTGGACGTGGTTCAAAGCGAATACCGTACAGGCGTTGGAAAGTAAAAAACACGCCGTCTTTTAAAACACGCTCAAATTCAAAGTACTGTTTAACTTCGCTCTCATCCAAATCAAATTTGGCCTGGCGGACAAATTCGCCATAGTATTCCCAGTCCCAAGGCTGCAGCTCAAAATCACCGCCTTGTTGCTTGATCATTTGGCTAATGGCGTCTGCTTCTTTATTGGTATTGGCAATAACAGCGGGCACCATAGACCCTAGCATGTCAAATACAGCCTGTGGTGTTTTTGCCATTTGCGATTCCAGGCCGTAGCTGGCCCAGCTGTCGTAGCCCAGCAGCTTAGCGCGCTCGGCGCGTAATTGGGCTAAACGGGCAACGATAGGACGGTTGTCGGTTTCGCCACTTTGGTTACGGTTGGCTGATGCTTCCCATACCCGTTGGCGCAGTTCGCGGTTGCTTAGCTGGCTTAACACCGGTTGGCGTGTGGTGTTGGTAATGCTAATAAGGTATTTACCGTCATGGCCAGCTTCTTTTGCTGCATTAGCCGCAGCCGTAATTTGCGCGTCGGATAACCCTGCCAGTTCTGCTTGGGTATCCACTACAACCGCAATTTTTTTGGTTTCTGCTAACAAGTTTTGTGAAAACTGATTAGTTAGCGTTGAGTGCTCTTCATTTAAAGCACGAATGGCGGTTTTTTGTTCTTCCGTTAGCTGAGCACCTGCGCGGACAAAACGCTCATAATAGACCTCAATTAAACGTAGCGATTCGCCATCTAGTTTTAGCGCTTCACGCTGGTTGTACAGGCTTTTAATACGGGCGAACAACTGTGGGTTTAAGTTGATGTTATCTGAATGCGCGGCCATTTTGGGTGCCAGTTCAGATTGAATTTCACGACGCTGTGGATTAGAGCTTGAACCGGCCAGATTGTAGAAAATGCGCGATACGCGTGTAAGCAATTCACCACTTTTTTCCAGCGCAACTAAGGTATTGTCAAAGGTTGCTGGTGCTGGGTTATTGGCAATAGCGAGCACTTCGGTCATATGTTGCTTCATGCCTTCTTCAAACGCTGGCAAGAAGTGATCGTCTTTTATGTCGTTAAAGTTAGGAGCTTCGTATTGCAAAGTGCTTTTCACCATTAGTGGGTTGCTTGAAATAGCCTCTACCGCAGTAGCAGCTTCCGCCACCGTTTCAGTAGCCGTTTGTGCTGGGGCGGTATTGTCGCCACAAGCAGCAAGCGCGAGTGCGGCTGCTACCGTAGTGGCTATAAGTGTTTTACGCATAAAATCTCCCTGGAAGATGTCATTGTTATAATAAGTACGCTTTTGCGCATAGTTATCCTGAGTATGCCAAAAAGTACGGGGCAATCACGCAGTTTGCAGCCAATAGCCAACAAATTAAGATAAAAGACAGTTTATAACAACCGCTATGCTTGGTCAGCTTGGATATAAGGCAGTTCAAAGTAAAAACAGCTGCCACTCTCAGGCGCCGGTTGATACCCCATGCTGCCTCTCATCTGGTTAATAAGATTTTGGCTAATCGACAATCCTAAGCCAGTGCCGCCGTGTTTGCGGCTATCAGAACTGTCTGCCTGGCTAAACCGGCTAAACAGTTTTGGTACGAACTCTGGTGCGACACCTATACCTTGATCCTGCACAGTTACCCGCACAAAATCAGCCTGACGGGTTACGGATACTTGAATGTTTGCGGCAGTGGGTGAAAACTTTACTGCGTTGCTAAGTAAATGCTGTATAACATGCTGCAAATGGCTGATATCGGCATTAACCTGTAGCTGTTCTAGTGCAGGCAGGTTTTGCAATTGCAATGTTAACGCCGGATGCAGCAACTGCATTTCATCAACACACTGCTGCACCAACGGTAGCAACGCTATTGGTTGTAGCTGCAACGCCAAGGTGCCGCTTGATATGCGTTCAACGTTGAGCAAATCATTAACCAGTGTGGTTAACTGCTGGGAGCTGGAATAGGCTAACTGCAGCATACGCTTTTGTGATGCGGTTAACTCGCCTAGTGCACCGGATACTGCAAGTCCCAATGCGCCAGAGATAGATGTTAGAGGTGTGCGTAATTCATGGCTAACCGTAGAGATAAACTGCTGTTTTAACTGTTCGGTTTGATGGCGTTCGGTTAGATCCCGCAGCACCAATAGCTGCTTAGCCTGCTGCTGCAACCTAATCTGGCTGCGGTTTACCGCCATAGGGAATTGGGTGTTATCGCGCCGTTTGCCCTGTGTTTCAAATTCAGTTTTTGCGTTGGACGTGGCGCTATAGAGCTCATCAAGCAGTTGAGGCTGAGCCAGCAGTTCTGACCAGTGTAAGCCGGGTAGTGTAGTGGCGGCGTAGCCAAACATGGGGTAACAAGACAGGTTCACCTGTTCAATGGTGCCATCCAACGACGTTGTAATAATGGCATCAGTGACATTATCCATAATACTGCGTAAATAAAGCCGGCTTTGTTTTTCTGCTGTCACACTGTTGCGTAAACGTTGGCGTGATATTAGCAACCATGCTAATAGCACTACGAGTAATAGCGTTAAGCTATAAGCGGTTGTTCTAATTTGCCACGACTTATCACGAACAGGTGCAATAGAGCGCACCGCCATTTGCCACAATGCACCACGCAAACTTATACGCAGTAGCAGGCTGTCATCATAAAACAGGCTGCTATCGCCGTAAAAAACTTTCCCACTATCACCTAATTCAGATAAATTCCGAATAGCGACCTGTACTTGCTGCTCGGTTGTTTGCTTTTCCAGCAGCGACCACACTGAGTCAATATCGACGACCGTGCTAATAATACCCCAGTAATTGTCAATGCCAATAAACACTGGCAGGCGATAAATAAATGCTTGTCCGCCTTGAATTAAATCGATAGGGCCAACGAGCCTGGCTTCTCTCTGGGCAATAATAGCGGCAATGGCAGGCCATTGTTCCGTTATGTCGGGATAGTGCAGGCCTACTGCTTTTTCATTACCCTTCAATGGATAAATGTAACTAAGGGTATTTCCCGGTGCGACGCCAATATTGCGGATATGGCGAGCTTGTTGTACCAGCTCTGGCAACAACATTTGAATTTCTGTGCCCGAAATATTGCCACCCACCGCTTGCACATGGGCGGTAAGACCAAGGGTAAGGTACAGGGGAATATTTAGTTCAGACTCAAGCAAGGCACGCAATTGGCCGGCACTGGTAATTTCATGCTTATACTGCTGACCACGGGCATACTGTTGCTCGTGTTTTACCAGCGTTTCAGTAGCGTACATAGCGCTTAAAAACAGTGCTAGTAATAACAACCATTGCCAGAAAGAAAGAATAAATTTATTCCGCATTAATGATAAATTAGCGCCTGAATTAAAGCCAAGCATCACTCTATCGCTAAGCTATTGAACTTGTAAACAACCATCATCAATCTGAGTGTTGAAAAAACGCGCAGCTAAGCGATAGACACGCAGGGTAAGGCTGTCTATAATGCGCAGCTTCTGCAAAAGCAGATTGTGCACCCGTAGCTCAGCTGGATAGAGCGCTGCCCTCCGGAGGCAGAGGTCAGAGGTTCGAATCCTCTCGGGTGCGCCATATAAATCAAGGTCTTAGCTGAAAAGTGAGGCCTTTTTTTATGCCTGCAAGAAAATTTTATAGCGTATTTATAGCAAAACTTTTTTCAAATTTATTTTCTTACTGCCCGCAATAAGTTAAGTGCGTGTTTTGCAAAATTGTTTTTAGGTTCAACTTGCAGCCAGAAATTTACTTTGCCAATTAATTTCTCGAGGTATAAGGGGTCGTTAATTTTTAACTTGGAGACATGAGATATATATCCATATCTCTCAATAAAATGAATTTCTTGTTTTAAAGCTCTTTTGTAATCCCTTGGTACGCTAAGCGAGTCGCCGGAAACCGATATTCCGGTGACAATTCTCTGACCTTTCTTTAAATGTAGCCTTGTTTTTTCGGGGTTTACCGACAAACCATAACTAGCAATCACACTCTCAATTGTGACAATCAATGTGTGGGGAATGTAATTGCCTGAGAAAGTCATGTCATCGGCATATCTTGTATATTCTAAGTAATATGAAGCAGCTAACTTTGTGAGACGGTTGTCAAGTCCAGTCAGCAGAATATTGCTCAGATAAGGGCTTGTGGGCGCTCCTTGACAAAGATGCCCCTCTAATGAGCATAAAGATGCAAGGTAGAATGAAACATTGTTTGCATACCCTAAGCTTAAAAAATGATTAATAACCCAACTCAACGGGATGGAAGGGAAAAAGTCTTTTAAGTCTATTTTTAATAAAGCTTTTTTGTTTTTGTGGGGTAGTGCGTTTGTAATTATTGATTTTTTCTCGATAAACCCATGAGCGGAATGGTGAACAGAAGTTTTTTTAAGGATGTTCTCATAAATCCATTTTTGACATAACAGGAGAGTTGGATAAGGTGCGTCAATTTGCCTCCTACTTCCATTCCTTTTTGGTATCGAAAATCTTCTGTAAAATTTGCGAGAGCAATAGATCATTTTTTGCAGAGTGCTTATTTCGACTCCAATAATCTTTGACAGGTGTTCCAGTTCGAATATTACGGGCAAATCTTGCAGAAGGAGCTTTTCAATATAAGGGGCGTAATGCTCAACTAGATGGGATGGAATCCCTTTTTCTAAAAATGATTTTTTCCAAATATCTACTGACATAACGGCCCTTAAATTGCTCACGGCGCTACCTTACATACGTAGTAACTACACTGAAAGTGTTGTTAAATTTGCGAGAGCGCAAAATTAACAAGATTTTCAGTGAACCAAAAGAAATTGAGCTTGCTCAAATTCTTTTGGTTTCTCTCGTTTAAGCAATACTTCAGTATTGCTTAAACCGTTAGTTAAAGAACACCTTAACCTAAGGAGCGACACCACTCCAACATACTAGCGTCCGTGAGCAGGATGTTACTATAAGAGACTAACCAAAATAGGGAAAGTCTTTTTATCGAGTCGTAAGATCGTTGGTATGTAAAATTCGTTTACTGGTATTTTGTTACAGGTAAATTGAGGTTGTAACTCTATATTTCGTTGATGTCTTTTTTCAATTAGTTTTATCTTACTGCTAAATTCCAACCCTTTCAGGGTAAGGGTCACAATCATGTCCCTCAGTTGTATAAATTCATTTTTTTCTAAGCTGTCTAATCTTTGGCTAAAAGCTCCAAAGCTTACTTTTATCCGATTAAAGAGTGTGAAGCTATCTAGTCTTCTGTTTGACTTTATAAGTTCACTGAGAATTTTTTTTTCAATATTATCGACTACGATACTCATGATTACGCTCTTTCCATTATTAAATTACGCCGCGCCCCGTCCTGGTATTGGGGCCACCAGAAAAAAGGGAAAACACAATTAGGTGTGTTACCTTCTTGGCGCATGTATAAAGATTCACAAGAGCCATATCCTAGAGACGGAAGTGGAACAGGGCCAATCTGTGGTGCAAGAATACTCTCTAATTCACGCATTATTTCAATTTTGGATTGCACTTCATTGGGGGGGTAGTAATCGCTTATGCCTTTATTTATGACAAGATTTGCGTCGACCTCAATTCCTTGTTTTCGTATGGCTTCCAAACCGACGCTACTTGAGACAAGTACTTTTACAATTATTCGATATCCATCTACTTTGGCGTAATCAAAAATTCTTCTAATTTCCTTGACTCGGCTAATGACAGTTTGACCGCTACCGATAAACTCATCTACCAAAACAATATCTTTATAGTCGTTGTTTTGCTTATATTTTTGATAAGACTTAGCAAATTGATTTACTTCACCATATCCTGTCCAGCCTTGGTTTCTGAACGCCATTTTCAAGCCATAGAGAATAAGGTGTGAACTATCAGAACTCTCGTCAGCCGCCATTCCTACTATTTGAGTTGTTTGCGGAGTCAGCCTTGTGTCGCGCGCTACAGATTCTGCTAAGTTTCTTAATTCGTTTGCATATTGCTCTCGTGACCAGTAATTAAATCTAGTCAAGAGATCGATCACTAGGTCTCTAGAATTCTCATTATTACAGTCATCAAATAGTAAGGAAGTGAGAGCTTCATCCTTATCCACTATCCACGGTGCTGTTTTTGAGAGTTTCAATAACGTTGCAAACTGTTCTTTATTCATTAAGCGCATATTTGGTCAATAAAAAATCACTGATTGAGAGCAGGTGAGTACCGGTTCTAAAGAATAGTATGCTTGATATTCATTGTTTACAAGGTGTTAGTTCGTTTCTATTGAGTTGGCGTACACTTATTTACAGAACTCCAAGTGAGAGCGAAAAGCGCTTTGACAGATTTCAAGCCGCCACTGGTGCAGACGGGTAATTATGGCTTTGCCAAGGTAGCAAATGCCTTTTAGCTTGGTAGTAATAAAGCCATCGTAATAGTCTGTGCTGATTTGGCCGGTTTCGCTGTCTATCTCAATATCGTAATGCGGCCTGATGGTTTGTTCTTTGCGCTTGCAGAATACGCCATCCACTACACGTATATCGCAAATATTGCCTGTTAATTATTGATTTAAGTTTCTAATACTGGAATTATTCCGGCCTGTGAAATTAAGCGCATCGTCGAGCGGCTTACCTCTTAATTCTCTTATATTCTCAAGGATGACAATGAAATCAGTTTTGAACACACTAGATATTTTGCTTGGGCACCTTTTAGCTTTCATCATGAACCTATTTTTGTACTTAATTCTATTTATCGCAGCCGTAATAGCGCTGTTTACTGTGCCCACTTTGATTTTTGAAGGTAGCCTGAGCCTCAGTGAACTAGACATTGCTGAGATTGGTATAGTTGTTAGCCTTTTCCTTGTTAGCTGGCGTTTTTTTAAGCGAGGCCGGCAGCTTAGTATAAGTCGTTGGCAGCTAACACGCCGATTTGTCTTTGTGTCAGCAATAACCATGTTAATAGTCAAAGCAATTGAATATTATTCAGTTTTTAATGTTGTCTCTAAAAGTGATACGGTGGGACTGAATCACTTTAATCAAAACTCTGAGGCTTTTGGCTTGTTTGCAACCATTATGATTATTTTGGCAGTTTATGCAGCCGCGCCATTGCCGAAATTATGGAACAGACGTCAGTCTATGGGCTCTGACACACCGGAAGCTGAAGTATCATCAGATGATTCCAGTCAGCCTGTGCTGGAAACGCCATTATTATCTAAACATCACGTTTCTACGAAAATTTGAGTAAGGATGCTCTATGCGAAGTTTAACTAACTTTTTAATGTTGGCTGGGGTAATAGTCAGTTTCACTGTGCAAAGTAAAGAACAGCCGTTTAAATATGACGATCCTAAGTTCTTACAGAAGTCTTGTCTGGAAGTCGTTGCTATATTTAATAAAAAAGATCAACCGGGTACTTATGCAGCATTACACACCTCTATGGCTGAAGCTATGCGGGCGGGCTATTGTATCGGAGTGGTGCAGCAGTACATGCAACAAACACAAAACTGTTATTCAAGACGCTACAAAAATGGCGACTGGTTCGCGATGGCTAAATCGATTGCAAATGTATCAATCGGCGAAGAACAGTTTAAACGAACTCAGGTTAGCCAGTTGCTAGAGGATGTTTATTGTAATGGCTAGTGGTTTAACCGTGCCGGATGCGATCCGTAAGTTGTTTGACATTGATGTCGCGACACAGAGTGCATTTCTTAAAAACAAAGCGATGTCGATGATTCGTAATGGCCTGATCAAAATAGCCCCTAAATCTAAGCTGGATGATCATCGTTTTCCCACCTATTTAGCAAATGAGCAGCAGTTAGTCGTGCTTTTCAATGCTTTGCTGTTAAATGCCGTGTTTCATGACCCAAAAGATGTGAAAAAGATTTTTGAGGACATTTCTTATCGCCAGGATTGCGCGAAAGTAGTGAGTGCTATGCTCGGCAATCGTAATTCGTTGATGGGAATCTCACTAAATAACCCAGCCTCGGTAGAGTTTACTAAGGCGTTGGCAAGTGACGTCGATTTATATAGCCACAAGTTACCTAACCCATTCGCTGTGCTTCCACAGCTTGCCCTTGGCAAAAATCAGAACTTATTGCATGCCTTGCTAGTGCAATCTGCAGCTTTAGAGCCTGCTGATAATGTTTTGCTGGCCTATATAGAGGGTGATATTGAAAAAGCGGCAAAGTTGGCTGAGCTGATGGATTATGACAATGGCGCTATTAATCAGATAAAGCTTCACCTCGAGAAAAAGCTTAGTGAAGCATTAGAGTTTGATGAATTACTGGACCAATTCAAAAAGATGTAATTATTTTCGTTTGAAGGCTTGTTAGTGCATTGCACTAGGTGATTCTGCGTTTGTCGTCAACAAACGGAGAATACCATGACAACAATTAGTGAAATCGTCATCAACTTTCATATGACCGAAGAGTGTAATTATCGCTGCGGCTATTGTTACGCCACATGGGAGGGTAATCATTCAAAAGCGGAGTTGCATCACTCCTTCGGTGATATTGAGTCCTTGCTTTTAAAACTTGCAGACTATTTTTTCGCTGAAAATAGCCTGTATCACATCTTAAATTACACGTCGGTAAGGATCAATTTTGCAGGTGGAGAGCCAGTAATGCTTGGTAAGCGCTTTGTCGATGCAATTTTGCTGGCAAAGTCACTTGGTTTTCGTACTTCTATTATCAGCAATGGCCATCTGTTATCTGACAAGATGATGAAGCGTATTGCGCCGCATCTCGATATGCTTGGCTTAAGCGTTGATACCGCTGACTATTTGTTGGCCCAGAGTATTGGACGGGTAGACCGCAAGAATGCCTGGCTATCCCCCGTTCGTACAACAGAGATTGTGAAGGCATATCGGTTAGCCAATGCTAATGGCACTGTAAAAATTAATACAGTAGTTAATGCTTTTAACTGGCGGGAAGATATTTCAAGTTTGATCAGTCAACTGCGTCCAGATAAATGGAAAATTCTGCGCGTTTTGCCTGTTTACTCCACTAATTTAACCGTGTCAGAGCGTCAGTACGATTCTTATATCAAACGGCATAAAGCTTTTTCAAATATTGTCACGGTAGAAAATAACGCTGATATGTGGCAATCCTATTTGATGCTCAATCCTCAAGGGCGTTTCTACCAAAACACAAATACGTGTAATGGGTTAGTGCAAAGCCCTTCAGTGTTAGATGTCGGAGTGGGAGCTGCTCTTGAGCATATCGATTTTAACATTGAAACTTTTGCAAAGCGGTATAGCACAGCCCTTTTGAAGGTTAGTGAAGCTTCATAAATCAATTCTGGAATTAGCGTTTAATCAGGTTGATTTTTAAACAAAAGGTTGGAGCTTCCGAATGAAGAAATACAGTAGTGATAAAAATATTAATGTGTTAGTTCAACAATTACTGAAGCAAAGCAGGTGGCGTATCCGACAAGGGCGACATGCTGTACTTATCACGCCAACGGGGAAGAGACTGGCGGTCCCGAGTTCGCCAAGTGACCACAGAGCTTTTTTAAACTTTAAGCATGATGTGCGGCGATTGCAGGGGCTTTAACTGAAGGTGTTGAAGTCCCGTTGCAATTGATTGTGAATTAATTACTGGAGAAAAGAAATGTCGAATAAAAATAGTAACCACAAGGCTAACCAGTCGAACCCAAATAAAGGGACGTCAGGGACAAATCCTGCTTATCAGAAGTCGCAGGACAATCGCAGCAATCAGCTGAACCCGAATAATGCACGTTATAACGGCAGTAATAAGGAGTAATTTATGCCTGATACATCTGACATGTCACAAGCTGAATTAGATGTTTGGTCTGACATTAACAACCCAAATAACGAATCGGATATGGATGACTGGGCTGACGCCCATAATCCTAATAATAATAGTTATTTAGGTGATGATTGAACGTTATAGTCAGTAACTAAAATAAGTCTTATCTTATAAGGTGTAGTTTTAACTGCACCTTTTTAATAAAGTGCCGCTCTTATTCGAGAGCTTTCAAAATTGACGCATGATTACATGCCTAGTTGAACACTGCACTTGGACACTCTGTTAAGCGTCACTTTCATCAATGTGCATGAACTTACCACAACGCTGTTTAGCTAAGTAATCGTTGACTATATCTGTGCATTCTCTCAAAAATAGGTTCTGAAATAAATGCAGGGAAAGACATGGGTAATTCACTTGCTACCGTATTAATAACTTGTTCTGTTTTAGCCGCCATCTGATAAAGCATGCTTTCCATTGTGTTTGTATCGACCCCACTTCCTTTGCTGTTGCTATAAAGTGTTGTCGCCCAATCATGCGGCACTCTGTTTTCGCCCTTTTGAACCTTTTAGTGACATTGCTAAGTGCAAGTCTTTTTCATGTAACCCTTTTTTAGAAATGGCAGGGAATGCCGACAAAATATCGTATAGCGGTGTTAGTCGGTATTGGTCTTGGCGTTCAATAAAAATTGAAAAGTTTTTCGCATGCCCATCTGTTGCGCCTAACAGCCAGAATAAAACCTGCGTACGCATGAATGTTTCTCTGTCATGCCTTGGGTTCGCTGTACCTAGCAGCTCGTGCATGATGGATGAAATACCTCGCCCGCCATCTACTTCATATTTTTCGCCGGAGAGGTTGCTGTAATTTGACAGAAGTCTTCTTGCTGTAGCCGCATTATCCAGGTGTTATCGGATGCCATCTTGCGGTCAAAGCGCTCAGCAGCGAGTGCTTTTACGCCGTCAGGTGTAATGATTTGGCACTCTGCTGTATCAAAGCCATAGGCTTTGGCGATGTTAAGACACAGGTATTCATTCTCAACACTGTGTGTCATATCAATAACATGATCATCCGAGTGTATTTCGCCAATGGGTAGCTTAATAATGTGTGTTGTTGGTGTTGCATTATTAACACAATAATTCACGGCAAGCGTGTACAACCCTTTACCATGCAAACTGCAGCCTTAATTAGCAGAATGCATAGCACTGCACCGCTGCCATTTTTTGCTTCTGTGCCATGTTAGTCCATTTAGCAAAGGGAACAGTAAAAAGTAACTGTATCCGGCCCAGCCGATGTAAGGTATTGGCAAAAATAACGACAGTAGCAGTGCGGTTATACACATCATGGCGGTACTCAGCCAAACAATGATCTCGGTGTTGGCCTGGTATTTTTCGTAGTCAGACAGCGCAGTCATCAGTTGGGCGCGTTTACCATGCCAGTACAATGCAACGAAATTGATGCTGAGCAGCAAAAAACCCAGACCAAACAAGATAAAAATAAAACGCACGTCCCATTCGCTTTTAAGCTGAATAAGGCTAGGCAAAAAACCATTACTTAATACTGCAAACAATGCCTGCATCATAATACGTAATGGATACATATAAATAAGCACCAGCAGGATCAGTAGACAGCTAAAGACGACTGTTTTGGTGTCTTCAAGGCCAAAGCGTCGGCTCCACACGGAGTGCGTATGCCAAATCCAGGTAATAACGGCAAAGCTGGCAGTAAAGGCTGGAATTTGCTTGGTAGCTTGCATTAAATCGGCCAATGAATTCGGAATGCTGCCAACGGAGATCACCACCATTGTTACAGCAAAAGCACAGGCTGCAGCAAAAAAGGTTTCAATGCGGGTCATGCTTTCGCCACGCATGGTCCAGCTTTCTTGTCTGGTGTTACTAGAGTCTGTCATAAGCCTACTTATTATTGTGTTCCAGTGTCTATAAACACTGAGTAGCTTTGTTTTATAGAACGGTTAGTGCTAAGGGTAACAAAGAATAGTGCAATAGGTCATCAATTTGAAAGTACTTCCCCGGGGGACGGTTGACTATACGTGGCTTGCTGTTTTACACATCTAAGTGCAGGCATTACGGCTTGCCTGACAGGCTACGAGAAACTATGTTTACATCATTGATTTTTTCAAAGCGAGTAAGTTGGTGTTTTTAAGGCAGGCGTTATTGCCTATTTCTTCATTGTTTATCTCTATTGCCTTTCTGGCAACCGGCTACGGTATGCTAATGACCTATATCGGGCTGTATTTAAAACAAGCCGGTCTGTCGGAAATTGCCATTGGTGTAATTAACTCGGCGTTTTTTCTAGGGGCTTTGCTGGCTGCTGTGTTCAGCCAGAAGGTCATTGTATCGGTTGGGCATGCCCGCAGTTATTCGGCGTTTTCCGCTATCATGGTAATGGCTTTTCTGGGCCACACGTTGCATTACAACCCCTGGTTTTGGGCAGGGTTACGGCTTATGTCAGGCTTTGCCTTTTATGCCCTGTTAATTGTGTTGGAAAGCTGGCTGAATGAAAAAAGCAGCTCAGCGGATCGGGGTAGGGTGCTGGCGGTATACACGGTGGTGTTCTTTATGGCCACGGCTATCGGCCAGTTAATTTTAGGGCTGGACGTCTCATCGCACGTGGTGTTTGTGCTGGGATCTGTGCTGGTACTGGCGTCGCTGTTTTTAGTAGCCATTACCCGTATTAGCCAACCGCAGTTAAAACCTTTTGAACGCTACAGCCTACCCAAGGTATTGCATATTGCGCCGCTGGCACTGGTCGGCAGCATTATTGGCGGTTTTTTTGTCGGTGGTTTTTACACCATGATGCCAATATTCGTACTGAATGCCTATCAACAGCAATCGGTTGTTGCGGCGTTTATGGCCATTACCATTTTAGGTGGCCTGTTGGCACAGTGGCCGGTTGGTAGCTTGTCTGATCACTACGGCCGGCGTAAGTTACTGGCCTGGGCTGGCTTATTTAGTTTTGTCATTTGCCTGTTACTTGCTCTGTTGGCCAGCCAAACCTGGTTATTCTATTTACTGGGCTTTTTGCTCGGTACCAGCTTGTTTAGTATTTATCCGCTTAGTGTAGCCCGTGCCAATGACCGGTTAGATGACAGCAAAGACTTAGTAGAAATTAGCCGTAGTTTGCTGTTTGCCTACGGTATAGGCTCTTTTTTAGCCCCATTAATATTAGGCGCGATATTAGGTGTATCCGGCAGCTTGTTTTTTGCGGTACTGGCGCTGGCGGCATTGCTATTGGGCGGCATTGCTATTGGGCGGCTATGCCCTAGCGGCGGAGCGCATTGCTAATGATAAGTTAAGTGTGTTTGTTGCGGTACCTGCAGCGTCAGGGGCGTCTCTTGCCCAGATGGACCCACGCCAGGACGAGCAATGGGTAGAAAATCATAAACCTGACTATCCGGAACAAACAGACAGCACAGCCGATGTGGAGGCGTCTGCTGCTAAGAACGCTGAAAGCCAACGGTAAATCGGCTTCGTTAAATCTCTGATTTTTCTGCTTCAACGGCTAATTGTTTAGCAGAGTCAGCCGACTTCGCGACATCTTGTGCCAAGTTGTCTACTTCCTGCATTGTATGATTCATCGAGCTAGTCGATGCTGAGCAATCTTTATAGGCTTGTTTTACTTTGTCACTGGTACTGGCGGTGTCGGTTGGATGTTTATTGGGTATCACTCGCAGCAATACCAGCATTGGGTTAAAAGCGTTAGCTAGCAGGCAGTTTGTGTCGGTGTAATACAAGCAAGGCCGATGCTTTAAAGTACTCGTAAATTTATTCTTGTTGCGGTGATGTTGTCTATCGACTAGGCTCGGCTGTATCTTCTGCTTTTAACCATTAATAAAAAGGTCTCATTAATGAACAAAACATCAATAGTACTCAGTGCTTTTGTCGCTTTGCTGCTCTCACTAGGGCAGGCATCGGCCGGTGTACTGAGCTCAGATCAGGTCGTCGCGCAGCAACAGCAACATTACAGCCAGCAGCAGGTGTTGGCTTTTGTTGATAGTGCCGAGGTGCAGCAAAAGTTAATCGAGCTGGGCGTTAGCCCGGAAAATGCTAAACAACGTATTGCTAGTATGACCACTGCTGAGTTGGATGCGCTGAATAATCAACTTAACGATATGCCGGCGGGTGGCATAGTAGGTACCATTATTACGGTACTGGTGGTGGTTGCCGTACTGGACCTGATGGGGATAACCGACGTTTATCCTTTTATTCGCCCGATTTAACGCTTACGCTTTGGCACATCAACTGATCCAGACCAGCCTGCGTGCTGGTCTTTTGTTTTTACTTGGGCTGTTTAGTGCTTGCCAAACGCCGCCTCAAACGTTGCAATTATTGGCCACACCACCTGATATTGCGCGCCAGCATATTATGTCGCAAGTCCCTTTTTACCCACAGCAACAGTACTTTTGCGGCCCTACGACCTTGGCCGAGGTAGCGGGTTTTTATGGCTTCAGTAAAAGCCCGGACGATATAGCCCCAAACACCTTTATTCCTGGCCGGCAAGGGACATTACAAATAGAAATGGCTGCCGCCACACGCCAGCTTGGCATGCTGGCTTATGTGCAGCCTCGCGCTACAATGGCACAGCTTTTAAGCTTGGTGGCAGAGAATATGCCGCTTATTGTGCTGCAAAACAACAGTATTGCCTGGCTGCCGCAATGGCACTACGCCGTCGTCATCGGGTATGACCTGGATAGCGCCGAGGTTATTCTGCACACGGGGGTTACAGCACAGCACCGGCTAAATTTTGCTACCTTTGAACGCACCTGGCAGCGAGGTGATTATTGGCTGCTGGCCATGTTGCCACCCGATAAAGCCAGCTCTCAGCTAGACCCGTTTTTATATACCAAAGCCTGTCAGGATTTGCTCAACACTGGCCTGATTGCCGCTGGAGTGCTCGCACTGGAAACGGCCACACAGCAGTGGCCCGATTACTGGTTGCCGTATTTTTTATTGGCTAATCATTATTTTACTGCCGCCCCCTTGGTTGCGGCCGCCTGGTTTGAGAAAGGCTTGGCTGCAGCACAGCAGCAAGCAGGTTATTTGAATAACTATGCTTTGCTGTTAAGCGGGTTAGGCTGTCATCAAAAAGCAATAGCACTTATTAACACTGCTGTTGAGTTGTCACCGCGGGACAGTAATCTGCTGGATAGCCAGCAGCAAGTTTTTCAGGCGCAGCAAGCAAGCGCTGATGCCTTATCGCAATGCCAAATTATGCCCGTAGGACAAAATCCTGCGGGGATGCCGTAATAAATTTTGCTTTAACAGGGTCTGGTTGGTATTACGAATGAGCGTTAATTAACGGAGGTTTTGTTAAATATGAAATGGGTTACTTATCTTCTTGGAGTGATCTTTGCTGCATCGGGTGTTGCCAAACTTGCCGCATTGCCATTTGAGGTTGAAGCATTTAGCCGTTGGGGTTATTCACCAGAGTTTATGTATTTTACCGGCGTACTGGAAGTATTAGGGGCTATCGCTGTAGTCATACCCCGTCTATCCATGTTGGCCGCCAGCGGCCTTGCTGTGTTAATGCTTGGCGCTATGGCAACACACGCGACACATGCTGAATGGCCAATGTTAATCTTGGCGACAGGTATTTTTGCTTTATGCGCGTGGCGCGGCTGGCAGGGTAGAGCAGCACAGGTTTAATTTTACTTTACCACTGGCAGCTGTTGCCAGTCGGTAGTATAGGCCGGTGACAACAACTCACGTTTCATGCTCCATTCTTGCTTGGTGCCCTGGCTGGCAAACCACAGAGTTTTGCTATGCTTGCTGTTAAGCGTGTCCATCAGTTGCATCAACTTTTTGTCAGTGTCTTTTTGCACTGGCGGGGTATCAAACAGGCTCGGCTGGTATACGCCTGGGTCGTAAAAGTCGGCCAGCATCACGCCAGCTTTGGCATAGCGGTAACCGTTAACCCACAATGCCTCTAGTAGCTGCATGGCTTTTGCTAAAAATACCCGCGTGTCGCTACTTGGCGTATCCAGCGCAATACTTTTGCTGGCGCTGTAAGGCGCGTCTGTATCGCTAAACGGGCTGGTGCGCAAAAACACTGTGAGATGCTGGGCGTGCTGTTGCTCTTGTCGCAGTTTCTTGCACGCACGGCTAACATATTCACTTATTGCCTCTTGCATCTGCTGTTTATCGGTGATGCGATCACCAAAGGCGCGGCTACTGATAATTTGTTTCTTGGTAGGGGCCAGTTGTTCCAGTGCAAGGCAACTTTCACCTCTTAGCTCACGCACTGTGCGTTCTACCACCACCGAAAAATGTTGGCGAATAAATTCTGGCTCGGCATCGGCCAGTTGCAGGGCGGTATCAATACCTAGCTGTTGTAAGCGCTTGGTTAACTTACCACCAATACCCCATACTTCACCTACAGGCAGCAGCGCCAGTAACTTTCGCTGGCGCTCAGTGCAGGTTAAATCGACCACGCCGCCGGTTTTATGCCAGGTTTTTGCCGCATGGTTTGCCAGCTTGGCCAGGGTTTTCGTCGGTGCTATACCTACGCAGACGTTAATCCCTGTGTGTTTGTGCACAATCCGGCGCACTTGCAGGCCAAACTCGGTTAGACTCAGGCTGTAGTTTATGCCGGTTAAGTCTAAAAACGCCTCGTCTATAGAATATACCTCTACCCTTGGCGCCAGGTTTTCCAGCGTACTCATAACCCGTTGTGACATATCGGCATACAGCGCGTAATTAGATGAAAATGCCACCACGCCTTGTTTGTGCAATACGTCGCGCACCTGAAATACCGGTACGCCCATTTTTATGCCTAGCTTTTTCGCTTCTTTCGACCGTGCTACCACACAGCCGTCGTTGTTCGACAGCACTACAACAGGGGTATCTGCTAAATCAGGCCGAAACAGTTTCTCGCAGCTGGCATAGAAGTTATTGCAATCCACTAGCGCAAATATGGGGGTTGTCATTTGCGTTTCATTTGCCGGATAACATTGGTTACCACCCCAAAAATATTCAGCTCATCGCCTTCACGCAGCGTAATAGGCGGATAAGCTGGGTTGCGCGCTAGTAGCTGTAACCGTGGCTGGGTACATAGCTGCTTTACGGTAAACTCACTGCCAACGGCAGCCACCACAACATCGCCGTGTTCGGCATCAATAGATCTGTCTACTACCAGTAAATCGCCATCATAAATGCCGGCTTCTATCATTGAATCGCCTTCAACCCGCACAAAAAAAGTGGCGTTAGGGTGGCGAATACACAGCTCGTTTAAATCCAGCGCGCTCTACATAATCCTGTGCGGGTGACGGAAACCCGGCTTTTACCGGATCACTGTAAAAGGGCATACGACGCCTTGGCCAGTTATCGGCATTACCTAAAAATACAGCAGACATACTCACCCCTTATATGTATATACATACAGTATATCGGGTTTGTCAGATTTTTCTAGATGAAGAAACGTATTAGGTTTTTTGGTTAACGATTGAGTGCCTATCAACGCGGCTAACTGATTTATTGCGCTTTGCTTCGTGCGCAGTTGGTGTGAGTAGATATTATCTGCTAGGCTAAATCAGTCTGAATAAAATCTTTTTAAGGTTGGTTATGCAAACCGAAACGATTACTTACTTAAAAGAGCACGCTAATACATTGGAGCTGCGTGAAGAGCTACTGATCACAAAAAATGGCAAACCGGCGTTTGTGGTACAGTCGTATCAGGATTATCAATTTCAGCAAGACACACTCGCACTGCTAAAAATGCTGAAATTATCAGAGAAGTCGCTGCAATCTGCCGAATTAACCCTGGATCAAGCGTTTGAGTAACGCTTACGCTATTGTCGCCTCGCCGCTGTTTAAGTTGTCGCAACAACGTCTAACCGCGTTTTTAACCGAAAAATATTCATCAACCCTGGCACACTCTACGCTAGTACATATTAAGCAGCGACTGCAGCAGGATTTGGCTACGGATCCGACGCTGGCGCCTATTAGCGAGCGCTTGCTTACTCTAGGCATTGCTGATTACCGGCAATGGCAGGTAGATAAACATAACCTGTTGTTTTATCGAGTTAATGATCAAAAGCAGCGCATTGAGTTATTACTGTTGATGGATAGCCGGCAGAATCTGCAAAAGCTGTTGTTTGAGTTAAACCTGCTGTTTTAAGCGCATGCACTTCAACGTTAATTTATATAAAACGCGTTTTCACGGTGGTGAAGCAAACGATAATGTAGATGTTTGAAAATAGTGGTAATAAACACAGCGGATAAATGGTGCCCGGGGCCGGAAAATATTGCAGGGAGCAATAATTGACAGCTTTAGCTGGCCCGTTATGCGGGTGAGCCACATGGATGTGGTGAACACCTGAACCGGCACGCCCTTTCGAGCGAGGGATTTTAAAACGCTTACAAACATCATACGAAATGCCTTGTGTAAGGATTTTTCTTCCCAAGTTTCGTTCAGTTTTCACTCTAAATCAGTTGTTTGTGATCATTTTGCTACACATAGTCTGCGCATGATGTATTTTCACTATTCCAGGAAGTGGTTATTCGAAAAAAGGGGGCGGAGACAATTACCGATGCGATAGAGTAATATTAGGGTCAGGTCAAAATTAACCTGACCGTCCGCTTTTCGCTCAAAGCAGTCTGAGGAGGGGGCACTTCAGCATTAAATTTAGCCTTCGTCTTTAACTCGTCCCTCCGACCGGAGTAAGACCAGAGCGGTTTACTGTGAATACCAAGCTAATGCGGCAGCTTTACGTTGCCTGCGACCTAATAAGTCTGGTATGCGTGCTGGTGACATTGTGCAAAAACTTGACGCTACAGCGACAATTGGACCGGATAGCGACCGGGGATTGCATAGAGCGGTTATTCAGCCACTGCATAAGTCCTGAATAGACTTGGCCGCTAACTTCATTTTCAGTAAAAGTCCTGTTTTAGACTTCGCTTCACCATAACTGCATAGTAACTGGCTATAACAGCGCGTTACTGCCTGCATAACGCGTGCAAACAGAGTTTATCTGACGGAAGGCTAAGACTAACTGCGCAAAATGGCTTAAAACGGGTTTAAACGGCGATAAAACAGTGGCTAAAAGCGGTGATTTGACGCAATAAAGCGAAAACAGCTACACATAAGCTGCACATTGAGACTTTTAGTAGGTTGGGTCGAAAATTGAGCTTGGTTAGAAAAAGTGAAATAAATACAGGAAGTTAAATGGTGCCCGGGGCCGGACTTGAACCGGCACGCCCTTTCGAGCGAGGGATTTTAAATCCCTTGTGTCTACCGATTTCACCACCCGGGCAGAGTCGTTAGCGTGAATACGCTTGGTAAGACGGCGCGCATGTTAAGAAGTTTTTCGCTGCTGTGCAAGATATTTTTTATTGAACAGCGTTAAAAAGCAAAACATCAAAGTTTTTTGCCGTTTAGCCATCTATACTGTTGCAGTTAAAAAATAACCATGTTATTACTAATGACGTTTTGCTACTAACCATAAACAAAGAGCAATAAATGAATTTTAATCGTCACGTTTCTATTATTAGCCTCCTCGTGCTCCTCATCGGCGCGCGGGGTGCTGCTTATTGGTAAAAACGTAACGAACCGATAACGCTAAAACCCCGTGCCACTGGCCGGGGTTTTTAGCATTTTAGCCCCCGCCACAGGTTGCAACCTACACCGAGATAACGGAACAGGAAACACAAGATGAGCGGCGATAACAAAATCTGGATCTTTGACACCACTTTACGTGACGGCGAACAAGCACTGCGCGCCAGTTTAAGCCAGAAGCAAAAAATACAGCTGGCGCATGCTATAGCGCGGTTAAATGTCGACGTGATGGAGGTCGGTTTTCCGGTATCCAGCCCCGGCGACTTTGACTCGGTACAACGCATCGCGCGTGAAGTAAAAGGCCCGATTATTTGCGGGCTGGCTCGCGCGGTTAGTGCCGACATTGAAGCCTGTGGCGAAGCGTTAAAAGACGCAGAGCGTCGCCGTATTCATACCTTTATTGCTACCTCGCCGCTGCATTTGCAGTACAAATTGCGTAAAACCTTAGCCCAGGCCACTGAGCAGGCCGTTGCGGCTATTAAATTGGCCAGCCGTTATACCGACGACATTGAATTTTCCTGCGAAGATGCCGGCCGTACGCCAATTGACGATTTATGCTGGATAGTAGAGCGTGCTATTGCCGCCGGCGCTACCACCATCAATATTCCAGACACGGTTGGCTACACTATTCCAAACGAGTTTGCTGCCATTATTAGCACCTTGCGTAACAAGGTGCCCAATATTGATAAAGCCCGGTTAAGTGTGCACTGTCACAACGATTTAGGTTTAGCCGTAGCCAATAGCATTAGCGCTATTCAGGCCGGGGCGCGCCAAATTGAATGTACGGTAAACGGTATTGGCGAGCGTGCCGGTAACTGTTCACTGGAAGAAGTGGCCATGATTATCAACACCCGCAAAGATGTGTTGGCACCGCTATACACCGACATTAAAACCACCGAGATTTACCGCAGCAGCCACCTGGTTAGCCAAATTTGCAATATGCCCATTCAACCGAACAAAGCCATTGTCGGTGAAAACGCTTTTGCACATAGCTCCGGCATTCACCAGGACGGCGTGTTAAAAGCACAAAACACCTATGAAATTATGGCGCCTGAGCAAGTAGGTATTCGTCAGAACGAACTGAACCTAACCTCGCGCTCGGGCCGGCACGTTATTCAACACCGTTTAGCTGAGCTGGGTTACACCAACGAAGATTATGACTTGGAAGCCGTGTACAAAAGCTTTGTCGCACTGGCCGATCAAAAAGGCCGCGTGTTCGACTACGACTTAGAAGCGCTGGTGTTTTTTGAAAATATGCAAAACCAGGACGACTATTACGCGCTGGAGTTTTTAAGCTCGTCTACCCATACCGGCCATGTTGCCAGCGCCACCGTGGGCGTGCGTTGTGGCGATCAGGTATTTACCGAAGCAGCCACCGGAAATGGCCCGGTAGAGGCCGCGTTTAGCGCTATAGCCCGCATTAGCAAGCTAAACATTAAGATGGTTGATTTTAACTTACAGGCCAAAGGCAGTGGCGAAGATGCGCTGGGCCAGGTAGATATTATTGCCGAACACGAAGGTCGCCGTTTTCACGGTGCTGGCCTGGCAACCGACATTGTGCGCAGCTCGGTACTGGCCTACGTGCATGTATTAAATATGATCCAGCGCGCCCAAACCATTGATGCGCATAAACATGCCCGGCAAACCGTTTCAAAAATAGCAGCAGGTGAACAACAATGAAAACGCAGTACAACGTAGCAGTGCTGGCCGGTGACGGCATTGGCCCGGAAGTGATGGCAGAAGCAATAAAAGTGCTTGAAGTGGTCGCCGACAAATTTCAGTTTGGCCTAACTTTAACGCCCGCTTTAGTGGGCGGCGCCGCCATCGATGCCACGGGCGAGCCCTTACCTGCCGACACCCTGGCACTGTGCCAACAAAGCGACGCCATTTTATTTGGCTCGGTGGGTGGGCCACAATGGACCGGGCTGGCGCCAGACAAACAACCTGAGCGCGGCTCATTATTACCGCTGCGCAAAACCTTCGACTTATTTTGTAACTTGCGCCCTGGCCAAATATACCCCGCCTTTGCCGACTTATCGCCACTGCACCCACGGGTTAGCAGCTTAGGCATGGACGTTTTGTGTGTGCGCGAACTAACCGGGGGTATTTATTTTGGCGAAAAAGGCCGTAGCGAAACCGACGCCTTTGACACCCAGCGCTACAGCGTGCGCGAAATTGAGCGTATTGCCCATGTTGCCTTTGCTGCCGCACAAAAACGCAGTAACAAGGTAACCTCTATTGATAAAGCCAACGTGCTGCAAACCAGTATTTTATGGCGCGAAACCGTAGAACGCATAGCCAAAGACTACCCAGACGTTGAACTGGAACACATGTATATCGACAACGCTGCCATGCAGCTTATTCGCAGCCCACAGCAGTTTGACGTATTACTGTGCGACAACCTGTTTGGCGATATTTTGTCTGATGAAATTGCCGCCATTGCCGGTAGCTTAGGGTTATTACCCTCTGCCAGCTTAAATGGCAGCGGCTTTGGTTTATATGAACCTGCCGGTGGCAGTGCGCCGGATATTGCCGGTAAGGGCATTGCCAACCCCATTGCACAAATTTTAAGTGCCGCGCTAATGTTGCGTTACAGTTTTGGCCAGGAAGATGCCGCCCGCACGATAGAGCAAGCGGTGCAGCACTGCTTAGAGCAGCATATTGTCACGCGCGATATTAACGCCACTTCAACCTATGGTACCGCTGCCGTTGGCGCGGCCATTGTTGCCACTATTCAGGCTATGCCACAAGGACACGCAAAATGAGCCAGACGTTATTTCAAAAAATTTATCAAAGCCATGTGGTGGGTAAGTTAAACCCCAGTACCGACTTACTGTACGTTGACCGACATTTAATCCATGAAGTTACCTCACCGCAGGCGTTCTCTGGTTTAAAAATGGCCAACCGCGCGGTACGTCGGCCCGATTTAACGTTCGCTACCATGGACCATAACGTGTCTACCCAGCGTCGCAGCCTTGACGCCGCCGGCGAAACTTCACGTAAACAGCTGGAAGCGTTAGCAGCCAACTGTGCGGAAAACCGCATTGAATTGCTGGATTTAACCCACCCGGATCAAGGCATTGTGCATGTTATTGGCCCAGAGCAGGGGTTAACCCAGCCCGGTATGATTATTGTCTGTGGCGACTCGCACACCTCTACCCACGGCGCTTTTGGAGCCCTGGCATTTGGTATTGGTACCTCAGAAGTTGAGCATGTATTAGCCACGCAAACCTTGCCACAGCAGCAGGCTAAAACGTTAAAAGTAGAGATAAACGGCGAGTTAAATGCCCATGTCACGCCCAAAGACGTGATCTTAGCGGTTATTGGCCAATTAGGTACTGCCGGTGGCAATGGCTTTGTTGCCGAGTTCTGCGGCAGTGCTATTTGTGGTATGAGCATGGAAGGGCGCATGACACTGTGCAATATGAGCATAGAAATGGGCGCCAAAGCGGGCTTAATTGCCCCGGACGAAACCACGTTTGCGTACATTAAAGGGAAAGCGCATGCCCCACAGGCCGCGCATTGGGATGCTGCTGTACAGTATTGGCAAAGCCTATATTCAGACGCCGATGCAGTGTTCGACAAAACCGTCAGCATTGATGCTGCCAGTATCACGCCGCAAATAACCTGGGGCACCAACCCGGAGCAGGTTATTGCTATTGACCAAAGTGTGCCGTCGCCAAACAGCTTTACCGACGCCAGCAAGCGTGACGCCGCTGAACGGGCATTAGCCTATATGGGGTTAGAAGCCGGGCAAAAATTAACCGACTGCAGCGTCGATGTGGTGTTTATAGGTAGTTGCACCAATAGCCGTATTGAAGACTTACGCGCCGCTGCCAGTGTGGTTAAAGGCAAAAAAGTTGCCAGTGGCGTACGCGCATTGGTGGTGCCAGGCTCGGGGGTGGTAAAACGCCAGGCCGAACAAGAAGGCTTAGCCAGCGTGTTTAAAGACGCCGGTTTTGAGTGGCGCGAGCCAGGCTGCAGCATGTGTTTGGGCATGAACGATGACCGGGTAGAAGCCGGCCAGCGCTGCGCCTCCACCAGTAACCGTAATTTTGAAGGCCGTCAGGGCCGCGGCGCACGCACGCACTTAGTTAGCCCGGCAATGGCCGCTGCTGCCGCTATTGCCGGTAAGTTCGTTAATATTGCTGCTGCGCAACAGGGAGAATAAGCATGAGCCAGATATTTGCACAGGGCTTAGTTTGCCCATTAGATAAAAATAACGTTGATACCGACCAAATTATTCCTAAGCAGTTTTTAACCAGCGTTAGCCGTGACGGCTTTGCCGACGCCATGTTTTATGACTGGCGCTATTTAGCCGACGGCACGCCCAACCCGGAGTTTGTGGTAAACCAGCCGCAGTACAAGGGCGCCTCTATTTTGCTAACCCGTGCCAACTTTGGTTGTGGCTCAAGCCGTGAGCACGCGCCCTGGGCCATTAACCAATTTGGTTTTAACGTTATTATTGCCCAAAGCTTTGCCGATATTTTCTTTAACAACAGCGTAAATAACGGCATGTTGTTAATTCAATTAAGTAAAACTAATATCGATCTGCTATTTAACCGCTGCCAGCAAGGCCCACAGCAGTGGCAAATAGACTTAGCCAGCCAGGAAATACTGTTTGGTAATAACGCCGCAATGGGCTTTAGTATCGACGCCGATATTAAACAACGCCTGTTAAGCGGGTTAGACTTTATCGGTTCAAGCGAGCAGTTAAACCCCAGCATTACCGACTACGAACAAAGCCGCAAAACCAACCAACCTTGGTTAGGTTAAGCGCTTACTAAAGCGGCACAGCTAAGCCAGTACAGCTAAGCCAGTATAGCTAAGCCGGCACAGCTCAACCGGCCCAGTCATTTCTGTTTAGCTGTGCCGGTTAAAGGGTTATAAGGAGTAAAAGGAAAAAAGCGTTCAGGTTATTACCGTAAGTACTTTGGTTGCGTCCAGCTCAAACTGCCCGTTAAAGCAGGTGCCTGCAGGTAATGCCGGGGTAAGTTCCTGCACCAGTTCTAGTATAAACGTGCCGGTTTCAACATCTATAGCGGTTGTTGTTGCCGCTTCAAAGCCAAAAAAACGGCCTACCTCGGGATAAAGCGCTTTAAACAGGCTTTCTTTAGCCGAAAATATCAGGCTAAGCATTACAGGGTGAGGCGTGGCAAGCGAACCGACCAGCGTATACTCTGCTGCGTTTAGAACACTGCCGGCAATGTCGGTTGCTACCTTGGCATCCAGTATATCTTCAACATCGATACCAATTCTTGTGGCATGGCCGCTATGGGCCACAGCACAAATAGCAAAGTCTTTGGCATGGCTTATTGACCCGATAAATGGCGCAGGCCACAGCGGTTGCCGCGCCGGCCCTATGGCCACTGCTGTATCAGTTGCAGCCAAAGCGGTTAATGCCTGCCGGGCCAGATACCGTCCAGCAACAAATTCTGCTTTACGTTTAGCCACCGCCTTATGTAAGGCGTTATGTAGCGGGGCGCCCAGTAATGTTTCCGCTATGGTGTCCGTGTAGTGTTCGGTAAAAAACTGGCATTGATAGCAAAGACCAGAAAACCCAACGATGTGTTTTGCAGCAAGCTGTTTAATAAAGGGATAACCAGACACGCTAACCTTCCTAAGTCAATTTAAGCGTCGTTACTATGTGTCGAGCTTCACTATAACGGGGTTTGGCCACAATAGTGCTTATTTTTAACCGGTTTTGTCTGCTTGTTGTCATGGTTATTTATCCGCAACCAAGCTATGTACCACTTCAGGGGAAAGTATAAGGTTGTGCTGTAGCGGGCTAAAACTAAACGGCGTATGGCTGTGCAGTGACAGCAGGCCATCGGCAAATTATTGTTAGGCGTTACAGATTATGACACAGTATGGCAAAACGTGATCCCAGCGTGTTGAACCGGATGCGATATTTGGCGTTTACTACGTCGCTTTAGCAGGAGTGTGCAATGAGTGTCACCCCATGGAGTTATTTGGACCAGCAGCGTTTAACCCTGCACTGCACCAGCCAATTGCCCGCCGCACAGTCGTTATTGCAGCTGGCTGGCAAGGGCGCCTTGCTGGCGCAGCTTACACCAACACCTACCGCACAGCAGTTACTCGACGCCGCAGAGCAGGCCTATCGCGCCGGTTACGAGCAGCAGGCGTCAACCGAGTTTGAGCTGCAAGGCCTGGCGCTGGCCGGTATTGGCGACCCGCTGTTGCACGTGGATCTGCTGGCTGAGTTTTTACCAGCCTTTAAAGGCAAACGCCACGGCGTGCCAATAACACTGGTGACTTATGGCCTGGTGGTGCCCGCTGCTGCACCCGCCTTGTGCCAGCAGCTTGTGGCGCTGGAAGTAGAAAAACTGGACATTTACCTGCCGGCCACTAACCCACCGGCGTATCAGCAAGCAGTTAAGCCAACCCAATGGGGTTTTAGTGAGTTGTGCCAGTTTATTCATACTGCGGCTGAGGCAGGGTTACAGGTAACCTGCTTTGCTTATGCACCGGTAACACAGCAAAGCGAACTGCGCGCGCTGGCGCTGGATTTAGGCGCCAGGGCTTTTATCGTTAAGCCGTTAGCTAGTGTTTAACCAATCTTCATGTGCGAGGCGCACGCGAATAATAAAAATACTGTTGTCATCTTCAAGCTGGTAAATAACCAGGTGTAAACCGACAGGATGCAGCCGCACAGGTGGGATAAGTTCTTCACGCACAGGCGCGGCTTGCGGGTTGTCAGACAAAAACTCAAAAGTAGTGGTTAATTGCTGGTGGTAACGCTGCGCCTGTATCAGGCCAAACTGCTCTGCACCGGTGACAAAAATAGCAATTATATCTTCTTCAGCTTTGTTGCTAAGAATATAAGCCATGTGTTATTGCGGCAGTTTCGCCATGGCCGCTGCTTCCAGCTGCGCCATAGTGCGATTACCCCGGCCACTATTAACGCCTTCATCAATTAACTGCTGCAGGTGGGCTACTTTGGCTGCCCGCTCCTGATCACGCCGAATAAGGTCACGCACGTAGTCGCTGGCATTACTGTAGCGTCCGGTTTCAGCTTGTTGTTCTACCCAATGCTTCATGCCATCGGGTAGCGATACGTTCATGGTTGCCATTGGCTTGTCTCTGTTACTGCAATTAAGCTTATTGTGCTGTTATGGCAAACTTTGTCAAGTTTGCTCATCAATCTTAGGCCAACCAGGCACAACTATGGCTTAAGTTAAATTTAACGCCTGGCTGCTGCCGGCTTTACCCTGGTGTTATACAACTGCTGCAGCGCTTCGGTTATCGTCATATCGGCGTTTTCACTCAGGTAACGCTCTACCTGCTTATGCACAAAAATTACCGCTTGTTTATGCTGTTTGGCAAAGGCGGCGCACTGCTGTTTTAGCTGCTGGTTAAACTCTTTCTCTGCTGCTTGCTTATGTATGGTGTTAATCGCCTGCTCAAAGCTATTGCCGTTATCCGCAAAGGCGTCTTTTAAGGCGTTTTTCGGTATGCGGTAAGCTTTACTGGCAAAGTCTAATGCTTCACGAAATGTATCAAAGCACTCACCAAACACGTCAAAGCGTAACGGGGCGTTTTCAGCTACCAGCTGGCTAACACCGCCGGCTTCATAGTCAAAGCCGGCAAAGCTAAGCCGTTCGGTGGTTTCCGCACCCAGCTTTAACCCCGCTTCAATACTGTGGCGCAGGCTAAAATCTAACGTAGCCAGTTCTTCCGTCGTCCACATGTCATAAATGGTTAGCGCCTTGGCATACTTCTTCGCTAAGGCCGCTCTGGCAAACAGCCGCCGCTCATCCAACGTACCGGCCTTGCAAGGTTTCAGCAGTTCAACGCACTCGTTACAAACCGGAATTTTTAAAAACTCGCTAGGCTCGCGCGTCGCCAGGTAAAACTCCAGATACTGCAACGGCGGCGCATAGTCATGCGTAGCGGCAATACAACCGCAATAAAAGCAGGTGTTAAAGTGGTTGCTACGGGTGGGTACCAGCAGGGTGTAATCGGTATCGTTGGCCATAGTAGCGTCCAAAGCTGGGGAGTATAACTAAATTGGAGCGGCAGTGGGGGATTTGAGTTTATTCATCACTCGGCGACATAGCCAAGCCGATCTACGTTTTTACAGCTTAATTGAAGATTAAGTTTAATTTTGTTCTGGCCCTAATAATTTAGTTTACGTATCAGACTGATGCTCAACAAAGCCTTTTCTTAATTAGCGGTACACACTAAAACGTGGTCAGTTCTACTCATGTCTCTCGAGCTATAAAACAGAAATTAGCATTGTTATTTGATAACTTTATATAAAACATATGCTTAGGTTTTGGCATACTTTTCGCTAATAAGAATCTGATTTCAAAAATTCATAAGGTTATTTCAATGAAAAAATTATCAGCTTTAGTCTTTCTGGCAACCTCACTGTTAATAGGGGCTCAAACTGTTCGTGCTGAAGAGCCGGCGCAAATTATGTTGTTGGGTACTTTTCACTTTACTAACCCCGGTTTGGACACGGTAAAAACGTCAGTGCTGGATGTTACCTCTGCTGACAGTCAGCAGTATTTACAAGCCTTTAGCCAAAAACTTGCGCAGGATTTTGCTCCGACAGATGTTTTGCTGGAGTGTGCGGTAGGCTTTCAGGGCAAGCTAAATGAGCAGTATCAACAGTATTTAAAAGGCGAGTTTACACTGCCAGTGAATGAGATTTATCAACTCGGATTCAGGGCAGCTAAAGCCGCTGGTGGTAGCGCCGTGCGCTGCTTCGACGAGCAGGAAATACAGTGGAATGCCGAGCCGCTGTTTGAACAAATGCCAGCAAAGGCACCGGCCATTCAAGCGGCTTTTGATGCCTTGATTGCAGACGTTACTGCCCAAAGTAACGACATGCACAGGACATTGAGCCTGGCTGATTTATTGCGAGCGATGAATTCAGAACAACAATATCGGCTGAATAAATCCATTTACTTACTCAGCAATGAGGTGGGTGCTGGGGATGGCTTTGTCGGCGCAGATGCTGCGGCAAGTTGGTGGCACAGAAACTTTCGCATGTATGCCAACATTCAACAGGCTGCCAGCCCGGGCAAGCGGGTTTTGGTGATTGCAGGGCAAGGCCATATTGCTGTGATCAACGATTTTCTGGCCAGCGACACTCAGCGCAAAGCGGTGTTTGTTGACAGTTTTTTCTAATAATCACCTGATTTGCTCAACCAAGTTGCTGTGTTTTGACCTGGTTGGGCAATGCTGCGGTTCTTTGTTTGAGTTCATGCCCTGGCAGGCGAAATAATATCACAATCAGCAAAAACGTTGTCGGCACAAAATCTGTTGAACCTCGATTTGGTGCTAATCGGTATCGTTGGTTTGAAGCCTTTAACCACCATCCCAAATTGGCTGCGGGTTCCTGTTACGAGAATTTGGCCGCTTTCAGGCAAACTATTACGCATGCTTTCTGACATACACAGCTTGCCTCTTTGTAACTCTTTGGTTTCAACAATCTCGACTTTATAGCGGCAGTGTTTACTGCCACTTTCCTTATGGTATTGCATGACATAAATGACTTCTTTCGGCTCACTGAGCTTATGTAAAAAAAGTGGTGTCGTGATATCAATTGTCATAAAACTAAACATCAAAAATAAAAATGGCATAAGCACCGCAGCAAATTTACCAGACATATTTCTAGTCAGATACCTGGCAAAGTTTTCATCCTTTATCAGCGATGTAAACCATAATACGGAAAGCACACCACCAAGCGCCCAAATCCAGATATTGGTATGCGCTAACCAGCTTTTGGCCGCCATAAATTCGCTAAACATCGTAGGTATTACAGCAAAAATCAGAAATAGAAAAGCCACCAATATAATGCGGGTCACGACATGCATTTCAGACCATTTTGGTTTAATTGGCTCATTTAAATGCGCTAAATTGCTCGCTGAGTTTAACTGTCTGTTTTTTAATCTTGTCTCAAGCATGGCTTTAGCGTCAGCGTAGCGTTGGGCATATTTATCCCGATCGATATTAGCTAAAACGTCTTCGAGTTCTGCGATGGTATAGCGGGAATAATCAGGTGAGGTGTTTTGTTGGTTGTCCATACCAAATCCTTGGCGTACTGCAGTGGTGTAGTTAGCAATTTTTTAACGCAGACTAATGCCATTGCTGTTGCAATGCAAGCCACATCACAAAACCTTTATCTGTTTGCATTTAGCCAGCTTCGCTGCCGCATAAGCGCTATCTTATTAGGAAAAAGTGGGCGGAGCTAATAATAACCATTTCTTACGCAATACACTGAAATATATTGGTTTAACCAGTTATACCTTTAATTGTCTCCGACCCCTTTTTCCGCAGGTGGTAGTGGGTGTCTGCAGTCATGGCACTTCCTTTTATTTATTGCAGTGCGCGCACTTCTCTTTCTAATTCAATTAAGGTCGCAAGAATGTCATCAAAACGTGGTTTATCGCCAAATAACATTTCTTGCATTTGCCCATAATCTGCTTTTAAGGCACCCATGTGATGCTCAGATGGATGCAAAACCAAACCCGCTAATGTGGCAGTGCCATAATTAGCCCAACCGCTTGGATAAAACTTTTGTTTAAACACCACCACCTCAGCCAATAAATTCGACTGCTCAATGGCAGTTTTGTATAAGCCTGTTTTTACTAACTTATAAACATCGTAATAGTGGCGGGCATAGCGGCTGGGTAAGACCTTATCTTCAGGTCGATACGCCTCGGCATGCAATATGGTGAGTTTCTCCCAAAAAGTACGGGCCACAACTATGGTGGGCACCGACACATTGGCTTGCTCAAACACATCAGGGAAATACTCCGCAGCATAAGGCTGCACCTCACACCACTCCATGGGTAGCATTGCCGCCAACGGGCCAATTTCTAAGCGAACCTGTGGCCGTAAGTATTCAGAATCAAACGCTTTAGGGTAATTAATATTAACGGTATGCGGGTCTTCCGGGTCAACAACCAACTTACAGGTATCACCCATTAATTCAATTAAGCGCGGCAATAGTGTATCGGCGATATAATACTTAGCTTGCTCATTAATCGACTGATTTAACTGCCCTTGTTTGTTTTTACTGCGTTTAGCTGTAGGGTCTTCTTGTGTGAGTTGCGTCCAGTCTAAAATCAGATCAATGTCTTCAGAAAACCGCTCAATAGCTTTGTAGCACTTAGATAAACTAGTGCCACCTTTAAAGCGTAAGTATTTATTTAAAACGGCATCTTCAAATACCTGCATCAGCACCCAGCATATCCAAAAGTCTTTCTCAGCTGCGGCGGAGGTGATACCCATGGCGGTGGCCGTTTCGCTAAAAAGTTCTTTGCGCTCTTGTTCGCTCAATTGGGCAACGGCTTTCATGGAGCCTCCTTGTTTAACAACACCTGACGAATATTACTCACAATCCAACTGGTGACATATTGGGTGTCTTTTAAAACCCGGTTAATCAGCATCTCATTCAGCTCACCGTTTTCTGCCACGTCTTTCAGGCCACTGGTACTGGCCATATATTGAATGATTTTTTGTGTTTCATCCTGGCTTAACGTGCGATCGCCCAAGGCTTGTATGGCTTGCACCAGTATTTCATTCGCTTTGTACTTTAACCCCAGCTGGGTAAAGCGAGTTTTTTTAAACTCAATGGCAATATTACCTACTTTATAGGTTTTGCTAGGGCCATCACTTAAATACAGGTATTGCGTGGGCACCTGAGTGGATAAGCCCATCACATTTAACGCCGCATTGCCGGATATTTGAATTTGCCAGCCAAACTTACGGGCCAGAGCATGGGCTACCTGATCAATATCCGGGCTTAGGTTTTTTTTCAGTAATTTGCTGTACGCGGGATAGTCATATAGCCCCCGTATCACACGGCGAATCACACCTTTTTCGGCCATGCGGCTTAACGCCCGATCAATGCTGCCAGCCTCGCCAATGTCACTAAAATCTTTTTTAGAAAATGCCCAACCCCTTCTATGGCCATATATTCGGCTGAGTATAGTTTTTTCAAGAGGTTCAGGCGCGATCATAGGTTAAGCCTTGTCCGAAAAAATAGTGGTTATTTCGGACAGAGTAGCAACTAAAATAGGGGGCTGGCAAGCCGTTTTGCGCTTTGACGTGCCTGGCTTATGCATTGCAAGCAGGCACCTGTAAAAACTCACTGGCCTCGCGCGTGGCCAGGTAAAACTCCAGGTACTGCAGCGGCGGCGCATAGTCATGCGTAGCGGCAATACAACCGCAATAAAAGCAGGTATTAAAATGGTTGCTACGGGTGGGTACCAGCAGGGTGTAATCGGTATCGTTGGCCATAGTAGCGTCCAAAACTCAGCATTATAAACAAAATGAGGTTTGATGTTGGGCTTTCGGTGCCTGCAGGTGGGTACCGCACCTTAATATGGTTGGTGTAGCACGGTGCTTGGTATAAGTTGGTGGTAGTGCATTAGACAGCAATTATGTGTTTAACATGGCGGCTCGTTCCGCTAGAATCACTGTTTATCTTTACAGATCATTCTAATCTGTACCGCAGAATAACTAAGTGTTGGAATATGGCTTATCAAGATCTAAAACCCAGCTTTGCTCGCCATGAAACCTTTGGCTTAAGATACAGTTGGTTACCTAAAGGTTTTCATGCTTTTAAAAGCGAACAAGGAGCTTCAGCGTTTACCGATGATCACGCTACGGTTAGGCTTGGCGTTGGTAAAAATATGGTAAATGCTATTTTTTATTGGCTGCAAGCTTCTGATGTTATTGATAAACCGGGCAATGAATACACCGTGACTGACTTTGGCAAGGCCATTTTAGAAGAGTATGATCCTTACCTTGAAGATGATGGATCATTACAGTTAATTCACTGGCAACTATGTAAAAATCCAACCCTAGCGCTAGCCTTTTATTGGTTTTTTGGCCGCTATCACGCTTTATCTTTTAGCTATGATGAAGTTGCTACGGCATTTAAAGATTTTTGCCGCGGTCGTTTAGGTGTATCGGTAAGTGATTCGTCGTTAGATAAAGACATCAATATGGTGCTGCGCATGTATGCACCTCAGCGTAAAAAAAGGGATTCAATAGAAGACAGCTTTGACAACCCTATGGCGCAGCTTGCTTTAGCTCAGTACAGCGAATCAGATCATCGTTATATCAAACCGGTTACTGACCAACCGGAGCTTGATACACATGTTTTCTGCCGCGTGGTAAGTGATTTTGCACGGGACAAAGGTGCCGATATTTCTGTTTCATTAGCTGATTTAATGAAAGGGCAGGAATGCCTACCTGGGCCGGCAAGTTGTTTTTGCTTATCGCAAAGCGGCACGATAACCATGTTAGAACGCATGCAGCGCGAATATCCGCAGCAGCTTGAGTTAAAAGAACAAGCAGGTAACTGGGTATTGTACTTCCGCGAGGGTGCCAAAAGCGTCAGTGAACTGCGCGACCTGTCATTAAAAAATTACTACCAAGGTTAAAATGCGTAATAAAAATAAAGTGTTAAAAGCACTCACAATAAACACCTACTACTCGCGTTCGGTCAACGTTGAACGTGACTTGTCTGACGAAGAGGTGATACGCGCTTATATTCCAACGGCTCGCGCAAAAGAAACATTGAGTCGCTTACTTGATAGCGCCAATAGCGCCAAACGAACCTGTGCATTTTCACTGATTGGCCCCTACGGCTCAGGTAAATCTAGTTTTGCGGTGTTTTTAACACAGTTATTGGCAGCAAAAGATACTTCGTCGCAGAACACTGCACTTAGCGTGTTAACGCAGGCTGATACTGAGTTAGCTAATGGCTATCAAGCTCACCTTAGAGCCGGTGGCTACCTACCGCTAGTGTTAAGTGGTAACCCTGAGCCGTTGTCACGCCGGTTGATGGAAGCTGTACGCAGCGCGGCCATGAAAAACAATAAGATGGCTGATGTAGTTGAAACGATTGATGAGCTGAGAAAGCGTGATTATAGCCATGAGGATATAAAGCACGTGCTAATGCTATTGCAGCAGCGTTTTCACGCTCAAGGTGGCCAAGGTTTGCTGCTGATACTTGACGAGTTTGGTAAGTTTCTTGAGTACGATGCGCGCCACAGCAACAGTGAAGATATTCACTTACTGCAAATTATTGCTGAGGCCAGTAAAGGTTCTGAGCATGGCCGAATTTTGTTTTTCGTCTTATTGCATCAGGCGTTTGATCAATATGCCAAGGGTATGAGTGATGCGCTTAAAAAAGAGTGGAGCAAAATTCAGGGCCGATTTGAAACCATTCCATTTTTAGAAAGCACTGAGCAAACACTAAAAATTCTGGCAAACAGTTTTAGTTACGAACAATCTGATATAGAAAAAGCTGCTTATGCCAAACAAATCAGCGCTGCGGCCCGCTACTTTTTAGCCAATGATTTACTGAAAACCAGCCTAGACGAAACAGCTCTAACTGAGCTTTTGCAGCAGTGCTACCCATTACACCCAATTACGGCATTGGTACTACCACAGTTATGCCAGAAGGTTGCGCAAAACGAACGCACGCTGTTTTCATTTATTGGCAGCCATGAACCCTTTGGTTTTCGCGAACTTGCACAACATAGTAAAAACGGCTTTATCGGCTTAGACGGCATTTACGATTACTTTATTGCTAACCAATCAGGTGCTATTACCGATACCTTAACGCAAAAACGTTGGTATGAGGTGATAAGCGCAGTTGACCGTTTAGGTGATGCAGAGGCTGACGCAGTAAGCCTGCTCAAAGCCATAGGTTTATTAAATATTATTGGTGTACGAGGCGGCTTTAAAGCGTCTGAAGAATTATTACAGCTGTTACTTGGTTCTGCTTTTGAAGCCGCTAAGCAAGTATTAGTCGGCAAATCTCTTATCGTGTTTCGACGTTACAGCCAGGAATATGCAGTTTGGCAAGGTAGTGATTTTGATTTAGACGGTGCAACAGAAAAAGCCAAAAACGAAATAGGCCAGTTCAGTTTGGCTGAGCGGCTTAATACTCAAAGCCCATTAGAGCCAATCATTGCGCGTAAGCACAGCTTTGAAAAAGCGGCACTACGTTATTTTATGCCGGTTTTCTCTGACATTAGTAGCTATAAAAAACTGCTCGAATGCAGCGATGAGCCAAGACTGATTATTTTTCTGCTGCAAGGTGCTGAAGATCAAAAGCAGGTGAATAGCATTGTTAAGCAATTTGTAAGTGCTCAGCGTAATGCCGATGTATTACTATTCTGGCCAAACGCCACTGTTATCGCTGATGCTGTTTTAGAAGTGCTGGCATTGAAGCAAGTACAGCAGTATGAGCAGCTATTAAAAGAAGACAGGGTAGCACTGCGAGAATTCAGTGACAGGCTTTATGCGGCCGAGATGTATCAGCGCAAAGTGCTAAAACAGGTTATTGAAGACACTACTAAGGCACAATTTTTTGCTTCAGCGTTAGCTGGTGATAAAAACAAACTTGGTGCCGTGGATATTAGCAATCGTCGCTCACTGCAATCTTTACTAAGTCATGTACTGAATGAAGTTTATGTTAGCGCACCTATTATTCGGAATGAGTTAATCAACCGCGAAGCGCCCTCACCACAAGCCAACTTTGGTAAGAAAAACTTGCTGTTAGCGATGCAGCAGCATAGTGACAAAGAGGCCTTTGGCATTGAAAAATTCCCGCCAGAAAAGGGCATGTATCTAGCAATCTTCCGCGAATCAGGCATGCACAAGCAGCTTGGCGACAGCTTTGTACTTGCTGAGCCTGATGCTGCGTGTGACAACACTAATATCCTGCCGGTATGGCAAGAAATTAAAGACTTTTTTGAATCAACGAAGACAGGCGCCAAAGGCTTTGACGAATTAGAAGCCAAACTAACTAAGCCGCCTTATGGTGTTAAACCAGGTGTGTTGTCGATTTTCTGTATTACAGCCATGATGTTATGGCAAGACAAACTTGCAATATTTGAAGAAGGCGTATATCAACCTGACGGCCTAACGCCAATGCGCCTGCAGATATTCTTAAAGAATCATAAATACTTTAAGGTACAGTTTTTTACACAGGCCAACACACAAGAACGTTACTTAGATGCTTTAGCTGCTAAGTTGGGTTTCCAAATAGACGACTACAGTTTACTAGATCTTACCAAGCAAATAATGACGCCTATTTTGACGGCACATCCTTATACGCAAAATACAGAAAGCTTATCAGAGCCTGCAAGACGATTGCGGCACGCGGTTAAAACCTCTAATACCCCGCAGCGCGTGTTGGTAGAAGCATTACCAAACATTTTCAATATTGATGCGACGAAACATGAATCTGTTGCTGTAGGTCTTGATCAGCTAGTTAATGCAGTGAAAGAAATAAAGAGCAGCTATAGCAAAATGCTGCAGTATTTTGCCGTGCAGCTAGGGAATGCTTTTTCAATAAGTCGAGATACTTCGGTTGACTTAATAGATTATGTGCTGCAAATTAAACAGCATGTTTCTAGTTTTGGTAACAAGTTTGACGGTTTACTGTCTGAAGGGTCAGAAGAGCAATTACTGATTAATGCACTAAAGTTTAAAGCAGATATTGAAGAGCCGGTTGATTGGCTGATTGATATTTTAACTGTCGTTGGACGCATTAGCCCAGAAAAGTGGACAGACAGAGACGTTGAAATCGTTAATAAACGACTCAGGCAGATTCATGCGGCTTTTGCCGACGCGATGGAGCTATTAGAACAAGAAGACAGTAGCAGAATACGCAGTAACTTATTTTTTATTAAAAGTTTGAGTAGTGATAACTCAATGCGTCGCCAAGCTGTGGCAATAAGTGATAAACAAGTTGTTCAAGCGCAGCAACTTGCGGATAAGCTTACAAAGATGCTTAAAGCACAAGATATTGATGAGGCGGTAATAACCGCAGCATTGAGCAAGTTAATAGGTCAGGTTATTCATGAGTGAGAAAAAGGTGCGTCATGTGTTAGGGCTCTCCGGTGGCAAAGACTCCACTGCGTTAGCGCTATATATGAGAAAAAAGCACCCTGAACTGGAAATAGAGTACTTTTTCTCAGATACCGGCGCTGAGCTTGAAGAGGTATATGAATACCTGCACGAGCTGGAAAAAATTATCGGCCCTATCCATCGTTTAAAGGCTGATAGCAACTTCGATGACTTACTAAAAATACACGGTAACTTTCTTCCTAGCGTGAGACAACGATGGTGTACCGTGCAAATGAAGTTAAAACCGTTTGAGCGTTTTGTCGGTGATGACCCGGTAATTAATTACGTAGGTATTCGTGCAGACGAAGCGCATTACCGTGAAGGCTATAAAGATGGTAAGCCTAACATCGAAGTAGTGTTCCCTTTTATTGAAGATGGCCTAACTAAGAATGACGTGAAGAACATTCTGGAAGCATCGGGTATTGGTTTGCCTAAGTATTATCAGTGGCGCTCACGTTCTGGTTGTTACTTCTGTTTTTTCCAGCAAAAAGGCGAGTGGGTGGGCCTGTTAGACCGTCACCCCGAGCTATACGAAAAAGCTGCGCAATACGAAAAAGTGAATGAAGAAACAGGCCAGCGTTATACCTGGATGCAGGGTACATCGTTGGAAGAGTTTAAATCACAAGCAGACAAGTACCGGCAAGCTAAAGCTAAGGACAAAGACAAGCATTTGTCTTGGCAAGAACAGTTAAAACAGCAAGCCGAAACTAATGCTTTTGATGATGACGACGACCTTTGGGATCGTGGTTGTACGATTTGCCATTTGTAGAAATACAAAGTGCTACTAAAAATAAAATTGAAAAGATTAAGGTAAGTTGTCGATAATATATTAAATCGAAAACTCTAAATTTATTGTGTATAGGCTATAAGGGTTGCTATGGAACGCTCTCTCTGTGACACGTTTAAAAAGATAAATGAACAGATACTACTACTACCAGACTTCCAGCGTGACTATAAATGGAATGTTGCTAAACAGCAGAGTTTGCTTGCCTCAATTATGCTTAAATTTCCTGTTGGTAGTTCGCTTATACTTGAAGGACAATCCGATTCATTTGCACTCAGGAAAATCGGTGAGACTATACAATACACCGTGAACGAGTCGCAGCCTTGCGAGTATTTACTTGATGGGCAACAGAGAACCACAACACTTTACAACGCTTTTAATGATGTCTTCGATTTTTCTCAATTTAAAGATCAGGACGCATTAACTGAATTCATTTCAAAAAAAGCAAACCCTATGAAAGTGAGATGGTTTATTCGTGTGCCTGTTGCTGGTAAAGCAAATGATAGTGTTACAGATTTTTTTAATGCCACAAAAGTATTATTTGAAAAAGATCACTTAGAACATTTTGAACCGAATGACATAATCGATGTATTTCATTGCGAAACCTTCAATGAGAAGAATAGTAAAGGCGTGTCAAAATGGTTTTCTCCGTATTACCACTTAAAAGCTTTAGAGACCTTAAAAAAGCCTCAAGTAATTACTCAGTTTGTAAACAGCTGCATTGAAAATGGCATGGTTCCTCTATTTATGATTGGAACTAATTCTGGCGTGATAAATCGGATCTTAGAGGGTATCGCGAATATTAACATGCAAGCTATTCGTGATATGCACGCTGAAAATTTTGCTTTTATCAAAGAAAACTATGACTTTGCACAACAATTTGACGGTTATGACACAATTGATGAGTATGAGGAAGAAAGCGGTAACCTTTACTCAGAAGAGTTAGAAAAAATTTTCATAACTTGCAAAAATAACTGGCAGAACAATGTTTCTAATTATTTAATAAGAGATATTTTTGAGGATTATAAACTTAATAGCCTTGTAACTGATGATATCCGCAGAGCTATTCCAATTTTCTGCCATTTGAATGATGGCGGCATGAAATTGGATGACTTTGATTTGGTTGCAGCTAAAGTGGCGAAACGAGTTAAAGGTGATAAAGAAACATATTCTTTAAGTTCTCTTATTCGTTCAATGTTTATTCAACCAGTAAGCCTATGTTCTTATCTTGCATTTAGCTGTGGTGGTTCAAATAAATTATATTTAAATGACCTTGATAGTTTGTCTGATGGTTTACCCTCAGGATATTTATCCAAGACGATACTAGCGATATGCACAGCTCTCGCAAGGCGAGAGATAGAACAGAATGCTGAAAATTCGTTCGAGGTGAAAAAAAAGGACACAAGTTCAAAGACCCTACTAAGCTTGGAAACAGAGTTAATCCGAAAATATATACAAAAGGCTACACTCGCGGTACAGCGTGCGTTTTCCTTTCTGCTGATTCGTTGCGGTGTTTATAACTCAAATAAATTACATTATAAGTTGATGATTCAACCTGTCGCATTTGTTTTTGCGGAGGATCATTTTTGGGATAATCCTTCAGCACACAAAAAGGTAGAGTTTTGGTATTGGACTAGCGCATTCTCAGGACGATACTTGTATGATCAAAGCGCTGTGGTTATTGATGATATCAATCAGTTGTATAATTGGGTTGTTAATGATACTGGTTCTGAAATCTTAGAACGAGAATCACTGATATTTAAAGATGATAAGTTTGCATCTAAAAACCTTTTAATGCAGAAGTTGAATGAGTATCCCAAAGAAGGGATTCACGCATTAATTTTACAATATGTTCTCAGTGTTCAGCCTTCTTACGATTTATTGGCAACAGAAACAAAAAAATTGAATGCATTTAGAAAGAACGAGCAAGGCGATATTATTCTTTGGCCTGCGAATGCGTCGGATGGTATTAATGATCATCACATTATTCCTTTGGGATCAGTTAAAGGCCTTGGCCAAAAAACAGAGGAAATACGGCAAGATCCTAACCACATTCTTAATAGCCCATTGAACAGGGTTTTGATCTCTGGTGAAGCAAATAGTGTAATTAGTTCAATGGATCCATCTCGGTACTTTGCGGACATACCACAGAACAAAATAGTGATGAAATCTTTGCTTATTGGAAACTCATTCGGAAGTATTTCCACTGGTTCAAACGCAACAGATATAGAAAGTGCACTAGATGAGCGATTTGATCTCTTAGAACAATCAGTTAAAGAAAGGTTGATGAGCTTGACAGCAAAAGGCTAACTTGTACTAGTTCAGACCTTTCGCATGTCTACACTTTAACACGCTCGCATTGTACGAGCGTGTTTGTTATTAATCATCTAGAACTCTACATTTATTGCTTCATTAGATTGTTGGTTAGAGAAATCTTTTTCATTTTGAACGATTTTTTCAAATATCTTTTTATACAGCATATCAATGCCTTCGTGATCACCAGGGTTTTCATCAAGCCAAAGTTTTATCTCGTATAAGCCTGCGTTACAGTACTCTTCAAAGATTTTAATAGCGTCAGCTAAATTTTCGTCTTTCAGAACTGTAGCGTTTTTATCTTCCATCAGAGCAATCAAATAAATATAGGCATCTAATTGTGCTGCTGGCGGCGAAGGTGCGTATTGCTCTAACAGTATTGAAATAGTGTCACCAGTAAGAGACCGCCGTTTTCCTAGAGAATGCCCGACCATCCCTGCGAAAACCATCAAGTCTTTGTTAAAAGAAAAAATTGGATTTTCAGCGCCTCTACTAGAACTTAACTTCGTGACAAGTGGCTCATGATTTCTTTCCCTTTTTACTCCCCGTTTTCGCCAATCCATCTTGTCTTTGTTAGTTGACATAATTTCCAACCTCTTCAATCAAAGTCCGCTCTATAGTCTGTCCGTAGCGAGCAGTGTCATACTCTTTTCCACAAACAAAGATGCGATTAGACTGTTTATCTACCGTGCTTGATGGTTCCTCTAAGACCATGTTGTATTCGAGTCCAACCTTTGCACGGATGTTTTCTTCTACAGTTCCTTCCCAATGACTAGAGGATAGAAGGAATACAACTTGCTCAACGGAACTTGGAATTGCTGATGCGACGTGACCTTTGTATTTGTTATCTAGATCACCGAACGGCGCATCGACAACAAATGGCGCTATAGCACCTGGTGTCAATATCTGGCCTCTAGCATTCTTGCGTTCACGAGACAGCTCGATTAGCGATGAGATAAAGGTAAGACTTAGAAGCAGAGCTTGGCCATCACTCTCTGCTACAACGTGTCCACTACTGTCAATAAGTCTTATTTCAAAGGTGTGTGGGTTAAGCTTGGCTTTATAATCTTGACGTACGAACATTGATAAGTATTTGTTAACTTTTTCAATTATTCTCTTTTCAACGTCTTTTTCGGCATTCTGTAAAGTAGAATCTATTAATGTTTCAACTTGCTCAGCGTAAGACGCAAGGTCTTTATACTTAAGCATTTCTGAAGAATACGCATCAAGTCTGCTGATTTCATTCTTTAGAGCAGGAAGTTCTTTCTCACTGTTTTCTAATTTCGCCTTAGCATTCCCTAGAGATTGAAGTTCTTGTCGAAGGTTGTTATTTGCCCTTGAGCGTTCCTTTTCAAGATTATTGATACTCTCTAAATCTGTAAGACCTTGTATTTTTACAGATAGATCAGCAATTTCTTTAGTCAATCTAACGATATTGGTTTCAGCTTGTGCCAATTTATGTATGTTAGATGAAAACAACTTTTTAGACTTAATTGCGTTTTGTTGAATACTTGTGAGCTGTGAGCGCGCCTTTCTGACTCGGTTTTCAAGCATGGGATCTGATGCCTGTTTCAGAAGCGCATTGATCTTGTTAAATGCTTCAGTGCCAGGTTTAATATCCGCACCACAAATGCAAAGGGCTTCTTTAAGGATATCTTGAACAAGCTGCTCGTTGTATGGTGCAGGAATTGTTCCTTTGTATTCTGACTCATCTATAAAATCCAAAGCTGTTTGCGCGAGCTTTAAACCAAACACCGTAGTGGCATAATCCGATATCAATCCTACTTTTTCTTCGAGGGCATCTTGCTGCAGACCTTTTTCTCTTTTTAGCTGCTTTTCCTTCTCTAACCTTAGGTTGTGAATCTGTTGGATCGTTTTACTGTCACTACTTTGAAGTTGTTCATCAATCTCGGCGATTGTAGCTTCATAATATGAGATAGCTTGCTCAGAGCGTTGAATAGCCTCTTTATATGAGGCTAATTGGTTTTCTAATGCTGTTATTTTTTTTTGCTTCTCAGCTACTATTCCTTGCTTGTCAGCTTTAGCCATTTCACTTTGATAATTCTTTCTTATGGCTTTCACATCTTGTAATGCTTTTTCAGCAATTGTGAACCCTAATATCTCTCTTATAGCTTGTTTTACAATTGAATCGCCTTTAGCGCTTGAAATTTTCCCGATACCTTCACCTTGGAAGAAGAAATACTTCGCCATATCTTTAGGAATAACTGAATTGATGAATGAATTTGGTGTATCGATTTCAGCATAGGAATATCCTTGTAATTCAAAGACTTTAAAGTTTTTGTTCTGTGGGCTTACGCTTCGCTGAGCGAGATATATTTTTCCGTTGTCATCTTCAAACTCAATCTTTACGAAATAGTTAGAATCACCTTCAGACTTAGCAACTTTATTAAGTATGTTGCTTGGGTCTTTAAAGTTCTGTGTTGTAACCTCATAAAAACACCACAATATGGCATTTAAAAAGGCAGTTTTACCGGTTCCATTTTCGGCATGAATCAGCGTTATGTTCTTTTCGCGATCAGTTGAAAACTCAACTGATTGTTGACCATAGAACTGCCTAAAATTTTTAAGTTCTAACTTCCTAAGCTTCATCAGTTGAACTCCTTTTTACAGCATCGCTTAAAATCTCTCTTATCCTGCTTAACCGTCTTGTTTCAACTTCTTCCCCATAAAAAGCCTGGCGCTCGATATTAACTATCTTTCTGGCAGTATCGTGAATGGGATCAGTAATGTTTTCAGCTTCTTTTTCAGCTTCTAATAGTTGTTTAGCTATTTCTTCAAATGAGGTCATAGGATAGTCCGTACTCTCTGATGATGTTCTCAATATCCATCTTATTGGTGGCTAACAAAGCAAAATCGTTTATTCGTTCTGCTTCAGCTTCCTTAAGTTTTCTTGCTGCTGGTCCATTGTTAATCGGTAACACAACAAAGTCGTAAATCTTGGCAATACTTTTACAAGCGTACCTTCGTAGTATTCTTCCTCTTCGCTGTACATATTGTCTTGGGTTTCTAGTGCTGGCTAAGATGAATGCTGTTTTACATGCGGGAACATCAATGCCTTCATCTAATACTTTCATTGCGACTAACGCATCTATCGTTTTGTCCTTAAACGATTCCATAATGCGTTTTCTATTTTGCCGTGACACTGATCCCGTGAATTGCGAAATTCTCCAACCATTACCACCCAGTACTTCTGACACTTGGTCGATTACTTTTACATCATCTTCTGTATCATCGGAATATGGTTTACCTTCTCCCGCATAAAACAAAGTGTGAGGTCTATCGCTAGAGTCTATAAAACGGGTTAACTCTGAAAGTTTAGATAGCTTTCCTTTCGCCGAGCCAATAAGTCTGCTTCGCTTACTACACAAAGATATCAACAACTCCCTGTCTTGTTTATCGAGACGCTGAGATTTTTGCTTTGCCAGTAGCTTTGAAATTTTCAGAGACAATTCATCGTATTTATCCTGCTCTTCGCTGTCTAAAAAAACGGGAATAATATGATACTCGTATGGTGTTAACACTCCATCGAGAATAGCGTCACCTAAAGAGTACTCAGCAACGATGCTGCCATAGTAGGCTTCTAATCGTTCTTTTGCTTCATTAGGAAAAGGCGAGTCGATCTCATCATCATCACTTCGGAAAGGTGTTGCAGACAGGCCAATACGGTAATAAGCGTCGGGCAATGAATCATTAATATTTTTCGAACCATGGTTATGGCACTCATCACCAACAACAATTAACGATGTTTTATCCACTTTGGCAATAAGACTTTGGAAATGAGGAGCCGTCATCGTTTTATTAACAACGACAACCGCAAAAAATGGTAAAACGCCGGAATTGAAGTAATTTATTGTGTTTTCAAGCCGCCCATACCATGAGCTACTTGATTCAAAACATTGAATTGGTATGACACCAAACATACCAAGATTTTCTACCCACTGTATTGCAAGTTCAATATATGGAACCGCGACAACTAGGGATAGTCCCTTTTCCTTTTTTTGATGTGCTTCAAAGATCTTTACTGCGCCGTATATTGCGGTAATTGTTTTTCCTGAACCTGTGGCGAGCTTCATAATGCCGTGGTAGCCGTTCGCTCGCCAGTTTTCTAAAGCGCTTCGCTGATGTTTAAAAATTTCAAATTTGTTTTTACCTAAAAACACAGGTATGGAAGGTAAGTTTATTTTGGAATCAGTTTTTGATAAAAAGTACGACTCTTCATGTTCGACGATATGGCTAATCAAATCCCTTTTTTCAGCCACAGCATTGCTTATTTTGTCGTATATTTCAGATGGCACCTCTATGGTGAGCGAGTTTTCTTCTTGATTATTCCACAGCCTTTCGAAACCATCTTCGTACACTTTGCCAAATCGTTCATAAATCTCATTATGCCAACTCTCAAAGACGCTAATTGATTCGGCATTTAGAGTGGGAATTAATCCACTGGGTGTTTCATTTGCTGAACCAGAGAATACAATTGAATTGCCACATATATCTTTGAATATTCCAATCTTCTCATGGTACATACCAGCTCGACGAAGTGAAAATTTAATCTCAAGCTTTTTGCATGCAATCAACCATGCTAATAGTTCAAGGCGCTCTGTTGTTGGCCCAACATTAGTTAGCATTTCTAACAACTTTTCTGAAAGCTCATCATGTAGGCTACCTAGCTGAATACCGTGTTTTACTGCTTCAAACTCCTCATCAGACAATGGATGACCAATAATTAGCCTCATGTTGCCATTTGAACGAATCAAATAGCTTAGGCCCTGTGCACTCATTGCAAGAACTTCTGAGGAAAAATAGCCAACAGCTCGGCTATAAGTAATTGATATATCTAAACACCTTTTATAAAAGTCATTAAAAATGTCATCAGTGCTGCTTCGGTATACTGATTTGAGGTCTAAATCTTTTAAACTTTTACTTTCCATCGTGTTACTCATACTCCATATTCGTAAAACACGTGAAGGCTATCAATTCCTATGTTGCAGTTAAGCTATAGCTCATCAAAGTCGTTCTATTTGTTGTCTCGGTATTTGATACACTAGAAAGCTCATTTAATCAACAAGTTTGCTGTACTCAAAGATGTCAACTCGTTGGCACGACATATCAATTTTGGTTCGTTCGAGTAAATTAGGCGTGTTAGCTTTGCCCCAGTCCGAATATGTTAAGAGTGTCACTTTACCTGAAGTTATGTGGATTTTTATCTGATGCACCTCATCAATATCCCCATACAACTGCAGTGCTGAGCCGACATAGACGCGGAGTATTGCAGGTAAGTCGTTTAAATAACCTTTTTCAATAATTAACGAGTGCGGCATTTCATCTTCGTAAACCAATTTGCCTTTTACTTTCTCTGCTATCTCAACACAGGCTTTTTCGATAATGCCTGTATTCGCAATACTAAACAGCAACTCCTTCGCTTGAGCTAGCGCCACATTATAGTTACCAAAAAACGCCTTAATATCGCGCTTTAATCCCTCAGGCTGCTGGGCATAACCTTTATGTTTTTGAAACTGTGCTAGGGCAAAGTACACTAGTAAGTCTTCCTTACGCATAGCGGCGGCTTGCTCAAGCTCATCTGGGTTGTACCATTTGCTGACAAAACGCAGGGCCTTTTTCGGTGAGCTTGTTACCTCGATTAGTTGCTGATATTGAGTAAACTCATCTTCTGCTGGCATGCGGCCAAGGTCGAGGCTGCATTTCCAAAACGCTTCAAATAGCGGTTGGTGCTGGGTAAATAGCAAGCGTGCCTGAGTTTCTGAGACTGGCTCGGGTGCAGTTAGGTGACGCCATTCGTAATGCCGCTTTTGCCGGCTTTGCTGAAATTGCTGCTCCAGGTTTTTATCGCGAAACACATAAAAAATACCTGGGCCGATGGCAATAGCATTTTCATCCAGCGTGGTTTCAATAAATTCTTTCAGCTCGCTTTGGCTGTAGTACTTTTGAAAGGTATTGCGTGAGGTAATAACGCCATCTTTGTAAGGCTGAAACTGTGCGATATAGCTCTCATTGGCCAGCATCGCCGACACCACCAGCAGCTTGTGGGTTAACTCCCAGCTACCGAGTAGGGCATCTAAACGCTCGTCTTTATCTTCAATAACGTTAATCACAAAGCCGATATTCACAATATCAGAGTTGACCTTATCGGCATCGGGCCGAAAGTTTGGGTCCCAGCCCACAACGTCCAGGCCATGTGCTTCCAGCTCACGCAGGTCATCGCCTCTGCCGCAGCCATAATCAAATATTGAGTAATCGCCTTGCAGAAAACCATGCTTAGCCAAGGTTTTCATTGGCGCTGAGAGTTCATGCCGCACCAGAGCCGTTCTGTGACGGTCAATACTTTGCTCGTATTCAGAGCTGTGCAATGCTGAGCTACGAAACAGCCTACCGTCAACCAGCTCATAACCGTGCTTGGCAATAAGCCGCTGCCAGCTGGCTTTAAAGCCGATCATTCTGGGGTTGTCATACAAACCTGCCGCTTCGCCTTCTTGGGTGATCAGGCAAAAACTCTCATAGTCGGGGTGCTCTGGCAGAATAAAGTGTTCTTTGCGATGCAGTATCGGCGGGTTGTCATGCTCGTCATAGCGGGTAACCCTGTGTTGCAGTTTGGCTAAATCTACCGTCACACTTTGCTGCAAGGCAGGGTAGGCATCAGTGTAAAAATCAGGATATTGCAGTAGTGAAAGCCGAAAGCTAGTTTTAAATAGCTTAACAATATTCCAATCGCTATCCGGTACTTTAAGTGCCGTTGCGACAACGGTAACAAACTTCGCCAGTGGGGGCGGCAAAGCTCTGAACGCATCTTTATGCAGGTAAATGGCATCCGGCAGTTTCTTACCCGCACGGGCTTGTTTTACCAACTCGTTAAACTTGTCAGAATTCATTAGTAGTTAGCCAAATGAAAAGCATGGGTTTTAAATGGCGATAGACTATCCAAAGTAAGGGCGCTCTGGTTGTCTTTATTTACTGCGGGGCATTCAGCAATGAAAAAGTCGATACCGGTTGCTGTTTTGATGCTGCGCAAATACACCGGAATAATCGGCATTGAAGCTGGTATTTTAGGTAACAGACTTAAAATTGGGTAGAGCAATTTATGCTTTGCCAAGGAATCAAATTTGTCACCATGCTTGGCTTCTACGATAAATAAACTTTCTTTGTTATCTCTTTTAGCCACGAATACGGCATCAATTTCTACCTGGCCTTGTTGATGAAGTAGGGTTGCGTCACTATCGCTTCTTGGTCTGAATTCAAAGGTAAATACACTTTGACCTGTTGCTGGAATTAACAACGAGTCAGATTTTTCTACGCCAAGTGCATGAGGTAACAGACCAGACGCTAGGGCGAGGTTTACTACAGAGGTTTCTGTGACTTTGGGTAATAGTTGAAACGGAAAGAGTGAACGAATGGAGACATCCGGTAAAAACAGTTCAGGTGTTAATGCAGAGAACAGTTTGTCATCGACGAAGAAAAAATCAGAGTATGAATGTTTGGCCTTAATCAAACTGAAAAAGGAACCTTTGCTTTTAGGCCTACTACCAAGCCTAAGGACCATCATGTTGGCTTGCTTTAATTCAGGCCTAAGTTTTTGCACACTATCGATAGAAATGTGCGGCCACGGCTCAAGTGCTTTGCCTAAAGCCGCCTCGCTATAAGCTTTGAAAGACTCTGGTTCAGAGACGATATTGTCGCTTTGGTTGAGGCTCTCTATTCTTGGGACGTAAATCATTAGCAGTATCCGCCTTGCATTATCTTGCTTGATGATAACCGAATAAATAATTTAGCAAAATTTTAATTAAAGCTCTTTTGCCAGTGCTATAGCACTATCACCAAATGCCTTTTTGCCAGGATAACGCCGGTCGTTTGCGCTTTGCTGCATCACCTGAAAATGCCTTAATGGTTCATCTGACACACTGATATGGATCGGCCGGTCGCGGCCATAAAAGTAAAGCTTATCGAAGCTTAGCTGCTGGCAAATAAACTGGGCAATGAGGTGCATACGCTGTTCATAGCCTTGCACAATAAAATCACAGGCAGCGCCCTGTCGTTCGCAGATAAGCGAGTTTCTGCTGTTTAGCTCGCAGCAAGCATGTTGATCTAAACCCGGCGCAGTGCCGGCTGGTGATAAGCGCTGGATATAGCGGCTTAGTGCGGAGCCAGTAAAGCCATAGGTAACGGTTAAAGTGCCAAAATGTTCGGTCACAGGCAGCAGTATTTGCTTGGTAAGTTGTGCCAGAAACTGTTCAGACGCCAGCGATGGCGTATTATCGCCCGCAAATTGGTGCTTAGCCCGGTGCCAGTTTAATAGTTGTGCATACAGCTCATCAAAAGATTGCACGGTGGTTAGCTTTCAGGTTGCTTAGGTATCTGGTAAAAATAAGCATTACCTTGTTTTTTGTAGGGTAGTTTGCCAACTACCCGAAGGTGCATAAGCTCGCAGCTGGACACCTTCAACACCTTTTGGGCTTCTTTGCTTGTTAGCCAGTTTTCTGTTTCTTGCTTTTTATCTGTCATTAATCTGACCATTATTTCACTGCAAAGGCTTTGATACTAACGCTGTTACGGCTGATTTAAAAGCTTGGCAAGTACAGCTTGTTGATTGTTTTAAAAATGTAATTTGTGTTATATTTTTGGTTTTCAAGGATGAGGGCCTCTTATGAAAACACTGCACGATATTCAACGTACTAACCAAATTCGCCTGCAAGCGCAGCAAAACCAGCAAAGAGAAGCGTTGGCTAAAGCATTGGCGGCCAATTCACACACACTGTTTGTGATGAATGAAGCAGAGTTTTTTGAGCTGGCGGTAAATATTAAGCGCCAGCAAGGTATGCAGCCAGTACAGATCCAAGCTTGGGTGGAGCAATTAGCGTTGCAAAACCCAGCGTTAGGCCAGCTATGGCGCCGCTACGATGACAATGTTAAAGCTGTCATGTCCTATATTCCCGCAACCGTTGATGCAGCCGCGCTGGCTGTGTTGGCAAAAGATTTAAGTAAAAGCGGCAATTTACTAACGAAGTACCAGATTAAAACTTACCATGGCCGCACCTATGTGATTGTCAAAGGCTATCCAGCACTGAGACAGCATCTAACTGGCACCCGCTATTTGGCAAGCCATCCTAAAGTGGTGTCTATGGGCATCGGTAAAATGGATGCTGCAAAGGCGATTAAAGGCGGCTTTGTGTTGTCATTAGTGCTATCGGTTGGCTTTCATGCGGTTGATCAACTGCTAAATGATCAGAAAACATGGCATGACTTCGTTGGCGGCGTAGCTGCAGATGTTATTTACGCAGGGGTAGCTACAGCGATAGCTTATTCTGCAGTATCAATCGCAGTTGGTGGTATCGTAACTTTTACTTTGGGGCCGTTGGCACTGGTTGTAATTGTTGGTGTAGGGCTAGCGATAGGATTTGCTGCTTTAGATAAAAAAATCAGGCTTGGAGAGAAACTCGCAGCGTTATTGAAGCAAGAATCAGCCAAACTAGACCGTTCAATGAGCAATGTGAGTCATGCTGCCGACAAGTTTAACAATGAATATTCAAATGACACTATGGACTTTTTACATCGCATCTTTGCAATTCCTAAACTGGCGCTACAGTAATGGCTGTTGATAATTCTGAGCTTTCAGGACTTCAGAAAGGATTGGCGTTCATTTATAGCCTAGTATTGTTGGTGGCTAATCTTTTGATAGCCAATGAAGCTTGGTCAGCGTTGAAGTTGCTCCAACAGACTGAACAACGTTTTTTTTATATGGACATTATGCCATTCGCCTTAGCAGCATTATGGTTGGTGCCTGTCATGCTGATGCTAAGCTATATTCTGTTAACCAGAGCATTGTCGGTACTCCCGCAATTAAATGTGGATAAGCTATTAAAAGCTGCATTGCCATGCTTGCTTTTACTGCTGGTATCTCGCGTGGCTATAGGTTTTTACCTCGGCGATTATTTACCTTCAAAAGGCTTTATATACTGCGACAAGCTTAGCCGTACAGCCGCATTTTCTGGTCAAATATGGGTGAGCAAACAGGCTTACTGTCACGATGAATCTTATCTGGTGAATACAGAAGTACTGGAGTGGTTTGATGAGCAGCAATCCGCCGGCACAATGCCATCTAACGATGAAGTAACTGCACAGATTGAATTATTTATTGCAGAGTATAAGCAGCGGTATCAGTGACGACGGATAACAAACCCGGCACACCAGAGTTTGAAGCCTGGCTGTTGGGACGGGCAAAAGAACGCGCGGAAAAACTGTTTACCACCGAAATACCCGAAGAGCTGGCCGATGTTGGTAGCGGCTTAATTGCCGGCCCGCGCAGTTGGGAAGAAATCATGCCGGAGAAAACCATTGCCGAAGATATCGCCATTAATAAGGCGCATAAACGAAAGCATCTTAAAGTAGTTAAGTAATGCCAAAACAGGTTGAGGATTTCGAACGCAAAAAGGGACTGGCGGTGTTTTTGTCATTGATATTTATTGGCATGTTCACCATAGGTGTGTACGACACATGGCGGCTTTTAACCTTACTCCGCGATATCGACTTAACACCCTTCTATTTTATATTGTCACTGGATGGCGTGCTGCTACTGATTCTCTCGCCGTGCATCCTGATGCTGATGTACATTGTATTGAGGCGGCATTTTGGTAACTTGCCAGAGCGGCATTTTGACTTCTGGGCGATCATGACGCTGGTATTATTGCCGTGTGCGGTAGTGGTGAGGATTGGGCTTGGGTTCTGGGTAACAAACTATGTTGCCGCCAAAGGGTTTACGCCCTGTAGCGAATTAACCAGCACTTCGCGTTCTACTGCGAAGGTATGGGTAAGATACCCGGAGTACTGCCACCCGGAATCTTATCGAGTAAAAAACGAAGTCAGGGACTGGTTTGATGAACAACAAGCCGCTGGGGCAAAGCCTTCGAATGATGAAGTGATAGCGCAGATAGAACTATTAATTGCAGAACATAAGAGCGGTATCAGTGATGGCTGAGAATGCATCCAAGCCCGGTAAATTACAGACGTTAAACCACAGGCTGGCATGCGTGGTTCAAGGCACAAGCACCCGCATGCCATGGGCGCTGTTGAGAAAGTCTTTATAGCCATTCTTAACTTGCTGAAGTACTTCATAGTGCTGTTCAACCTGAGAAAATTCTGCACAGCCGCTGGTTAAGGCAATAGCGTCTGCTTTGGTAAGGCCAGAGATCACCAACATTTTATCGTCTTTAATAATGCTAAGTTCTGCTACTGTGAATGGGATGCCAACACTTTCTTGGCGCACAAATGATGAGACATATTTAAAGTTGTAAGTGGGCTGAGCGCTGTGTTCCAGCAATAAAACATCAGTGTCTTCGCTTGCAGCGAGATTACGGCAGTACTCTTGCTGCGGCCCTGCGTAAGTGGTAAACATCACAGAAGCGGGTTGCCAGTTTTCTAAATTGCTGGCATCAACGCTATTGCTGTATTCGTGCTCGGCTTTTTGACTAAAACCGGATGGTATAGTCCAATCACAACCCATGTAATTGTGGCTTTGCGCCTGGCAGGCAGCGGTAAATATTAAGGCACTGAAAAACAGAATAGGCTTTACAAAATTCATAGGCTGACTACCTTGAAAAACATCGTCGGCGGCTATTTTTATCTGAAAATGGATGCCCTATTATCACTAGAATATGCCTGCTAAGTCTTGATCAAAGACTACGTCGGTAAAACCATGCTGCTCGAAGATAGCTTTAAAAGCCTCTGTTACAAACAGGCCATGAGTGCCATACATTGCTGATTTAAAAACGGTTTTGTCTGCTACGGATAATGGCTCAAAAACCAGGGTTTTAACACCACACTCAACGCCATCTTCATAGCGCCGAATGGTTCTCGACGTGTCTTCTGTTGCACATTGTAGTGGCACAAAAATGTGCATCTGCATATCGTCAACCTGCAGGGCTAAAAACTCTCCAGCATTAGCCAGCACACCTTTAAATGCATTATAAGCCTGTGCCGTAAACAATAAATATGAACCCCAGAAGGAGATATCTGGTACTGGTAAGCCTTGCTGGTATGCCGCAGCCAGCTTACAGCTGGATGGTGTCCATTTTTGCAGTAAACTCTCATTAGTTCTGGGTTGCCGACGCACTAAGGATAAATCTTTATCACCAAGGATGTCAGCGAATTGAAACAAATCCAGCTCTGGCACTTCATAAGCATTTTCGACAGGCTTAAGCCGATATAGGGTCATTGTGTTGTCCATTAGGTTAGTTTCTAGCGTTTTTTCGCCGGCGCCAGGGTTTAGCTTTTTTTGCCGCCTGGCCGGGTTTGTTTTTGCCTGGTGTATTTATGGGCAGTTGTGCTGGTGGTTCAATTTTGGCCACCAGCAGCATTATCAACACCACCACTGCGGCTGTAGCAAAGGCATACAGGGTATTGCGGTAATCACGGCCTTGCCGCTGGCTAAAGGGGCCATGCCGGGCCCGAAGTACCAGAGGCTGGCCGGCAGCAGCGGGGATAATGTTTTGCAGCGCTTTTAAGTCATCAGACAGCCGCAGGCGTTCAAAGTAACTGACCTGAAGCATGTCTAACCGGGCAAACTGCTGCTTTGCTTCGGCATAGAAACGCTGTTGTTCTAATTGGCGTGGCGAATCTTCAAAATTGGCATCATAGCTGCGCGAATAAAGCATGGCGTACCAAAGGTTATCTGACTGGCTGAACGGACAAATATAGTGGCTGTGAAAGTAGTACGTAGTGCCGCCTCTGGTGCTGATTGAATTGGTAAATTGTGTATTACGGCAGCGGCTGCGCTGTACGCTAAATGCTTTTATATCAAAGTATTGCTCAGTTGGGTGGTGTACGGCGTCGTTAACGTGTTGCAGTGGGATTAAAGAAAACGGCGCACTGACCAGGTTAATCTGACTAACAACGATAACGCCAGCAATCGAGAAATTGATCACAAAGTAATAGGCAAAATAGCTGTCTTTTTGCCAGCCAGCTCCGCGCAATAGGGTAATGCGCTGCTTCAGCCAAAGCGGTATACATAACCATGGCAATAGCATAGGTAGCCAGATATCCAGTAGTTCAGTGGTAAGTGGAATAACAGCCAGTTTGATATCCAGCAGCCAGCGGATGAGGTTGTAGCTAACCAGCAGCAAAATGCTAAACAGCAGAAAAGGCACATAGAGGTTAGTGAATTTTAACGTTAATGCGTGCATGGGAGCCTATCGCGACCGGATAATAGGTTGAGAATAACGTTTTAACATAGCTACGCTATTTAACTAAAACTGGTGTTCACCTCTGTGGTTGCCGCTGTCATTAGCTTATGAATTGGGCATTTATCGGCGATGGCGGCCAGTTGGCTTTTTTGCTCGTCGGTTAATTGGCCCAGCAGCTTTAGCTGCACGTTTAATACATACACGCCCTGCGCTTCGCGGCTGTTGTCGCGCTCTATTTCTATGTCGATGTAATCCAGCGGCAGTTGTTTACGTTTGGCGTACATCATTACCGTAATGGCTTTGCAGGCGGCCAGGGCGGCGTCGTAGTAGTCGTGCGGGTCGGGCGCGCTGTCGTCTCCGCCTAACTCTTTGCTTACGTCGGCAAAGATGGTGTGCTAGTGAATGCGGATGGTTTGTCGGTAGATGCCGCTGTCGCTTTTGCGTAGTTCAATACTCATGCGTGGCCCTTTGTGTGTTAAACGCCCGTTGCAGTTGGCTGATACCCTGCGCTTAGGGCAACAGTATAGAATAATTGGCGTACTGACAACGGTCGTGCTGTTATTGGCTGCGCTAATGCAGGTTTCAAAAAAGTCGCTGTGGTATTTGCTGGTGCTGTAAAAACAAAAAAGCATCGCTGTTGCTAGCGATGCTTTTTTATTACCACACTAACATTACTGTTTTTTAGTGCGACGCGCTGCCAAACCTAACAGACCTAAGCCTAAGATGGCAATAGTCGCTGGCTCTGGTACAGAGGCAGTGGTTGGGGTATTACGTACAATATATAAACCAGAAGATGTTTCAGGCGTGCTACTTGAGAAATTAGTAGAAAAAATTCTTGAGGTTCCTGCCCAGGCAGAGGCACCCATCATTCTGATTACGTTATTCGCCGTAAAATACAGACCGTAGGTATCTACACCGCCACCGTTTAACGTAGTAGTACCAAACAGGCTTCTGAAATCAGTGAAGTTTTGTATTAATGCACTGTCTGTAGTGTCAACGCTACCGATTGCGCCGTGTACCGCAGAAAACGTTGGGAAAGCGGCATTAAACAGGTCTGCAACTTCTTGAGCAGTGGCTAAACGCCAGCCCATGCCACGGGCGATAAACGATTCCCAGTTAGCAAAGGTCCAGGAATTTGATACGGACAAATCTAACCATGTTAGGCTTGAAACGGTATCTGATACGGCTAAGTTGTCACCGGCACCCGTGTAATCTGCTTCAATTAAACCTGCGTTTGCAACACTACTTACAGCCAGGACTAAGCCTGCTGCAGCTGCTTTTAACATTTTTAAGTACATCGAAGTTCCTTTTACTACTTTAAGATTATGGAATGAAATGGAGTTAATTTTAATATCTAATGTAGTGATGCATTAATCATGCCGGATATTTATTTTTATAATTTACATGGTGTTACGCTAGTTTGGTGTTTGGTGAGTTCAGTGTGTGTAAAGAAAACAGACAACAATGTGTATGCTGCTTTAGGCTTAGCCAGCTTGATGAGTAAAGTTGGTGTGCAGGGTATAAAAGCCTAAAGACGCTAGCCAGGCAAAGGCGGCTTGTTGTTCTGCGAAGATGCGTCGTTCAAAATTGTCGGTTTTTTCGATAACCATCCGGTCCATTTGATAACGTTTAACCATATTAGGGCAATAAACTTGTGCGGCATAACGTAGGTCGTGTTTGATGCACCACACAACCAGATCTTGCACTATAGGTTCTATTTCAGGCACACCAAGGTGCCAGTCGTCCATATAGACAATATGCGCCCAGGGTTGGCCTATTAATGGCTCGGCTATCGCTTTAAATTCTGTGGCGAAATCCATTGCGCTAAAGCGGCTCCAGCTACCACTGATTACAGCGATTAATACTTTATCTTCACGCCAAAGCTTGAAATCGGGTGTTTGGATCATCGCTATGCTCTGGTAACAGGTTTCAAGATTAAATATAGCAGCTTGCTGTGCAGGCGTTATGATATAGCACATGATAAGTTAGTTTTGTTTGCATAAAATGCATAGACAACAGGGTGCACTCTGCTAGTCTGGATGACAACGTTGCATACATACCAATAGAAAATGTTATGAGTTTAATTATTTACGCCATTCCGGTGTTTTTTGCCTTAATTTTTTTGGAGTTATGGTTTGACCATAAACGCCGCAATGTTACTTATTCCTTTAACGATGCAATTAACTCACTGAACCTGGGCGTAATGAGCCAGGTAACCGGCATTGCCTATAAAACGGTGCAGTTTAGTTTTTATCTGTTGGTGTTTCAGTATCTGGCACCGCTAAGTTTAGGTGTCGATTCGCCCTGGATGTGGCTGTTTGCTTTTGTGGCTTACGATTTTTGCTACTACTGGTATCACCGCATGAGCCATGAAATCAATGTACTGTGGGCGTCGCATTTGGTGCATCATCAAAGTGAAGAATACAACCTGACTACTGCGCTTAGGCAAACCAGTGGGAGCTTTTTTGCCTTTGTGTTTTATTTGCCGCTTGCGTTAATTGGTATTGAGCCTTATGTGCTGCTAACAGTAGCATCGCTTAATCTTATTTATCAGTTTTGGGTGCATACCCGCCATATTGACCGCATGCCACGCTGGTATGAGGCGCTATTTGTTACCCCGAGTAACCATAGGGTGCACCATGCGCAAAACCCCATATACATTAATAAGAACCACGGTGGCGTGTTTATTATTTGGGATAGGCTGTTTGGTACCTTTCAGGCGGAATTGCGCGAAGAGCCGGTTATTTTTGGTGTTACTAAGCCGTTAGCCAGTTGGAACCCGTTGTGGGCCAATATTGAAATGTATTGGTCGTTAACGCGAGATGCCTGGTGTACCCGGCGCTGGCAAGACAAACTGGGTATTTGGTTTAGGCCTACCGGTTGGCGCCCTGTTGATGCGCGTCAGCGTTTCCCTAGTAAAGCTAAAGACCCGTATCAGCAGGTGAAGTTTGATACGCCATTAACCGGGCGGCAAAAGGCCTATGCGTTTTTTCAGCACCTTACGCTTGTCGCTATTGCGTTATATTTTTTACTTACCTCTGCCAGTTTAAGTACGGTAGGTATTTTTACCGGCAGTGGCATTATTATTTTTTGTTTGTTTTGTCTGGGGTGCTACCAAGAGCAGAGTCGCCATTATGTCTGGCTGGAAGCAGTTAAAAATGTGCTATTGGCAGTAACAGCAGTGTGGGTGTTGCCCTTTGCTAGCCAGGTTTATGCCCTGTTGTGGTTGCTACTTGCCAGCACCTTGTTGCTCAGAGGGATGCAGCAACGCCAGGCCCAGTGTGCGGGTACAACGCAACACGAATAATGCCATAAATAACGAAAGCATGAATAAACTGCAGTGCTGCCCAGGCCGTATAGTCTCACTGTTGTAGGCAAGGGTATTACATTATATGGCGTCTAATAGCTCAAAAGTACCGGCTAACCGTTTCTCCCGTTTTGGCAGTTTGGCCTCGCTTGCCGGCCGGGTAGCCGGAGGCATGTTGGCAGAAGGCGCCAGGCAGCTGGCGCAAGGTAAGGTGCCAGCCAAAACAGATATGTTACTAACGCCGGCGAATGTGCGGCGGGTGGCCGATCAATTAGCCCATTTACGCGGCGCCGCGATGAAAGTAGGGCAGTTATTGTCCATGAATGCGGGAGATATGTTACCGCCCGCGCTGGCGGATATCCTTTCCCGCCTGCGCGCCAGCGCTAACCCTATGCCAGCGAAACAATTAGCCAAAGTGCTGCAAGATGAATGGGGGCCAAACTGGCAGCAGCATTTTGCTGATTTTAGTTTTATGCCACTGGCCGCGGCTTCTATTGGCCAGGTGCATCAGGCGTATCATGACAACGGTAAGCGCTTGGCGGTTAAAGTGCAGTATCCCGGCATAAAGCAGAGCATCGACAGTGATGTTGATAACGTGGCAACCCTGCTGCGTATTAGCGGTATTATTCCAGCGGAGGTGGATTACCACAGCTTGCTGGCGGAAGCGAAATTGCAATTAAAGGCCGAGGCTGATTATCTGCAGGAAGCCGCCTATCTGTCAGAGTATCGCCAGTTGTTGGGCCAGTCTGCCGATTTTTTACTGCCTGAGCCTGTTACGGCGTTAAGCACGTCAAACATTCTGGTAATGAGTTATGTTGACGGCGTGCCCATTGAGTCGTTAACCACACAAAGCCAGGCCGTGCGCGACCGCGTTATGCGGCTATTGTTTGCTTTGCTGTTTCGCGAGCTGTTCGAATTCTCCCTGGTACAAACCGACCCCAATTTTGCCAATTATTTATACAATACTGACACGGCGCAGTTGGTGCTGTTGGATTTTGGTGCTTGCCGCCATTACAGTGCGCAGTTTAGTCAGGGCTATCGTGCGCTGTTTACTGCGGCGCTGGCGCAGAATAATGACGCCATGGCGCAGGCGCTGAGTGATATTGGCTTTTTTAGCCAACATATCGTGCCAGAGCAAAAACAGGCTGTGTTGCAATTGGTTGCTATTGCCTGTGAACCGCTAATGAAAGATGCCGTTTTTGACTTTGGCGCAACAGATTTAGCATTACGCCTGCGTGACGCCGGTACAGCCCTTAGCACACAGCAGCAGTATTGGCATTCGCCACCCGCGGATGCCCTATTTTTACATCGCAAAATTGGCGGCTTGTATTTGTTGGCAGCACGGTTAAAAGCCCGGGTTAATGTGCGTGAATTACTGAAGCCCTATTTGCTGTAGCAGCATCAATAGGTTACAAGTATTGCAATTGAAAGCCGGCAGCTGTTGTAGCTTGTGGCGAAAATATAAGCAGGTTGATATGTTGAATTGTTAACAGATTAACTGGTATGATGACACTCTTTTTGGGCATGCTAAGTTAAGCGTGTCGGCTATTGAGGGTTCAAAATGTTGTTTTCATTCGCTCGTAATGCTTTATGTTCAGCTGCACTTTTAATGGCCAGCTTTAGCGGCCATGCTTCGCTTATTGTGAATGGCGACTTTGAATCAAATAGCGTCAGAGCTGGCAGCTGGAACTGGTTTGCCAGTAGCCAGGTTGCGGGCTGGAATGGCAGTAATATTGAAGTTTGGAATGCCATGAATGGCGTTTTGGCGCAAAGTGGTAACCATTTTATTGAGTTAAATGCGGCTGGCACCAACAACGGCCTTTGGTCAATATTCCAAATGTTTGCTACCGAAATTGGTCAGCAATACCAGCTGAGCTTTTATTACCGCGCCCGTACTTACGACAACGAGCGCTTTGCGGTGTCAGTTGCGGGGTTAAATGAGTCGTTCAATAACGACAGCGCGCGTGGTTGGAGCTTTTTTACCAGCAACTTTATTGCCACTGACAGTACCTCTATTTTGCGTTTCACTGCATTAAATTCAGGTACCTTGGGTAACTTTATTGATAATGTACAGGTTGTGGGTGTGCCAACAATAGCGTCAGTGCCTGCACCTGCTTCTGTGGCCTTATTTGGCGCAGGGTTGTTTGGTTTAATGGCAAGCCGCCGTTTACGCCAACGTAAGTAACATGCAATAGCTACTGCTGTAGCTTGCACCAGAAAAAACCGCTGTTAGCGTTAAGCATGCTGAGTTAAGTTGCTTAACATAACGCGGTTTTTTTGTGGCCGATATTATCCTGTTGTATGGCTAGGTATTGCTGGTTGGATAGGGAATAAATTCTTCTTCATCACCCACCACCCTGGCAAACTCCCCGGCTTGCCATTGTTGTTTAGCTTGCTCGATACGCTCTTTGCGACTGGAGATAAAATTCCACTCTATATAGCGTTTGCTCATGCTTTCACCACCAATTATTGCAATGCGGCTGTCTGCTGTGGCTTTAATTACTACGTCGGCTGCCTGATGCAGTACTACCATCGTATGTTCGGGCACGGCGGTATCTTGTAGCTGCAATGCGCCACTGGTGACGTAGACTGCACGCTCGGCGCAGTCGGGTAATGTCAGGCGCTGGCCAGCTTGCAAAAAAGCTTCAACATACAGTGTTTGCGCATAGGTTTTAACCGGTGAGGTAAAGCCATAAGCACTACCAATCAGTACTCGCACTGCCACGCCATTAATATGGCTTGCTGGAATGTCGGCAGAAGGGTAGTGATAAAACGCCGGGTCAATTTCTTCGTCGGCTTCTGGTAGTGCCAGCCATAGCTGTAAGCCGTGTAATCTATGTGCACTTGCCGTTACTTCTGGCCGTTCACGTTCTGAATGCACAATGCCACTGCCGGCGACCATCAGGTTTATGTCGCCCGGTTTAATGGCTTGATAGCTGCCCAGCGAGTCACGGTGCAGTATTTCACCTTCGAATAAATACGTTACGGTTGCCAGGTTAATATGTGGATGCGGCCTAACCTTGATACCGTCACCGGCGGCAAATTCAGCCGGCCCCATGTGATCGAAAAAAATCCACGGCCCTACCATTTTTTGTTGCTGCGTGGGCAGGGTGCGGCGCACAGAAAAGCCGCCCAAATCTTTTTCCCGTGGTTCAATAATAAGTGCTACTGCACTGCAGCCTGCGCTAAGTTTGCAGTTGCTGTCGTTTAATCGTTCTGTGGTGCTCATATCACAACCTTACTGGTTAACCTTTCAACTAAAACAACAGTATAGATCAGCTGGCGCTGAATAACGCTGGCATAAAAACGTAAGGTAGCGTGCAAATTTCGATGTTTTTAACCGTTACCGTGTGTAACGCCGTGTCAGACGCTATGCTCCATTAGTCAGTTTTTTTATGTCATTGGTCGCAGCAGGACAACGCCTAGATTGATTACATACAGCCATGTATGTATATTGTTGGTTTATTCTGCCTAAGTTAAAAAAGCATTGCGTTGTGGTGGGATCTCACAGGAGTTTTTATGCGTGAAAAAATGAAGCTGGTTGCCGCATCTGCCATGGCGCTATTGTTGCTGGCGTGCAGTGAGCCGCAATCGACAGGGGCTGGCGCGGGAGCAAGGGTTCCTGAGGTTGAAGTGGTTGTATTGGCCAAAACCTCATTGGCAATAACCACAGAGTTGCCGGGGCGCACTACAGATTTTCGTCAGGCGCAAATTCGACCGCAGGTAAATGGTATTTTACAGCAGCGGCTGTTTACTGAAGGGCAGCAGGTTGCAGCTGGTCAGGTGTTGTACAAAATAGATGCCGCGCCTTATGAAGCCGCCTATGCGAATGCAAAAGCCAACCTTGCCAGCAGTAAGGCGTTGGCGCATAACGCCAGGTTAAAAGTCGAGCGTTTTAAAGGTTTGCTTGGCAGCAAAGCGGTAAGCCAGCAAGATTACGATGATGCTCAAGCGGCATTAATGCAAGCTGACGCGGCCGTTGCCAGCAGCGAAGCCGCTTTGCAAAGCGCGCAAATTAATTTGAATTATACCAATATCAAAGCGCCTATCGCCGGGCAAATTGGGCGCTCTGAGGTAACAGAAGGGGCGCTATTAACGGCGAATCAGGCGCAGGTATTAGCGACTATTCGCCAGCTTAATCCTATCTATGTCGATTTAACCCAGTCGAGTTCAGCGTTATTAAAACTGAAAAAGCAGTTACCCGGTGAGGCTAAAGACACGGTGAGTGTCGAGCTATTGTTAGATGACGGCTCTACCTATGCGCAACAGGGGAGCTTGCAGTTTTCTGAAGTACACGTAGACCCCAGCACCAGCATGGTGACATTACGCGCGGTGTTCCCCAACGACAATGCCAACTTACTGCCAGGTATGTTTGTGCGGGCCAGATTACAGCATGGTATGGACAACAATGCGCTGCTTGTGCCGCAAGTCGCTGTTAGCCGCACACCTAAAGGCGAAGCGTCGGTAATGATAGTTAATGACAACAACATCGTAGAAGCGCGCAGTATTGAGGTTGGCCGTGCTGTTGGCCAGCACTGGCAGGTATTGTCGGGCTTAAACGCCAAAGAGCAGGTGATTGTTGCGGGGTTACAAAAAGTACGGCCTGGGGCTCAGGTTACCGTGGTTAACTCATCCGCCAAGACAGCTAAAGGCGATGATGTGGGCAATGACAACCATACTGCTACGCAGTAAGTAGGAGTATTCGATGGCAAATTTCTTTATTAACCGGCCCATTTTTGCCTGGGTAATTGCATTAGTCATTATGTTGGCAGGCTTACTGTCCATTAAGCAATTACCTATAGAGCAGTACCCGCGTATAGCGCCACCGTCCATTAGTATTAGTGCCAGCTACCGTGGTGCTTCGGCACAAACCGCTGAAGATGCGGTGACTCAGGTGATAGAGCAGGCGATGAATGGCCTGGATAACCTGATGTATATGTCGGCCAATACCGACTCATCGGGCAATGTAAGCCTAACCTTAACGTTTGAAACCGGCACCGATGCCGATATTGCCCAGGTACAGGTACAAAATAAACTGCAACAAGCCTTACCGTTATTGCCACAAGAAGTGCAGCAAAATGGGGTGCGGGTAGCTAAATCCAGCGGTGGTTTCCTGATGGTGGTGGGCTTTATTTCTGAAGACGGCAGCCTGGCGCGGGATGACATTGCCGACTTTGTTGTTGCCAACGTAAAAGATCCGCTTAGCCGCACTACAGGTGTGGGTAATGTGCAGGTATTTGGCAGCCAGTACGCGATGCGGGTATGGTTAGACGCCGACAAACTAAACCAGTATAAGCTTACGCCTGCCGATGTAACGGCAGCCATTCGCGTGCAGAATAATCAGGTAACGGCAGGGCAGTTGGGCGGTGCACCAGCATTACCCGGCCAGCAATTTAATGCGGCGATACTGGCGCAAACGCGTTTAACGACGGCTGAAGAGTTTGGCCAGATTTTACTTAAAGTCAGTGCTGACGGTGCCATGGTGAAGCTAAGCGACGTGGCCCGCATTGAATTAGGCGGTGAGGACTATTCGGTTATTGCCCGCTATAACGGCAAAATGGCAACCGGTTTGGCCATAGAGTTGGCCACGGGCGCCAATGCATTGGATACCGCGGCGGCGGTAAAAGCCAAATTAGCAGAACTTGAACCGTATTTTCCGCAAGGTTTAAGCACTGTTATCCCCTATGACACCACGCCCTTTGTTGAGGTGTCGATAAGTTCGGTAGTACAAACTCTGATAGAAGCCATTATCTTGGTGTTTCTGGTGATGTATCTGTTTTTGCAAAACTTCCGCGCTACACTTATTCCCACGTTAGCCGTACCGGTGGTGCTACTGGGTACCTTTGGTGTTATGTCGGCATTTGGTTTTACCATTAACACACTCACCATGTTTGGTATGGTACTGGCTATTGGCTTGTTGGTAGATGATGCCATCGTGGTGGTAGAAAACGTTGAACGGGTAATGAGCGAAGAAGGGTTAGGCCCGGTTGAGGCCACACGTAAATCTATGGGCCAAATTACCGGAGCATTAGTGGGCATTGGTTTGGTGTTGTCCGCCGTGTTTGTACCAATGGCCTTTTTCGGCGGCGCTACCGGTGCTATTTATCAGCAGTTCTCTATTACCATTGTTACGGCTATGGCGCTGTCGGTATTGGTGGCACTTATTTTTACCCCGGCGCTATGTGCCACTATGCTAAAACCGATAACCGCGGATCATCAGGCTAAGGGCGGATTTTTTGGCTGGTTTAACCGTGGTTTTGACAACACTAACCGTAATTATCAACGTGGCGTGGCAGGCATGTTGGCACGGCCGAAGCGTTCAATGTTGGTGTACTTAGCCATAGTCGTGGTCATGGCGGTGATGTTTGTCCGGCTACCCACCTCGTTTTTACCCGAAGAAGATCAAGGCGTATTTTTAAGCATGATTCAATTGCCTACCGGTGCCAGCCAGGAGCGAACCGAGGCAGTGATGGATAAAGTGGCTGCGCATTATGCAACTGAAGCTGCGGTGCAGTCGGTGTTTACGGTATCGGGATTTAGCTTTGCGGGCCGTGGCCAGAATATGGGCCTGGCCTTTGTGCGGTTAAAAGATTGGAGCGAACGCGGCCCGGCAGACAGTGTACAGGCCGTAATTGGCAGAGCCTGGGGCTTTTTTGGTACCGTAAAAGAGGCGCAAATTTTTGCCTTTAACCTGCCGCCCATTATGGAGCTGGGGCGCGCAACAGGGTTTTCTCTGTTCTTGCAGGATAGAGGCGGGCTTGGCCATACCGCGTTGCTAAATGCACGTAATCAGTTATTGGGTATGGCCGCAGCAGAGCCGGGTTTAGTGGGTGTGCGCCCTAACGGCATGGAAGATGCGCCACAGCTACAAATTGAAGTCGATCAGTTAAAAGCGCAAGCGCTGGGGGTGTCGTTAACCGACATTAACCAAACTTTATCTATTGGCTGGGGATCTACCTATGTAAATGATTTTGTTGACCGTGGCCGGGTAAAAAAGGTGTTTGTGCAGGCCGAACCAGAGTTTCGCATGACACCAGAAGACATTAATCGTTGGCAGGTGCGTAATAGCAGAGGCGAAATGGTGAGCTTTGCTGCCATTGCCAGCAGCCATTGGGTGTATGGCCCACAGCGATTAGAGCGCTACAACGGGGTGTCGGCGATGGAAATTCAGGGTGAGCCTGCCCCAGGCACCAGTTCGGGTGATGCTATGGCCAGCATGGAACGGCTGATAGGTCAGTTACCCGCAGGTATTGGTTTTGAGTGGACGGCAACGTCTTATCAGGAAAAATTGTCTGGCTCGCAAGCGCCGGCGCTGTATGCCTTGTCTATATTAGTGGTTTTTCTGTGTTTGGCGGCGCTGTATGAAAGCTGGAGTGTACCCTTTGCCGTTATTTTAGTAATACCGCTGGGTATTATTGGCGCACTTAGCGCAGCGTATTTAAGCGGCATGGGCAACGATGTGTACTTTCAGGTTGGGTTGCTAACCACAATGGGTTTGGCGTCGAAAAATGCCATCTTAATTGTTGAGTTTGCCCGCGAACTGCAAGAGCAAGGTAAAGCGCTAACGGCGGCGATATTAGAAGCCGTGCGCTTGCGTTTACGGCCCATTATTATGACATCAATGGCATTTTCGCTTGGCGTACTGCCATTAGTGATTAGCTCGGGTGCCGGTTCTGCCAGCCGAAATGCCATTGGCACCGGTGTGCTGGGCGGTATGATATCCGCTACCGTGCTGGCGGTGTTTTTAGTGCCGGTGTTTTACTTGGTAATTATGCAGCTGTTTTCCCGTAAGGCTAAAGCCAATAACACAAGCGCACTTTAAGTCAGACAATACAGCCGCAGTAATGCGGCCAAAAGGCGTTCCTTTTGCCGGCTGCCAAGTCCCACGCGAAGCAGCCGGTTTTTTTTGCCGCTATAGTCTGTTTGGTGTGGCGGTAAGACAGGAATTAGCGCGGGTAAATTAGCGTTTACTTTTTTAAACCCAGCAGAAAAGTGTCAATAAGTGCCGGGGTATGTTGGCTTAAATCGCACTGCTGTGGTTTAAGTAAAAAGTGGCTAATAATACCGCCGACGTACATATGCAGCGACATTGCGGCAAGCCGGGGCGACACGCCATCACGCAAAGTACCTGCTACTGCCGCACGCTCAAAGGCGCGTTGCATTACGGCTACGGCTTGCTCATCTAATTCATCTTGTTTGTGTACTGCGGGGTTTAATTCATCGATGTATTCGCAGCGGTGAAACACAATGGTAAGCACCCGTTGGTGTTGTTCACTTGAGGCAATTAAACTCAGGCCGTTTACCATTAACTCTCGTACCTGGGTAAACGGATCGGCAGAGGGATCACTGTCAACCGCGTCTAGCAAATGCTGAAAAGGCAAGCGCACCCGCTCTAGCATGGCATTAAATAAATCCGCTTTATTCTGAAAATGCCAGTAAATGGCACCACGGGTAACGTTGGCCGCCACGGCAATTTTTTCCAACGTTGTGCGCGACACGCCATGTTGAAAAAACAACACTTCAGCGGCATCTAAAATAGCAGTACGGGTGCTTTCTGCTTCGGCTTTGGTGCGGCGAGCCATGGCACAATCTCTTGGTTAACGGGGCTTCAATATTATTAGCGCATACTAACATAATGAGCTGAGTTAGGCATCTTTGGCCTGCAAAGCAAATTGGTTTATGACCCAATTTATCGTATGGCGCCTGACCTTAAAGGCACATAAGCTCTAAGTGCAAATGTTAGATCTAACGAGACTTAACAAAGGTAGCATTAAAACAAACTTCGGGGTCAAAACAAACTCCGGGGGGAGGTCTTGCTTTTGGCCTTCTCCGTCTGGTGCGCTAAAGTTTAGCGATGCTAAACACCAGGCGGAATTAATACCATAGACAGATCTTTACGGCTCGAATTTGCCGGTGCGCTTTACCATATCACTAGCAAGGGTAATGAGCGCAAAGCCATCTATTTTACAGTCTAACCCTATCTTGCTTCGGTAAGTGCAACATTAAATTGCATTTGCCAGCCAGTTAATTTGCTGTGTTAATTCAGCTTAAACACACGATGCTGGCGAAGTATGATAAATAACCACTTGATTTCGGCCTTGGTCTTTAGCGAGGTATAGCGCTTGGTCAGCCTGTTGCAGCATGGTGACAGTGCTGGCAACTGGAGTTTGCGTATCGGCAATAGCGATGCCAATACTGGTGGTTAGCGGAATAACTGTATCGTCAACTTGCAGTGGGTGTTGGCGAAACATGTTAATCAGCTTGTCGGCAACTTGCTCTGCCGCAGTACGTTCTGTTTGTGGTAATAACACTAAAAACTCTTCGCCGCCAAAACGGCCTGCGGTATCTTCTAACCTAATGTGTTTTGACAGTAACATAGCTGCATGTTTTAGCACTTTGTCGCCGGTTAAATGGCCGTATTGGTCGTTAATTTGCTTAAAATGGTCAAGGTCCAGTAACAAAATGGCATAGGGTTGTTGATGTCTGGCGTGTAACTGCTGACAAACAGCCAGTTTTCGATTTAAGGCAAAGCGGTTGTATAAGCCGGTTAGTTGATCGCGGTCGGCCAAATGACGTATTTTGGCCACTAGCCGGACTAAGGTGCTGCTGAAAATGATGATATTAACCAACAATACAAAAACCAGATAGGCCCAATACAGCTGAGATTTGCCTTGATGTACCGCGGGAGTAGTTGGCTCGTCAATAAACAGTGTGGCTAAAAAGCGCAGCAAAAATAACAGGCTGATACCCGCCAATGGTGCTGCCACTGCTGCTGCATAGCGCTTTTTAAAACTGTTGGCAGAGGCCTGATACAAAATGGCGGTGCTTGATGTAAGACTGATAAAAGCAAACGCAGAGAACAACAGGCCCAGCCAATTATCTTTGTTGTTGTCAGGTACCTGTAGAGCCAGTATGGCCCAAAGTAGCAGCAAGACGACGTCGGTTTTAATGGCGGAAGGGCGTTTAAACAGGGCCAGAAAGCCGGCTTTTAATGCCACAAAGGCCAATAGAGCAAGTAAGTCAGCCCCCTGCCACAATAAGACGCCGCTGTCCTGTTGGCGCAAAAACAACAGTGCGATGCCAACAAACAGCAACATATTGGCGACGGAAAAGCGCAAGCTGGCAATGGGCGCAATGCGCATAAGCCGTGACAAAATAAGCCATGCTATCGCCGATATTCCAGCTAATAACATAATAAAGGCTAATATTTGCTGCTCAGTGGTGCTTACTGGCATGGCACACTACTTATATTAAAACCATTGACAAAAGCTAAGCAGGCTTTTGTTCACAAAACAAGTTTGTTTACCAGCGTTGTTGTATTAAATGAGCTTATTTGACCACAAAATCAAAATACTGCTCGGTGTATACCGGCGGCTGATGGGTGAAATGCCACCATTCCATGTTGTACACCTTAAAGCCCGCACTGAGCATGATAATTTCCAACAGTTGCCGGTTTGCCTGTTGCAACTTGGTTATACCCGTTGCGCCAACATTGGAGATAGGATCAAACAGGTCAAACGGCGAGCCCATATCAATGGGTTGCCATTGACCAGCGCTGTTTTGTCGCGCCAGTGTCAGGTCTAGCGTGCTACCGCGGCTGTGGCCTGACTGTTCAGCAATGTATTCACCCACCAGTTTGTCTTTGTCCAGGTTGGGATAGTAGTCCGTCTTAGTACTAATGTCGGTTAAATCTGCCGCCCAACGCATAAAATGGTTTACGGCCCGTTGTGGCCGGTAGCAGTCAAAAACCCACAGGGTATAGCCTTTTTCCATGGCCGCTTGCTGCGCTTTAACCAAGGCATTAGCGGCGTTATTTTGTAGGTAACAGCGGTTGCTTTCATAACCGTCGACAGGACGGCCAACAAAGTTTTTATCGCCCAGATACGCCATATGTACCTGTATATCCGGTGCTAGCGTGCTGACATCACTAAAATCTTCGGGTATATCGTTATCCGCCGCCAAGACGGTGTTGCTAACAACTAACAGAGCAAATAAATTGAGCATTTTCATATCATTGTTACTCCGGCGGCGACAAACGCCATTAAGGCTAACGTACCACAAAACAGGGCATACGGTAGCTGAGTTTTAACATGCTCTAACAGATCGCAACCCGAGGCAACAGAGCTAACCGCCGTGCTATCGGAAATAGGCGAGCAGTGATCACCAAAGACACCTCCGCTCAAAATAGCGGCTAACACCAGTGAAGGCGGTAGCCCCAGCAATTCGACCATTGGCATACCGATAGGGATTAATATGGCAAAAGTGCCCCAACTGGTGCCGGTGGTAAATGAAATAAGCGCGCCGGCTAAAAACAGCAAGGCAGGAATAAGCACCAGCGGCAGGCTGTCATTAACAATTGAGGCAATAAAGGTACCGGTGCCAAGCAATTTTAAACTGCTGCCCAGAGCCAGTGATAACAATACTATAGTGACTAACGGCAGTAGCTCGCTCATGCCTTTAAAGCCAATGTCTACCAACTGTTGGTGTTTAAATCGCTTGCTCAGTAGCATCATACAATAGGCCACCAGGCATGCCAGTGTGGTAGCGTATAATACGGATTGTGAGCCTGAACCTGATACCAGGCGGCCGTTGCCTGTCATCAGCATAAAGCCAATCATCGAGCCAACCAGGGTTAACAAGGGTACAAGCATAAAGCTGGCATGAGTGGGTTTAACGTCAATTTCGGTATGCGCTGCCAGGGTGTGTAGTTCCTGCTCAGATTTACGCATTGGGCCATATACCTTGCCGGTTATAATAGTGTACAGCACCACACTAAGGGTAAACAGGGCATAAAAATTCAGCGGTATGCTGCCAATCAGCACCGATACGGCGTTGTCACCCAGCGAGTAGGTGCTTAACAGGCCAAGAATATAAGCGCCCCAGCCATTAAGTAAAATGATAATACAGATAGGTGCACTGGTACTGTCAATAATATAGGCAAGCCTGGCGCGGCTCATTTTGAATTTATCAAACAGGCCACGCGAGCTGATACCTGCGGTTAATGAACTAAGGTTAGATTCAATAAAGGTAACGGAGCTGATAAAAAAAGTGAGTAACCCGGCCTGACGCGGCGTGCGTGCAATGCCTTTATCCACTAATAATTTAACGGTTGCAGACACCCCACCGGAGTCTCGCATGTAGGCCAACAAGCCACCCACTAACAACGAAAACATCAGGATACGGGCGTTGTCACCATCCCGCGTTACCGCGACAATACGCTCCAGCGTTTGAATGCCACCATCAAGCAGTAAGCCAGGGCCTGCACCTTGGCCACCGTATAAAAAAATCAATAACTCCGCACTGCATAGCGACAACAGCAACGCCAGAATGACCTCTTTACGCCACAATACAACAATAATGGCGACCAGCGCCGGAACTAAGGTTAACCAATCAGCCAAAACGGCCTCCTGTTATTATTATTCTATTTTGTTTAAATGCTGAATAATTTATACCGGTTGTACTCTGGTGCCGCAAGCTCTGTGCTGTGTTTTGCGATAAAGAGCTTATTGCGATGGATGACGCATTGTGTCAGTTTGCTAACTGCTTCTGACCTTGCAATTGTTAACAGAATTACGCCATGCTAATGACCTAAAGCAGTGATGCGGGGGGCGACATGCAACAGGCGCTAAAGTGGCTTTTTGCCAGCTTTTTAAGTTTAACCACGGTGGTACAGGCGATGGCAGTAGACGGATTGTCGGTAGAACAGTATCAGCAGATAAAACAACCGGGTTTAGATAAACCCCAGCTTGAGCACAGTGATATTGCACCGCTTTTGGCACTGCACCAGCAAAATGCCCTGTTTCGCTTTTCGCAGCTGGGGCTGTCGGCACAGGGTACGCCGGTGTGGCAAATTGATATTGGCACCGGCCCGATAAAGGTGTTGGCCTGGTCACAAATGCATGGCGATGAGCCCACCGCCACTGCCGCATTAATGGATTTATTAAACTTTGTTAGTGCGCCAGAGCAAAAAAACTGGCGGGATAATTGGCTGAATAAGGTGACACTACGGCTTATTCCTATGGTTAACCCGGATGGCGCAGCAGCCAATAGCCGCTTTAATAGCATGGGTATTGATATCAACCGCGACGCCAAAGCATTGCAAAGTCCGGAAGGGCAGTTGTTAATGCAAGCCGCAAAAGCATTTAAGCCGGCTTTTGGCTTGAATTTACATGATCAAAACCGCTTTTACGCCGCTGGCGACAGCAATAAACAAACTACTATTTCGTTACTGGCGCCTGCATTTAATGAGGCAAAAGATATTGATGCCTCGCGCAAGAAAGCAATGCAGCTAATTGGCGACATGGCCGACTTGATGGCAGAGCAATTACCGGGCTATCTGGGAAAATACGATGATACCTTCTCTTGGCGCTCGTTTGGCGACACGTTTTCCGGCATGGGTATTAGTACCGTATTGATAGAGTCGGGTGGCTATCCTGGCGATGATAACCGGCAGGTTGCGCGACGCTTGAATGCTCAGCTGCTGGTATTAAGCATAGAAAGTATTGCCAGTGGTGCCTATTTACAGCAAACGTTAGAGGGGTATCGGGCAATTCCGTTTAACCGTGATGGTGGCATTAAAGATGTATTGATCGACAACATTGGTATCGCTATTAACGGCCACGATGCGATAGTGGATGTAGCGCTGGAGTTTGATTTAGTTGGCGCTAAGCAAGCCCGTGTGCGTGATATTGGCGATTTATCCATTTACGGCAGCTATCATCGTTTTGATGCGAGTGGTCTGCGTTATCAAGCGCCTAAAGCTTATACACTAACCAAAGCCTTGACGCTGGATAAAACCAAATACCTTGCACTATTACGTGAGGGATACAGCCATTTTAGTGGTGACGCCAGCCTGCTAACGAATAACACCGACTGGCCCGTAGTCCTCAATCCAAAAGGGTTAAGCGACACTTCGCCGCAGCGTTTTCGCCATGCCACTTTTTTGTTGGCAAATAATGAGGGCGTGCAACTGGCCCTGTTAAATGGTCAGTTGCTGGATTTGCGCAATGGGCTGATATTGTACCCACTGGGAACTTAACATTGAACGATGCTTAACCGCTTTACCATCGCCCGTTAGCGGCTGAGCTGCTGTTGCCATTTTAATAGCGCATCAAGTTGCTTACGTATCAGGCCGTGTATTTTTTCGTCGATAACATTGCCGTCGGTGTCAAAGCTACCAGCAAACGCATTGGCAAATACCTCTGGCTGGTTTAGTGGGTGCAGGTTTAAAAACACACATACCTGACGCAAATGATATTGAGCCCGGCTGGTGCCCATGCCGCCACCTGCGCCCATAATGGCTGCTGGCTTGCCGCTTAGCAGGTGGTTGTCGGGTTCACGCGAGGCCCAGTCCAGTGCGTTTTTCAGCGCCGGTGCCAGTGAATAGTTGTACTCCGGGCAGGCCAGTAATAGCGCATCAGCCTCGCCCAGCTGTTTTAACAGTTGCTCTACCGCCGCAGGCTTTTCTGCTAAATCAGCATTATAAAACGGGACATCCAACAGGTCTGCCAGATGAATTTTCATTCCCTCAGGCGCATTCGCCTGTGCATAGCGCAACAAACCGCGGTTAGCCGATTTAGCGCGTAAGCTGCCACAAATAGCCAATACATTAATACTCATTGTTTGCTCCGTATGTTGTGTATAAAAGCACTGCTTGAAAAGACCGTTTCAGTGTAGCTTAGGTGGCTGTGTTTAGCTTGGGTTCAAATTATTTGAACATTGAGCGCAAATTATTCCGCTTTTTCCACTGTAACGCCCCCGCTATGCTGTGGGTGTAAAGTGAACTTATTGCAGGAGAAGCCAGATGTTTGATATGAGATATGCAGCAGAGCGCGGCAAAGCCGATTTTGGTTGGTTACAAAGTCACCATACGTTTTCTTTCGCCAACTACTATGATCCGGCGCAAATGGGTTTTTCAGCGCTGCGGGTCATTAATGATGACAAAGTAGCGCCGGGCGCAGGGTTTGATACTCACGGCCATAAAGATATGGAGATTTTAAGCCTGGTGCTAAGTGGCAAAATTGCCCATAAAGACTCGGCTGGTAATACCGAGATATTACCGGCAGGTGAGTTTCAGCTGATGAGCGCAGGGGCAGGCATTTACCATAGCGAATTTAATGCCAGCAAAACGGATGAGCTGGCCTTTTTACAAATTTGGTTACAACCAAATCAGCAGGGTGGTGAGCCAGGCTATCAGCAAAAAGATTTTGGCCAGCGCGAAGGTTTAACGCTGATTTTGTCGCCTGATGGCCGTGACGGCAGTTTAACACTGCGCCAGGATGCTTTGCTGTATCAGTTACTGCTGCCCTACGGTGAGCAACTGGCCTATAACATTGCAGCCGGTCGTAAACTTTATATTCACTTGATTAACGGTGAGCTGGAGGTGGCTGGGAACCGATTGCAGCCGGGTGATGGCATCAAAATCAGTGAAGAAACCGCGCTGATACTCACGGCAAATGCAGCAACTAAAGCGCTTATTTTTGATTTGCCTTAACGGCATTGATGTCTGAATGACTTAGTGTGCGGCGTTATTCAGCCGGTATAAAGCTACTGCGCGCCAGTATGGTAAGTAAATACCGCGGCTGGCGCTGCAATGCCGGCCTTAGCGACGGTAAATTGCACTAAGGAGATACAGAGATGAAAACCCATTTAAGTATTGTGGCCGTTACCTTAGTACTGTTGTTGGCAGCGTGTGACAGCAAAACCTCGGAAAATTCCCCTAACGGCGCAGAGAGCAATAATTCAGAGAGCAATAGTTCAAAGAGCAATAGTTCAAAGAGCAATAGTACAGTGGGTAACCCTGTATTGAGAAACTCTAAAGTGAATAGCATTATTGTGCCCGACAGTGAGCATAGCGCCCGCAACAGCCTGGACTGGGTGGGTACTTACGAGGGCATGTTGCCCTGCGCCGATTGTGAAGGTATCAATACTACTGTGGTGTTAGCCGCCGACTTTAGTTACCAGTTAACCCGGGTTTATGTTGGTAAGGATGCGATGGCATTGAACAGTAGCGGGCAATTTAGCTGGAATGAGGCCGGTAGCACCGTATTGCTGGAAGCTGAGCAGCCAGTACAATTCTTTGTTGGCGAAAACCAGCTGTTTATGTTGGACTCGCTGGGAAAACGCATAACCGGCGAATTAGCGGCGCGTTATCGGTTAACCAAGCAGCAGGACACAGCGCTACCTGCTGCTGATCAGGGGTAAAGTAAATAAGGCTTACGTTGCAGCCGGAAGTGTTGCAACGCCTCTTGCCAGCCAGCGCGGATCTCACTTTCGGTTAACCCTTGCTCTATTTGCAGGCGTAACTGGTCGGTTCCGGCCAGTTTGTCCATAAAGCCCGCCGAGTTAAAAAATATCTCGTCTTGTGCCTTAAACAACGCATGCCACCGCAGCAGATATTCCAGGTTTAAGCCCTGTGCTTTGACCTGGCGTAAATCTTCGCCCAGCAGCACTTTATCCATTAGCGGTGGGCTTAGTGCGGCGCCCGGTGTAGATACCGGCATAAACTGAAAATTACCTGTGCTGAATTTATCGTAGCCGATAACCTGAAACGGAAAAGCGGTACCACGGCCAACGCTAAGGGGGGTGGCTTCAAAAAAACCGAGTGACGGATACAAGGCTATTGCTTGATCGTTGGGTAAGTTAGGGCTGGGTTTTACTGGCAGCGAATATGGCTGGTTACGTTGATAACCACTTAGCGGCACCACACTTAGCTGCAGCTTGTCAGCGTGGGTTATCCAGCGCTCGCCTTTAATCATCTGCGCCAGCTCGCCTACTGTCATGCCATGTAATAGCGGAATAGGGTGCATACCAACAAAAGACTGAAACTGCAGGTCCAGCACCGGGCCGTCTACATAGGCGCCGTTAGGGTTAGGCCGGTCCAGCACCAACATGCTTACGCCATGTTCTGCAGCAGCCTGCATCATGTAATGCATAGAGCTGATGTAAGTGTAATAACGCACCCCGACATCCTGAATGTCAAAAATGACGACGTCCAGCTTTTGCATTTGCTCTGCACTGGGCTTTTTGTTGGCACCATACAGTGATAGGAGCGGTAACCCGGTTTTACTATCTACGCCAGACTTAACTGTGGCGCCGGCGTCGTGATCGCCACGAAAACCATGCTCTGGTGCAAAAATGCTGACAATGTTTATCTGCTGGGCTAGTAATACATCAACCAGATGTTGCTGCCCCAGCATGGACGTTTGGTTGACCAGTACCCCCACTCGTTTGCCAGCCAGCATCGGTAAATACTGTGACAGCTGTTCTGCACCAGTTTGCAGTGGCGGTTCAGCAGGTGCGTTTACGTTGTTATCGGCACCGCAAGACAGCAAGCAAACGCTTAATAGCAATAGCAGCAGTGCTCTCATAGTTTACTCTCCGGTTGTAATGCTTTACGGATAAAACCTTGTTGCTGTGTTAGTTGGCGACGACAGTCTGTAATTGGCTGGCCGCTAAGAATATGTAAGATAGCCAGCTTGGCGCTCATATCAGCCGCTTTTAGCGCGTCACGTGCCACTTGCGTTGAGCATTCGGTTGCTTGCATAACGATGCGCACGGCACGTGCAACCAGTTTTTCATTACTGGCATGTAAATCTACCATCAGGTTTTGATACACCTTGCCACTGCGGATCATGGCGGTGGTGGTTAGCATATTTAACAGTAGCTTTTGTGCTGTCCCTGCTTTCATTCGGGTTGAACCAGTGACGACCTCAGGGCCTACCACGGCGCAAATACCGATGTCGGCCGCATTTAACACTGGCGCATTGGCATTGCAGCTAATTGCTGCTGTAAAACAGCCGATGCTACGGGCATAAGCGAGGCCGCCCAGCACATAAGGCGTGCGGCCACTGGCTGCTATACCCACTAAAATATCGTCTGCGTGCAGTTGTATTTGCTGTAAATCCTCTACCGCCAGCGCGGGGTTATCTTCCGCACCTTCCACCGCTTTATATACCGCACCATTGCCGCCGGCAATTAACGCCACAACCTGTGATGACGGCACACTGTAAGTTGGTGGGCATTCTACCGCGTCCAGTATGCCAAGCCGGCCACTGGTGCCCGCGCCCAAATAGACTAAACGACCACCTTTGCTAAAGGCTTCGACAATACGATCGGCTACCGCTGCTACATCAGGCAGACAACTGACCAGACTTTTTGCCACAGTTTGATCTTCAGTATTAATGCGCTGCACGATTTCTAAGCTGGACAAAAGATCAATGTCTCCACTTTTAGGGTTGCGCGCTTCGGAGCTCATACCTTCTAGCTGCTGTAATAAGGTGTCTTGTGCATTAGTTGTCATGGCCAAGCCCCGAAAAAGGTGAAGAGGAAATAAGCTGCAACGCAAGAATATAGGCGCCATCAAGCGCACTGCCTTTTGCTGGTTGCAGCAACGCCTGGCATGGCAGGCTTAACCGTGGCGCGGTGATGTCGGCCAGGCCGCCTAATAACACCACTGGCAGGTCAAACTGCTCGCGGCCATGCCACAACAGTTGTTGTACTGCCTCGGCGTGGTGCTGTAATAACGTATCTGCCAGTGGACATTGTTGTGCATAGTGAAAAACCAATGGCGCTAAAGCTGCAAAGTCGTTTGGGCTGGCCGTTTTTAGCCACGGCAATAAGCGGGCTGCGTCGCTGCCTATTTTTTGTGCAACCGCATCAAGCAATGGGCTGGTAATGCCGGCTAAACTGTCTACTTGCCACAGTAGTTCACGTACCAGTTGTTTACCCAGCCAGGCGCCTCCCCCTTCGTCACCAATATTAAAACCCCAGCCACCCACTTGTTGTTCAGTGCCGTCGGCTTGCAGGCGCATGGCAACAGAACCGGTGCCTAGTGCGACAACTAATACCGGCTGCCCCAGATTGGCACCGTACAGCGACGTTTTCGCGTCAGTCGTCAGTAAAAAGTGGCTGTAGTGCTTGGCCAGCTGTTGGCTGGCTTGCTGGTGTTGCTGCGGGTTGCCAGCGCCCGCTAATCCCATCACTGCAACTACCTGCTGCGAAGTAACGCCCGCTTGTTGGCACAGGCTCTGGCTAACGGCGTTAATATTGTTGAGTGCCTGCGAGAAATCATTGGTCAGCGATGCCGGTCCGGCGTATTGCTGCCAGTGTTGGCCTGTGCTGCTATTTGTCAGTCTGGCCAGTGTTTTGCTACCGCCGCCATCGACCGTCAGGATCCACATGTTATTGCTCCTTTATGGCATGTTGTGGCGCTGTGGCGTTGCCGCTAAGACAGACCAATGTCGCCACTACTGTGCCGATACACAGTTGCCAGGTAAAACCTAAATTAAATGCCGCCAGTGACGGGCTAATTTGCTGAAGAATATAGGGTTGCAGCAGCAGGGTTATGCCAAACCCGGTAAGCAGGGCAGCCGTAACGGAATAACGATTACCGCGATGGCTAAATAATGCCGTAAAAAAGACCCCTAACAGGCCACTGTATGAAAACACCATCACGCTGAGGGCAAAAGCTAGCAAGGGCATATTTGAATACTGTTGCCAGTAAAAACACAATATCGCCATCGCTGATAACGTGGCGGCGGTGACTATCATACCGAGTTGACCTGCACGAACAAAATGCCGCTCACCGGTGTTAGGCTGCTGTTTAAGTTTCCACGGTTTATACATGTCAGCTATCAGCACCGATGACATGGAGTTTAAACCAGACGTAATAGTCGATAGCGCCGCCGCAATTACACCAACGACGACTAGCCCTCTTAGTCCGGATGGCATTTCGTTTAAGACGTAATACATAAACACGGTGACTTTTTCGCCGCCAAAGCTATCGGCAAAGCCTTGGGCTGGCTGATATAAATCCGGGCGTTGGTAAAAGATATACAGTAAAAAGCCAATCAGGATAAACACCAGCATGGTGGGAATAACCATTAATGCCGAGCTGAGCAATGCCCGCGCACCAGCTTTGCTGTCTTTGCAGGTGAGTACGCGCTGGGTCATATCTTGATCCAAACCAAAAGCCGCAATATTAAGTAAAATAAAACCACTCAGCGCAGACCACATATTAAATACGCCGGCTGAGCTGACATCAAACCGCCAGTCAAACAGCAGTAATTTAGACGGACCGCCTTCAATAGGCTGTTGCAGTGCCTGGGTGAGCGTTGCAACATCCAAACCCAGGCTTTGGTATAAGTAAACCAACACCAACAATGCCGCCAGAACATAAACACCACATTGTAGGGCGTCAGTATAAATAACAGAGCGGATGCCGCCGGCAACGGTACAGGCCAGGCCAATTAACGCCAACAACACTACAGCAACTAAGACACTAGAGGCTTCAATATTATTAAAAAGCAGCATGGCCACTGCAATGGCGGCCATGTACAAACGCGCACCGCTGGCAAAAATACGGCCAAACAGATACATCGTGCCGGCATGGTCTTTCGCGCTGGCGCCAAAGCGTTGCTCCAGCAACTCGTATACCGTGGTAACTTTAAGTTGATAGTAGCGAGGCAGTAAAAAGCGAATAACGATAAAGGTAGCGATAAGGGCGCCGATATTGGTTGCAATATAACTCAGGTTGCCACGAAAACCCATGTCAGGGCCGCCAAGAAAGGTGGCTGCCGATTGCGACGTGGCTAGCACCGATACGGCTACCACCCAAACCGGCATGCTGTTGGCAGCAAGAAAATAATCATTACTGCTGCCTGCTTTGCGGCGGTTAACCCACCAGCCTAGCAATGCTAGTACGGCGAAATAGCCAAAAAAAACAACCCAATCGAAAAATGTCAGTTGCATGCCAAGCCCTGCATAATAAAACGCCAATTAAAGATACCATACCGCATCATTTATGAGTAAAGTATACATTTATATTTATCTTGAATGAATAAATTATTTTTGTTGTACTGCAGCTATGTTCCGCCAGAATATCAGGACACCAATATGGCTTTATCATTATTCAGGGTCAAAATGACATGCATCAAAGTGCTAGCGTTGTACTCAACGCTTTTATTCAGCGTAAGTGGGGTAGCTAAGACCATGACGGCGAGCGTTGCTATTAATAAGGCCCCATCTGCTAGTGTTAAACAAATGTTGGGCCAGAAATTGATGCTGGACTTACGATATTACTGCACCGAGGCGCCAAAACAGGGTAAATGCAAAACACCGATGACCCAGCTACCCGCCGAGCTTGCGACACTGATCCGGGATTACGATATTGGCGGCGTTATTTTGTTTGCTGAAAACTTAGACTCTGTGGAGCAGATTATTCAGCTTAACCGTGATTTGCAGAACGCTGCGCAGAGTTCGGCACTGAAATTACCCTTGTTTATTGGTATTGATCAGGAAGGCGGGCGGGTTGCTCGTTTACCTCGGTCGTTGGCGACGTCTTTTAGCGGTAATATGGCCATTGGTGCTACGTATGCGGAGCACGGCACGGCGTTCGCCTCAACGGTTGGTAAAGCCCTGGCGGATGAACTGCTCCCACTGGGGATAAATGTTAACTTTGCGCCGACGGTTGATGTTAATGTTAACCCGTTAAACCCGGTAATCAATGTGCGGGCGTTTGGTGAAGATGCCCAACAGGTTGCTGAGCTTGGGGGCGCCATGACAGCAGCCATGCAGCAGCAAGGCATGATAGCAGCGCTAAAACATTTTCCCGGCCATGGCGACACTGAAGTAGACAGCCATTTAGGTTTACCAAAAGTAGAGCATAGCGCGCAGCAAATTCGCCAGGTAGATTTATACCCCTTTGCGCAGATTATTAAACACAACCAGCCCGGCATGATTATGACCGCTCATATTCAATACCCGGCGCTGGATAGCTCAACCTTTGTGTCAAAAGAAGGCGAGCAGATGATTAAACCTGCTACTTTGTCGCGTACCATACTTAACGATGTATTACGAAAAGAGCTCGGCTATACAGGCGTTATTGTGACTGACGCTCTGGATATGGCAGGTATTAGTAAGTTCTTTACCCAAACCGAAGCGGTTATACAAACTTTTGCTGCCGGTGCTGACATTGCCTTAATGCCGGTAAAGCTGCAACAACCGGACGAGTTACCTGCACTGGCCGCGTTACTGGAGCAGTTAACGGCCGCAGTCACTGCAGATAAAATCCCACAGTCCGAGCTTCGTGCATCTTATCAGCGCATTGTGGCGCTAAAGCAGTTGTATCCATTAATACCCGCAGAACTTACTGTCGCCGAGCAACATAAGCGGGCACATGCTGTGCTGGGTAACGCGTCGCATCGCGCCAGTGAGTTAGCGTTAGCACAAGCTGCGGTGACACAAATCAAGCCGGCTGTGGGTATGCCTTTTACGCTTGAACAGCAGAAAAACTTGCTGCTGGTTATGCCAGATAATGCCAAAGCAACAGCACTTAGCGCCGCGCTGCGCCATTACAGCAAGGTGCCTTTTGCTATTTCGGTGATAAGCCTTCAACAACCTGACATCAGTGATGCCATTGCTAAAATAGCCGCCGCAGATATCGTGATTAGTGGTTTTATTTCGCCGATGCAAAGCCTGGCTGATATTGGTGGTATGGACGACATGACCGGTATTAGTAATATTGCCGCAGCGTACCAACGACAAAAAACACAGTTTGAAACGCTATTGCCACAGATAAAAGCCAGTAACAAACCGCATGTGTTTATTAGTCTTAGAGCCCCTTACGATATTACTGATTACGGCCAGTTTGCCGATGCTGTGCTGGCAACCTATGCCTATAACACCGCTGAAGATCCGTCGTTAATAAATGCAGGTAATGCCACCTACCAAGCCCTGGCGCAAGTGTTACTGCGGCAGATCCGGCCTACAGGGCAATTGCCGGTAACCGTAACCGGAGCGGATAAATAATGTTTGCCGCGATAAAGCGGCATTGCCAGCAGATACTTGGCGGTATGCATGCCAACCGTTTACTAGCGTTAGATGCGCTGCGTGGGTTAACCATTACCGCGATGATACTGGTCAATAACCCCGGCAGTTGGAGTTATGTATATGGCCCGCTGCGTCATGCACAATGGCATGGTTGGACAGTGACCGATCTTATTTTCCCGTTTTTTATTGTTATTGTTGGTATGTCGTTACAGCTAAGCTTGCAACGACAGCCGCGGCTTGCCAACGCTGAGATATTAAAACAGGCACTGCTACGGTCAGCTAAACTGTATGGTTTGGGGCTGTTTTTGGTGCTGTTTTATTACAATTTCCGAGACCCAAACTATAGTTATGTCGAACAAAAAATAATGACAATACGTACGTTGGGTGTGCTGCAGCGAATCGCGCTGGTGTATCTCTGTACGGTTGTTATTGCGTTGTATTGTGGTACCCGTGGCCGTGTTGTCGCGATACTGGCACTTTGTGGCGTCTATCTCGCTGCGATGTGGTGGTGGCCTTACTATACTGAGCAAGGTGTCAGGTTTGCCGGCATGTTTGAATTTGGTAACAGCTTTGCGGCCTGGTTAGATCATACGGTGCTGGGCGCTGCCCATGTGTACTACCGCAGTGCAACGCCGTTTGCTTTTGACCCCGAAGGGCTTTGGTCAACGTTGCCTGCCATTGCCAGCTGTGTCAGCGGGTTATTAATTGCACAGTGGTTACAAACTGAGCGCAATTTAGTACAGAAAACCCGTGGCTTGTTATTGTTCGGTGTGGTGGCGGTATGGCTGGCAGAGCTTTGGCATTTTGTTTTGCCGATAAACAAGAGCTTATGGACACCGAGCTTTGTTGCGTTAAGCACTGGCTACTGCGCACTGGCATTAGCGGCCTGTATTTTTCTTTGTGATATGAAAAAGTATCGCCTTTGGGCAGCGCCCTTTGTGGTGTTTGGTGCCAACGCAATATTGTTTTTTATGCTTGCCGGTGTCGCTGCACGTTTGCTAGGCATGCTATCTGTGGGAAATAGCGCATTACAAAGCTGGTTATTCAGTGCTGTTTACCAACCGCTGTTTGGTGATTACAACGGTTCACTGGCTTTTGCGCTTAGTTTTCTGGCATTGTCTTACCTGTTAATGCATTGGTGCTATAGGCGCGGTTATGTGTTTAAAGTATAACGGATGAATAATAGCTAAAAAATAGCAGCACTATTTTAAACTGGTAAATGGCTAACAAGGCGAAGGTCCCGGGGAATAATTTGATGAAATATTGCGCAGCAATGCTTGTCATGCTGCTCTGCTGCACACAGGTTTTAGCCGAAAGCCGGGTTGTAGTAGTGGGTGTTTATCCGAATGCGCCGAAAGTATTTGCTGCTGAGGATGGCAGCCCTACGGGCATTTTAGGCGAGCTTCTACTTACCATTGCCGAGCAAGAGCAGTGGCGAGTTAAGGCTGTGCAGTGTGATTGGGCCTACTGCATGCAGCTACTGCAAGCGGGTGAAATAGATTTACTGCCGGATGTAGCTTATACGCCACAGCGCTCGCTACAGATGGATTTCCATCAAACGCCGTCGTTAACCAGTTGGTCTCAGTTTTACACTGCACCAGGTGTGCAGGTGCAAGCGATGACTGATCTTGCCGACAAACGCGTAGTGATAATGCATGACTCTGTGCAGCAGCATTACTTGCAGCGCGTTATAAACCAGGCTGGGTTAAACACTGAATTGTTGGCAGCAAAGTCGCTAGCCGAAGCATTTGCTATGGTCGCCGCTGGCTCGGCAGATGTGGTAGCGGCAAATCATTATTTTGGTGCGGCGCATTTTTCTCAATTTCATTTACGGCAAAGCCCGCTAATGTTTGAACCGGTACAGCTGTTTTATGCCACCAAAGCAGGACGCAATCGTGATCTTTTAGATAGCATTGAAAGCTATCTCGGACGTTGGCAAAGCAATGTCGATTCACCTTACTATCAGATTTTGCAACGCTGGGGCAGCGCAGCGCCTGAAACACTGATACCCAAAAATGTCTGGTGGATGTTAGCGATGCTGTCGGCATTGCTAATGTTGGCGCTTAGCGGCGCTTGGTGGTTAAAACGTCAGGTTGCGGAAAAAACCCGGCATTTGAAAGCCAGTGAAAACCGGCTTAACACGATTTTGAATAGCGTTGATGCACATATTTATATTAAAAATAGTCGCTTACGTTACGAGTACATTAACCGCAAGGCGGCTGATTTATTTGGCTGTGAACCTGAGCAAGCGGTGGGGCGACGTGATGATGCTTTTTTTGATGCGGCTACCTGTGCCAACCTGCAACAGAATGATTTAAAAGTGTTGCAACAAGGCGTTCGCTTAGTTGAAGAAGAGAACAACCGCTCGCTTGATGGTAGCCAAAAGCATACGTATTTGTCAGTCAAATTGCCGCTGCGAGACGAAGCCGGCAATATTTATGCACTTTGCGGCATTTCAACCGATATCACTGAACATAAACAGCAACAACAGGAAATTCATCAGCTGGCGTTTTATGATGCGCTAACGGGGCTAGCTAATCGGCGCATGCTGTTAGATCGCTTACAGCATGCGGTGGCACTGCGGGAACGGCAAACAGACCTTGCGCAAGGTGCGTTGTTATTTATCGATTTAGATCACTTTAAAGATTTAAACGATACATTGGGCCATGCTATGGGCGATCAGCTGCTAAAACAAGTTGCACAGCGCTTGCAAAACCATTTACGCAAAGTGGATACGCTGGCCCGTTTGGGTGGGGATGAGTTTGTTGTGTTGCTAACGGATTTGCATCCTGATCAGGATGTGGCCAGTCAGAAAGCCGGGTTAATTGCGACAAAGGTGGTGCAATTACTGGCTGAACCTTTCATGTTGCAGGACAGAAACTACACCCTGTCAGCGAGTGTCGGCGTGGTGATGTTTGCTGACGGTTGCAACAGCTATGAGCTGCTACAACGGGCCGATCTGGCGATGTATGATGCCAAAGGTCACGGTCGTAATGGCATGCGGTTTTTTAACCAGCAAATGCAAGCCGATATTAGTGCCCGGGCAGAGCTGGCTGCTGGCTTACGTCAAGCCATTTTAAACAATGAATTACTGCTGCATTTTCAGCCCCAGTTAGAGCGCGAAAAGGGGATTGTTGGTGCAGAGGTGTTGCTGCGCTGGCAACATCCTGAGCAGGGCATGATCTCACCCGCCAGATTTATACCGGTGGCAGAAAGTACCGGCCAAATTTTGCAAATTGGCCATTGGGTACTGGAGCAGAGTTGTTTACAATTGGCCGAATGGGCCCGATTCCCTGATACAACACACTGGTATCTGGCAGTTAATATCAGTGCTCGCCAGTTACACTCGGCCAATTTCGTCGCAGACGTGAGCCGGGCATTGCAGCAAAGTGGCGCTGCGCCGGATAAGCTGGTGTTGGAGCTCACTGAAAGCCAGTTGTTGCAGGATGTCGACACCGTTATTGCTAAAATGCAGCAGTTAACCAATTTAGGTGTGCGGTTTTCGCTTGATGATTTTGGTACCGGCTACTCTTCTTTGAGTTATTTAAAGTTATTGCCATTACAGCAATTAAAAATTGACCATTCTTTTGTGCGTGATCTACTGACCGACCCCAATGATGAAGCCATTGTTAAAACTATTATGGCATTAGGGCAAAGTCTTGAGCTGGCTGTTATTGCCGAAGGTGTGGAGAGCGAAGCGCAGTATCGAAAGCTGTTACAGCTGGGCTGTAAACAATTTCAAGGTTACTTTTTTGGTAAGCCTCAGCCGCTGGAAAGCTTCGTTTCGTCAGCAAAAAGTGCAATGGTTAATCGAACGCCTGTGCCTTAAGCGCCGCCGCGCAAATGGATAGAAGCTGATTAAGTGCCTCGAAAAACTCTCTGTCGTTTTGGTTAGCAATACCAATCACCAGGCCCGTTCGGGGTTCGCCGGCAAATACGTAGCGGCTTAACAACTGCGCTTTGATACCCGCCGTGGTAAGTTGCTCAACTAACTTGGTTTCATCTAACGAGTATGGAAATTCTAATACCAGGTGCAAGCCTGCGTGCTGCGCCTTTAGCTGACACTGCGGTAGGTGTTGTTGTAATAACTTAGCGGCTAAGTGTTTTCTTTGCTGATAAAACCGTCGCATTTTTAGTAAATGGCGGCCAAAATGTCCTTCATTAATAAAGTCTGCCAGTGTAGCTTGCGACAGTAATGGCACATCACCATGCAGTGCTTGCACTATTGCAGCAGCGGCTGCGATAACGTGACGGGGCGCAACTAAATAACCTAACCGTAGCCCGGGAAACAGGGTTTTACTAAAAGAGCCAACAAACAATACGCCATCGCCACCGGCCAGACCTTGTAAGCTGGCTATTGGCCTATGCTGATACTGAAATTCGCTGTCATAATCATCTTCTACCAGCCAAACACCGTGGTTTCGAGCCCACTCCAGTGCACTAATACGTTGAGCCAGCGGCATAATACCGCCAAGCGGATATTGGTGCCCAGGCGTCAAAAACAGGGCTTTAGCTGCTGTCGCAGTGGGAAGTTGTTCGGTGTCTAACCCTAGCGGTGTACTCGCATCCAGAAACTGCACCTGCAGCTCACACAGTTGCAGTGCTTGCTTTAGCCTGGGATAACCAGGCGTTTCCATAAGCACCTGCTGACCAGCGGCGGCGACTAGTTTGGCCGCGACAAACAAAGCTTGTTGCGCTCCGGCAGTAATTAATATGCAGTGCTCGTCGCAAACAACTTGTCTGGATTGGCGCAAATACAGCGCTAAGGCTTGGCGCAGTGGTAAATACCCCAATGGATCAGCGAAGCCAGATAACACGGCGCGCTGACTATGTCGTTGTAATAAACGCTGCCATATAGCAAACGGGAATAGCGGTAACGCAGATACTCCTGGCTGCAACAAGCCGTTACTGGCCCCGCTTTTCTGCGGCAGCGCATATTGTTGTATTGCCAATGGCGGTTGCGATTGCTGTTTTGCTGGCTCACTAACAAAATAGTGCTCTGGTAAAGCGACAATCTGATAACCACGCCCCGGCTGCCCATCCAGATACCCCTCAGCCACCAATTGTTGCAGCACCTGATTTACCGTATTGCGGCTTAATGCCAAATCTGCTGCCAGCATCCGGCTGGAAGGCAATAAGGCGCCACTGGGCCAGATGCCCGTTAGCATTTGTTGGCGCAACAGGCTGTAAAGCTGTTGTTGCAAACTACCTTGGCCACTGAGCTGCAAATTATCGGTAACTAAACGCAACTGGTACTCCTGCTTTGTTGAAACTGGTGCTTTCTAGCATGCCAGTGTAGCTATTAAGCTACGGCAATAACAACAGGAGCAACCAATGAAAATAGAGTACCAACAAGAAAGCAGTTTTAAGCTGGACGAAATGCTGGCGCTGTACCGCGCATCCGGTATTAACCGGCCAACGGATGACAGCGCACGCATGGCAATTATGTTGGCAAGCAGCAATTTGCTGATCAGCGCCAGATCAGATGGCAAGTTAGTCGGGCTGGCGCGCTGTTTAACCGATAAAGCTTATGTAGTGTATATCTGTGATTTGTTAGTTGATAAAGCCTGGCAGCAGCAGGGTATAGGCAAGGCGCTGTTAGCAGCAGTGCAACAGGCTACCGGGCCACAGGTACAGCAACTGTTGCGCAGTGCGCCGTCGGCAATGCAGTACTATCCGGCAGTGGGTTTTACCGCGGTGGACAATGGCTTTCATATTCAGCGTCAGTGCTGAGCAGGAGGGACTGTGTATCCACCGCCGTATTATCACACTACCGACCGAGCGCAATTACAGGCGTTTTTACAGCAACATTACTTTGGCCTGCTGCTAAGCAATAACGGCAGTTTAAGCTATTCACCAGTGCCGTTTTTATTTATCTGGCAAAGCGGCAGCGATAAAGCATATTGCCATCTGGCACGCAATAACCCGCAGTTTAAGCAACTGGATGGGGTAGAGGTGACCATTATTATTCAGGGGCCACATGCTTTTGTTGCCGCCAGCTGTTATAGCAAACAACCGGCCGTATCAACCTGGAACTACGCCATGGTTGAACTTAAAGGCATAGCCCGTGTACTGGACAACGAACAAACATTGGCATTGGTAAGACAGCAGGAAGCACACAGTGCACCATCAATGGCGCAATCTGAGGCTTATCAACAACAACTCGTTAAGGCGATTGCGGGTGTGGAAATTAGCCTAACTGAAGTTAGTGGTCGCTTTAAGCTGTCGCAGAATAAATTGTTAGCTGAGCAACAGACGGTGATCCGTTATCTACAACAGACCGAACAGCCCGCCACGGTGTGGCAAATGATGAATAGTCTTTATCAGGGCCAGTAGGCCCAAACAGCACTGGCAACTAACCCCCAAACAGCAATGCCACCGGTTATAAGCACCAGCCAGTGCATCATCATCATGCCATAAAGAAGATTGCCGACATCTTTGCCGCAAAAATAACATTGGCTTATACCGCCGCCTTTTTGCTCACAGCCCAGTAGGTTAGCCAGTAAGGAACCCAGCAAAGCAATAAGCAGCGGCGAGATACCAAGAACGATACTGATAATAGCAAGACGGGTTGGGGTCATAATGTATGTTCTGATTACGTGCCAGGTTAAATAGCCCGGCAAAGCCGGGCCTGCTTTTTACATCACGCTATCAATAGCGTTACGGGCGCTGCGGTACAGTGCACCAACGGTTTTCTCAAATACCCAGCGGATAAATTTAAATGACAGATCAGTTACGGTGGTCACTGCCTGGCGGGCAAATACCAGCATATGGCCTAATAATCCGCGCACTTGTCCGGCAAACTGTGTAGTTGATTTGGCCACATCTTCCAGCGTGCGGGCCAGCATGTCGTAAAAGGTTAACCCGGTACTGATGCCGGCCTGAGCGATAACGGCGGTTAACTTTCCTGCCGCTTTAAGCAAGGTTATCAATGCATCACCAATTTTATTGGCCCAGTAGGTGGTAAACGAAGCCTGATGGCGTCTTTCATAGTCCAGCTCTACCTGCCTGACAATGTCAGCGGAGCGGTCGCCCAAGCTGGCCCAATCATCGCTGTTTGCGGTATTGGCATAGCCTGGTGTATCAGTGAAGTGCATCCCATGGGCACCAATGTTAATGCCCTGGCCAGCATCTAAACGATATTCCACACCTTTATAGGGAGCGTGATGAAATGGCCATAGCGGCACTAAAGGCACCGGATCCGCACCGTGGGTGCAGCGGTAAATACTTCCGTCCAGGCTGCCGGTGTGTTTTAAAGCAAAGCTTTCTAAACCCACTCGCGGCGCGCCGAAGGTGTAAAGGTTGACCGGGCACTTGTAGCGTAACTTAACCCAATCTGCCGTCAATGAGGCCAGCGCACCGCCCAGGCTGTGGCCGACGCAATGTACTGTGGTCGCCCCGGATAAAATGGGGTTCAATGAGCGCTCAAGAATAGATTTCATGCTTTGAAAAGTTTTGTTAAAACCGGCATGTACCATGCTGCCATTATCTGAACCGGCATATCCGATATTGGCGTTAGTCAGCCAGTCATTGCCACTGGTGAACTTGGTGCCACGAATGGCAATAGCGACATGATTGCGGTAACGCTCTTTACCTTGACCAATAATGGCAAAGCCGGTGGTTTTGTTAAATAAACCGAAGGGGCCGCCACCACTTACACCCTGTACCGGGCCATTGGATAAATCGAACGAAAAGTGTTTTGTGCTTTCTGAATCACGGCTAAACCGGTATACCCCTCGCGATGTTGGTGTGCGGACATCGTAAACTAAACTGGCCAAATCGGAGGCAATTTTAGGGGTAATTGTGCTCATGTGGGTAAATTCCTTTTGTGAAAATTGACGTTATTGAGAGGTATCCAATTGGCAAATACTTACTACGCCATGAGGAAAGTCGGGGTACTCTATATTGGGTAAACTGAATTTTTCTTCAGCAGAGGTTAACTCGCAGTTCAATGCCTTCAGCAGGCGCTGAAAGGTGGCATGCGGTTCAATACTCGGTGTTGAAGTATACCAAAGCACAAAAGTCTTACCCTGATAATCCAGAGATATAACTTGCCGGATAGTAGATTGATCCAGCTTGTTACCGGGTTGGCGCGATTTGATATTTTTCTCAGCAAAATTAAACCGCCCCAGCTCATCAGTAACGGCTTCATCGTTGTACGATTTGTCGTAGTCCAGCTCGCGAAACACTTTGATACCCGCTAGTGGCTTACCATCAAAAGTAATACTACCCTGTACTGCAGGCGATAAATGCACATCGTATTTTTTAAACCAACTAAACATATCTGCCATAACCTGTTGTGAAAAAATAATAAAAACCAAAAAACTCAGCGCTGCTACCAAAAGCAACATTGGCTTTCGCCTAAACAGAGGAATATGCATTTGCGGCTCTGATGAAAATAGGTTGCCAAAAGATAACAAAATAGCAACATTTTGTAAATTAATTATTTGTTAAAGTTGCAGGGTGTGGGGGAGAGGGTGCAGCCCAGGTGGCTGCACCATAAAAATTAGCTGTTTAGTAAACAAAAAGAGGTGTAGTAAGTGAGCAGATGTTAATTAAACAAGCTGTTTAGTAAGCAAATTTATGCTGGCTAAATAGCTGTTGTACGGCCAGCCATACATCACCCACCTGACCACTACCAACTGGCTTATCATTTACAAATAATACGGGCGCAATTTCTTTGCTGGAGCTGGTAAGCCAAATTTCATCTGCTGCTAATACCTCGGCTTCACTGACATCACGTTGTTCCACACTGATATCGCTATGCTCTGCCAGTATCGCCAGCAAAATGTGCCGGGTTATACCGGGCAAGAGTTTATTACTAAGGGGTGGGGTGGCAATAACGCCATCTTTTACCACAAAGACGTTAACCGCTGCCCCTTCGGTAAGGCTACCGTCTTTATCAAACAGCAGTATTTCTTGCGCGCCCTGGGCATAGCTTTGCTGGTAGTGCAGCACATTACCCAGCAAGGATGTCGATTTTATATGGCAGCGCTGCCAGCGCAAATCCTGTCCGGTTACTACCGCATAGGTAGTGGCTTTGCTCTTATCGGCTACGGGTTCTGGCCCTATTGCAAACGCATAACCAAATACGGTTGGGCTAATATTGCTGGGAAAGGCGTGGCCGCGCTTGGTGTCGGTGCCGCGGCTTACCTGAAAGTACACCCCGAGGTTGTCACCCAGTTCGGCGCGGTTATCGGCAATCAATGTGTCGGCAATCTGCTGCCAGTCACTCAGACTTAGTTTTGGGTCAATGGATAGCTGGGCAAGGCCGCTGTGCATGCGCTCTATATGCGGACCAAAGCCGACAAAACGACCGCCGTAACTTGGGATCACTTCGTAAATGCCGTCGCCGAATAAAAAGCCGCGGTCCATCGGCGATATTTTAGCTTCGCTGGCCGGCATAAAGCTGCCATTTAAATACACTGTTGTCATTGCGGTTCTCTTGTTCGTGGCATGTAGTTTTATCATCGAACCGGTTTACCCACACCGACACGCCGTAAATACATCCGTGTAGGCTCGTTTCCGCCCATCCGGGGCTTCAACGGTCGGTTTAGGGTAAGCCGATTCTCACATTATTTAGTTATATCATCGAACCGGTTTACCCACACCGACACGCCGTAAATACATCCTTGTAGGCTCGTTTCCGCCCATCCGGGGCTCCAACGGTCGGTTTAGGGTAAGCCGATTCTCACTTTATGTAGGTATATCATCGAACTGGTTTGCTCACACCGACGCGCCGTAAATACATCCTTGTAGGCTCGTTTCCGCCCATCCGGGGCTCCAACGGTCGGTTTAGGCTAAGCCGATTCTCACCTAATTAGTAACGCTAGATCATCAATCAGTTGCTGGCCTTCAGTATGTGCCAGGCCATCTTCGGTTAAGGTATTTAACCGGGTAACGCCATCGACACTGCCTTTGGCGGATAAATATTGCAAAATCGCCAGCGGGTCGGCGTCGCTTAGCAGGTTTTCGCCGCGTAGCAAAGACACCATAGCCGTTAAACCCCAGGCCGCCCAGTTTGAAACATCGGCGACAATCAGCTCATCGCACTGTGTCACGCAGGGCGTAATATTCAGCGCACTGACCGCCTGCAACAGATTGCCCATACCAATTTCATTGCCGCCATCGCCAATGCCAATGGTCGGGCAGGGGGCTTGCGTTAAAAAGTAATCGAAGCTGGCGCAACGCGCGCTGATATCTTCACCGCGCATGTTAGCGTAGCGCTGCTGCGCGTTAAAACCGGGCCGCTCAATGGAGATCACCAGTTGCGGCTTAAGCTCTGTAAGTGCGACACTGGCAATTGTAGGCAGTGCGTCGTATTGGTTTACCTTAATTTGAAAACACTGGTAATCGGGCTTTAGCGCGCTGTATAGCGGGTCGCCACAAACAATAATAGGGCTAGCACCCAATTGTTCAAGCAGCTTATACAAGCCAATGGCGCCAACCGGGCCGTCGGTTTCAAAGGTGTCTAATACCGGAAAGCCAGTGCCGATAAGGACAGTACCACGGCATTGATTAAGCAACCGGGCAGCGCGCAGGATATAGCCGGGGCGTAAATGCGGTTTTAAGGTTGCCATGCCTCTTGGGTTTTGCCGCACTAATAGCTGTTCTATCTGCTGGCTAATGCCCAGGTAACCTGGCGTCAATGCTGTCATTTACAGGTTTACCATTTGGCTGGTTAGTGCATCAGTGCGAACTTTAGCTAAACAAAGCGCATTGTGCGCTTGCTCGGGGCTTATCGGAGTAAAATAGACTTCGGTGCCTGCAACTGCTTGAGCTAATAAGGCGCAATCTAGCGACAGTACGCTACCAATTTTGGGGTAGCCACCCAGGGTTTGGCGGTCGTTCAGCAGTACTATGGGCTGGCCATCCGGTGGAATTTGCACTGCACCATAGCAGATGCCCTCGGATAATAGCTGTGTTTGTTGACAACGGATGGCGCTGCCACTGAGTTTATAGCCCATGCGATCAGCCTGTGGCGTGACTTTATAACTGTGTAGGTAAAAGCGCTGACGCTCAGTGCTGTTAAAGCTTTGTGCTTGATAGCCCTCTATCAACCGCAGTGTAAGGGTACGATTAAATTGCATCTGGTGATGTACAGGCAAGTGCCTTCGTGGCAGGCTGTTTACTGTTGCGGTAGGTAGTGAGTCGCCCGGTTGCAGTTTATTACCGTTTAATCCGCCAATACCTTCGCGTAGTACAGTGGCGGTGCTACCAAACTGCGGTGCGACGTTAAAACCACCGGCTACGGCCAGATATGCCCGCAAGCCTTTGCTTACCATGCCAAGCTCAATAACATCGCCTTGCCGGATTTTATGCACAGTCCATAATTCCGCGGTGTTGCCATTAATACTTAGGGGCAAGGTGGCGCCGGTAACGGCGATATAGCTGTTTGTTTCTGCCCGCATTTGCAAGCCGCCGACGCTGCATTCTATTAAGGTTGCGTTATGCTGATTACCCAGCAAAAGGTTCGCCCACTGTGCTGATGGCGCATCCATTGGCCCACCGCTGGTAAGGCCCAAAGCGCTTTGGCTAAAGCGGCCGTTATCTTGTAATAAGCTTAGTACGCCGGGTGCTATTACGGTAAAGCCGCTCATCGTTCGTCTCCAGGTAGTTCACCACCCAGTCGCAGAAACTCCGCTTTGTCTACAGCAACAAAGCGCACTTCGTCACCAACCGCGACCGGCATCACCGGTGTGCTATCCGGGTTAAACATCCGCGTTGGGCATAGGCCAATCAGGTTCCAGCCGCCGGGTGATTGCGCCGGATATACCGCCGTTTGTCTGTCAGCAATGGCAACTGCACCGCGAGGAACTTTAGCGCGCGGCGTAGCCAAACGCGGCATCTGTAACAGAGGGTCTACTTCTCCTAAGTACGCAAAACCGGGCGCAAAGCCAATGGCATACACACGATAGCTAAGTGCCTGATGACGCTGAATAACCTCAGTAATGCTAATGTTTTTTGTCTTGGCGATAAGGGCTAAATCTGGCCCGCTCTCTTCAGTATAATACACCGGCAGTTCAATGGTGTTACCCGTTTGACTATTGCCGCTTTGCAGGTGTTTCAGGCTATGTTGTAGCTGTGCTGAGACACGATGCAAATCGGTTGATAATGGGTTAAACAGAATTAATACCGAGGCATAAGAAGGCAGTAAATCAATAAGATCATCAGTAAGTTCGTTGCGGATAAGCACACACGCCTGTTGCACTAAGGCTGATATTTGCGGGTCTATCCGTTGGTCAAAATATAGCATCAGGGCGTTTTCACCGGCCGGTGTCAGCTGAAAATGTAACAAGCTCATCCCAATAGCGCCCTTATTTGCTGGATCTGTGCAATGGCGTCCTTGTTATCACCATGTACGCACAGGGTGTCGGCTTTAAGGGCCAGTTGCTTGCCTGAGTCTGTTGTTACTGTTCCCTGTTTTACCAGTTGAGCAACCTGGGTGAGTAACTTAACACCATGCAGCACGGCGCCAGACTGACTGCGTGGCGTAAGCTGGCCATCATCGGTGTAACGTCTGTCGGCAAAGGCTTCAAATAGCAAATCAACGCCTTTTTCTGCAGCAACATTACTAAAGTGCTGCTGATCGGCCGTAGCAAGGATCATCAGTTTAAGCGGCTTATAGAAGCCTGCTATGGCATCGAGCACCGCATCGAACACCAAGGGCTTACTCATCATATCGTTGTAAAGCGCACCATGGGGCTTAACGTAGCTTAGGCTTAGCCCGGTACTAAGCGCCATGCCATCCAGCGCCGCTATTTGGTAGCGCAGGGTATTAATAATTTCACTGTGGGACAACGCCATACTGCGCCGGCCAAAGCCTTGTAAGTCAGGGTAGGACGGGTGAGCACCAATTGTGACACCATGTTGCTTCGCCAGTGCTAGGGTGCGCGCTATGACATCGGCATCACCGGCATGAAAACCACAGGCAATATTGGCCATGTCGATATGCGGCATAACATCATCGTCCAGCCCCATTTGCCAGCTGCCAAAGCTTTCGCCTAAATCACAATTGAGTTTCATCCTGCCTCCGTCGCTGCAGTTGAAAAATAATTTATTCATGTTGCGTTTAATTTAAGTAATAGTCTAGTCGTATGCGATAGAATACGTCATTGCAGCAATGGTGTGGGGCAGCTGAGATTGCGGTTACGGTCTATGCATTACGTGGCATGAGACTGAAGTAACCGCTATAGAGATTAGCGCTTAGACAGCAGTAATAGTTAGCGATAAAACGCTGCTACTTTACCTTTTAAGGTCATTAACAGCGGTTGTCCACGACGGTCCAGCGCTTTGGCTGCGGCTACTTTTACCCAGCCTTCACTAATACAATATTCCTCTACATCAAAGCGGTCTTTACCGTTTAATGTGATGCCAACATCGTGTTGAAATATGTCTTTTACATAATACGGGCTGCGAGGGTTAACCGATAAGCGATCGGGTAAATCCGGGCGTGCCGCAGTGTCGTTTGTTACTGCATCATTTTTTGTTGTGTCGTTCATGGCTTGTGCCTTAGTAAGTAAAACGTGCGCTATTGTAGGCAAAGCTGGCAGGCTGCTCAAGTGGAGGTTGTTATAAACTGCTTAATGGGTAAGCACTTCCCATCTTACTTAATGCAACAACATGCCGGTAACAGCACCTGCTAATACCAGTAACCAGGGCGGTGCTCGCAAATACTGTAGGGCAGCGAAGGCCAGCAGAGCAAAAGCAGCATCGCTAAGTGTAAAAATACTGCTAGTGCCCAGCGGATGAAAAAGGGTTGCCAGCAACAGCCCGGTAACCGCAGCCCCAACACCGGCAATAACTGCGCGTGCGGCATTGAACTGAGCAAGCCGCTGCCAGTAGGGTAGTACTGCGTGCAGAATTAAAAACGATGGAAAAAAAATTGCCAGCAATGCCAGTAGCCCACCCTGCAATGGGTTTACGCCGGGCAGCAAGGCGCCAACAAAGGCGGCAAAGCTAAATAGTGGCCCGGGTACAGCCTGCGCTGCAGCATAGCCCGCCATAAATTGATCAGCATCTACCAGCGCCGTTGGCACCAGTTCGGCTTGCAATAACGGCAGCACCACGTGCCCACCACCAAACACCAGCGCGCCAGTGCGATAGAAAACATCTATCAGGCTAAGAGAGGGTAGGGCGTAAAACTGCGCGGCAATAGGTAGACCAATTAATAACAAGACAAATAACATCGCGCTGCTTACCGTAAATCGTTGTGCAACCGTGTTAGCCGGTGGGAGTATATCGTGCTTTACCGGTTGTTCGCGTAGTAGTAAATAACCCGCTACCGCAGCCACTAGTATTAGCAAGGGCTGCATTATCGCTTCCGGCTGCCACAACATAAAAGCGGTGCTTAACAGCATAATCATCGCTTTACGCCGGCTATTGCATAAGCTGTGTGCCATGGACAATACAGCATGTGCGACTACTGCAACCGCAACTAACTTTAGGCCATGTAATGCACCGTTTAAAAGTGGTGAATGCCACCGTGTCAGGCTAAATGCAAATGCCAGCATTAACAGGGCGGAGGGCAATGTAAAGCCTAACCAGGCGGCCAGTGCGCCACGAAAGCCAGCTTGTTGTAAGCCAATAGCCATACCCACCTGGCTGCTTGCCGGGCCGGGTAAAAACTGACACAGCGCCACAAGTGCAGCGTAGTCGCCATCGCTGAGCCAGTGTTTTTTGCTGACAAACTCATGACGAAAATAACCAATATGGGCTGCTGGCCCGCCAAAACTGGTGAGCCCCAGCTTTAGAAATATGCTGAAAATGGCCCAGAACCGTGGTTTGATGCGGCTATCTGCCATAGCGGTTATCCGCCATAGCTATTCTCAATATTGAGAGTAGTTAAGCGCCAGCTACACCCGACAGCAGCCAACAGTAATAGCGATGAGATAATTAAACAGGCTACCAGACCCCAGTATTGATAGGCCCAGCCCGACAATACGGTGCCAAGCAGGCGGCCGGCGGCGTTGGCCATGTAATAAAAGCCGACATCCAGAGATACGCCATCGGCACGGGCTAAACGCACAATATAATAGCTATGCAGCGCTGAATTAACGGCAAATACCACTCCAAATAACAGCAAACCACCAAGCAATACGGCCAGTGCCTGTGGGTTATAGCTGATACCTGCAGCAATAAGCAATGGCAGTGCACATAGCGGCAATACCCAGAACAGCAGTGCACTAGCCCCCGGCGCTTGCTGTTTGCTGTTACCGGTAATACGTGGCGCCAACGCCTGCACTATGCCATAACCAATAACCCAGCACGCAAGAAAGCCACCGACAGCACTGTGCGGCCAGTTAAACTGGCTGGCCAGATACAGTGGCAGCGCTATAACAAACCAGACATCTCGGGCGGCAAATAAAAATAAACGGGCAGCAGACAAGGTATTAAGCGCAGGGCTTTTAGACAGTAACTGGCGAAATTTCGGTTTAAAGCTTGTCTTACCAAGGTCTTGTTTAAGTAAGCAAAGGCTAAGCAGCCACACTAACAAGAGTGCGGCAGCCATAAGGGTAATAGCGCCACTAAAGCCCAATAGCGATAGCAGCAAGCCGCCTAAGAAAAACCCGACACCTTTAAGTGCATTTTTGGAGCCGGTAAGCAGGGCGACCCATTTATATAACGCGTTTTGGGCGTGCTCTGGCACCAGCAGTTTAATGGCACTTTTTGCACTCATTTTATTTAAGTCTTTGGCAATGCCTGACAGGGCTTGCGCCGCCATCACCCACACCACTGTAAGTGCTTCTGCTGGCACCAGCAGCATGGATAACGCGATAACTTGCAGTAACAAACCGACATTCATCGTGTTGTTCAGGCCAAGCCTGGCACCCAGCCAGCCGCCAACCAAATTGGTGACGATGCCAAAAAATTCATAAAACAAGAACAGCGAGGCAATGGCCAGCGGCGTATAACCCAGCTGGTAAAAATGCAGCACAATAAGCATGCGCAGCGCGCCATCGGTTAGTGTAAACGCCCAGTAGTTTCCGGTGACAACCAAATACTGCCTAATATCTGCGCGCATTGGTAAGCCTGTTATCCTGCAAGACCAACCATCCGTACCAGCTCAACCGTGCGGTTGGCGTAGCCCCACTCGTTATCGTACCAGGCATATATTTTTACCTGGGTGCCATTAATCACCATGGTAGATAGCGCGTCGATAATACTGGATCGTGGGTCGGTTTTATAATCGACCGACACCAGTGGTCGTGTTTCATAACCCAAAATGCCCTGAAGTTCGTTATCAGCAGCGGCTTTAAGTAAGGCGTTTACTTCATCAGCACTGGTGGGGCGCTCTACTTCAAACACACAGTCGGTTAGCGAGGCGTTGGCCAGTGGCACACGCACCGCATGGCCGTTTAACCGGCCTTTAAGCTCGGGAAATATTTCGGTAATGGCGGTAGCTGAGCCGGTGGTGGTTGGAATCAAACTGCTGCCACAGGCACGGGCACGACGTAAGTCTTTGTGTGGCGTGTCCAGTATTGACTGCGTATTGGTTAAGTCATGGATGGTGGTTATGCTGCCATGTTTAATGCCAAGTTTTTCATGAATGACTTTTACCACCGGAGCTAAACAGTTCGTGGTACAGCTAGCAGCAGTGACAATACGGTGTTTACTGGCATCGAACAGGTGCTGGTTTACGCCCATCACCACATTAAGTACTCCGTTTTCTTTTACCGGTGCCGATACCACGACGCGTTTTACGCCTTGATCCAAATAGCCTTGTAGCAAGGCACTGGTTTTCATTTTACCTGAGGCTTCAATGACCACGTCACAACCTGACCAGTCAGTATCAGAAATCGCTCTATTGCCGGTTACTGCAATGGCTTTACCATTGATAATAATCTTATTGTCGTTGTGATCGGCATTGTGCTGCCAGCGGCCGTGTACAGAATCGAAGTTAAGTAAGTGAGCAAAAGTTGCTGCATCAGCCGCCGGATCGTTAATTTGCACAAATTCCAACTCCGGCCAGTCAAAGGCAGCACGCAGTGCTAAGCGGCCGATACGGCCAAAGCCGTTAATACCTACTTTAAGGGTCATTGTTGTCTCCAGTTCAGGTTAAGCGCAGCAGGTTGATAAACGTTGTGGCCGCTCGCCCATAGCACACAGGTTTTGTTGTAACGGTGCCAACATATCAGGGTTTTGCGTCAGGGTTTGGCGGATACAGCTAAGCGCCCAATCAGGCAAATCTGAATTAATGCGGTAATACACCCACTGGCCCTGACGGCGATCAAGCAACAACTGGGCTTTACGTAGCATTGCCAGATGGCGTGAAATTTTCGGCTGTGTTTCATTCAAAGCGCAGGTGAGTTCGCATACACACAACTCGCCCTGTTCAGCGATCAGCAATATAGACAAGAGCCGGGTGTCATCGGCAAGTAATTTGAAAAACGCCACGGGTGTCATGCTGCCAGGTCTCTAGAAAATACATTACATGTGGAATATCATATATATGGATATTCATATATGCAAATGACAATTTTGTGACAGCTGTTATTGGTCACTTATGAGCCTGGGCGTTGTATCTTGGTGCTGTGATCCGTTTAGGTTACAACATGGCCAGCTTACTATTAGCTAAGTCAGTTACCAGCATATGGCCCGGGCTGTGGGTAATACAAAAATCCACGCCGGCATTGGCTATCGCTACCTGGGGCGTAACACCGCAGGCCCAGAATACCGGCACTTCGCCTGGTTTTATTGTTACTGCATCACCAAAATCCGGTTTAGTAATATCATTAATGCCAATAGCGGCCGGGTCGCCAAAATGTACTGGCGCGCCATGTACCTGCGGAAAACGCGAGCAAATTTGGATTGCGCGGATTGCATCAGCCGGCTTCATTGGCCGCATACTTACCACCATACCGCCATGAAACACGCCTGCCGGGGTGCAGGCAATGTTGGTGCGGTACATCGGCACGTTTACTTTTTCTGTAATATTACGAATTTCCAGGCCATCGGCCAGCAAGGACTCTTCAAATGAGAACGAGCAGCCAATTAAAAAAGTGACTAAATCGTCACGCCAGTATTCTATTACATCGGTCACTTCATCGGTTAATTTCCCGTTTTGGAAAATGCGGTACTTCGGTAAATCGCTGCGGATATCTAAATCTTGCGCTAGTTGTGGCATGTCGATAGCACCCGGTGTGGCAGCCATACCTAATAACGGGCACGGCTTGGGATTAAAATGGCAAAACTGCAGAAAATCAGCCGCGTACTGCTTGGGTAAAATGGCCATATTAGCCTGAACAAAACCCGGCGCAAAGCCCGAGGTATTACCGCTAAAAACGCCATCGCGGCACTGTTGGCGTAACTGGTAAGGGCTTTGTACTGACATAAAGTCTCCGAAAAATTCGCAAGGTAAGATAATGCAGTGTACTGCAGCTAATGCTGGCGTAACAGTGGGGAGTAATAGCTTCAGCCGATAACGTTTTGCGCACCAAGGGTTGCATTTATATCTTTATGAATTATTGTGTATCCTTTTAAACTAACTATTAAACAGGATGTTATGAGTAATTTAACGATAAAAGCAAAAAGCTTGTGTTTGGCGACACTGCTGCTATCCGCGGGTGCAGCTAATGCTCAAAGCAATTGGTCTATCGGCCATGGCTATGCCTCAGGTGGTGTGGTGGGAGCGCAATATCAGTGGCTGCATGACGACATTAAGTGGACTGCGGCAGTAGGTTTAGTCGGTGCTGCAGTGGGTGTGCAACGTAGTATAGATGACGCCCGTCAGCACAGTATCGGTTTGGCCGCCGGTGTCGAAGATTTAACGGCGGAAGACGGCTTCTTTGTCGCTACTTATCAATATTACCCTTCAGGTTTTGCTAATTCAGGTTGGCGTTTAGGTTTTTCGGCAGGTATGCGGCGTGAGGATGAGAGCAGTTTCTTCGGCAGTGTGGGCGAAACGGAAACCAAGCCTGCCATTGCTTTTGAGCTGGGTTATCAGTTCTGAGCCATTGCGTTTAGCATTACTATAAATTTTTTAAGCGTCAGCCAGCGTTTTTATAAGTTATTCGCTGGCTATCATATCTCGCCATTTTGCTGTAAACCCCACATCAAAGTTTACTTAAGACCTCGCGTCAAACAATAGCGCTTGTAATGCCGCCACAAACAACGTCATGCAGTACAACTAAGCTTTAAACGTATTGAACTTTCATTTATTCACTTTTGATATAACCAATCATTAATGGCTATTTATTGGTTATTTAAATCCCATTTATGATATCAAACTGAGTGCTATTTAAAGCCGCAATCTTTATGCAGCCTATGATTTGCAATGGCAATAATATCGGGACTAACTGGCAATGAGTATCAGTATTGAACAGGTTAACAAACGTTTTGGCGATTTTGTTGCGGTAGATAACGTTAACCTGCAAATAAAAACCGGTGAGTTAACGGCATTGTTGGGGCCGTCGGGTTCGGGCAAAACCACGTTATTGCGCATTATTGCCGGCTTAGAGCAAGCCGACAGTGGCAGTATTCGCTTTAATAATGAGGACATTACCGGCCGGCATGTGTCTGAGCGTGGTGTTGGCTTTGTATTTCAACACTATGCATTGTTTAAACATATGACGGTGTTTGAAAATGTTGCCTATGGTTTAACGGTAAAACCGAAGAAATTCCGGCCGAACAAAGCTGAGATTGCCAAAAAAGTGAATAACCTGCTGCAACTGGTGCAACTGGACTGGACGGCAGATCGCTATCCTGCACAGTTATCCGGTGGTCAGCGCCAGCGTATTGCCCTGGCCCGCGCCTTAGCGGTAGAGCCCAAAGTGCTGCTGCTGGACGAGCCCTTTGGCGCGCTGGACGCCAAGGTACGTGCCGAGCTGCGCCGCTGGCTGCGCCGTTTGCATGACGAAATTCATGTTACCAGTGTTTTTGTGACCCACGATCAGGAAGAAGCGCTGGAAGTGGCTGACCGCATAGTGGTAATGAACAAAGGCGCCATAGAGCAGGATGGCACGCCCGAACAGGTATACGACCACCCGGCGAATCCCTTCGTGTACGAGTTTTTGGGTAATGTAAATTTATTCCATGCCAGGGTAAAACAGGGCCAGAGTACTATCGGCAACGTTAAGCTGGCGTCGCCGGAGCATAGCAATGGCGAGGAGCAGGCTGGCTTTGCTTATGTGCGGCCACATGAAATTGACGTCTTTAAAGCACCGCTAAGCGATAGTTTAAAAGTGACGTTGGATTTAGTCACCATAGTCGGCCCGGTGGCACGGTTAGAGGTGCTTAGTGATACCGACCAACAACTTATTCATATTGAATTACCCAAAGAGCAGTTTAAACAATTACAGCTGGCACAGGGCGACATTGCCTGGATCCAGCCGCGCTATAGCAAAGTCTTCCTCGGTGAAGGCATTTAAGTAAAAGGAATAACCATGATGCAGCACACCAAAAAGTTTACCCTGCTGCTGTTAGCGGCATTGCTGGCGGCACCGGTAACGGCAAAAGAGCTGTTAAACAGCAGCTATGATATCGCCCGCGAGCTGTTTGCCGAGATAAACCCGCTGTTTATCGAACACTACAAACAACAAACCGGCGAAACGCTGAGTATTAATCAGTCGCATGGTGGTTCATCGCGTCAGGCGCAGGCGATTATTCAGGGCCTGCGGGCTGATGTGGTGACGTTTAACCAAAGCACCGACATTGATATTCTGCACCAGCGCGGTAATTTACTGCCGGCTGACTGGCGCGACCGCCTGGCTAATAACAGCTCGCCGTATTATTCCACCATGGCATTTTTGGTGCGCAAGGGTAACCCTAAGCAAATCAGTAGCTGGGCAGATTTAACCAAAGACGGCGTGGGTCTGGTATTTCCAAACCCGAAAACGTCCGGCAATGCCCGTTATACCTACCTTGGTGCATACGGTGATGCGTTGGCACGTTTTGATAACGATGAGCAAAAAGCGCAGCAATGGCTGCAAACCTTTTTAAGCCGCGTAGTGGTGTTTGATACCGGTGGCCGCGGTGCTACTACCTCTTTTGTTGACCGTGAATTGGGTGATGTGCTGATTACCTTTGAGTCGGAAGTAAACAATATTATTGCGCAGTATCCGGACCAGCAGTTTGAACGTGTTGTGCCGCCAACCAATGTGCTGGCCGAGTTCCCGGTGGCCTGGATAGACCGTAATATTGCCCGAAACGGCACAGAAAAGCAGGCTAAAGCCTACCTGCAATATTTATACAGCAAAGAAGCGCAGCAAGTGTTGGCGCGCTATTTCTACCGGGTGCACAACCCGGACGTTATTGAAGCCACCAAAGCGCAGTTCCCGCCAACCAGCTTGTTTACGGTAGAGCAGGTATTCGGCAGCTGGGAGCAGGTGCAGCAACAGCACTTTGCCAGTGGCGCACTGCTGGATAAACTGCTGGCACAGGGCAAGCGTTAACCGTGACCTTTTATCGCAGTAATAACAGCAAACGCGTGTTGCCGGGCTTTGGTATTAGCCTTGGCAGCAGTTTGTTTTTTATCAGTCTGGTTATTCTACTGCCTATTACCGGCTTAGTGGTGCAAACCGCTGAACTAAGCTGGGCGAAGTACTGGGCAATCATCAGCGACCCGCGCGTGGTGGCGTCTTATAAAGTAACCGCTTCGGCTGCTGCGGTAGCGAGCATTTTTAATCTGTTTTTTGGCCTGTTAATGGCCTGGATCTTAACCCGTTACCGCTTTCCTGGCCGCTTGCTGCTGGACGGGTTAATGGACTTGCCCTTTGCGCTACCTACTGCAGTAGCCGGTTTAACCCTGGCGGCAGTATTTTCAACTCAGGGCTGGTTTGGGCAATATCTGGCGCTATGGGATATTAAAGTGTCCTATGCCTGGCTGGGTATTGTGGTAGCGATGACCTTTACCAGCGTGCCTTTTGTGGTGCGTACAGTCCAGCCGGTACTGGAAGAGTTTGGCTCAGAATACGAAGAAGCCTCGGCTACCCTGGGAGCCAGCCCGTTGCAAACCTTTTTTAAAGTGATTTTACCAGAGATAAAACCGGCACTGCTTACCGGCACAGCCTTATCGTTCACCCGAAGTTTGGGCGAATTTGGTGCGGTTATTTTTATTGCCGGTAATTTGCCGTGGCAAACTGAGGTGACCTCACTGATGATTTTTGTCCGGTTACAGGAATTTGACTATGCTGCCGCCGCGGCCATTGCCAGCGTGGTGTTGCTAGTGTCGCTGGTATTGCTGTTTATTATCAATGGTATGCAGCAACGCTATCAACATATTACCGGTGGGCCAAAATGAGCCAAACGACACTAAACAGCCGTCAGCGCTGGCTGCGGCCGCTATTAATATGTACCGGTGTGGTGTTAACGCTGCTGTTACTGGTTGTGCCGCTGGTGTTTATTTTTGTCGCGGCATTTTCTGCCGGTATCGGTGGGGTGTGGCGTAATCTGGCCGAACCCGACATGTTGCATGCAATTGGTTTAACCTTATTGGTGGCGGGTTTAACGGTGCCGATAAACCTAGTCTTCGGCACCCTTATCGCATGGTGTGTTACGCGGTTTAGTTTCCCCGGCCGGCGGCTATTACTCACCCTGATTGATATTCCGTTTGCGGTATCGCCGGTGGTAGCCGGCTTATTGTACTTACTGTTGTATGGCAGTAACGGGCCTTTTGCTTCGCTGTTAGATCAGCATGATGTGCAGCTAATGTTCGCCTGGCCCGGGCTGGTGATGGTGACGGTATTTGTATCTTGCCCGTTTGTGGTGCGCGAGTTGGTGCCGCTGATGTCTACGTTGGGTACCGAGCAGGAAGAGGCCGCCGTGCTGTTAGGCGCCAGTGGCTGGCAGGTGTTTTGGCACATTACCTTACCCAATATCCGCTGGGCGCTGCTGTACGGTGTTATTTTAACTAACGCCCGTGCGGTGGGCGAGTTTGGTGCCGTGTCGGTGGTGTCCGGTACCATACGTGGCCAAACTAACACCCTGCCGCTGCATATTGAGCTGTTGCAGCAAGATTACAACACCGCCGGCGCTTTTATCGCCGCCGCGTTACTGACGTTAATTGCCATAGCTACGCTGGTGGTGAAGGCGTTTTTACAGTGGAAGCTGGCACGACAAGAATAATCTGTGGCAACGCTATAAAGTGCTGCTTGAGTTTGTTTGCTGAGGTAGCATACACGCATCATGCTGAAAGAAAGCTTGTTTGACGGATATGACTTATGAAATTTAAAACCCGATTACTTCACAGTGGTGCCGGTGCCGATGCGCATACCGGCGCGTTAACCACCCCCATTTATCAAAGCAGTACCTTTACTTATGGCACGGCAGCAGAGGGTAAAGCCCGCTTTGCCGGTGAACAGCCGGGCTTTATCTACAGCCGCATGGGCAACCCAACAGTGCAAGCGCTGGAACAGCAATTGGCCAAGCTGGAAGGTGCTGACGAGGCGCTGGTGGTAGCCAGTGGCATGGCGGCGGTTAGCAGTATTTTTTATGCGTTGGTGAGCAGCGGCGATGAAGTCGCCTTTATCGACCCGGTATACGGCGGCACAGCGGCGTTTCTAATTAATACCCTAAGCCGCGCCGGTATTACGGTAAGCCGGTATTTGAGTGATGATGACTTGCTGGCCAATATTAATCCGGGTACTAAGTTAGTGTTGTTTGAGCCCATCACTAACCCGAACCTGAAGGTAACAGACTACCGTAAGGTAAAAGCGGCTGCGGCGAAAACCGGCGCCATTACGGTATGTGACAATACCTTTTTAACGCCCTATTTATTTAAGCCTCTGGAACACGGTATAGATTTAGTGATGCACAGCGGCACCAAATATTTAAGCGGCCATGGCGATATTATTGCCGGTGTAGTGGCGGGGCGCGCAGAGCTGATGCAGCAGGTGCGTACGATAGCGCTGAAACATATTGGCGCACCAATAGGCCCGCAGGAAGCCTATTTACTGCAGCGCGGTTTGCGTACGCTGGCGCTAAGGATGGATGCACACCTGACCGGGGCAGCCAAAGTGGCCGAATTTTTAGCACAGCATCCGTTGGTGGCTAAAGTGATTTATCCGGGTTTAACCACTGATGCCGGCTACCCGGTGCTGGCTGAAACCGTGGGCGCGTTTGGCGGCATGGTGAGTATTGAACTTGCCGGCGGTTTTGACCGCGCAGCGCGCTTCCTTGATAGTCTGCAGCTGTTTACTCAAGCGGTAAGCCTGGGCGATTTGGAGAGTCTGGCCTGTCACCCTGCCAGCACCACTCATGCGGCGATGGATGCACCAAGCCGTTTAGCTGCTGGTGTAACGGACGACTTAATCCGCCTGAGTATTGGGGTTGAGGATGCTGAAGATCTAATTGCTGATTTACAACAGGCGCTCCAGGCCGCAGTGCGGTAAAACTATACTTAGGCATTACCATAAATCTCTTTATTCGCCAGCCAGCGTTTTATTAACTGCTCGCTGGCGCTGCGGTTTTGTTGCCACAGCGTGGTAGCTATTTGTTGCGCTTGCGGTAGCAGGTCCGCGTCGCGGCTTAAGTCGGCAATTTTAAACTGCAACACGCCGGTTTGCCGGGTGCCGAGCAGCTCGCCCGGGCCACGAATTTCTAAATCGCGCTGGGCAATAACAAAACCATCGTTAGAATCGCGCAGTACACTGAGTCGCGATTGTGCTGTTCTGGACAGTGGAGAGTGGTACAGCAAGACGCAATGTGATGCTGTGCTACCACGACCAACACGACCGCGTAGTTGATGCAACTGTGCTAAGCCAAGCCGCTCGGGGTTTTCAATAATCATCAGGCTGGAATTAGGCACATCTACGCCCACTTCAATAACCGTGGTGGCAACTAATAAATCTAATTGTCCACTGCTGAACTGCTGCATCACTGCTTGTTTTTCGGCCGCTTTTAACCGGCCATGTACTAAGCCAATTTTTAATTCAGGTAACGCTTGCTGTAAGTTTAACATGGTGTCTTCTGCGGCCTGACATTGCAGCGTTTCCGATTCTTCTATTAAGGTGCATACCCAATACGCCTGACGCTGCTCTGTAGTCACGGCACTGCGTACGCGCTCTATGATGTCATCGCGGCGGGTATCGGGTATGGCGACAGTAGTAACTGGCGTGCGGCCGGGTGGAAGTTCGTCAATAATCGAGGTATCTAAATCGGCATAGGCAGTCATGGCTAAGGTGCGCGGTATTGGTGTTGCGGTCATCACTAATTGATGCGGATATTTACCTGCAATGCCGCCTTTTTCCCGCAAGGCGAGGCGTTGATGTACACCAAAGCGATGCTGTTCGTCGATGATGATAAGCGTCAAGGCTTTAAACTCAACCTGTTGCTGAAATAAGGCATGGGTGCCTACTATCATTTGCGCGCTGCCATCAGCGATAGCGGCCAGCGTAGTTTGCCGGGCTTTACCTTTGGTTTTACCGCCAAGCCAGGCCACGCTGATATCTAAAGGCGTAAACCAGCGGGCAAAATTGGTGGCGTGTTGCTCTGCCAGTAATTCTGTTGGTGCCATTAACGCTACCTGATAGCCATTGCCAATCGCCGTAAGGGCTGAGAGCGCGGCGACTAAGGTTTTGCCAGATCCTACATCGCCTTGCACTAAGCGTAGCATCGGCAGTGTTTGACTTAAATCGTGGCGTATTTCCGCTGTTACGCGTTGCTGCGCACCGGTAGGGGCAAAGGGTAAGGCAGCTAAAAAACGTTGCTCAAGAGTAAGGTCTGTTTGCAGCGCAACGGCATGTTGCTGCTGGCTTTGGCTACGCAGTTTGTACATGCTCAGCTGTTGCGCCACTAACTCTTCAATAATCAACCGCTGCTGTGCCGGGTGTTTACCCAGCTCGAACAGTTGTAGGCTGGCATCCGGTGGTGGCCGGTGAATATAGCTTAATGCTGCTGTTAACGACCAAGGTTGCTGCAACAATGCCGCTGGCAAAAACTCATCCGGCGGGCTGCGCTGCAAATAATCTAAGGCTGCATCTGTCAGGTTACGCCAGGTAGCCTGGCGTAGGCCTTCTGTCGTGGGGTAAATTGGGGTGAGTGTTTCGGCAACGTCGAGTAATTGCTCATCGTCGTGCACGCGGTATTCCGGATGTAGCATTTCCAAGCCACGCGGACCGCGCTTAGCTTCGCCAAAACAGCGTAACAATATACCGGGTGTTACAGCATTTTTTTGTGCCGCGCTAAAGTGAAAAAAGCGCAAGGTTAGAAAACCACTGCCATCTTTAATTTTCACTAACCAGCTGCGCCTTTTGCCCATTTGTACTTCGCTGCTGATCACTTCACCCAACACAGTGCCATGCATTAAAGGCATTAAATCCGCAATGGGATAAATTCGGGTGCGATCTTCATAGCGAAGTGGCAGATGAAACAGAATGTCCTGGATGCTGAAAATGGCTAACTTGTGTAAGCGCTCTGCCACTTTTGCCCCAACACCTTTGATGGTTGAAATCGGATACTGTTGTAACGAACTGTTCACGCCTGTCCTTTTTATGGCTATTGTTGTGCAGGGGTAGTGTAAAAGCGTGTTTTGCCATCCGCCATCATCCGGGTTAGTTCGCTACTGATAGTATCAAATAACAGCGCATGGGTGCCGGTTCTAGACATTGCCAAATTAGCACTTTGCGCTCTAGTATCTGCAGGGGTATTCAGTAACACCAAGCTATTTTTAAAGCGAGGCTGAGATGCTATTGCATGACTAATAACATGCTCAGGCCCAATAATGGCATCAACTTCTTCTAAAAATAACGAGGTCAGTGCGTGTTCTGCGTTGTTAACAAACAACAAACGAATATTTTTTTGTGCAAGCTCTGCAGTTAATGTGCTGCGGTAAGGTTTGTCTTTAAGCAGCGCTACCGTATGTATTGCTGATTCACCTTTAGGCTGTTGGCTTTTACGCACAAACCAACTTTCTGTTCGGGCAATATCAAACGGGGCCATCAGCAGATGTTGCTGTCGCTCAGATGTATCAACTACGCCAGTGACAATATCGGTTTTACCCTCTATAAGCTGTTGTAGACACCGCTTGGCCGGGGTGGGTACGGAGAATGACAGTTCAAAACCACTGTGCTTGGCCAATTCACGCATCATAGTGACCATTGGGCCTGTGGGTTCTGTCATTCCTGGCTGATAAATATGCCGGGGCGGCAGGTGGTCGAGACACCACTGCAGTACAGGTTGGTTCATTTGCCTGACGTTTTTGTAGTAGTGTTTAATCAGGCCTTGTTGTTCCATTTGTAAAATTTCATGCTGAATACGCTCTAATAGCCGGGCGTGAGGGCTATTGCGCGACAGAGCGATATTGACATACGTATTTTTGTTAAATGGAAAGGACAGGCTAGCGGCTTTAAGTTTGTCTTTAAAACGTGGGTGGTTATTAATCAGGTTTCCTGCGGTTAGCATCGGTGCTATCACCGCATCCAAACGTTGATACAACAACATTGCCATGGCAGATTCTTCGGTATCGACTTCTACAACGTTTTTACTGTGATTGATAAGTAAATTGGGTAGCTCTGCGTTGTATATGTAGCCACGGATAATACCAACGGTCATATTGCTAAGCTCGGCCATATCTATAATGTCTTTGTGCTGATGGTGAATATACAAGCGTTCTGCTCTGGCATGATCATATGGAATAAGATGCATAAAACTGTTGCGTTCGTCGCTGTAATTTAAACTGGTCATCAGGTCGGTTTTACCCTCCTGCATCAGTTTTAGACAGCGTGCAAAGGGAGTATTCGGACTAAACGTCAGGTTAAATTCGGCACGCTTCGCCAACTCTTGCATAAAGTCAACGGTTGGGCCATACGGCTCGCCTTGTTCAGGATAGTTATGGCGGTTGGGATAGTTGTCCAGGCACCATTGCACATTGGGCTGTTCCGCTTTAATGCAGCAGGATAATAGCAGGTATAGACTCAGTATTAAGGTCCGCATCATGGCGTTATCCCTCTGAGCTCATTTATTCTCGGACTAATGACAACATCGGTGTATAAGCGTTTAACCGTACCATCTTGCTGCATATCGTTAAGGTGTTGTTTAATGTTGGGCAGTAAGTTCATATGTGGGCTGGCACGTGACAAGCCGATATTAATATACTCCGGTTTAGCGCCATCCATATTTAGCGTAGCAATACGGAAGCGGCTGTCATAACTGTTTACTGTAAAAATGGCTTCTGAGGTACTAACGGTAGGCGATATTAACGCATCAATTCTACCGCGGTTTAGCATTTCCAGACCCACTTCAATTGATTCAACGTGAGCCACATATGAAGGGTTTTGAGCTAAAAATCGCATGGTCTCTTGGCTGAACAAGTAGCCGCGGATACTTGCTACAGTCAGGCTTTTTAACTGAGAGTAGCTGGTGATAGCTCTTTTATCGGTTCGTCGCATAAAGACGCTTTCCGGCACTGTAGTTTCATATGGCAGCAGAAACATGAATTGATTTCGTTGGTCACTAAACTTTAGGTTAGACATAAGATCAACTTTGCCTTCTTCCATCAGTTTGAAACAACGACTTACCACTGTGCGTGGCGTAAAACGCAGCACAAAACCAACACGTCGTGCTAATTCCTGCATTAAATCTACCGAGGGTCCGAAAGGTTTGTCGACATCTTCATAGTTATGAAAGCGAGAGAAATGGTCTAAACACCAAACAAGCTCAATAGGAGCCTGTGCAGGCTCAGCTAAGGGTTCTTCAGGCTTTACCGTGCCGCTGGCAAGAAGTGTGCTTACCAGTAGTCCTTGTAACAGCCTGTTTATCCCCATAGAAACCTCAATGCGTAGACGGTACTTCCATTACGCCATCTATTTCAATTTGACTTGCGCGTGGCAAAGCTGACACCTGTACTGCAGCGCGAGCCGGGTAGGGTTCGGCAAAGTACTGGCTCATAATTTCATTAACTGTAGCAAACTGGCCCAGATCGATGAGAAAGATATTCAGTTTTACCATATCGTTTAAGCTACCACCGGCAGCGTCGCAAACAGCCGCCAGGTTTTTAAACACCTGATGGGTTTGTTCAGCAAAATCATCTGACACCATCTGCATTGTAGCGGGTACCAAAGGGATCTGCCCTGAAAGGTATACGGTGGTACCTATTTTCACCGCCTGGCTGTATGTGCCAATTGCGGCTGGGGCATCGCTGGTACGAATAATGACTTTAGACATGCGGGTTATTTCCTTCTATATACTTTTTGAACATCCGACATTACGCGAATTTTTCGCATCACATTGGCCAGATGTATTCTGTCACGCACCGACAGGGTAATTTTAATAACGTATTCACCGGTATCACGGTCGTCAGTTGCTAAATCCTGAATGTTGGAATCTTGAGACGCAATCAGGGTGGTCAGTTTAGCCAGTACGCCTTGGCGGTTGACAATAAATACGCGGATATCACATAAGAATTGTTTGTCGCCGGTTTTATCCCAGCGTACCGGGAAGAATTTGCCCGGCTCTTTATCCCAACCACGAATGTTGCGACAATCAGCTCTATGCACATTGAGGCCTTTGCCTGGTGTGGCATTGGCAATAATTTCATCGCCGGGTATAGGTCTGCAGCACTTGGCGAAGGTCAGCAGCATACCTTCGGAACCGATGATAAAGGCTTTGCTTTTTTGCATTGGGCCCGGGTTGTCTTTGCCGCTTTCGTCTGAGTCAAACTCTCCCAATAGGCGTCTTGCTACGGCAATGGCAAGTTGATTCCCAAGGCCTATGTCACTACATAGCTCATCCAGCGATTTCTGTTTCGAATTTTGTAGTACTTGTTCAACACGTTCTGGGGCAAGATCTTCCAGTTTTACTTCGCCCAGTGCCGAGCTTAACAGGCGTTTGCCTAAGCCAGTTGATTCGTTTTGTTGCTGTTTTTTCAGGTAGTTACGAATACCTAAAATGGCTCGACTGGTGACAACATAGTTAAGCCAGTTGGCATTGGGTTTGCCGCCAGGGCTGGTAATAATTTCTACTGTCTGGCCGGTTTCCAGGGGTTTATTCAGGGGGTAAGGGCGGCGGTCAACTTTAGCACCGACACAACGGTTACCAATGTCTGTATGCACTGCATAAGCAAAGTCGACTGCGGTGGCGCCAATGGGCAATTCAACTATTTTACCTTTGGGTGAGAACACATACAGCTCGTCCGGATACAGTTCAGACTTCACGTTCTCGACAAATTCAGCACTATTGCCCGCGTTTTGCTGTAGCTCTAATAAGCTTTGCATCCAGCGTCGGGCACGAATTTGCGCGGTGGTATCCTGGTGTTGGCCATTAGCTTTATACATCCAATGCGCAGCGATACCTTTGTCGGCCATTTCGTCCATTTCACGGGTGCGCATCTGTATCTCTACCGGAATGCCATGCGGCCCGATCAAAGAAGTATGCAGCGACTGATAACCGTTCTGCTTAGGAATAGCGATGTAGTCTTTAAAACGGATTTCAATTGGTTTATACAGGTTGTGTACCACACCCAAGGTGCGGTAACAGTGATCAATACTGTCTACTACTACTCTAAAAGCATAAATGTCCATCACATCGTTGAACATCAGTTCTTTGTTTTTCATCTTGCGATAAATGCTGTACAGATGTTTTTCGCGGCCTACAACATCGGCATTAATACTGGCTTGATCTAAACGCCCGGTAATTTCATGCTGAATTTTTTCCAGCAATTCTCTCCGGTTGCCCCTCGCTTGTTTCACAGCTGTTGACAGTGCGCGATAACGCATAGGGTAAAGCGCCTGAAATCCCCAGTCTTCCAATTCATTCTTAATGTTGTGAATACCCAAGCGGTTAGCAATAGGTGCATACAGTTCGAGGGTCTCTTTGGCAATACGACGGCGTTTTTCTGGCCGCAGTGCGCCTAAAGTGCGCATATTATGTGTGCGATCGGCCAGCTTAATTAAGATAACGCGGATATCCTGCGTCATTGCCATAAACATTTTTTGTAAATTGGTTACTTCAAATTCCTGATAGTCTTTGAACTTTACTTTATCGAGTTTGCTTACGCCCTGCACCAGCTCCGCTACCGTATCACCAAATTTACTGGCTAACTCTTCTTTACTCACCGGCGTATCTTCGATGACGTCGTGTAAAAGGGCGGCCATCAGAGTTTCATGGTCCATACGCATATCGGCCAGAATGCTGCTGACAGCAACGGGATGGGTAATATAAGGTTCACCACTGGAGCGAGTTTGAGGCGCGTGCGCGTCGCGTGCGACGACATATGCCTGCTGCACTAAGGCAACCTGCTCTGCGGGCAAATAGGCACTAATTTGGTTTTTCAGACCTTCAAATAAATACACCTGTGCTCCCAAACTGCGACAGCAAACGAAACACGCGATAAAGCGTGGGATTTATTATGAATATACGTCTATTTGTAACAGTTGCCAACGGCTAATGCGCCGCTGGCCTGTCTATGGAGAGGATTTTAGTGGTCAGAACCAATAATTGCTGCCACAGCTGCCATTTCTGACGCTTCCTGCTGAATTTGATCACGGCGCTCTTGCTCATCCAACACTGAGTTGGTGATAAAGCCTTTTTCAATTTCACGCAGTGCAACTACTGTGGGTTTATCGTTTTCGACATCCACCATAGGCTCTTTACCTTCAACCGCTAACTGACGGGCACGGCGTGCAGCCACCAGAATTAAATCAAAACGGTTACCAATTTTATCTACTGCATCTTGAACAGTTACGCGTGCCATTTACCACTCCAGTGTTACGGGCTTTCACAAGACCGTGTAGTTTACGCTAATTTGCTGTTTTCGCCAACAGTTGCTTCAGCATGTTGCTATGTTTGCTTGCCTGGCTGCTATAACTGTTGCGCTGCGCGAGCACTATGCGTTCAAATTCAACCAGCGCTGTATCAAAGTTATCGTTAATAATGAGAAACTCGTACTCATCAGCATGGCTCATCTCACTGTGAGCCTGAGCCATACGTTTAGAAATCACCTCTGCTGAGTCCTGACCCCGACTGTTCAGCCGTTGTTCCAGCTCCGTTAAACTGGGCGGCAAAATAAAAATGCCTTTAGCGGATGCTTCCTGAGTTTTAACCTGGCGGGCACCTTGCCAATCGATGTCTAAAAACACGTCGATACCACAGCTTAGGCTATCGCGGATACTGCTTTTCGAGGTGCCATAATAGTTGCCAAACACTTCAGCCCACTCAAAGAATTCATCTTTGGCGATTAGGCCCTTAAAAGCATCGACACTGATAAAGTGATAGTGCACGCCATCTTGCTCACCTGGGCGTGGTGCACGGGTGGTATGGGATACACTTACCTGCATATCGCTATGGCGCTTTAACAGCGCCTGGATCAGGCTGGATTTACCTGCGCCACTGGGCGCTGAAACAATAAACAAGTTACCGGCTAAGTGTTGCATAAGGTTCACACTGCTAAACAAAGAAAGCGGATTTTAGACGCTGTTTGCTGTCGCTGCAAATCCCGTTACTTTTTCGCTTTAGCCTTAACCGATAACGTCAGAGTAAATATGGCCATTGGCTCATCGCCATAAAGGCTGGGGCAGGTCACCACTACAGAAACGGGTTTATTAATACGCTCACCTGTAGCCAACGAATCGTCGATCATCGTATCAATGATATCGCCGTCGTTACTGGTAAAGTGCACTGTCGCTTCCGGGCGCTTTAAAAATTGGCCCTGTACATCTTTAAAAGCGAAATTGGCATTAACACCACGCGACTTGGCTTTGCTGAAAACTAAAAATGCACCGGCTAAGTCTGCGCCGATGGCCAGAGCACCGAAATAAATGCTGCCCAAATGATTTTTTGTACGCCAGCTATGTGGCATGGTCACTTCAAGCGTTGAATTATCCATGCGAACAATCTTCGGTGAACAAAAACCAATTAGTGGAATATAACGCCAGGCAAATAGTTTTAAGCCCCAATTAGCTTTTCGCAATGACATGGTAAATTTTAGTCCCGTTGTTAACACCAGTTGCCAGCTTACACTGGTAAGACCATCTGAACAAGCTGACCGCTCAGGTAGTTAAAAACACCATTCGTCAGGTTTCAGCTGTTGGCTGTAAAGCGAGCTATAGTAAAGTCAGCACAATAACACTTTACAGTACTAAGATAAGGGTCACTCGACAGTGCGCTGGTGTAAGTTATTACTTTTTTTTATCTTGTTAACAGGTTTAGGCCTGCCTAAAGCAGATGCTATGGTGTTGACACAAGATGAATATTTATACCGGGTTTGGTCGGTAGACGCCGGCTTACCTCAAATTTCTGTTACGGCTATAGTGCAAGACGCCGAAGGCTTTCTATGGCTAGGTACGCAAAATGGTTTAGCGCGTTTTGATGGCGTGCAGTTTGAGGTTTTTAATACGGCCAACACCGCTGCGATGTCGTCTAATATGGTTTCAGCATTGCATTTGGATAATCAGAGGCAATTGTGGATTGGCACTGCAAATGGCCTGATTATGTACCACAAAAATCAATTCAGGCGACTCGATGCAGCGAAACCACTGCAGGGCCAGATCACTGGGTTTGCCGAATTGTCTGACGGTCGAATTTTTGTTGGCGGTAACCGGTTATATCAGTGGACGCAACAAGAATTACAAGTTGTCGAGGCACATCAGGGGCCGGTATTTCAGCTTTTTCAACACAATGACAGGGTGTATATCGGTGGACAAGGTGGTTTTGCTGAATTAACGCAGAATGGGTATCTATGGCAAAGTGCACCAAAAGACCTTGCTGGCTTACAAATTTTGGAAATAGCGTTCGTTGATGGACAGCTATACCTGGGTACAAACATAGGGCTTTATCGTTGGCATAATAGCGTATGGCAGCCCGTTACGCTGCCGCAACATGTAGGCGATAGCCGGATTGAGTCGCTCTATTTGGATCAGCAGCAACATTTATGGATTTCAACCTATGGTTCAACTTACCGTATTCAACGAGGTGTTATTGAGCGTGCCGACTTTGTTAAAGGTGAGCATAATGACTTTGTCTGGGTTGAAAGTATGTTGCAGGACAAGCATAAGAACATTTGGTTTGGTAGCCGCTCACACGGGTTAAAACGACTTAGAAAGGCTGCGACTCAGCGCTTTAGTTTGCAACAAGGCTTACAAGACTCCTACGTGTGGGCTTTAGCACCGTGGCAGCAGCATCTGCTAGTGGGCACCCGCAATGGATTGGCATTGTTGCAACATGGTGTCTTTCAGCCACTGATGGCAAATCAATATTTACCTAGCCCGTTTGTTTATAGCTTGTTAGTTGAGGATGACAAAGTCTGGGTTGGATCCCGCGCCGGCTTATCCATGCTGGATACTGAAACATTAAGCTGGCGACGAAATTATGATCAGATAGCGCATGTGTTAGTCACCACATTAGCCCGTGAAAATGACAAACTGTGGGTTGGTACAAATGGTGGATTATATTATTTGTTACACGACGAGATTGTGCAGCATGGCTTGCCAGAAGCGTTACTCACGGCAAGAGTAAGGATGGTGTTACCTGATAGCGAGAACCGGCTTTGGGTGGGTACTGAAAACGGCCTCTATCTTCGCGACGAAAACGGTTTTCACTCGGTTGACGATGTGCCACTTACAGGTACTTTTATCAGCGCTATTAAACAATTTGACGATGGTAATTTGCTTATTGGCAGCTTTGATCAGGGTTTTATGTTTGGAAAACCGGGGCAATGGCAATGGTTTCGTCAACAAGACGGTTTGCCAGGCAATGGCGTTATCCATGTTGAACAGGTAGACAACCAGTTGGTGATAAGCAATTTTCAGGGCTTTTACCGGCTGAATTACGAGGCGTTAAAACAAAACAAAATTGAAGAGCTTTACATGCTGGTTGATGATCGCCGGCCTGAGGCTAAAACTGATTCTCACCGTTGTTGTAATGGAGCAGGCAGTAGCAAAGGTGTTCAGCATCAGGGGCGTTTATGGTATCCCACACTCGATGGTGTTGTGTCACTGCCTTTGCAGCAACTCATTCACTTCAGTGACATTCCGGAGCCCGTGATAAAAAAAGTCACAGCGGGAAGCCAGAGTTACCGGGGTGATAATATTACGCTGCCACCGGAGCAACGAGACTTGCAGGTAAGCTTTACTGCGCCATATTACGTGCAAGCATCATCAGTGCAAATGCGTTACCGGTTAGAAGGCTATGATGAAGCTTGGATCGATGCCAGCAACCGCCGTGAAGCGTTTTATACCAATTTACCTTCCGGACAGTATCGTTTTTTGCTTCAGGTTCGTGTCGCGGGCGACTTCCGCTGGAGTGATACTGCAGAGATGGCGTTAAAACTTACCCCGTTTTGGCATGAAAAAATTTGGGCTAGAGGGTTATTTCTTATTCTGTTTTCGTTGGTTTTGTGGGGGCTTTATCGTTGGCGTTTGATGGCTTTGGCGGCTTCACAAAAGCAATTGGCGAAGTTGGTAGCAGAGCGTACCGAAGAGTTACATCTTGCCAACGAAAAACTACAGCAAATTAGTATGCAGGATGCCCTAACCGGATTGCATAATCGGCATTATTTGGACTGCAATATTCAACAGATTTTGTCTAGGGCTAATCGTCATTCAGAACCACTGATATGGGCAGTGCTCGATCTTGATCACTTCAAGCAAGTGAACGACAATTTTGGTCACCAAACAGGTGATAATATTCTGATGCTGGTTGCGGACATATTGCGCCAGAATAGCCGGGGTTCAGATCATATTATTCGCTGGGGCGGTGAAGAATTTTTGTTGATCTTGGAACACACCGACGATGGGTTATTAGCATTGCAACGAATCCATCAGGCGCTAGGTGAATATCCTTGGCAGAGCAAGATTGCACTTGATAAACCTCTTACCTGTTCTATCGGTGCAATCGCACAACTGAGCGATTGGGATTGGCAGCATAGTTTGCGATTAGCTGACCAGGCGTTGTACTGGGTAAAAGGTCATGGCCGCAACGGTTATATGTTGCTTCAAACATCTGACCCGATAGATACCGCCGTATTGGCAGAGGATGCCAATGTCATCCAGTTACTGGCCGCGGGTAAGTTGAGCGGGATTAGTAATAAAGAGGTTACTGCGGTGTCATGCTAAATCCGGGTATATATTGACCGACAGGCTTTACAGGCATTGCAACGGGCTTTTAATTGCACTTTGCTGTGCATAAAGGTTTTGGGTATAGTCGGCGAATTAATGTATTTCTGGAGCCTGGCATGGATACTCTGGGGGCAGTGACACTGGTGCGCAGTGTTTCAGAGCAGCGATGTCCGGTCGCGTTGGCAACGGCCTTGGTAGACTGGTTAAGCTATGACGGCCTTGGAGTCGTTCAAGCTCAACGAGCGACAAAGTTGCAAGATGCTTTGGTCAATAATCCTAAGCACAGCGCAGCAATCTCTCAGGTATTGTTTGGCTGGTTAAGTGAAGTAAATATCTACCCTGCATTGGTGAATTCGGGGTTGTTTTCTCGTCGTGGTTTTTTGCGAGAGATGGCATCAAGGTTATATGAAAGAGTCAATCCTGCCCCGCGTGACCAAAATGATGTTAAAGATATGCTGGTGCAAATGTTTAGCGGCAAACACCAACCGGTATGGTTGGATCAGGCCAGTAGTGAAGCTGTTCAGGGATGTTTTATTGCTCTATGTGCCAACGCCCCCTCTGGGCTGGTGCAGAAAATGTATGGGCATTTTCAGGAAGAATGTCTTTATGCCTTGGAAATGCTGGGTATATGGGTAGCTGCTGAAGAAATTGAACCCGATTTGATGCGCCTCGACCGCCGCTTAAGCAGTATCGACTCGCCCTTTATTGCGTTAAGCCGCGAGATGAATTTGTTTGTGCAAAGTGGCCGCGACAAGTTAAATAACCCTGAATTATCGTTGTTGGATACTGCGCACCTTGATGTCATGATTGAACAATCACGTGATCAACTAGAGCGCTTACGACGCCGGGGAGCAGGTGTTGGTAGCTCGGTCTCGGTGGCACATTTGCTGGAGCGATTGGAACAAACGCTGGATCGTATCGTCATTCTGGTTGATTTATTACAAAGCGATGGTGCTGCGCAAGGCAGCAAGCTATTTAGTTTATTTGGCACCCTGGCACAGGCTAGCACGGAGCAAAATAGTATTGGTGCTTTGTGGCGTAGTAGCACCCAAATGCTGTCAAAAAGTATTACGGTGAACAAAAGCGGCCATGGCGAGCATTACATTACACGAGACAAAAGCAGCTTCTTTACTCTGATGCGCTCAGCCGCTGGTGCCGGCGTTATTATTGCGCTGATGGCTCTGTTAAAAATGTATATTAATCAACAGGCTTTCAGCCCACTTGATGAAGCCGTACTGGTTAGTTTGAATTATGGTTTGGGTTTTGTGCTTATTCATATGCTGCATTTTACGATAGCGACAAAACAACCTGCTATGACTGCCGCCAGTTTTGCGCAAGAAGTGGAACGGGGCGAAAATGGCCGTGCGGTTAATAAAAAACTGGCAGCACTGCTGATAGATGTAAACCGTTCGCAGTGGGCGGCAGTGTGGGGCAACATTAGTGTTGCAATTGTGCTGGCGTGTAGTATTGCGCTGGTTTTCAGATTAGTAACGGGGTCTGCGTTGTTGTCCCCAGACATGGTAGCGTATCAGCTAGCCGCCATTTCACCTTTAACCGGGCTGGCGCTGCTTTATGCTGCAATTGCCGGGCTTTGGCTATTTTGTTCAGGTATTATTGCTGGTTTCTTTGATAATCGGGCTAACTGTCTGGAACTGCGGCTGCGACTATATCAGCATCCGATGTTGAAAAAGCTGTTACCGGATACGGCAAGGCATAAATTCGCTGATTATCTGCATGATAACTACGGGGCGCTGGCGGGCAATTTCCTGTTTGGCGTGCTACTGGGCATGACGGGCTATGTTGGCTATCTTAGTGGTTTTCCATTGGATATCCGTCACGTTGCTTTCTCATCGGCAAACTTGGGTTATAGTGCGATAAGTGGCGAGATTGGTGTGTTGAGCTTTCTTGTTAACGTCATCTTTGTCTTGCTTATTGGCTTTGTCAATTTATGGGTTAGTTTTACGCTGGCGCTGACTGTTGCCCTGCGCGCACGTGGTACCAGTATCAGCAAGTTACCCTTATTGCTAAAAAGTTTGTGGGAGCAGGCCAAGCAACAGCCGTTACAGCTTTTCTTTCCGGTAAATGCAGTGAAACAGACCATGGCAGAGGCCACAAAAGCAAAAGAGCCAAAGGTCATTGTAAATATGGAAATAAAAGCTGACACGGCCAGTGCACAGGATAAGTAGTTGCGCTGTCTGTCTGGCTACAAGGGGCCTGTGTTAAAATGGCCGTCTTTATTGACGTATTTCGGAGACACTAGTGTCAGCATTAGCCAGTTTATATCCACAGCCGCTATGGCAGTGGTTCGCCCAAATCTGTGCCATTCCTCATCCTTCAAAGCACGAGCAGGCGTTAAGCCAGCATATTCAAAGCTGGGCGCGCGGGAAAGGTTTGAGTGTTGTTGAAGACAAGGTAGGTAACCTGATCATCAAAAAGCCGGCTACAGAGGGTATGGAACTTTGTAAAACCGTGGTGATTCAGGCGCACTTAGATATGGTGCCGCAAAAAAATGCTGACAAAGTACATGATTTTACCACTGATCCTATCGAAGCTTATATTGATGGCGATTGGGTAAAGGCTAATGGCACAACCTTAGGTGCTGATAACGGCATTGGTATGGCCTCGGCGTTAGCTATTTTAGGCAGCAGTGATATTAAACACGGCCCGTTGGAGGTTTTGCTTACCATAGACGAAGAAGCCGGCATGACGGGCGCCTTTGGTGTTGAACCGGGTATGTTAGACGCTGAGATCCTGATCAATACTGATTCTGAGCAGGAAGGTGAAATTTACATGGGTTGCGCTGGTGGCGTTGATGCAGAGTTTACTGTGGCAGCAAAGTGGCAGGCAGTATCTACAGGTGTAAAAGCGTTTACTCTAAGCTTGTCCGGGTTAAAAGGCGGCCATTCCGGCGTAAATATTCATTTAGGCCGTGGTAATGCTAACAAGCTGTTAGCGCGATTTTTAGCAGACAACGCTGCAGACCTCAGTTTAGCCATAAGTGCGTTTAATGGCGGCTCTTTACGCAATGCCATTCCGCGTGAAGCCAGCGTTAGCTTAACGGTACCGGCAGAAAAACACCGCCAGTTAGCGCAACAGGTTGCGGATTTTGAAGCCTTGTTAAAGCAAGAGTTAGCCGCCGTAGAACCCGCGTTAAGACTTAGCCTTACCGATACCACAACGCCGGAACAAGCGCTGACGGCCGACGTGCAAAGCACGCTAATCAACCTGTTAAATGTATGCCCCAATGGCGTAATGCGTATGAGCGATGAAGTTGAGGGTGTGACCGAAACATCATTAAATATGGGTGTTATTACCACCAGCAACAGCAGTATCCAGGTTCTGTGTTTAATTCGCTCGTTAATTGACAGCGGCCGCGAGCAAATAGAAAGTATGCTCAGCTCTTTGGCGCAACTCGCCGGTGCCGAAGTTAAGTTTAGTGGCGCTTACCCTGGTTGGAAACCCAACCCAGACTCGCCGGTAATGGCAATCGTAAACCAAACCTATCAGGACATTTATCACAAAGAACCAGTGATTATGGTTATTCACGCTGGTTTAGAATGTGGCTTGTTTAAGAAGCCGTATCCAGACATGGACATGGTGTCGATTGGCCCGACTATTCGCTTTCCGCATGGCCCGGATGAAATGGTTAATATCAAAACCGTGGGCCAGTACTGGGAGTTGTTGCTTGCTGTATTGGAACGTATTCCCGCTCGAGCATAAATACTTGTTTGGTAATGCATTATCGAAAAGCATAAAAGATTAGGCCGTATTAGCGCAATGCTAATCAGTTAAGCAGAATCGGTTTGCCCTAAACTAACCGTTGAAGCCCTGGATGGGCTGAAACGAGCCCCCAGGGATGGGTTTACGGCGCGTTAGTGTGGGCAAATCGATGACGATAATCACCTTAACTGACGGGTTAACGGCCTGTTCTTTTTTAGCTTCAACCACAGGTTACATTGCCTCCAGGCTTTTGCCTCGGGTTTCTTTAATGTATTTCACCACAAAGAAAATGCTGACAAAGGCGGACAAGGTGTAAAAACCGTAAGCACCGGCCAAACCGATAGAGCCAAGTAAAACCGGGAAGGTCATGGTGATGGCAAAGTTGGCAATCCACTGCGCGCTGGCAGCAACCGCCAAGGCGGCACCGCGAATACGGTTATTAAATATTTCGCCCAGTAACACCCACACCACCGGCCCCCAACTTAAGCCAAAAAACACCACAAACAGGTTGGCGGTAATCAGCGCTACTGTGCCCATATTTTCGGTCAAAGCTAACTTACCAGCGGCGTCAAAACCAGCAGTGCCAAAGATAAGCGTTAATAACGCCAGGCTAACAAACATGCCAATGCTGCCAACTAATAGCAGCGGTTTGCGACCAATTTTGTCTATTAGTGCGATGGCAATAAAAGTAGAGACGATATTGGTGGTGCCCGCCAGCACATTAATAAACAATGACTGCGACTCATCAAAACCGGCCGCTTGCCACAGTTCCGCACCGTAATAAAACACCACGTTAATACCAACAAATTGTTGGAATACCGATAAGGCAATACCCACCCAGATTATGGGATGCAGCTTGCGGCTACCCTGAATAAATAAATCTGAGATACTGGGCTTTTTATTACCCTGTAATGACTGGCTAACCTCAGCAATTTGTTGATCTTCGCTGCCAGGATGAATGCGGCGAAACACTGAGCGTGCTTTATCAAGCTTGCCTTGCGCAACTAAATAACGCGGTGATTCTGGGATCATCAACACACCCAGCAAAAACAGCAGGGCAGGGGCCAGTTCTACCCAAAACATCCAGCGCCACGCTGGTAGGCCGAATAAAAATTCGTATTGGGCACCACCTGCGGCCGAAGCAATCAGGTAATTACTAACAAAGGCAGCAAACAACCCAAGCACGATGGCCAGTTGCTGCAAGGTCGCTAGTCTGCCACGCAGCGCAGCGGGGGCCACTTCAGAAATATAAGCGGGAGCCAATACAGACGCCGCGCCAATACCCAAGCCACCAATCAAGCGAAACAGAATAAATGCGCTGGCAGTTTGGGCATCCCCCGAGCCCCAGGCACTTAATGCAAATACTATAGCGGTGATGATCATGACGGGCTTGCGGCCAACCCGGTCGGCCAGTGGGCCGGCGACCAAGGCACCAATGGCACAGCCTAACAGGACAGACGCTACGTTAAAACCGGTGGCAACCGAGTCAGACTGAAAGGCTTTGCCAAGGGCCGTAACGGTACCGTTGATTACGCCAGAGTCAAAACCAAATAAAAAACCGCCAATGGCTGCAACTGCAGAGATAAACAGCACGTAAGCTACGCTGCTGTTGTTGCTAGCGGCGACCTGCGCTGAGACTAAGTTTGTCATCACGAACATCCCTTTTTATTAATAATTATTATGGTTACTTCAGGTTTTGGTTAAAGCAGAGCGACTTAGCCGACAAAAGCTTGCTACGCTCTGTTGTTCAAGTGAACTAACCGGCAAATTTCAGCAAAACTTTGTCACTGCCCAGACGTTCATGGCTAATGTTGAAATTCGTTTTGAACACCTCTAACAAGCCATTGACGTCTCCGGTTTTAAACATGCCAGCGACATGAATATCATTGAGTTTGGCATCATCTGCCAGTTCAAACTGAATGTCGGTATAACGGCTAATTTCGGCCACTGCATCGGCCAAAGTTTCACCGCGAAATATCAGGTTACCCGTGCGCCAGGACAAACTCGCTGCAATGTCGACCTGGTCAACTTTGTGCACTTTCTCTTCACGTTGACCGCTGGCATCCAAATCAACTCTTTCACCTTTAGAAATGGCCAGTGCGCTAACGGGGAGTCTTTTGGCCAGGCGTTGTTCATCCTGAATCACTTCAGCCAGCGCGGTCTCTACCAGCACCTTGCCGTCGGTAACCATCAGTTTTACGTGGTTGCTGCGCACATCAACATTAAACGCGGTACCTACCGCCTGGATAATTTTACCGGCAGCAACCACGCTAAGGGGTCTGCTGGTGTCATGTGCTACATCAATCATTATTTCACCGCGTTGTAACTCAATAATGCGGGCTTTGGCACTGAACTTCACCACCACAAAGCTGTTGGTATTGAGTACCAGTTTGCTTTTATCTGGCAGTTCAATGGTTGTGGTTTCGCCAACCCGGGTTTGGTAACTGCTTTGGCTAGCCATTACTGTCGGGGTGGATGCTGGGTCTTGTAGCATAAGCTCTGGCCGGAACCAAAACGTGGCTAACAGGAAAACCGTAGCCACCGATGCGGCTAACGCCCAGGTTTGCCAGTGACTGGCCGGTTTTTTTTCTGTTTGCGGAAATAAATCAGATAACCGTTGCAGGGTATCCATTTTGTCCCACAGCGCCGCTACCTCTAATAATGTCGTACGGTTTTGGGCTGAACTGGCCAGCCATTGCTGCAATGCTTGTGTTTCTGCCGGCGTTAAGGTCCGGTCCAATTTTGCGATCCAGTCACAGGCTTGTTCTAAACGCTGCTCATCAAGGACGGCTTGTTGGCGTTTCGACTGCAGATGGATCGGGTGAATATTACTCATAGGATCCTCCTTTAACGTGTCGGTGAGCGTTGTTCTGGCCTTGTCCTTTTTCGCCTGCTGTTGCTTTACGCATAAATAGCGTGCAACTTTTCATACCCGTGGCGATGTGTTTTTCTACTGTACTTTCACTAATACGTAACTTGCCGGCTATTTCACGTTGGGAATAACCGTAGACCTTTTTTAACACAAATACTTTACGACATTGTACCGGCAACAATCTGACGGCCTCGCAAAATATGGCAAACTCGCTGGCAGATAAGGCCTGATCATAGACTTCATCCCGGCAGTTGTCGGATAACAACTGGTCCAGCAAATCAATATCTTCCACATGGTCGACCTGCTTTACATTTGCCTGCTTCTGATAGTCCAATGCCAAATTGCGGGCGATGGTAAACATAAAAGACTTTGGCGAACTGATGTTCTGTTTATGATCAATCTGGCAAATGCGTACATAGGTTTCTTGCACAATATCTTCAATCTCGTGCGGTGGCACAATACGCGATACCGCGCGCCACAAACTTTTACGCGAAGCCAGATAGACCTTGTAAAGCAATGAGTCGTTTGACATTTTTCCCCGTCTTTTTGGTGTTTCGGCGGTTAATCCGAATGAGGCCCTGCCCAGTCTATTGCTGCGCATATCACCCCTGAACAATAAGACGAATCAGCCGGGGAAAATCCACTATACCCTGAAGAAATTATTTTAGTTTTTTATAAAATCTTTTTTTTATCAATACAATTTTTATCAACACCACTGCAAAAAACTGCTGATGGTAAGCCGCCCCTGTCTTGGCTCAGTTGACAAACCTGTTTCTGGGCGAATATCGCCAGAGTGCAATAAATTACCCGGATAAATAATAGCGCGGTTTGGCTTGGCTTCAACCTGGAAAATCCGGCTAAACATCGTGTTGTCACCACTGACATATGCCGGGTTTCGATGTAACTGCGCTGCCTGTGCTTGTGCTTTTAGTATGGCACTGTAGTTTGGCAACCGGTCTGCTGTAATGCGTTCATAACCGGTTTGTTTATGACGATAAAACGACGTTCCACCAAACTCCGGCCCGGCTAAGTAATGCACCATCGCCAACTGATTCGTCGTACTGGCATCAATATGCGGCAACATCTGAATCGGCCGAAGTTGGGACGGTGGCGTGGTAGATAGAGCAAAAGCCGACAGTAAAATGTGCAAGCTTGCCGGTTGTAGCGGCGTAAACACCGTTTGTAGTAGTGGTAGTAATGCCTGTTGTATAGCGTGTTGATAACACGAGGGCGTGGGTTTACGAATACCCGGGTAGAAGTTGGCGGCATCGGCAATAAAGTTTGGCGCTGCACAGGCATTAGTAATAAGCCAGTCCGGGTTAAGCACCAGATCATCAATTACCAGTAGCGGTGTGGCTTCGTTGCCAATGCTGAGCTGCGTTATACCTTGCTTAAGGGAACGAATACTGACTGACATTAGCACTTAGCCAGCCGGCGGTTTTTCCGCGCAATAAGCGGATAAATCTGTGCTGTCGATGCAATAAGCGTGTAGATAGGCAATAACCAACCTGCCTGATGCAGCTCAACCAGTTTGTCCGGTGCCAGAGCGGCTAACTTTTGCTGGTCAATAGTATAGAGACCGTTTAAGCGGGTCGACTGCTCGTTATCAAACACGATGTCGAGCGACAGTGGCTGGATCAGATCATAACTTAGCAGTGCCTGTACCAGCTGTTGTTGTTGTTGCTCGCCACGCAATAGTTCTGCCAGACAGCTTTTAGCCTGCTGGAAATAGCGGCTATCGGCGCCAGTCTCGGTAAACAGTTGTTCATAGCGGGTATCGTCTATGCTCGTTGGCTGGCAGATAGTCGGGCTGTCGCTATCAATACACAGCACGTAATCCTCCTTGTTATTTGGGGCAGTCGAGGTGTTAGTCGGTGTTTCAGCCGCTTCGGCTTGGCCTAAAAAAAATGGCTGACGTTGTAACTGCAAGGGTAGATAGTCGCCTTGCCAGGCGTTATCGCTATAAAACAGGTTTTCACCTGGCGCAAAGCCCAGCAATGCCACTGCAACAAACTGGCCGGTTTGGCCATTTTTGGTCAGCACTATCGGGGCCTGAGTTGCCATGCTGGCGAATTCTGCCGGCACCACCGGCATCAGTTGAGTATCCTCGCTGTGCCGTCCGGCGTTGGCGGGTTGAAGACGCAAGTGTTGATGCAGCTGCGGGTTAATTGCGACAAGTTGGGCCATGATGAATATTCTCTTTTGTTTTAGTGGGTAGCACTTTGCGCTAAGCCGGGTCAGTCTTGAGCGCTGAGTCTGCACAGTTCAGTATTCACAGCTGACTAAGCCCAAATTCGCGGATCTTGCTAATTAACTCGCGGTTCGAAGGCAGTATACTCAGGGCCTGTGCAATCATTTTTTGATTTTGGGCAAATTGTTGCGCGGCAAACTCAGGGTTATCCAGCAAATAGTGGCTTTGGCTGTAGTCTGTTTTAAATCCCATGCCATACAGCACGTATTGATAGCTGGCTGCCGGAAATACTTCGTTGTTGCTGGTGAAGTCCAGATCACCGGGCGCACGATAGCGCCATAGCTGCAGTAAGTCCTGTAAACTTTGTGGAATAGTCGCTGGGTTTCGGTTATCTCGCCAAAACGGCTCCTCGCGCTGACTCAGCAGATAATGCAGCTTTAGAAAATCGATAATTTTGTCCCAGCGATATAAAAAGGTTTCATTAAACCGTTTAGCGACAATGTCCATTAGCGCACGGTTAGCGGGCAGTTGTTCACTTATCATTTGGGCTGATAACTCGACCAACACCAGCGCAGACGCTTCCAGTGGTTCGAGAAAGCCTGCCGCCAAACCTACAGCGACACAGTTGTTTTGCCAAAAACGCGTTCTGTGGCCACTGACAATAGGAATTTTGCGCACCGATAAATCGGCAATGGCCGGGCCGACATAGCGCGCCAAGGTAGCCCGGGCTTGCGCTTCTGTGCAGTATTTACTGGCGTAAACATAACCAACGCCGCGGCGGTGTTGCAGGCCAATATCCCAAATCCAGCCTGCGTCTTGTGCGGTGGAAATGGTATGTGAAGCAATAGGCGTGTCGGGGTGCTCGTAGGGTACCTGTACCGCAAGCGCGGTATCGATAAACAGAATATCGTCACAGGCTTTAAACGGTACCTGGTAATGTTTACCCAGTAACAACGACGAAAAACCGGAACAATCAACAAACAAATCGCCTGCAATCACGCCAGACTGTTTAGTGTTAACCGCGGCAATATCACCATTGCTGGAACTTTGCACTGCAACGACATCGTCCAGAATATGCGTCACTCCCAGTTTTTCGATGCAATGTTGTCGTAAAAACGGGCCAAATTTGCCCGAGTCCAGATGATAGGCATAATTGGCAACGGCGCCAAACTCAGCGTGGCGAATAGTTTTTGGGGCTAAACCGTGCTCGCAGAGTGCTTCCTGATAACACAATGCATTGGAAAAAGATGACGTATTGCGCGATGTATTGTTGGCTGTCGCCGTGCTCTGTTGCCAATAGCCTGCCATTTCGGCTTTGCCAAAACCTTGCGGTAAAACCAGCGGATGGTAATAAAAGTCGCTGCTACTACCATCGGCCCATTGCGCGAATTTTGCCCCTTGCTTAAAGGTAACATCGCATTGGCGGATAAAATCAGTTTCGCTGATACCAAGGGCAATCAAGGTGCTGCGCATGGTGGGCCAGGTACCTTCACCGACACCAATGGGAGGCAGGGTAGGTGACTCAATCAGAATAACTTTAACACCATCAGGTTGGTTGCTTTTGTGTTTGGCGGCAATGCGCCCTGCCGTTAGCCAACCGGCATTGCCACCACCGACAATAACCACGGTACGAATGGACGCTGTGGCGGTTTGCTGCGTTATGGGTGTTGCCTGGTCGTGTTGTGGCGGTTGCTTAATCACATTGGTCACCATGTCAATACAACTAAAAACAGGGCTTGCAGCAAAACGCAGGCCCTGGCCATCAGCGGTCTGTTCAGGGAGGAAGACAGACCGGTGCATCCCCGTCATAACTTAATAGTTACAGAGGATGCGCTTCAAAGGCTAAAAAGTACCGCGCACGCCAAAGGCAATACGGCGGCCGCTATCTTCAATCAGCAATAGCTGATTACTAAAGCGACCACGTTTGTGCACGTATTCATTGGTCAGGTTAATGCCTTCAATAACTACCGTAAGGTTGTCAGTCAGGTCATAACTGGCCGTTGCGTCTATTTGAGCATAGTCTTCTACAATCACCACACCATCACCGTTAGACTGAGTTAACGACTGTACAAACTGATCCCGCCAGTTATACGCAATCCGCGCCTGGAAAGGACCTTGTTCATAGAAGCCGACCAGGTTGTACGAGTCACTTAAGCCCGTTAAGGCAAACACCTGGCTAATGTCAGCCGGGTCCAGTTCGGCATTACTACCAACCAGCGTTGCATTTACCATCAAGCCAAAGCCGGAATCAAAACTGTGTTGCAGTGCCAGTTCAAAACCATCGACAATGGCCGACTCACCGTTGTTTGGCAGCGTATTGGTAAATACTGCTGTGGCGTCGTTGTTGTCTGGCGCACCGGTATCACTGCCGGTGGACGGATCGGTAAGCAAGCTGCCGTTATCCAGGGTAAAGGTTTTATCTTCGGTGGTGTTGACGATGAAATTTGCTACATTCTTGCGGAAATAACCCACCGACATATAACTGGCCGTGTCGTAATACCATTCCAGTGATAAGTCCAGGTTGGTTGAGGTAAAGGGTTCCAGTTCAGGGTTACCTGAGGTTGATGTTAAATCGCCGCCCTGACGCGTTGTGCCAATAACAGTAACCGGTGACATGCTTTCCAGTGTTGGCCGCGTCAGAGTTTGAGATGCAGCAAAACGGGCCACCACGTCGTCAGAGATTTCAAGTTTGACACTGAAGTTAGGTAAAATGGCTTCATAGCTGGCACTTTCATTGATGGGTGATGCATTGCCAAATTGCGCCAACATTTCGGTTTCATCTAGTATAGTCAGGCCCGTCACCGGTGCATCAGTACCATCAACGCCTACGCTGGTGCGTTCATAACGTACCCCGGCAGTACTGGTCAGTGGCATGCCGGCGAGTTCGCCTTCAAAGTCCATTTCTACATACAATGACGTTGTATCTTCGGTGACTTCATAAGATTTGTTGCGCTTAACGGCATCAAAACTAATGTTGTTGCCAAGTGACGCAGCATACTGTTCAAGGAAAGCAAAATTGGCTTCGCCGTCGTGCGCTAACCAGGACGTTGGCATACGGCCACTGCCGCTGACACCACTTAAGAAATCGCTGCCAGCATTAAACACATATTGCGGGAATGCTGCCATATCCGGTGTATCTGGATAGCCACAAAATGTACAGTGAATACCCACACCTTCGTTGTCCCAACGGTCGAGGTTTTTCTTTTCGCTGGAGTAACTTACACCAAATTTAACTTGAGTAAGTCCCGTTAGCGCATCTTCACTCCACACGCCATCCCAGCGCAGCTGATTAATACTGTCTTTTACGGCCCAGCCACGGCGTAACATTACGTGTGCCCGGCTGTTGGCCGGATCGAGCAAATTAGACACGCCATCGGGTGTAACCCCGGCCTGATAAGCGGTGCCGTTAAGTTCTTGTTGCCCACTGTAGATATTGGCATTCGCTTCGGCGAATTGGCTGGCGTACGGCAGAATATTGTTGTCAACCTGAAAGCGCACGCGGTTGGCGTAGCCTATCAGAGATAACTGATCACCACGGCCGTTATTGGGCTCGCGCTCAGCACTGGAGTGGCTGAAGTCGAATTTCATATTAAGGTTGTTATTGACATCCCAATCAGCATTCAACCCCAAGGAGACGGAATTCGTTAAGCGGTCAAATTTTTTCGCATGCATATCGGTTGCCAGACCGACTTCCTGGTACAAGTCGATAACCGTACCGTTGGCATCGACCACCGGCCCTGCAGCGCCATCAAAGCCTTCCAGATTGGGCGCCGTAAACCAGTGACCATAAGAGGTGGTATCGGCTTTAATATCAAAGTCGGAATACAAGGCGTCAGCGGTAATAACCAGCTTGTCCGTTGGCGCGTACTGCAATACCAGATTGGCGTTAGTGCGGGTGCGCTCTTCGGTGGTAACTTTATGGTCGTAGTTACGAGGCGAGAAAATATTGCCGCTATAGGCTTGTCCGTTTTGTGTTATCGGGTTAGGCACGCCGACATTTTCCAACCAGCCGTCAATTTGCGCTTGGTTTAAACGTGTGTCGCGCTGTTGGTGTGATACCGCTAACAAGGCACCAAAAGTGCTATCGGCAAAGGTGTTGCTAATAAGGCCAGATAACTGCGGCGAGGTTTGCTCGCTATTTTCGTCGTAAATACCCTTAACACTACCGGCCACTTTAAAGCCACCAATGGCAAAAGGCCGGGCCGTATTTACATTTACAGTAGAGCCAATGCCACCGGACTGCATAGTTGCGCTGGAAGTTTTGTGCACATCAAGGCTGCGGACTAATTCAGAGGCAATGGTATCAAAGCTAAACGCACGGCTTTGGTTTTCAGACGCCATCTGCCGGCCATTGACTAACACTGTGTTAAATTCGGGGCCAAAACCGCGTACGGTGATCAGCTGGCCTTCACCACCAGAACGGTCAATAGACACGCCGGTGATGCGCTGCAGTGATTCTGCTAAGTTGGTGTCCGGAAACTTACCAATATCTTCGGCTGAGATGGAATCTACCACGCCACCCGCTTCGCGTTTTGAATCCATCGCACGGCCAAGTGCACCGCGTATGCCTCGAATTTCAATGATTTCTGCTGCTTTCCCTTCGCTTTCCTGCATTGCTAAAGTGGGTGTTGTTGCGACTGCACTAAGCACCGCCAGTACTGCGGTCGCCACTTTATTTTTGTTATATTGAGCCATGTCGTTGTTACTCTCGAAAGTTGGATCTATCTGAATAGATACCTGCCCACTTTCGCTAATTTCTGGCTTTAAACCGGTATCTTTTAACAGAATCATTAAGGCTTCAATGAGACTGTACCGGCCCTGCAGCAGATTGGTGTGTTTATCACTGATATGCTCTAGAGGAAAAAGCAAGGTGATATCTGCCTGCTCTGCAAAATTGATTAGCGATAAGTCGGCCCTTTGTCTTGGTATATTGAAAGCAATTGTTGATGGCTGCTCTTTAGCTAACGCTACGCCTGACAGGCAATAGACGATAAGCAAAGATAGCAACAGCCGCCGCCCGCTTCGATATCCCCCCCGCATGAAGTGTTGCCATGCAGTAAACAAAGACGACAGAGCGTGTTTTTTCCTCCATATAATTTTCACAATTGTGTTAAACAATTTAATTTGCCTGCTCCCCGGTCCGTGTATCTTTTTGTTTTTATAATTATTTTTTTAAAACGGTACTCTGCGACATGCTTGTCGTGCTTAACTTCTATTGGTTTAGCGACTAACAAGACGTAGCCATAAAACATGAAAAAAATCTAAAATTCAAGTTAACCACACTTTATGCGATCAAGGGCGGGGTTTCGGGCAGGGGTATAACAGCACAGCGTTGGTCGTCTGCGCCGCCTGGTTTTAGGCTGAGTATTACGGTTAAAAAAAATGGGCGCCACAAGCGCCCCTGGTTTTATTTAAATACAACTATTTGGTTTGTAGCAGGTAATCCAGTGCGCCAACAACGGCCGCAACCTGAGCCTGAATGCATTGCTCTGGGCTGGCGCTTGGGCTGTCTGGGTAAACTTCGGTGGTGCTCACCAGTGGCGCATCGGTAACGCTGCCACATAAACCTAATGTGGCTTTGGCATAGTTAATTACACCGGGTTGCTGCATGGGCTCGCCAATGAGCTTGCCGTTTTCATCAGGCTCGGCAATATGGGTGACTTTGGCCACGCTGTCGATAATCGCTTTTTGTAGCGCCGGGCAGGGGTGTTCGGCGTCATCTACGGTGTAGTAGCCGTCGGGGATATTCCAGTTTTTATTTATGGTGCCATCTTGTGCTGCCTTGGCCGGGCGAAACTCGCTGTTGTCGGAATCAGTGGTTTCATGCAGGTCAATGTGCATAGCGAAGTTTAACTGCAAACCGTGCAGATACTGTCGTACTTGTTGGGCTTCGGTTGCGGTGCCGTTGGGGCCAAAGCTGCGGTTGGGGTCTATCGCTAATGGGTTCCAGCGGTTAATGGTTTCGTAGCCCCAGGGGCTAATGCACGGCAGAACCAACACATTCACTTTATCGCTGTAAGCTTTTGCTTCAGTTTGTAAAAACCGCAGCGCGCCATGTACGCCACTGGTTTCGTAACCGTGCACGCCGCCGGTCACTAAAATAGTCGGTTTATCACTGTGCCAGTTACGGCTTTTTACTGCGAACAGTGGGTAGGTTTTACCGCACACGGCCTGATAGGCCAGCTCGCCGTATTGCTCAATATCAAACTCAGTTTTCAGCGCTTCTATTGCCGGTAATACTTCATCAAAGAAACTGCGCTTAATGCGTTGCTCGTTTAGCCACTGCGCTTTTTCTGCCTCGCCCCACGGCTGGCCCACTGTGCCGATATGGTAAATTTTGCCCATGTTAGTCTCCGTATTGCCTACTGCTTATGTCACTGGGTTTTAACTAAGTATGCTTTGTTTATCTATTTTCCAGCCGGTTGTAGTCCAGCCAGCCGCTGTCTGTCGGGTGCTGGCGCATAAATTGTTGGTTTAGCTTATCGCTAAAGGCCCAAAAGTCGGCGGCAGTGCGCCTTACTCCAATATTATCCAGCAGTGTGCGGTAGTCCTGTTCGGTTTGCAGCTGTTGTACCTGTGCTACCCATTTGGCTAAATCGGCTTCTTTTACCCGCCAAAACGCATTGGGATAACTGCCAAGCAGGCCATACACCAGCGTCATATTGTCCTGCGCTGGGTTGCGGTTGTCATCTTCGGCAAACAAACTGTTAACGTTGTAATGCGCGCTGTTGCGCAGCAGGGTGAATAGTTCCGCCTGCTTACCATCTGCCGGTTCTACCATAATCATGGTCATTTCCGGCAATATGGAGGCGGCTTTGCCGGTGAGGTTATTCAGTTGTGCCACCAAGGCTTGGCTGTTGCTGCCAAGGGAGCTGTTATCCAGTTGATAACGCTGAGGTTGCAGCTTGGCTAAGTGTTGCTGCAGCAGCTGATACAGTTCGGCTTTGGGGTTATCGCTGCTAAAGCTAAGCCCGCTGGGCTGGGCAAACGAGTTAATGTCATCGCGGATAAAAGCGGTAAGCTCTACGCCGGCTTTTTGGTACCAGCTGTTAAATTCTTGCCGGCGCACGTCGGCGGGTAAAAATGCCAGAAAATTAGATTCACCCTCCATGCGCAAAAAGTCCATATACAACCGCGTCATCAGTTGGTGGCCATAATTGCCGTAAACGTCAAAACCGGCTACCAGCAGGTAGTGAATACGCTCTAGCAGGGCGTAATCTATCACCCAGGCGGTTTTCGGGTTTTGGCCTTGCAGGCCTTTTACCACGGTGGCATTGTCAAAATGGCGAAACACGGTAAGGCTGGCGTTGTCGTTATTGCCATCGCCATCCCAAATTCCGTCCAACGTAAGATGCCGGCCGTCTTTAAATGCGCGGTTTAGAAACGCACTGCGCGCACGCACATAACTGCCCTGACGCTTGGCAAAGGCGGCCCAGCTCAGTGCCAACGCGGTGCTTTCTTTCTCTGCTGGCAGGCGCAGGTTATCGCGCTGTGATAAGTAAAAGGCTTCAATATCGGCTGAGCTGGCCAGTTCAGGCGCGACAAAATAAACCCAGAAATGATCGTTTATCACATTCAGCGCTACCTGGCCACGGCATACCGGGCCCTTGATATAGCCCATAATGGTGTTTTCGGCCCGCTCCAGCATAAAGCGGTAACGTGCATTAACCGGTAACTGCACAAAGGCTGTCAGCGGGTTGGCAGCAACCTCTGGCTCATAGCCGGGCAGGGTCTGTACCTGATAATCAGCATCAACAAACCATTGCTGCCATTTCGCCAGTAAATCGGCATTAATGTCATACGGCTGATGGGTTTTATTAACGATGCTAGCATGCACCGGCTGTAGGCGATAATACACGCGGCTTACGCCCGGATCATCAAACGGCCGTCTGCTGGCTATCAATGCAAGCGGTTTACCCGGCGGCGTTGTTGAACGTACCAGGTTATAAAACTGTGGTGTTTGGTCTTTTGCATGTAGCACACTGAAATACAAATGGGAGGTAAATAGATGCTCGTAAATATAACGGGCACTAAGTTGCATCTTCAGGTTGTCGGCATTAAGCCATTGCTCAAGTTTTGCCACCTCCTCAAGTTCATTGTCTGCTAACGCTGGTGCATCTGGCATGGCGGCACCTTGCTTTAACCAATCTACTAATAAATCATGCTCAGCAGTACTTAAACCGGGAAGGCCGTATGGCATGCCGGCATAAGGTTGGCTTTTGGCGTAGTTGTCAAACTCTTCAATGGTCGGGCAACTTTGCTCACGGTCTAAACCAAAATCAAAGGATTTAGGCAAGATATCGCCCATTGGTAATGGATATTGTTGTTTTAACTGCAGTAATTGCGCCAGTACGGCCCCCTGAGTATTGGCCTGCTTACTTTGTTGGCGTTCGTTTAATACCGGAAAAAAGCCTCGTTCGCGCCAGGCTTTGGTACCCAAAGCATCGGTAAATAAACGGTTGGGTGTGGCAGCTAGTAGTCTGGCGCCGTCGTACACTTTTTCTTTGTGAGCACCGCGTTCAATACCCGCGGTTGATGTCATATTTAATTGGCAGGGGGAGTCATAACAGGCGTGACACACCACGCAGCGGCGATCTATTATCGGCTTGATATGCTGCTGATAACGTTCCGCTTGCTGGTATTCGGCACTAATTCCTGAGCGATTACTTGCTGTCGCATGACCATACTGCTGATCTAAATCTAAGCGACTTAGTGTAGCGCAACCTACACATACCACGATGAAAAATAGTAAGTATTTTTTCCATTTGTGGATGGAGAAAGGCATAGTTTTTCCTGTCTGGCGACTTTATATGTTTTATATGGTAACGTCTTAACGGTAAATTTACTAATGGTGCTGCTGGACGTTTTGTGGGGCTGATACGGATATTACGCTGTTGTATAGTCATGCCGTTGCAGAAGGTGGCGGCTGCAGTTCGCACTAAGAGTAGAGGATATTATAGTAAGTACAGTAACACCCTCTGACTTAGGCATATATTAGACGACTATTCAGCCACTATAACGTTCGAACCGTTACGGTCTACAATGAGCAGATAAGAGGCTCCTAGCTCTGCAGCACATAAATCAATGGCTATATCAGCAACTTTCAGGCTGTTAGCGCAGTTATTTATTTCCAGATAAGGGGTTACTTTGCCTTTTTCTGCATTTAACACGTTATTGCTGTCAACAAAAACAGCATAATTTCCATCGGCAAATAAACGAACATTGAATGCATCTGATTTATTGTGCTGCGCTCTGGTGACAACCGACAGCTTCTTGCTGCTGGCCTCTTCCCATGCAATAACCCACAATTTTTCGCCGTTAGTTAAGGTTTTAGTGATGCGTTGTTCGTTGTTTTTATTGATACTGTCTCTGATACCTAAATTCACAATATTATTAATAGCCTTGTAACTATATAGGTAGGGCTCACCAACTTCGTTCACGGGTACATCCGGTGAAACCAAATTGTCTGTATCAAACAGGCCACTGTAACCACTGTCGAAGCTACGCTTGGCAACATGGAGATCTGCCATAGAACTCCAGGAGTTAACCAGCGTAATGCTTGCGCTGTGGGTTAGCTTCTCATCCAACTCATCTGAGTTTCCGCTACACCCTGCCAGTGCAGTGGTTATACTGAATATCAGCGCCAAACCTAATCCATTACTATTTTTCGCCATCACGCTCTCCATAAATTTAACTAAAAATCCAACTGAGTGGTCTGTGGTTCTTTAACACTTTTATCAATACAAATGCTGTGTTGCGCGCACTGCAGTCATAAAAAATGTTGAAAAAAGGTTATCACTGTGAAGTAAGAATGGGGAAGTTGATAATTGTTCTGAAATTGTAAGGGTTAAGTATTTGACGGTGGCAAAGTATTAATGATCACAATGTACTAATAATAGAAAAGTGGCGCTGAAGGTGGAGCTCAGCCTAAGGGAACCCGCGGCAGCTGTAAGCTGAAACAGGCTCCACCGGCAGCACTTTTGTTAACACACACTCGGCCGTTATGCCAACTGGCAACCCGATGAACGATAGCAAGACCTAATCCAAACTGCGGTGTTTCAGCAGTAGCGCTGTCAGTATCAAGTCGGACAAAGGGCTGAAATATTCGTAACGTATCGACTTCGGCGATACCAGGGCCATCGTCGCTAATGTTTAACCAGATTTCATGCGCTTGCTCTTGAATGGACAGCACGATGTGTCGTTCTGCGTAGCGGCTTGCATTGTGTAATATATTTAATAGGGCCCTTTGCAGCCAGTGCGCGTTGGCGTGGCTTAACCAAATTTCCTGTTCCGGCAGTTGTAGCGTCAGTTGTATCAGTGGCCGCTTGGGATGCGCCTTGTGTTGTTGTTGCAATAACAGCTGGCACTGACTGGCAACCTGTGCACAACAGCTGAGTAATTCTACCGCCGAAAACCTCAGTTTCTGCTGCTGACGTGACAAACCGGCGTATTCCAGAAAGGCATTTACCATGGCCTCCATTCGGTCTAAATCCTGCTCCAGGCGTTGCAAATAGTGATCTTTTTGCTGCGGGTGTTCACATTCCTGAGCGGCGTCTAAGCCAAAACGAAAGCAGGCTAAGGGAGTGCGCAAGTCATGTGATAATGAGCTGGCCAGCAGTTGGTTATCTGCCAGCAATTGTGTTATCTGGTCAGCCATCTGATTAAAGCTATGCTCCAAAGCGGGAATGTATGACCAGGGAGAGGGCGATAGCCGGGTTTTCAAGTCGCCCTGTCCAAATCGTTTAGTTGCCTGACTTAACAACCAGAGCTGGCGGGTTAGTGGTGTTAACCAGAACAACATTAGTAGGCAGATGCCGGCGTAAAACAACAATGTCAGCCATAAATCACCTGGGAGCGGTTCTGGTTCAGCGGGTAGTTGCACTTTTAATAACCATTGCGGGTGAGCAGTTAGTGCTTTGAGTAAATACCGATGCTCACTTGCTGCCAGGCTTAACCCCTGCGGCCGGTATAGCTGGTATTTTAGTTCTTCCGGTAGGGCGAGGTGGGCTAAAGGTTCAAACGAAACTTGTAGTTGCCATCGCAGCGATTGCTCTGCGGCAAATGATGGTAAATCTGCGGCGACACTCTGATTTGCTTCTTCAGCAAGCTGAGCAAGCAATACAGGGAGTAACTTTTCGTCTGCAGTGGCATGGGGTTCGGCCTGGCCAGCCAGTGAGTCCAGCATAGCGCCCAACACAAACAGCGCGCAAACAGCTGACAGCATAAGGCTTAGACTTAGCTTTAACATACAATATGTGCTTGCAGCTGAATAACGTTAAACATCACCGCCAGCCATCAGCGACAAATAAATAGCCTTTACCCCAGACGGTTTTTATCCCTTTAGGGTTGCTGGCATCATCGGCCAGTTTTTTTCGTAGTATAGAAACCATAACGTCAAAGCGTCGGTCCAGGCCATCGTGTTCACGCCCTTTCATAGCAAGAAAAACCTGATCTCTACTGCAAATTTCACCAGCATGACAGGCCAAATACCAAAGCAAGCAAAATTCGGTACTGGTCAGATTAATTTCTGCTCCGCGCAATAATACACGTTGCGCACTGGCGCAAATGTGCAGTTGACCAAACTGCAAGGTCTCAGTGTTGGTGGCGCTTTTTTCTGAAGTATTACTTGCTAAACAAGAGCGCAGAGCCGCTTCAATTCTGGCGTGCAATACCCTTGGCCGTACCGGTTTAACCAGATAATCTGTTGCGCCGGTTTGCAAACCTATCACTTCGTCACTTTCTTCACCCTGCGCGGTCAGCATCAAAATAGGTAACTGATATTGTTGTCGTATTTGCTTACAAAGGGCGAGCCCATTAAGGCCGGGTAACATCAGATCCAGTAAAATCAGGTCGACGTGTTGCTGTGCCATGGCGTCCAATACGGTGTCACCACGGCAGTGGTGCAAAACCTCATAACCTTTTTGTTGCAGGTAAGTTTTTACCCAATCGGCAAGCGATACATCATCTTCCACCAGTAAGATGGTGCTCAAATCTGTCATGCTCACTCCTAGAATAAACGCCAGTGACGCTTTATTTTAGATGCCTTATGCACCCAATTAACTTCAACTTCAACCTGCGCCAGTACCTGTTGTTGCTGACGCAGCATAACCTTAGTGCTTTGCGCTGCGGCAAACTCAAACTGATGGCTGCCCTGAATTTGATGTTGCCAACACTTCAGCACCTTGTCCGCAAGTGTCAAACATAAATCGAGTGGTTGAGCACTATGCCAGCGTGCTGTGACAGTGCTGTAACAGGTTCGTCCTTGTTGTATGCTGATGCATTTATCAGGTGTTACTGCCAGCACGACGCTTTCAAAATTGCTATTGTCACTAGCGAACGCTTTATCCGACATGTAAAAAGCACCTGCGACTATCAGACCAGCACAGAGTGGAGCGCGGCACTGGAATTTAAAAAACATAGCGCACCATTACGACCATCAACTTTTCCTGATCGCGTGTTACGACTGGGCTTTGGCGGTAATTACGGCTAAACAGATTAAGGCCAACACTGGCATCTAACTGCCAATGCTTTGCCAGAGGGTAAACCGCAGATACACCAAAATGGGTTTTGTATCCTGCACCGGCACGGTAGAGTGCTCGCCCGGGGCGAGCTTCATCAGCGTCAATGCCATAGTAATAATTAACCACGTTGCTTGACTCGAGCGTTAGTGCGGTACTCAGATACACGTCGAGGTTACGCCAGGGTAATAAATAGCTGTAGCTTAAACGGGTAATAATACCGTGGTGGGCGGCAAGGTCGATTCCAGACTCAAAACCAAACACGTGTTGCTGCCATAGAAACTGGTAACGAATTGCGTTTAAAGAGTCAGGTGCGCGTGCTTTAAGCCCTTCCAACTGTGGTGTTGCGCTGCTGGTTTTTTTGTTGGGCAACCAGACATTATAGTTACTGGCAATTAAATCCCAGCTATGTTGCTCATGTTGATAAAAGCGGTAGCCAATAGTTGCACTGTATATGTAGGTGCCACTACGATGGATGGGCGTTTCAATAAAGAAGTTACGCCATTGCAACTCGCCAGAAATAACGAAAAGCAGGTCATTATTTAATTCTCGCTCTAAGCCTGGTACTAGCGTTTGATGGAAGCCTTTGCCTACACCCAGATAAAGCGTACCGTCGAAATCGTCACGCCAACTGTTGGTTGACGGCTCTGAAGTGTCCGCGCCTGCAAAGCTTGCCATTACCAGGCAACACGCCAGGCCTAGCTTGATGCTGTGTTGTAAAAACCGCACCAGTTGTCTACTGCAATACATTGCCATTCCATTGGCCTAAAAGCATAAAATTAATCATCGGGCACAGATAATACAGGCTCTGCTATAAAATAATGTTTAAAAAGTGTAAGGTTTTGCGTCAGTTTGGTGCAAACATTTTTAATGGCAAGCTGAGTTGGTGTTGCACTGCATTTTGCCAAGCATAGTGGTACCAGCTTCATTCTCAAAAGTTAAGCACTGTGCTAACCTGCCATCATCTTGTTTTGCCAGAGAAATAGCATGCTGCAGAGCGGTTTTGTCGTTATCCATAGCAATCAGCTTGAAACCCTGCGCGAGCTACTCGTGCAGTGGATGAGTCGCCATCCTATTTCTGTATTGGGCACTGAAGAAATTCTGGTACAAAGTAATGGTATTGCGCAGTGGCTTAAAATGGCGCTGGCGGAAACGGCTAATGACCACCCCGGCATTGCCGCAGGCTTACAAGTAGAGCTACCAAATAAGTTTGTCTGGCAGTTATACCGCGCCGTATTGGGTGACAGCATTCCCAAAAGTTTACCCTACGATAAAATCAACTTAGGCTGGCGTTTGCTGGGGCTGTTGCCACACCTTACTGACAGCGTTTTTGCACCATTACAACGTTATTTACTGGATGATATTGATGGCAAAAAGCGTTATCAGCTGGCGCTGCGCTTAGCCGACTTATTTGACCAATATCAGGTATACCGGGCAGATTGGTTAAAAAGTTGGCGCGACGGTGCCAATGCCTTGCCGGGCAGCAAACAGCAACTGGTGCCTGAGGATCAGCTATGGCAACCGGCGTTATGGCGTTTGGTGCAGCAGCAACTGGCTAACGTGTGTGATGAGGGGGCTTATTCCAGCCGGGCAGATGTGCACAGTACTGCTTTGGCCGCCTTGCAACAGGGCAAGCTGGCGCGGCCAGACCTATTGCCAGAGCGTATTATTGTGTTTGGCGTGTCGTCTTTGCCGCAGCAAACGGTCGAGCTATTAGCGGCGTTAGGCGCGCAGCGTCAGGTCATTTTAACGGTGCTTAACCCTTGCCGGCATTTTTGGGGGGATATCAGCACTATTAAAGATGATATGCGTGGTGCACAAAAACGTCATCAGCGTAAAGCAGGCTTACCTCAGGTGCTGGACGCTGACGCATTGTATTTGCATGCCCCGGTATTGCTGGCCAGCTTAGGCAAGCAAGGGCGGGATTACGTGAGTTTGCTTGACCAGTTTGACCAGCCAGAGCTTTACCAGCACTGGTTTAATGGCCGTATCGATTTATTCTCAGCGCCAGTTGACGATATTAGCCGCTTACCCCTGTTGGCGCAGTTACAACAGGCCATGTTAGAACTGGAGCCGACGCCTAATCCACCGCGTGCCCTGGCCACTGATGACAAGAGTATCCAGTTTCATATAGCGCATAGTCGCCAGCGCGAAGTGGAAATTTTGCAGGATAACCTGATAGCGGCCTTTGCGGCTGATCCCAGCTTACAAGGACGCGATATTATCGTGATGACGCCGGATATAAGCCAGTATCAAAGCCATGTGCATGCCGTATTTGGCCGTTTGGCACCAGACGATGCCCGCTTTTTGCCTTACACCCTGGCGGATCAAACTTTGCGAGGCAGCCAGCCACTTTTGGTTGCGTTGGAATATATGCTGGACTTACCGCAGCAGCGTTTTGCCCTCAGTGAAATGTCAGATTTGCTCGACGTACCAGCTATTCAACGCCGTTTTGGCATTAACCCCGATGCCTTACCGCAGCTGCGATTGTGGCTGACAGAAGCGGGTGTGCGCTGGGGGTTGGATGCAGAGCAACGCGCGGGGCTTAAACTGGGTAACCTGGATAACAGTTTCAGCTGGATGTTTGGTATTGAACGGATGTTGCTGGGTTTTGCCATGGGTGATGAGCCCGAATGGCAAGGCTGTGCGCCCTATGCTGAGGTAGCGGGCCTGGGCGCCGCAGAGCTGGGGCCGGTATTGCAGTTTATTCAACAGTTAAAGCGCTGGTACAGCAATATTAGCCAGAATACCGACCGCAGCCTGGTGCATTGGCAGCAACTCATGCTGGGTGAGCAAGGCTTATTGCTTAGCCTGTTTGATTTTAGTGACGAGCAAGACCAACTGATTTATAGCCGGTTAAGCGATGCTTTAGTGCAATTAGTTGATGCCGCCGACAGTGGCGATTTTGTCGGTGAAATTAGCCTGGCAGTGTTGCGTGAAGCCTGGTTAGAGCAAGCCAGTAGCAGCGGTTTAAGCCAACGCTTTCTGGCCGGCAGTATTACGTTTTCAACCCTGATGCCAATGCGGGCTATTCCGTTTAAGCGTATTTACCTGCTGGGGCTGAATGATGGTGATTATCCGCGTTCGCGCATGCGCGATGATTTTGATTTAATGGCGCAAGAATACCGGCCGGGCGACCGGTCGCGACGAGATGACGACCGCTATCTCTTTTTAGAAGCATTACTCAGCGCACGCCAGGCGGTGTATTTAAGCTGGGTAGGGCGTAATATCCGAAATAACAGTGAGTTACCTCCCAGTGTGTTGGTTAGCCAACTGCGTGATTTACTGAACAGCGGCTGGCACATTGCTCCCACAGCTAAGGATAACAAATGCACTGTCGCCGATAGTTTGACAACGGTATACCCGTTGCAACCGTTCTCAACGCAGTATTTTAACGGTAACTTTGCGACATATGCCCATGAATGGCAGGCGGCATATCAACCCGCCGAGCTGCCAAAATCGCCATTATCACCAGAGGGTAGCGACACCTTACCGGTGTTAACGCTGCGATTGCTGGACGACTTTCTGGCTAATCCATGCCGGCATTATTTAACCCAGCGTTTTAAAACCCGGTTTTATCGTGCTGAACTGGCTGCGGAAGATACGGAACCCTTCGTGCTGGATGCCTTGCAGTTGTATCAGTTAAAGCAGCAGCTGCTTGATCAGTTGTTGCTCAATCAGCAGGCGCAAAATGATGATCGCTATCTTGATGCTGCGGTGAGCCAATTGGCAAAACAAGCGCGTTTGCCGCTGGCATTGTTTGGCCAGTTAACCAGCGCCCAAATCGCCCGTGAAGTAGACGTGGTGTTTAGCCGTTATCGGGCTGCCGGTACGCATTGGCAGCGGCGCACGCAAGCGTTACCGGTAACATTGCAGGCCGGAGTTTTGCAATTGCAGGATACGCTAAGCAATGTGTATTTCAGTGATGCCGGCCAACAGGCGCTTATTTTATTACGGCCGTCGGCCATTAAAAATAAGGGCGAGTTACGCTGGCACACATTACGCAGTGCCTGGTTGCAGCAGCTGGCAGCAAACGCACAGGGCGAAGCGCTGTCTATTTATCAATATGGCTTGGATGACGCCGTGCAGCTATTAGCGCAGCCACAAGCCAAGGCGCAGCAACAAGTAGAAAGCTTGATACAAAGCTGGCAAAGTGGTTTGGCGCAGCCCCTGCCTATAATGCCAAAAACAGCGTTTTGCTATTTACAAACCGGTGATGAAGCCAAGTGCCGGGAGATGTTTGAAGGGGGGTATCAGCACAGTGGTGAACGCGACAATTCGCCCGAGCTGGCCCGTTATTACCCTGATTTTGCCAGTTTGATGGCTGCGGGCTTCCCAGATTGGGCCGAAAAAGTGTATGGCCCGTTATTGCAAAGCCAGGTTGTGGCGAGCACAGATAGTGAGGGCCAGCCATGAGTAAGGTGCATGAGTTACAGCCGCTAAGCTTTCCCTTGCACGGTTGCCGACTAATTGAAGCCAGCGCCGGAACCGGAAAAACTTACACGCTGGCCGCACTTTATTTGCGTCTGGTGTTAGGCCATGGCGTGCAATCGGCTACTGCAGCGCAAACTACCGCCTTTGTACGGGCATTATTACCGCCTGAGATTTTGGTGGTGACCTTTACCCGCGCGGCTACCGCAGAGCTTAGAGACCGCATTCGGGCGCGGCTGGTTGATGCAGCCACGGCTTTTCGGCTGAGCAGCACCGACGAGACAATGCTACAAAGCCTGCTGGATGATTACCCTGCAACACAATACCCCGCCTGTGCCGCAGCGTTAGAACGCGCTGCACAGTGGATGGATGAGGCGGCTATTTTTACCATTCATGGTTGGTGCCAGCGCATGCTGGCTGAGCATGCCTTTGACTCGGGTATGGCGTTTGGCGAGCAACTTAGTGACGATAATCAGCAGCTTTTACACACGCTGGCGTGCGATTACTGGCGGCGGTTTTTATACCCGCTGCAAGATGCACAATTGCTTCATGCCTTAGGCCGTGTTGCACAGTCGCCTGAAGCGTTGCTGGCAGATGTGCAGCCCTGGTTGCAGGCCGATGCCGTTAATATGCAATTTAATGTGGCAGGCCAGGCTTTGCCTAAGGCGCTAAGCCCACAACAGGCCGCGGAACCCTTAGCGCAGTGGCAGCAACACCTTAGCACCTTGTGTCAGCAAGTCGTGCCGTTGTGTAGCGATGCCGTGTTGCACCTGTTGGATGATGCCTTTGCCAACAGCTGGCTAAACGGTACCAAATTTAAAGCTGCAAATTGGCCCGCCGAACGGGCATGGTGGCAAGCACTTTTAGCTGATCCGCAGCTGTTACAAGCGTCTAATGCGGATGTTGTCAAAATGGTTGGCAAATACAGCGTCAGTAATTTGGCCGCGGCGCAAAAAAAAGCGCAGCCGCTGGTAAGCCATGCCGTATTCCAGCTGTTTGACGATATTACCCAGTGGCTTGCGGCTAAACCGCAGTTAGCCATCCAAGTACGTCATCATGCTGCGGTGTGGCTGGAAGCTGAGTTTCGTGCCCGCAAAAAGCAGCGTGCCGAGCTCGATTTTAACGACTTGTTGCTGCAACTTTATCAGGCGTTACAGGGCGACGGTGGGCCGGTACTGGCTGCACGCATTCGGGCGCAATACCCGTTTGCTATGGTGGATGAATTTCAAGATACGGATCCACTGCAGTTTGCTATTTTCCGTGCCATTTATCCGGATGTTGAAAGCCGCGACAGCGCCCTTATTTTGGTGGGGGATCCCAAGCAGGCGATATACAGTTTTCGTGGTGCAGATTTACATACTTACTTGCAAGCGCGCTATCTTACCAGCGGGCGTCATTACAGTTTAGCGAAGAACTTTCGCTCAACTACTGCATTAGTTGATGCGGTGAACGCTTTGTTTGAACAGGCAGAGCAGCAACGTGGCGCCTTTGGCTTTGGCCAGGCGGAAGAAACTCCTTTACCCTTTATTGGCGTGTCGGCACAAGGCAAAACGGCGCAGTTGCAGCTGGGTGAACACCCTGTACCAGCGTTAAATTATTGGTTGGCCGAACATGATCCGGCTGAGCTGAAAAAAGGCGCTTATCAAGCTATGATGGCGGAGGCTTGCGCGGATCAGATAGCGTTACTATTGCAGCAGGCGACAAAGGGTAAGGCTGGATTTGCTAACCCGGCGCAGCCTGACGCTGCCTTAACCGCACTGCAACCGGCGGATATCGCCATCTTAGTGCGTGATCGCAACGAAGCGGCGTTGGTAAGACAGCAACTACGTGCCCGTAATATCCGCTCGGTGTATTTGTCAGACAATGAGTCTATTTTCCAAAGCACAGAAGCCAGTAGCATGTTGTACTGGTTGCGCGCCTGTCATCAGGTTGAAGATGACAGTGTGCTGCGTGCGGCATTAGCGTTACCCATGTCAGAAAATAGTGATGCCCAGCTACAACATTGGTTAAACGACGAGCTGGCCTGGGAGCAGCTTACTGAACAGATCCGCAGTTTTCGCCAAATTTGGCGGCAAAAAGGCGTACTGGCCATGCTAAGTGCCTGGCTGCATTACTTTGCCTTACCGGCTAAGTGGCTGACGCAAGAGCAGGGCGAGCGGCGCTTAACCAATGTGCTGCATTTGGCCGAGCTACTGCAAACTGAAAGCCAGCAACGGGATGGTGAAACCGGCTTAATACGCTGGTTGGCGGAGCAATTAGATGCCGGCGGGGCGAGTGATGAACACCAATTGCGACTGGAAAGTGATCAGCAGTTAGTGCAAGTGGTCACTATCCACAAAAGTAAAGGTCTGCAATACAACCTGGTGTTTTTACCGTTTATTTGTGGGGTGAAAACGGTAAAAAAAGACCGGCCGCAGCGTTATTTTAATGGCGATACTATGGTGCTGGATTTAACCCCCGACGAGGCCGCGCTGGAACGCGCTGAGCAAGAACGTTTGCTTGAAGATATCCGGCTGTTGTATGTCGCGTTGACACGGCCGGTATTTGCCTGTTGGTTGGGGCTGGCGGCCTTTAGTGAAGGGAATAGCAAAAAAAGTAAACTGGCGGCCAGTGCTTTAGGTTATTTACTTAGCTTGCCAGCCGAGTGCAATGCGGCAGATATTTCAACTGCATTAGCTGCGTTACCCTGGCAGGCACACGCTATGCCCGGGCGGCAGTCGCCATTAACCCTGGCGCCATTGCAGCACCTAACCCCAGCACTAAGTTTATCGGCGCCGATTCGACGTGAACGCTGGTGGATTGCCAGTTATTCAGCGCTGCGCACCGGCAGTTATCAGGTTGAAGCGGAACAAACAACGCCGGCATTAGCCGCCGATACTGCGCTAGACAGTGTGTTGCAAGAGGAAGCGGCTCAACCGTTGTTGGTTAGCGAGCAACAGCACAGCATTCACGATTTCCCCCGCGGCGCCGTGCCGGGCACTTTTTTACACCAATTACTGGAAGATGCGCAGCAGCAGGGCTTTGCTAACTGCAACGAAGAGGGTATTGCAGCGCTATTACAGCAGCAATTGGCACGTTATAACTGGCAGGATTGGCAGCCCGTATTGCAGCAATGGTTAAGCCAGATGCTGCACACCCCGCTGGCTGGCATTGGTTTGACGTTACAGCATTTAGAGCACGAGCGTGCCGAACTGGAATTTTGGCTACAAACCGAACAGGTGCATGTCGTAACACTGGACCGGCTGATTTGTCGCGCTATATTGCCCGGTGTTGCGCGACCTGCCTTATTGCCAGACACCTTAAACGGTATGTTAAAAGGCTTTATAGACTTAACCTTGCAAGGGGCAGATGGCCGCTACTGGGTGCTGGATTATAAGTCGAACTGGTTGGGAGTAGATGATGCTGCCTATACCCCGGATGCGATGCAAGAGGCGTTACTAGCGAAGCGTTATGACGTGCAGGCCTCGCTGTATATGCTGGCGCTGCATCGCTTGTTAAAGTTACGCCAGCCCGGCTACTTGCAGGCGCCAAAACGTTACATGGGGGGCGCCCTGTATTGGTTTATGCGTGCCCCGAAGCATGGCCAACTTACTTTGGAGGCGTCATTGGTGTTGCTACAGCAATTGGATGACCTGTTCGCCGGTAAACCGGTTACGGAGAGCGCAGATGCAAATTGATATGTTTGCCGAACCCAATGGCGTTGACGTGAATGCATCGGGTGTATCTGAAAAAGCCCAACATATTGCGTTAACAGACCTCAGCCAGATGCAGGCGTTGTTGCAGCGCTGGGTAGACCGGCGCTGGCTTAGGGCATTGGATGTTCAGTTACCTCATACTCTGCATCAGCTTGCCGTTGAGCCTCAGCCGCTAATGTGGTTGTTTACTGCATTGTTGTGCCATCAATATGGCCGTGGCCATAGCTGTATTTTAATTGATGATTTACTCACTGACCCAGACGCCTTACTGAGTTTGCCGCCACAGAACCAGTTTTTACAACGCTTTACGGACAAACCTTCCGTGCTGTTAGCCGGGTTAACCCTGCAACAAGTCGATGCGGCGCTCAGTAGCAGCCCCTGGCTACAAGGCAGTGGTGCAGCGCCGCTGGTGCATGCTGAGGCTAAGTTGTATTTAAACCGGTTATATCAGGCTGAACAGCAGGTAAAGCGTGGTATTGCTGCGCGGGTTGCTAATGTTATTAGCGTATCCACCGAGGTAAAACAGGCTTTAGATACCTTGTTTCCTGCACCGTCAGCGCCTAATACGGCTGCTGCCGACTGGCAAAAGCTGGCCTGTGCCATGGCACTGCAACGGCGCTTTAGCATTATTACCGGTGGCCCGGGCACTGGCAAAACCACGACAGTAGTAAAATTGCTGGCGGTGCTACAGCACAGTGCCAATAACCGCCTGAGTATTAAACTGGCGGCGCCAACCGGTAAGGCGGCGGTGCGACTGACTGAGTCGATAAGCGGTGCACTGCAAAAATTACCTGCGGCCTTTACGCAGGCTATTCCAACTGAAGTAACCACATTGCACCGCTTGCTGGGTGCCTTACCAAACCGGCGCAGTTTTAAGCATCATGCTGCGGCGCCGCTCACCTTAGATGTACTGGTGGTTGATGAAGCGTCCATGGTTGATTTAGAAATGATGGCGGCACTGCTTGATGCACTGCCGCCACAGGCGCAGCTTATTTTGTTGGGTGATAAAGACCAGTTATCGTCGGTTGAAGCAGGCTCAGTACTGGGCGACTTATGCCGTGGTGCCGATAAGGGCGGTTACAGTGTCGCAACGTTAAACCTGCTACAGCCTTACACCGCGGCTGATTTAAGCCCGTGGCAATCTGAGGGTTCGGTGTTAAACCAGGCCACGGTGATGTTGCGCCACAGCCATCGCTTTGATGCAAATTCCGGCATAGGCCAGTTAGCATTTGCGGTAAACCGTGGTGACACCCTTGCAGTAGATCTATTTCATCGCTTTAGTGATATCCGCATGCTGCCAGGTAATACCTTAGCAACGCTGCGCGACACTGTCGTTAAGGGGTATAGCCAATACTTACAGTGCATCAATGCAGATAATAGCTCGCGGGACGATTGGGCCAGGGCAATTTTAAAGGCCTACAGTCAATTCCAGCTACTGTGTGCCTTACGCAGTGGCGACTTTGGCGTAGAGGGGTTAAACCAACATATTAGCCAATGGCTAATGGCCGCGGGTTTAATTCAGGCTAACCAACTGTGGTATGTTGGCCGTCCTGTGATGATGCAGCGCAATAATTACAGTTTAGGCCTGATGAACGGTGATATTGGTATGACGCTGCCAGACCCGCTAAGTCAAAAGCTGCGGGTGGTGTTTCAATTGGCTGATGGCACGGTAAAGTGGGTGTTGCCCAGCCGGTTAAGTGACGTTGATACCGCCTTTGCTATGACAGTGCATAAATCGCAGGGCTCAGAGTTTAGCCATTGTTGCCTGGTATTGCCGCCGGACAACAGTCCCATTTTAACCCGTGAATTGTTATACACCGGCATTACCCGGGCAAAAACACAGTTTTCCTTATTGTGCCCCAATAGCGCGCTTTTAGCGCAATGCATTAACACGCGGGTTAGCCGCAGCAGTGGGCTGTAGTGGTATCACTGTAATACTGCACTACTTGTATTGTTGTCGACATGGACGACCTGATGGTTCTTGTGCAATTACGGCAGTCTATAATTTACAGCCATTAGCGAAATAACATCGGAGGCATTGTGCAACATATTTCATGTAAGGCATTAATTCAGCACGGTTCATTTATCAATGGCAGTTGGCAGCTGCATGACAATCGCTTTGATGTCATTAACCCGGCAAACCAAGAAGTATTGGCCCAAGTTGCCACAGCCACTGCGGCAGATGCTGAGCAGGCTGTATTGTCGGCTGAACTTGCCTTTGCCGCCTGGGCGGCACAGCCCGCGGCAAAGCGGGCAGAAATACTGCAGCGCTGGTATCAGCTGATTATGCAACATCAGGATGATTTGGCCCGTTTGTTAACGCTGGAACAAGGTAAGCCGCTGGCGGAAGCTAAAGGTGAAATTGCCTACGGAGCGTCTTACATTCAGTGGTTTGCTGAAGAGGCCAAACGGCTGTATGGCGATACCATACCAGCGCCATCGGCCGATAAACGTATTATTGTGCAGCGCCAGCCAGTTGGCGTAGTGGCGGCGATAACACCGTGGAATTTCCCTAATGCGATGATAGCGCGTAAAGCAGCAGCGGCATTAGCGGCGGGCTGTACCTTTGTGGTGAAACCGGCGCAGCAAACGCCATTGTCGGCATTGGCGTTAGCTGAGCTGGCAGATCAGGCCGGTATTCCGGCCGGAGTATTTAACGTGGTGGCGGGCACTGACGCCAAAGGCATTGGTGAGGTATTAACCCGACACGAAAAAGTGGCCAAGTTCAGTTTTACCGGCTCCACAGCAGTGGGTAAACAGCTGCTAAAACAGTGTGCCGATGGCGTAAAGCGGGTATCGATGGAATTGGGAGGTAATGCACCTTTCATTGTATTTGACGATGCTGACATAGACGCCGCCGTACAAGGTTTGATGCTGGCAAAGTTTCGTAACGCCGGCCAAACCTGTGTCTGTGCTAATCGCATCTTAGTGCAGCGTAGTGTGTATCAGTCCTTTGCCGACAAACTGGCCATTACCATGACACAACTAACGGTGGCGGATGGCTTAGCGGATGGCAGCCAAATTGGGCCGTTAATCGACGACAAAGCCGTCGCGAAGGTCACGCAGCTGCAGCAAAGCGCACTAGACCAAGGGGCAACATTATTACTAGGCGGCGGCTGCCATAGCGCTGGCAAACAGTTTTTTCAGCCGACCTTAATCAGCGATGTTAACGCCGATATGGCGATCAGCAAGGAAGAAATCTTCGGCCCGGTGGCAGCGCTAATGGCGTTTGATACTGAGCAAGAAGCAATTGAGCTGGCCAATAATACCGAATATGGCCTGGCGGCATACTTTTACAGCCGGGATATCGGCCGGGTGTTCCGGGTCGCGCAGGCGTTGCAGTTTGGTATGGTGGGTATTAATGAAGGCGCTATTTCTAACGCGGCAGCGCCTTTTGGCGGCGTGAAGCAATCCGGGTATGGCCGCGAAGGCTCGCATTACGGGCTGGACGATTACACCGATATTAAATACCTCTGTTTAGGCGGATTATAAAGCGCAATGCGATGAGCCATTGCTTCTTAACGCGGAGAAATCAGCCAGGTGAAAGGTGACATGTTAACCTATTGCTTTTATTGCGGCGTTAAGCTGTTTAGCCGTTGGCGGATTACACCCCGCGCTCGCGATATTTAAGCTGGCAGCCAGCATGGCACGTTGCAGGCATTGCGTTAATTCTGCCGTGCTGATCTGTGCTGCTGAAGGTAGCCCCAGCTGCAGTAATGCGGCAAGCAAATTTGCCCAGAAAGTATCGCCTGCACCGACAGTATCAACAAAAGGTGTGGCCACAACAACCGGTAAACTCATGCTGTGCTGTTGCCAATACAGGGTGGCACCTTTTTCGCCTTCGGTTAGCGCCAGTAAGGCTGAAGGCGCGCAATCACGCAGTGCGTTAAGGGCTTGTTGCAGATTTAGTGTAGGAAACAACAACTGTAAGTCTTCGTCACTGGCTTTAATAAACTGGCTTTGTGCAATAACGTTCAGCAGTAAAGTACGGTAGCTGTCGACATTTGATACGGCATTAATGCGCACGTTGATGTCTACGGCCAGTTGAATGTCTTTTGTATGGCAAGCCTGAACTACCGCATTTATTCGCTCGCCATCTTCTGGTTCTAAGGCTAATGATCCCAGGTGCAGCAGCTTGCAATTTTCTGGCAGGGCAGTAATTTGTTGCGCCGCGCTGATGTCCCGGTCGGCAATACCGGTACGATATAAACTGTATTCGGGCTGGTGCTGCGCATTTATGCTAACCATGGCCAGCGACGTGGGGGCGCGGCTAAAAAACGGTAAGCCATAGTGTGCGTCGTTATCGGTTAAGTAGTTTAAAAAGGCACTACCAAAATGGTCCTGTGATAATGGCGATAAATAGCTGACAGCAATATTTTGTCTGGCCGCACCAATGGCTACATTAAAAGGTGATCCGCCAAGGCAGGGACGATAGTGCCCGTCAGGCGTTGGTATCATATCAACCACATTCTCTCCAATAACTGCAAGCATGATGGCTTCCTTTAATGTTACATTGTTAAGCATGGCAAAAAGCCTTCGCAAATAATGATAAAAGCATATAACTTAATTGATTAAGAAGATAGTGAAAAAGCACTGGCATGATGAGTAAATTAACCCTTAAAAGCGTTGCTAAAACCCTGGGTGTGTCGACAGCGACTATCTCAAATGCATTTAACCGCCCCGATCAGTTGTCGGTTGCGCTGCGTGAGAAAATACTGCAGGCCTGTAAAGAGCTGGGCTACTTTGGCCCGAATAAAGCAGCGCAGTCGCTGCGTAAAGGCAGCTCTGGCATTGTGGCAGTGATTTTGTCAGACTCGTTGGAGTATATGGTCAGCGATCCGGTAGCCAGCCAGTTTTTGCAAGGGGTTGCGCGTGAGCTGGAGCGTAATCAAGCGCACTTGTTATTGTTTTCTGGCAGTTCACCCAGTTTAGAGCCCATTAGCGACTTTGTTGACGGCTTTATTTGTTACGGTGCGCCGCGAAATCTGACATTAATTGAACAATTGCAGCAGTCCAGAAAGCGTGTACTGACAGTCGACTTTGACTTACCCGGCCGCCCTTCGGTTAATATCGATAATGAGCAAGCTGCCTTTGATAGCGCTATCTCTGTGCTACGTGCCGGAGATACGGTTACGGTGTTAGGCTTGCGTTTAATTGATTCAAACCAGAGCCAGGCTGTGGGCGATGCGCCAATGTGGGATAACCTTAGCTCTATTGCACACCGGCGGTTAGACGGTTACCAACGCGCCATGCAGAAGCAAAACCTGACACTATCTGCTGATTATATTTGGCATATTCCCGAGAGCAGTCAACACTATGCCCGTGTTGCCGCCAAAGCCGTACTGGCGATGACACCAAGGCCAACGGTCTTGTTGTGCATGAGTGATTTAATTGGTTTAAGTGCGATGCGCGAAGCGCTGCAACTGGGGTTACGTATTCCAGAAGATATTCGCGTTGTTGGCTTTGACGGTATTGAAGAAACGTTGCGGTACCATCCAACATTAACCTCGGTATGGCAATTTAGTGATAAGAAAGGCGAAGCCGCCGTCAGGGCTTTTTTAAACCCTGACGACACAACTTTGCAGTTACCTTATGAGCTGCGTATTGGCGAAAGCAGTTAATTAATTCTGTGTTAAAGGCTGTTTAGCGACAGCGATTCGGCTTGTTGTCCGCCATGCTGCCAGTGAATGGTTGCCTGCAATGAAGCTAAACTAATTTCTAAGCTGGCCGTGTGCGCCTCGTGTTGCCAGCACAACTGATATTGGTCGTTGTTAAGTGTTTGGCTAAATTTGCCGTTAAATGCCTGCAAACTACGGCGTAGTTTAATCAGTTGGCACAGTGCTTTTACTACCGGTTTTTGCAGGGCGTTTTCAACTTTATCTGCGGTTAAATATGGCCTGCCAATGTCGCGGCCTACCCTGCTTTTTTGCAACAGCTCAACATCATTTTCCATCGCCAGCAAACCGGCATAATAAATTTGGCTAATGCCAGGGCAAAACAGTTGTATGGCCCTGGCAAGCAAATATTGTTGATCATTTTGCCCCAACGCATCATAAAAGCTGCAATTTACCTGATATAAATCGACATTATTCGCCGCGCTACCAGTGGCCAGTTTAGAACTGCCTTTGCTGTTTTTGTGAATGGTTTCGACCAGGGTATCTAGCTCTGGGTCGGTTAACAAACCGGGCTGCCCTTGGTAATCTGCTGCATCAACAATACCAATGCCATCATGGGTATCAAGCACGGTAATGCAGTTGCGCGGTGCAATATCCAGCCAGTGTTTAAGTGCTTCAGCATTTCGGCTAAACAAGGTATGCAACACCAGTGGTGGCAGGGCAAAGTCGTATACCATGTCACAACGTTTGGCGATCTCAATCTGGGTTTGATGATAGCCGTGTATTTCGACCAGACATACCATACCTCGCGCTTTAGCTCGCTCTGATAATGCGGCAATAAACTCAAAGGTTTCTGGCAGCATAAAGCAGCGCGTGCCGGCTTTTTTAATGGCGTAGCCGGCGGCGTCCAGGCGTATGTACTTCACGCCATTTTCGGTAAAGCGTTCGAGTATGGCATTAAGGTATGCCTTACCCGCTGCAGAGTTGACATCAATATCAATTTGGTTGGCCGTAAAGGTGGTCCAAAACGGCACCTTGCGACCATCTTTAAGCGCGATATCAGTAAAAAACGGCGTGGGTCTTGGCCGGTATACTGCAGATATCTGCTCAGCAGTAGCGCCTTCGCCAAACACGGTGTCTTTGGTTAAAAACAATGGCCAGTAGGGCGATTTCTCGCCATGTTCCAGTACATCTAAAAATTGTGGCGACTGGGCTGACATATGATTCACAATCATGTCTGCCATAACAGGAAAATCTGCTGCAAGAGTACGAATATCGTCCCAGTTACCTAACCGGCTGTCTACTGCCGTGTGGTCAGTTGGATCAAAACCGGCATCTTCGCCATCAATGGGTGGGTAAAAAGGTAATAAATGCACACCATCAAAAAGTCCTGCTAAAGGCCCTTGCAGCATCTGATGTAAGTTGTTGATTTTTCCACCACTAAGCCGGTCAATGTAGGTGATTAGCTGGATCTGATTGGTGTGGTTTTTACTGTTCATGAAAATATTCCTGAAAAAATATTTGCTTCTTAAACGATTAAGATATAGCTTTAAGCCAACGGACGACTTTGTCAACCCCCGGTGAATAATAAAACCGGCCTGAATGATAAAGCGTGGCGTTCAGATAAGTTTGTTGGAATAGGTGCGCTTACACCGAGCCAAACAAACCATAAAAACGGGGAACACTATGCTTACTTCTGAGACGAAGCGTGAAGCTGTCGGGGCGGCTGGCACGTTAGTAACAGGGCAGGATTTACAGCGCCAGGTGCGCTGGATGACCTATCTGATGTTTTTTGTCTTTGCCATGACAACCGATGCGGTTGGTGTGATCATTCCACAAGCGATGGCTGAGTATCAGTTAACGCTGTTCCAGGCCAGTGCGTTTCATTATGTTCCAATGCTTGCCATTGGTTTAGCGGGCCTTTTTTTAGGACGTTTGGCCGATAAACTCGGTAGAAAAAAGCTTATCATCGCTGGCCTTAGCCTGTATTCCCTGTCTTGTTATGCCTTTGCGGTAGGCAACAGTGCATTATTCTTTATTCTGTTAATGGGGTTGTGCGGCCTGGCGATAGGTATATTTAAAACCGCCGCCCTGGCACTAATCGGTGATATTAGCCCAGACAGTAAAAGCCACACCCGCACCATGAACACTGTAGAAGGCTTCTTTGCCATTGGTGCCATAGTTGGCCCTGCTATGGTAGCCATTATGATTGCACAGTCTATTCACTGGACTGTGCTGTACTTATTTGCAGGTTTGCTGTGCACGGTACTCGTGGTGATGTCTGCCCGTTTGCCTTACCCCCCTTATGAAGCGTCGGCTGAGCAGGTATCGTTGCGCAGTTCGTTAGCCTTGGTAAAAGATCGCTACGCCTTAGGTTTCTCTTTGGCTATTGCATTGTATGTTAGCTGTGAAGTGGCCATTTTTGTTTGGTTACCAACCTTGCTGGCCGATTACAACGGCGCATGGCAATTTATGGCAGCACAAGCCATCACCGTATTCTTTATCTTAAGGGCGCTGGGGCGTTTTTTGGCAACAGCCATTTTAAGTCGCTTTTGCTGGAGCAGTGTCATGGCAGTGTTTACGTTATGTATTTTCGGCTGTTTTGTTGTCAGCTTAATTGGCGGCAGAGACTTCGCTGTTTGGTTAATGCCCTTATCTGGCCTGTTTATGTCAATGATTTACCCCACGCTTAATTCAAAAGGTATCAGCTGCTTTAACCGGCAACAGCACGGTGCTGTGGCGGGCCTAATATTAGCCTTTACTGCGTTAGCTGCGGCGGTAGCCCCGGCGCTAATGGCAATCATTGGCGATGTTGCCAATGACGTGGCGGCTGGCTTTTATTTGGCGACATTATTTTCTGCCATGTTAGCAGTGGCCATGGTGTACAACTGGCTGAAACAGCCAGCAAAAGCTAAACTGGAGCAGATGTCTTCCAGTTAACATTTTTATATCAAACTAAACTTAAACGATTAAGATTTGCAGACTATCAAAAGAATAGATCGCGACTTCAACACGGGAGATAGGCAATGAAAAAGCATACTTTAACACGCTGTACTGTTGCGTTGGCAGTGAGTTTGGCTTTAGGCAGCACAACGGTTTTTGCCCAGCAAACACCTGCAGAGCAACCTGCTGATAGCAGCACAGATGCGAATAACGAAAATGCCGGTTTAGGCTTTGAGCGTATTGTGGTAACAGGTGCGGTATCACGCAACCAAACGGTAATGCAGTCAAGTGTGTCGGTAAGTAGCTTAACGACTGACGATATTGCTATTGCCACCCCGCGCAGCACGGCGGAAATATTTCGCATGTTACCGGGCGTGCGCAGTGAGTCTACTGGTGGTGAAGGTAACGCAAACATTGCGGTACGCGGCTTACCGGTAGCTTCTGGTGGTGCAAAATTTTTAACTCTGCAAGAAGATGGTTTGCCTGTACTGCAGTTTGGCGACATCGCCTTTGGTAATGCCGACATTTTTGTTCGTGCCGATGCCAGCTTGTCACGCTTAGACGTGATCCGCGGTGGCTCAGCCAGTACGGCAGCCAGTAATTCACCGGGTGGTGTGATTAACTTTGTTAGTAAAACCGGGCTTGAAAATGGCGGTAGTATTGCGTTTACTACCGGGTTGGATTACGACAGCTTTCGCACCGACTTTGATTACGGTGGTGATATTAACAGCGATATGCGTTTTCATGTAGGTGGCTTTGTTCGTCAGGGCGAGGGCGTGCGGGATCCCGGCTACCAGGGTGAGAAAGGCTTTCAAATTAAAGCGAATCTCACCAAAGAGTTTAATTCTGGTTATGTACGGCTGTACTTTAAACACTTAAATGACAAAGCCGCCAGTTATATGCCAATGCCAATGTATGCCGATGGTAGTTCGGTGCCCGGTTATGATGCCGGTTCTGATACCTTGCAATCGGCTTATCTAACTCAAACCGTGCGTTTAAATGGCGACAACCAACTGTCACGCGGGGATATTCGCGATGGTATGAACCCGGTAGTGAATAGCGTTGGTGTAGAAGCGGTATTCGATTTATCTGAAGGCTGGACCTTGGAAAACCGTTTTCGGGTGAGTGATATTAGCGGGAATTTTATTACGTTATTTCCGGCGGAAGTGGGTAATGCACAGGATATAGCTGACAGTATTGCTGGCGCCGGTGCCAATATTACCTATGCGGTAGGCCCTAATGCCGGTGATGCTTACACCGCTGAAAACGCCATGCGTATTCATACTTTTGATGTTGAATTAAATGACTTCGGCTCTATCGTTAACGATTTAAAACTGTCGCGTCGTTTTGGTGATGTTGACGTGAATGTGGGCTACTACGTAGCCGACCAAAACATCAGTATGTCATGGTTGTGGAATTCTTATTTCATGGCATTAAAAGGCAACAACGCTGAACTGCTTGACGTAACTGCGTCTGATGGTACCGCGTTTACTGAGCAAGGCTTAACCGCTTATGGCGTGCCATTTTGGGGGAACTGCTGTCAGCGTAACTATGACACCGAATACAGCATTAAAGCCCCTTATGCCAGCGTAAGTTGGGCTTATGAGGCACTCTCGCTGGATGCCAGCATCCGGCGTGACATTGGTAGTGCATCGGGTACCTATGCTGGTGCCGTCCAAAGTAGCCTCGACATGAATGGCGATGGTGTTATTAGTCAGGTAGAGCAAAATGTTGTCGGCATTGATAACGCCAATGCCAGTATTGTTAATTATGACTGGGGGTACAATTCGTACTCGTTTGGCGCCAACTATCAGTTTACTAAAGACTGGGCGATGTTTGGCCGCATTAGTAAAGGTGGCCGTGCCAATGCAGACCGTTTGTTGTTCGGTAAGGTGAATGCCGATGGCAGTGTGGCAAAAGAAGACTCCATTGATGAAGTAACCCAGTATGAGCTGGGTAGTAAAAGTCGTCACGGCAATCTAAACCTGTTTGCTACGCTGTTTTTTGCTGAAACTGAAGAGCAAAATTTTGAAGCCACCAGCCAGCGTTTCTTTGACCGTGCCTACACGGCTCGTGGTATTGAACTGGAAAGCAGCTACCGCATTGGCGACTTTGATATGCGAGGGTCTGTAACCTGGACTGATGCTGAAATTGATAAAGATGCGTTAGCACCAGAAGTGGTGGGTAATACACCACGTCGTCAGGCCGACTTTATTTATAACCTATTAGCGCGCTACTTCTTTGAACAAGCTCAGGTAGGGGTAAGTGTTACGGGATCAACCGGCGCTTATGCGCAAGACAATAATGATCTTAAGTTCGACGGCTACACCCAGTTTAATGCCTTCGCCAGTTACGATTTGGTGGAAAACCTTACCGTGTCGTTAAACATCAATAACGTGTTTGATGAAATTGGTTTAACAGAATCAGAGGAAGGCTCGGTGCCGGCTAACGGTATTATACGTGCGCGCACTATTAATGGCCGCAGTGTATCGCTTGGTTTGGCATATAAGTTTTAATGCTTAACACTAAACTCCTTTGGGGCGCCTTGGCGCCCTTTTTTGTGTCAAAGACTAAGCAGTTGTTTAAAGCGGGCGCTATGCCGGCGTGATACTTCTACATTGCTGGCATCACACAAAACAAGTTCAAGGTTGCCTGCGATGGTTAAATCGATGCTGGCAATTTTTTTTATATTAATAATTTGCTGACGATTCGCCCGAAAGAATAAGTGCTCTGGCAAGCGGGCTTCCAATTGGTTAAGCGATTTATGAATCAGTGGCCGGTGGCCATCAAAGTGAACTTCAGTGTAATTACCGACACTGGTAAAGTGCACAACCCTGCTAAGCTCTAGCATCCAGCACTGCTCGCCGTCTTTGACAAAAACGGAGCTGTTAGCCTCTAATTTAGAGTTTGCCGGAGCAGTATTGTCTCGCCTATGCTGCACGCGCTGTAATGCTTGAGCTAAACGGGCAGGCTCTATAGGTTTAAGCAGATAGTCGAGGGCATCGTATTCAAACGATCTCACCGCATAGTGATCATAGGCGGTGGTAAATATCACCGCAGGTTGATAACTCAGTGCATCAAGTAATTCAAAACCATTTTTGCCCGGCAATTGAATATCCAGAAATAACACCTCTGGCTGTTGTTGCTCTATTGCCTGAATAGCCATGTCAGGCTCTTCATATTCACCCAACAACGTAATGTCGTGGTGTTGCAACAACAGATTTTTTAGCTCTACGCGGGCGAGCCTGGAGTCTTCAACAATCATGGCAGTGGTCATGGTGCTTCCTCTACTATACAAGGGATGCGTAATTCCGCGATAACACAACCTTGTGTTTCACATAAACGGAAACTAGCCTCATCGCTAAAGAGTAACGCAAGCCGTTGGCTAATATTGTTCAGGCCCAGTTGGGTAGATTCTTCAGCGTAGGGTGCCCGCTTTAGCTGTCCGGGGTTAATGACCTGTATTAACAGCTGCTGTTGTTCCAGTTGAATATGCAGCGTTAATTCACCGCCATGTTTAACCGTGGCAATACCATGCTTGATGGCATTTTCAACTAACATTTGAATCATCATAGGGGGTACTTGATAGCGCTGTGCGTCAACAGCGATATCAAGATGCCACTGTAAACGTTGTTCATATTGAATTTTCGCCAGCGCAACAAAGTCGTTCACGGTATCTAACTCGCTTTGCAGTGAAACAAAATTTTGTTTCGGTGCGGTGAGGCCATAACGTAAAACCTTCGCCAGCAGCGTCATGCTATCTCTGGCTTTAGGCACGTCTTCTAACATTAATGCCCGGATGTTATTTAACGCGTTAAACATAAAATGTGGGTTAATTTGACCAATCAGGGTATTTAACTGTGCATCTTTTAACGCATTGGCCAGAGCGAGTTTATCCACTTCAGATTGACGCCAGCGGCGCAAATATTGGCTACCAAGATACAGGCAACTCCAAATCAACATTAGCGGATAAATACCGACGACATTGCCCAAAATGGTGTTGATATTAAATAACGACGGGCCGTCTGGCATAACAAGGTTTATTACGCTGAACATGCAAAAAATGACTGCTGAGGTAGCCAATAAAGATAAGCCCATAATCGGTATGCCCATCTGTAGCAGCGGCATATCAATAACCTGCAGCGTGCGGTAGCACCAGCGTAAACTGTGAGTACTCAGTATGCCTAACACAATAAAAAACAGATTGGTGAGTAGCTGCTCTAGCACATTGACGTCAGGTCGCAACAGCTGAAGTAAAAAATTGGCTGTGGCGGCAATTAACCAGCCAATCAGTTGGCATTTCCAGTAACGATTCAGGTGCATCTTCATAGTGTGCCCTAATAAAGAGGAAGGCATGAATTGCCTTCCTGTTTTCAATAGCTTACCACTGCCACAGTGCTAAGCCGAGATAATCAAAATGATAACAGTAGACTGCAAGAAAATTGGCAGAAATAACACTGACAACAGTGAAGTAGCGAGCAAAACACGAGGATTCGGTTTTAAGCGCACGCATTACCAGCCACAGTGCAATGGCACTGCTAATGGCAAATGCCAGGCTGCCAATATAGATTGTCAGCGTTTGCCAGTTTATATAGGCAGTTTCAAACAACGACAGATTAAATAATGCGCTGATAACGGCCACCAGACATAACACTGTCAGTAATGGCATCAACCGCAGCCAAAGCTGCTGACGTGATATTAACTTGCCGCGCAAGGCATTAATACACCATACGGGTGCATAGCATAGGGTTAGTAAAAATACGCTGAAGATAAAGCCCAGCATAATAAGCGGTAACCATGCACTTAAGAAGGACGTTTTTATTAAGTAGTCACCGTCTAAATCGATAGCAAAACCCTCTACGGTATTACCAATAACGCTAACTTTGGCAAAGCCCTCACCCGCTTTAGCAAACTGTCCCTGGCCAAGGTAGACATATTCGCTGGCATCACCAAGCAGTGGCGCGACCACTAAGGTACTGCCAGAGGTGGTTAGTTTAGCCACCGCAGTGCTAAAGCTAATACCGGCAAAGATTTGATTACGCTCATTGCTGACACGATAGTAGCCGTCCAAATTCTCCAAATCGATAGGTAACAGCGTTGCATCGGGCAATGGCGCATTCTGTGCTAGTAACTGTGTAATCGTGTCTACAATTTGTCTCATGCTGGCACTACTGCTGTTTATCATCACGACATAGCCCAGGTTGAGATCACGGTTATAAGCATACGAGGTTAAAAATCCGTCAATGCCGCCATTATGTCCCAGCCATTCACGCCCATTGCGAGTGGCATGGTATATGGCTTTAGCATAGCCATACGCTAAGCCCTGTTTGGCGGCTAAGGTCGACTCTGGTTGTTCCATCTGTTGAATAGTCTGTGGGTTAACATAAGGCACGCTGTCGGTTTGTCCCCGGCTTAATAACCAAGACCCTAGTTGTGCTAATCCTGCCGCAGTACAATGTAAGTTTCCGGCCGAGCGTAAATAAATTTGTCTAAAGGCAACAGCTTCGCCATCGACAAAGCCTGCACTAAGATCTGCCTCAGGTATGTTTGATGAGTTAAGATGGCACTGAGTAATACCCAGCGGTAACAGCACATGCTCAGTGATATAATGTTCAAAGCTTTGGCCAGAGTAGAGTTCGATTAAATGGCCCAAAATCCCATACCCCGGATTACTATACGCATGGCGGCTTCCGGGCTGCCAGCGCACGCGCAGCGATGCAGCATCACGGTTCACGGCATCTAGAATAGTTATATCCGGTTCGCTTACATTGTAGAAATTGCGAAAATGCATGTCGTCTAACCCGGCTGTGTGTTCCAGCAAGTGAATAACCCGCACGGGATCCGTGTTTTGCCAAGCGTTGTTAATCAGTAACCGTGGCTCGAGTTGCAGCACGTCATCTTGCAAGGTAAATTTACCTTGATTCACCAACTGCATAATGGCTAAGCCAACAAAGGTTTTGGTTGTTGAACCAGCACGAAATAAGGTGTTATCCGATACTGGCGTTTGTTTTGCGCTGTCAGCGAAGCCAAAGTGGTTTTGCCAGAGGATGTTTTTATCGTCAAATACCGCAACCTGCGCCCCCAGTACGTTCAAATCGGCAAACTTGGTTTCCAGTTGCGTGGTTAATTGATTGAAATCTAACGGTACTGGGTTGGCAAATAATGCACTGCTAACTATGCCGCCAAGCAATGTCATCGCAGTTAGTATTTTATTCTTCATGGTATATCCCTTGCTGTTTCTTGTTGATGTAGCGACATCATCGATAACATGAAGGGGAAAGTCAGAAAAATTACATGATTGGTTGTAACAGCTGATGAGCGGTAAAGCACATGCACCTGTTCTAAAGCGTTTTCGTGTGTTTTAGGTGTGCGAAAATGCTTGTATCTAGTATTGGATAAGCTGTTGCTGCGATTATTGCCACAAATATGAAATCCGTTATCTGTATCTTAAGCGTATACATCAAAAATATTCTCACTGTTCAGAGCTGTTATGAGCCAATAATCTGGCTACACTGAAACAGAGCCTAAGGAGAAATGCTATGGATAATGATGTAATCCTGCTTGAACAGCAGAGCCTGGAAGCCCTGCGTCATAACTACCCTCAATTGCAACAACTCAGTGGCAGCATTATATTTTTAGCCGAAGCTGAATCACACATGCTAACTGCTACTGCATGGCAATTAGCCGAAGCTGATAACATGATGCTGAGAAAGTCAGGGGTAAAAAGTGCTATTTTGGAATTACTTGATACCTTGGTTGAACAGCGCAAGCGGCAACGGATTCGGCCAAATCGGGAAGGGCGCTTGCTACTCGATAATGGTCAGCTAGTGGTTGAATGGCTTAGCGATGGCAGTATTTCGTTGTCAGCTTACAAAAATGCCAGTTGAGCTGAAAAGTGGTATGAGTTAAGCCGAATAAGTGTGCTTAACTCCCCTTTAACTTATGCTCGTCTCTTCACTGAGACTCTGCCAGTGGCAGAGCTTTCGATTTAAAAAATCCATTCAGTCGATATTGTTGCTCTAGAAGCGCTAATCAAGAGAGTTTAAAGCTATTCCACGTTTTGGATCTGCTCGCGCATCTGCTCTATCAGCACCTTCAGCTCTACCGCCGCATTGGTGATGTCGGTGCTGATGGCTTTAGACGACAGTGTGTTCGCTTCGCGGTTAAATTCCTGCATCATAAAATCTAACCGTCGGCCGCAGGCGCCGCCTTTTTTCAATGTGTGGCGGGTTTCTTTGATGTGCGCATCTAAACGGTCCAGCTCTTCTGCTACGTCAGATTTTGACGCTAAAAATGCCATTTCTTGCTCTAAGCGGCCGTGGTCGATGTCGGCTTTAATGTCGTTTAAACGGTGTAAAATGCGGTCGCGCTGCCACTGCATGGCTTGCGGTAAATGGCCGCGCACAAACGCGACTTGTTCGCCAATGGCAGTTAAGCGCTGTTGAATCATTTCTTCTATGGCGTTGCCTTCGCGGCCACGGCCGGCGAGAAAATCCTGCATGGCGGCGTCAAACCCGGCGAGTAATTCACCTTGCATGGCGTCTAAGTCTTCGCTTTGGCTTTCCATTACACCAGGCCAGCGCAGAATGTCGGCAATATTTAGCTGCGCTTGCGGGGCTTTTTGCAGCAGCTGCTGGGCTTTTTGTAATAATTGCTCGGCAAACTCAGCATTCATGCTTAGTTCGCCCGCGGCTTGGTTGGCATGGTAGCGCAGGTTTACTTCAATTTTTCCGCGCTGCAAGTTGCTGCGCAGCTTGTCGCGCAAAATGCTTTCTAAGCCACGAAATTGCTCAGGTAAACGAAAATACGATTCAAGGTAACGTTGGTTAACCGAACGGATTTCCCACTGGGCAGTGCCCCAGCTGGCTTTGGTTTCGTGACGGGCGAAGGCGGTCATGCTGTGGATCATAATGAATTCTCTGGCGACAAATAAAACCAGAGTATACCCGAGGCTAAGGCTTTTTGGCGAATTGCTCGCTTTGGCCGCCTACGTGCATTTAGAAATTCATAGCGTATAATGTCGGCCATTGTTAATTTCAGGAGTGCAGCTATGCGTCCAAGTGGCAGAACCGCCAGTCAGATCCGTCCCCTTACTTTTACCCGTCAATTTACTGCTCATGCTGAAGGCTCAGTATTGGTTGAGTTTGGCAACACCAAAGTAATTTGTACCGCCAGCGTGGTTGAAGGTGTACCGCGTTTTATGAAAGGCCAGGGCAAAGGCTGGGTAACGGCAGAATACGGTATGTTGCCACGCGCAACTCACACCCGTAATGACCGTGAAGCGGCACGTGGTAAGCAAGGTGGCCGTACGATGGAAATTCAGCGCTTAATTGGCCGTGCACTGCGTACCGCTGTAGATTTAAAACTGCTGGGTGAAAACACCATTACTATCGACTGTGATGTTATTCAGGCCGATGGCGGCACGCGCACCGCGTCTATTACTGGTGCTTGTGTGGCGTTAGTGGATGCACTTAACCATATGCGTGCTAAAGGCACGATTAAAACTAACCCGCTTAATTTTATGGTGGCGGCTGTTTCAGTAGGTATTTACAAAGGCACCGCAGTGGCCGATTTAGATTACGCTGAAGATTCAAATGCAGAAACCGATATGAATATTGTGATGACCGAAACGGGTAAGATCATTGAAATTCAGGGCACGGCAGAAGAGGCACCATTTAGCTTTGAAGAAATGCAGCAGATGATGGATTTAGGCAAGCATGCGATTCGCGAAATTATCGACGAACAAAAACGCGTACTGGCTTAAGACTGTTTTAAGGTGCTGAGGTAATAATCTTTAAAGGTAAAGAACAGGCTATGAAACAATTTCAAATTGATTTTATTGAATTCGCGTTGTCGCGCCAGGTACTTAAGTTTGGCAGCTTTACGCTAAAGTCTGGCCGTACCAGCCCGTATTTTTTTAATGCAGGTTTGTTTAATACCGGTAGCGACTTAGCGAAGTTGGGCCGGTTTTATGCTGCTGCGCTGCACGATGCGGCATTAGAATTTGATGTGCTGTTTGGCCCGGCGTACAAGGGTATTCCTATTGCTACTACTACGGCGGTGGCATTGGCGGATCACTATAACCTTGATGTGCCTTACTGCTTTAACCGTAAAGAGGCGAAAACGCATGGTGAAGGTGGCAATTTGGTGGGTTCGCCGCTAAAAGGCCGCATTATGCTGGTTGATGATGTCATCACTGCCGGTACCGCGATTCGCGAGTCGATGCAGTTAATTCAGGCGCAGGGCGCAGAGCTTACCGGTGTGCTAATTGCACTGGATAGGCAGGAACGTGGCCAGGGTGAGTTGTCGGCGATTCAGGAAGTAGAGCGCGATTTTAATACCAAGGTCATTTCGATTATTAGCCTGCCGGATTTAATCAGCTATTTAGCGGATAAGCCGGATATGGCACAGCATCTGGATGCGGTGAAGGCGTATCGCGCCCAGTATGGTGTTAATGCTTAAAAGTTGTAACTATTTAAGTTTCAAAGAAACCAGATAGCAAAGTGTCAGGTGTGCTTTCGTAACAGCGGCATGGATGCCTCGCAGGCTGAAAGGGCACAGGGATGTGATCCTTGAAGGTGGTGCAGAAAGCATTTCCTGACATTTTGCTGTACTTCGGCGTTGGATGCGAAGGTTGCAACACTCGCTGTGCTCGCCACAGCAACTCGTCTTTTGCCTACGGCAAGACTCAGACACTCTGTGGCTGCGCATCGAGGTTCCAACCTTCAGATGTTAAGTTCAGATTTTTATCGAAATTTATCGAAGGGCAGTCAAGATGCAAAAACCAAATGGCAGCGGCATTGGGCGGGTACTTAAAGCAGCGAAATGTTCGATGCAAGGTTTTAGTGCAAGCTGGAAGCATGAATCTGCGTTTCGTCAGGAAACGGTACTGGCCATTATTTCTGTGCCATTGGCAGCGCTGTTGGCAACGTCAGTGAGCCAATTCGCTTTATTAGTGAGTGTATGGTGTTTGGTGCTGGTGGTGGAGTTACTTAATTCTGCTATTGAATCGCTTACCGACCGTGTAGGCCTGGAGCGGCATGAGTTGTCAGGCCGCGCCAAGGATATGGGTTCTGCAGCAGTTTTTGTTAGTCTGGTTATTGTGGCCTTGATATGGGGCAGTGCGCTCTACGAGCGCTTTGCTTAAACCGGGTTATACAGCAAACAAGGTTTGCTGTAATAATTGCCACTGACTTTGCCAGTGTTGGGTTGGTAGTCGGCTAAAACCGGAGCGAACAAACTGGCTTAGCTTGCCTTCTACAACCGCCAGCAGCAGGTTGGCTAGTTCACCCTCGTCGATACTAAAGCCTTTGCCTTCACGTAGCTTGCGCTCGCGTAAACATTGCTTAAGCTGGGTTTCCAGTTTTTCAAATAGCTGTGCAACGCGTTCCTGCAGGCGTTCTTGCTCGCCTTGTAAAGCGTCACCAGTCAAAATGCGGCATATCCCCGGATTACGTTCTGCAAACACCAATACCAATTGTAAAATAAGCTCAGTGCGGCTTTGGGTATCTTTATGCTCTTCCAGAATGACATTGATACGTGATAACAGCGTATTTTCAATAAACTCAATTAAGCCTTCAAACATCCGCGCTTTGCTGGGGAAATGCCGGTACAGCGCGGCCTCAGAAACACCGACTTTTTCTGCCAGTGCTGCCGTGGTAATACGCTGGCCGTTATTACTTTGCAGCATAGCGGCTAGGGCTTGCAAAATATCTTCTTTGCGGTTTGTACTGCGTGGTGCCGGCATTGCGTGTCCTGTAAAAAATAACTTAGAGTCTGGTGCAGGCGCCTGCAGCCGGAAATACTTATTTCGCCGCCTTCAAGGATCACATCCCTGTTCCCTCTCAGGCTCCGCGGCATCCATGCCGCTGCTGCATAAGTACACCGGCCTTCGGCGCTAGGTAAAACGGTGCTTTATACTAATTATGCTTTGCCGGAATGGCCAAAACCGCCTTCGCCGCGCGCTGTTTGCTCGAAGCTGTCAACAATAGTAAATTCAGCCTGCACTACCGGCATAAACACCAGCTGTGCAATACGATCTCCCGGTTGTATGGTGAAGCTTTCGTTGCCGCGGTTCCACATTGATACCATTAACGGACCCTGGTAATCCGAGTCAATTAAACCGACTAAATTACCCAGCACAATGCCGTGTTTATGGCCAAGACCTGAGCGCGGTAAAATGGTGGCACAGAGGTTGGCATCACCAATAAATATCGATAAACCGGTGGGGATCAATACCGTCTGGCCGGGTGCTAATTGCAGTTCAGCATCCAGACAGGCACGTAAATCCAAACCTGCTGAGCCAGGTGTGGCGTATTCAGGTAACGGAAATTCAGTGCCAATACGTGGGTCGAGGATCTTTAAATCAATGGCTTTTTTCATTTACGGCTTAGCTCTTGTTAGTTAGCAATTATTTCGCAGAAAACTGCAGGTAAATATGGAGCAAAATGGCTTTCGCAAGCTCGGTTTTCGACTGCAATGGCAGCGTTTTTTCGTCTACGGCGCTAATAAGGGTAATGGCATTGTTATCGCTGTTAAAACCTAATTCGTTAGTAGATACGTCGTTGGCACAGATCAGATCGAGTTTTTTACGAATGAGTTTGTCTTTAGCATAGTGCACGACATTTTGTGTTTCAGCGGCAAACCCTACGGTAAAAGGCCGGTTGCGGCTTAGGCCCGCTACGTCAGCAATAATATCTGGGTTTTTAATCAGCGTAAGGTTAATGCTGTCATCGGTAGTTTTTTTCATTTTTTGTGTCGCTATGTCAGCGACACGGTAATCTGCTACTGCAGCGCAACCAATAAATACCTGGCTTAACTCAGCGTGTTTAAGCGCAGCAGCATGCATTTGTTCTGCCGTTGTTACGTCAATGCGAGTAACACCCGCTGGTGTTGCCAGCGTAACCGGGCCAGTAATTAGTGTGACATCCGCGCCCATAGCGGCAGCGGCGGCCGCTAACGCAAAGCCCATTTTTCCGGAGCTGTGGTTGGAGATATAGCGCACTGGATCAATGGCTTCGCGTGTTGGACCGGCGGTAATTGTGATTTTTATGTTATTAAATTGGTGTTGTGCTATAAAGTGGTTTTCTACTGCGCTAACTAGCTCTAGCGCTTCTAACATACGGCCTGCACCGACATCGCCACAAGCTTGTTCGCCAGAGCCAGGGCCATAAATGTAAAAATTATATGAATTAAGCTTGGCTAAATTCTGTTGGGTGGCTATGTTTTTATACATCTGCTGGTTCATTGCCGGTGCAACAGCTACCGGTGCTGCAGTGGCAAGTACACAAGTGGTAAGTAAATCGTTGGCTAAACCATGTGCCAGTCGGGCAATCACATCGGCGCTGGCAGGGGCTATCAGCACCATATCAGCCCATTTAGCCAACTCAATATGACCCATGGCGGCTTCTGCAGCTGGGTCAAGCAAGCTGGTGCTAACCGGGTTGCCGGACAGTGCTTGCAGCGTTAGTGGTGTAATAAAGTGCTGGGCGGCGTCGGTTAAGATCACGCGAACGTCAGCGCCGCGCTCTTTTAACCGGCGAACTAAATCAGCACTTTTATAAGCGGCAATACCGCCACTGATACCAAGTAAAATGCGTTTTTGTGCAAGCGTTTGCTGCATAACAGAGTAACCAGAACCGGAAAAAACTGGCGATAAGATAGCATGGAAACACAAATTCAGCATCAATTCAGGGAGGATTTACATGAGCATTAGGCACTGGCCGGCATCGGAACGGCCGCGGGAGAAACTGCTCGACAGAGGTGCGATGGCGTTGTCTGATGCCGAGCTACTGGCTATCTTTTTGCGTACCGGTATTGCTGGCACTGATGCGGTAACACTGGCGCGGCAACTTTTAAGCCAATTTGGCTCACTACGACACTTATTGGGCGCCAGTCAGGCTGACTTTTGTTCAGCCAAAGGATTAGGTGAGGCCAAATTTGTGCAGCTGCAAGCTGTGTTGGAACTGAGTAAACGTTACTTGCAGCAGCAGATGCAGCGTGAAACGGTATTTACCGAACCTGCAGCCGTAAAGCGCTATCTGCAACATGCGATAAGTGGTGAGCAGCGCGAAGTGTTTTTGTTGCTGTATCTAGACAGCCAACATCGACTTATTAAAGCCGAGCCATTGTTTAGTGGAACAATAGACGCCAGTCCGGTGTATCCACGTATTGTAGTTCAGCAGGCGTTAGCGCATAATGCAGCCGCTGTGATTTTGGCACACAATCATCCATCAGGCGTTGCCGAGCCCAGTAGGGCTGACAAAGCAATTACTGAACGATTAGTTCAGGCATTAATGTTGGTAGATATCAAAGTATTAGATCATTTTATTGTTGGCGATGCCGATGTGATCTCCTTTGCTGAACGTGGCTGGCTGTGATGAGCGGGACAAGATCCCGTTCAGATCCTTGCGCGCGGAGAAAGATTTCGCTTGAATAGCGGGCTTAATTCGTGTATAAATTGCGCCCTCTTGTTTTGGGGCAACCTTCTTGGCCGGAAGGGTGATGACAGCTCGAGCTGATGTAATTTTGGAGAACTATTGACATGTCTAGAGTGTGCCAAGTAACTGGTAAAGGTCCGATGGTGGGTAACCGTCGTTCACACGCCAACAATGCTACTAAGCGCCGTTTCCTGCCTAACCTGCAAACACACCGTTTCTGGGTTGAAAGTGAAAACCGTTTTGTTACATTACGTACTTCTACCCGTGGTATGCGCATCATCGATAAGAAAGGTATCGATGCGGTTTTAGCCGATGTGCGTGCTAACGGTCACAAGGTGTAAGGAAATAAAAAATGCGCGATAAAATCCGTTTAGTCTCTTCTGCTGGTACCGGTTTCTTCTATACAACTACGAAGAACAAACGCACCATGCCAGAAAAGATGGAAATCAAAAAGTTCGATCCTAAAGTGCGCAAGCATGTGATTTTCAAAGAAGCGAAAATCAAGTAATCGAATACAGAAACCCGGCCAACGCCGGGTTTTTGCTATTTAAGCCCTGCCTACGTTACTATGCCGTTGTTGCTTTGCTACAACCCGGTTCTCCTATGCTAAAACTGTCCCGACGTAATTGGAATAATGTACTGATTTTCGCCGTGCTGATATTGATGTTTGTGCTGTATGGCATACCACAGCGCTTACAGCAGTTAAATGTGCCCGAACATCGGTTGCTCCCCGACAACAGCGAGTTATTGATGGTAGCATTTGCCGAGCAGCGGCTAATTAAAGCCGGTGCGGTATGGCAATTACAACCTAATAAACCCACTAAGATAGATGCCGCAAAACTAGCGCTTGCCTGGCAATATAGTTTGTTAACACCTATCAGCGTTACGGCAGATAAAAGCCGGGTGCCGGTGGCGCAGGCCAGTGTGCAATTAGTGGGGTATACTGAGCCCCTGATTTGGCTGTTATACCCTGCGTCTGATAATCAGTTTTTACTGCAGCAAGCAGGTCAAAGTCAGTTCTATCAATTGAATGCTGAGCAAGCTACACAGCTATTTTTGTTGTAGTGGCGTTATTGGAGTAGAAAGTGCCTGAATTACCAGAAGTCGAAGTCTCGCGGCAGGGTATTAGCCCCCATCTTGAAAACCAGCATTTGGTAGAGGTTATTGCGCGCCAGCGCCAGTTGCGGTGGTGGGTGCCGGACGAAGTATTAGCGCAAACCAACCAACCGATATTGTCGGTAACCCGCCGTGCCAAGTACTTACTTATTCAGCTACCACAGGGCGATATAATTCTGCATCTGGGCATGTCAGGCCATTTAAAGGTAATACCAGCCACAATGCCTTTCGGTAAACATGATCATATCGATTTAGTGTTAAGTAGTGGTATGGTGTTACGGCTGAACGATACCCGCCGTTTTGGTGCTGTATTGTGGCAACAAAAAGGTGAAGTGCATCCGTTGTTGGCCAGTTTAGGCCCGGAGCCCCTGAGTGACAATTTTAATCTGGCCCATTTAACTGCAGCCTTTTCCAAAAGGGGTAGTGCGGCCAAGTTGGTGCTGATGGATAACCATGTGGTCGTTGGCGTGGGCAATATCTACGCCAATGAGGCGTTGTTTAAAGCCGGTATTTTACCGTCTAAACCTGCAAAAACCGTTACGGCAGAGCAATTGGAAAAGCTAGTGCAGGTGGTAAAACAAACGCTGGCTGCTGCCATTAAACAAGGTGGCACCACGTTGAAAGATTTTAGCCAGGCCGATGGCAAGCCGGGATATTTTGCTCAGCAATTACTGGTGTACGGTCGGGGTGGACAGCCTTGTATTAATTGTGGTGCAGCGCTGCAGGAAGTTCGTCTTGGCCAGCGCAGTACGGTTTTTTGCGACGGTTGTCAGCGTTAGTTAAAAGCTTTTTGTTGCGGTAATTCGCACTTCAACACCACTGAGGTTGTCGTTGTCAGTTAACGCCCGCGTCAGATCTAAGTGGATCATGGTACCGCGACTGGAGTGGTTTGATAGCAAGCGTATGCCGGCACCAATGCCAACTAAAGTACTGCTGTCTAATGTGTTGGTGTCCTGCTCGTCACTTTGCCATACTTTGCCGGCGTCGATATATCCAGCAAAGGCCACATCCAATAACTGCCATAGCGACCAATCAGTATAGCGACGATATTCTGCACTTAGCATTGCGCGTGACTCACCACTTTGAAAATAATTGGGGTAGGCGCGTAATTGTTCATCGCCGCCAATATACAAGGGTTCATCCCGAAACAGGTTTTTGCCCTTATCCAGCGTGAGTTTAGCCACGATACTATTGTATTCGTTAAGGTGTTTAACCAGCTTCCAGTGCGTACTTAACAGATACTGAGGTTGGTCAAACTGGCGCTGCAACCAGCTTAAGTCAGCCAGTAAATACAGATCGGGTGATAGCTGCCAGTTTTTATTGGTACTGATTTGCCAGAATAACGCATCGCGATCAGCTCCAAGCCCTTTGTTGTAAGTACCTAACCGGGCATTTAATTGCCAGCCAAAGTTAAAATCTTCAGTGCGATTAAAAGAGTTGATATTAAACAGCTTACGATAATTGGCTTGAATTCCCTCGTATTCAAGCCAGACACTGCTTAAATTGCGATTTTCCGGGAAATCCAGCATGGTTTCCGCATTAGCAAAGAACTTCACATTTTCTGACTCTACCGCCAGTTTAAGCCGGTGAATGTTATGGCTGTTGGTGTCAAGGCGATAGCCGAATTCTGCTTTGGCATGGTTGCGCTGCCGCTGAAAGCTATTATATTCCTCACCCGCATCGTACTCAGTAACATCTTCTGAGACACGGTCAACATCGAAACCCAGCGCCCAGGGCGAAGATAAACGGTAAAAAGGCCGGTTCAGGCTAAGCTGGTAGTTATTGCCGTCACTGTTTTTGCTATAAGCTGCAGTGCTGTTCCAGAAACTGCTGAACATATTCGGTGAAAAAAAGACAAAGTTCACCCCGGTACGTTCGCTGTCGCGTTTATACTCCAGGCTCAGACGGTTGCCACTGCCTAACAGGTTGTCTTCTTCAAAGCCAAGGGCGCTTTTACTGCGACCGCCTTCACTGGAAAAATCTATTGTCGGTAACAACGACCAGTTATCCCAGGTGGCTACGTTTACAATAACACTGTTACTGGCGGCGCAGTAATGGCTAATTCGTACTTCTGCTTCACGTATATAGCGCCGGCTGCGTAATAAACGCTCGGTTTCGGCTAAATCGGCTCGCACTAGCGGGGTGCCGGTGTGGAACAACAGATCATCTTCCACAACGCCCTCACGGGTGACTTTATGGGTGTAGTTGGCAAACCTATGCAGCCAAAATGTACTTTCATCTTTTAAATCAAACACATTGTGGGAGTTATAGGTTATAGCTTCAATGGTGATACCTTGTTCATCTACTAGGAAATGGTTATCTGCCACAGCCTGACAGTCCGCCGCAACCTGTTGGGCGAAGAGTAACATAACGGCGGTGCTGACAAGCCTTTTCATAGATGACTCCATTGAGGGTGTTAAGTGTAGTCTCGTTGTCCCACCTTAAGGCAACATTAACGCAGGTTTCGTATCTGAACAATTTAACTCTGTCTAATTATCATGATTTATAAAGCGTGATTGTCATCTTTTTGTAGTGGTGCTGCAGATTGTGCCTTTGACTGGACATACTGTAGCGCCAAATGCACTGTGCGCTGTGGAAATGGAATGTCGATGCCCGCAGTATCAAAGGCTAATTTTACTTCTTCATGCAAGCTATTACGCAAATCGCGAAAGTTTTCCCGTTTCCCCCACACTGAGAATTGAATATTCAATGCCGAATCACCAAAACCTAAGAATAAAAACATTGGGCTGGGTTCGTCCAGACACAGTGGGTTTTTGTCGGCAACGTCCAATAGTACACTGCGAACCTCGGAGATTTGCTCTTTGTATGCCACGCCCAGCAATAAATCGAAACGCCGGATAGGAAAACGTGTCAGGTTAGTCACTTCACTTTTAATCAGGGTTTCGTTGGGTATACGAACGAAAAGGTTATCAAAAGTGCGCAGTTTCACTGAGAGTAAGTCTATTGATAGCACCTCGCCGGTGGTATTGCCAACTTTGATGGTATCGCCCAGTTTAAACGGTTGTTCGCCAATCAGAAATAAACCACTGATCAGGTTTGATGCTGAAGTTTGTGAAGCAAAGCCTAAAGCAACTGACAATACCCCCGCCGCGCCCAATAGCACACTGAGTGAAAAACCCAGCTGTTTTAATGCCGAGGCAACAAATAGTGCTAGCAACAACCAGTACACAAGCTTTCTAAATAGCACAATATGGTGCTGCGAGAAATTTTTGCTAAAAAACCGGTTTACTGCGCGTGATGCTAAACTTGCGACAACAAAACCAACCAATAGCAGTATAGCTGCTTTGAGCATTTGGCTAATATGCTCTGTTTGTAACCATTGTAAAAACTGTTCTGTCATAGTGATCTCAATTAATCATGAAACATGTCGGTAAATGCGCGAAATAAGTTATGGCGTTCCGGTTTTACCAGAGGGGCTGACAGCAGTTCAGCTTGCGCGGCATCTATTGCATTGAGTTTACCGGTATCAAAGTGTGCTAGCGCTTGTATCCCTTCATGTCGTAATGTGACAGGATCAGTCCATAAATTGCCATCTGGCATCGCATATAGCGCTAAATAAGGCACCGGTATACTGATCTTGTCAATAGTAAGCAACTGCGATGAGCTATTGTAAATTGTCACTGGGGTAATAGCGCGGTGTGGTCGCTGCGGCAGCTCTGTTCTGGCATGCCTGGCATGGGTTTTATCTGCATAACATAGCTCGCCAACTTGTGTAGAGGGGCCGAACCAGGTGTCAGATAAACGCTGCACTGGGATGGTATGCAGTAATAGGTCGGGCAGGAGTTTTAGCTGCACGGATACCGGTGAGCTGATATAAAAAGTGCCTTGCTCGTTTGGTGGTAATATCACCGGCTGTAAGGTTTTTACAACCACGGGTCTGTCCATTAACCTGGGTATCAGTTGGCAGGCTGCTGGACTTTGTTTAAATAAAAAGCGCTGACAGCTTAGATGTGACGGTATCATTTTAACCGGTGAATGAAACTGACTGTCTTTAGGGAGCTCTGTAGTATACTCGTGCGCCATCAACCACTGTTGAGCCTGTCGTTGTAAATAGATGTTCAACGACCCAAGCCGGTGGTGCCAGCAATCGTTTAAATCCAACTCCAGAGGATGCCACCATGGCTGTTTAATTGTGTCAGACTGCATGTGCAATTACCTAATTCGATATTGATTGTTATCTTAGCAAGAACACAGCAGTAGCCCAATGCCATATTCAGTTGAGATTCACTGCTATGCTTTATAAAATACCGCCAATTTTTGCTTGTTCAGCAATATGTTAATTTAAAACTGCCGAGGGGCCGCTGCCATGGAATTGCCTGCATTAATTGCCACCCTGCGTAGTGCGCTGGAATCTAATACCGTACCCTTGTTGCGCGAACAGCTGGACGATGTACACCCTGCTGATTTAGCCTCAGCGTTGGTGGAATTTGCGCCCAACGACTTATGGACATTGCTAACCGTTTTTCCTCGCACGGAACAAGCTGAAGTGTTTGGTTACCTGCCAGCCGAAGAGCAGGTGAATTTATCCATTAGAATAAGCCGACGTAAGCTGGCCCCTATTATCCGTCAGATGTCTTCTGATGAAAGAGCCGATTTGTTTAACCGCTTAAGCTATGAACAGCGTGAGACGCTATTGCCTGCTTTGGCACAAGCGGAACGTGAAGATTTGTTACAGCTTACCTCGCACGAAGAAGGTACTGCTGGTGCCATTATGACATCTGACTACGCTATTTTACCGCAAGAGTTGACGGTAGCGCAGGCATTGGATTCATTGCGGCGAGAGGCACCGGACAAAGAAACTATTTACTCTGCTTACGTAGTAGACGCCAGCCGTAAACTGATTGGCGTGGTGTCATTACGCGATTTAATATTAGCACCTATTAGCATGCCTATTGAGGAACTGATTAACCACGACCCTATTTTTGCCAGTGTTGATATGCCACAGGAAAAAGTTGCAGCCTTAATTGCCAAGTACGATTTGATGGCGCTACCCATTATTAACCATCAGCAGCAAATGGTTGGCATTGTGACCTATGATGACGCAATGGATGTGGCTGCACAGGAAGCGACAGAGGATTTTCATAAAACGGCTACTATAGGCAAGTTGGAAACCAGTGTAAAAGACGCCAGTATTCTCTTACTGTATCGTAAACGCGTTCTGTGGCTGGTTATTTTGGTGTTTGGCAATATTTTTTCTGGCGCCGGCATAGCGTATTTCGAAGGTATTATTTCCAGCCATATTGCCCTACTGTTTTTTTTACCGCTATTGATAGGTAGCAGTGGTAATGCCGGAGCACAATCGGGCACGCTGATGGTGCGCGCATTGGCGACAGGTGAAATTAAGCTTCGTGATTGGGGCGCATTGTTGGCGAAGGAATGTTTAGTTGCTGGGTTGCTCGGGTTTACCATGGCAGCCGCCGTTGTGGTTTTAGGCTGGTGGCGTGGTGGCTATGATATTGCCATCGTTGTTGCTTTGACCATGATGCTGGTGGTGATGGCCGGTAGCTTAATTGGCCTGTCACTGCCGTTTTTACTGAGCCGTTTTAAACTGGACCCCGCTACCGCCAGCGGCCCGCTAATTACTTCCATAGCTGACGTCGCTGGCGTGGTAGTGTATTTTTCTATTGCAACCTGGTATTTACGCTTATAACGTCAATACTTTGTCGTAGGTGCTGCATTGCAGCGCCTATAACTAACGCAATGCAGCTAAATAACCACTATGGCAATACCCGTCGGCCAGCCCATCTCCTTGAATATCTATCTGGCTCCAGTCACCGCTGTGTTGCATGATATAAATTAACTGGTTGGGTTTTAGCGTGCTTTTAATGTCAAAGCTGGTACCCGGGCCGGCGCGCAGACGCAAACCATCCCGCGCTGTTACTCTGGCTTGCACGGCTTGTTGCACTTCCATTACGTTGTCAACCGAGAGCGAAGTGGCATTGCTAAGTTCGGGCCTATTGGGTGCGGCATCTGGCACCGGTGGCGCGCTGGGTGAGCCGCGCCAATCAAGTATGGCTTGTTGCAGGTTTTCAGCCCAACTGCTGTCACCTCCTGCCGGATAATGCCCTGCTTTTAGCTGCGCCAGTTGTTGACCTTTTTGTTGCAAATGCGGCAGCTCCCAACTAAGAGGCTCTAAGTCGACTGTTGCCGCAAGCTCGTGCAGTTTTTGCCACCATGCTTTACGTGGACCCTTATCGTCCCAGCTCCACTTACCATCGATGAACAACACAAAGTCTGCAGCCACGCCGTATTGGTGAAAAGAACTCCAGGCATCAGCATTGGTGACTTTGGCACCTCGGGTAGTGCGGCCTTGGCTATACAATTGATGTTGACGCTGCGCGGAACGAAATCCTTCAAATAAGCGAAACGGCAGGTCAGCCTTTGTTAATTCAGACTGCAGTTGTTGTATTTTTTGTCTGAATGTGGGATGCAGGTGCTCAAGGGCAGTATCTCTACTCATAACATGATCTCTTTAAAAAAATTAACCTGATACTGCGAGGGCCGAAGCAGAGTATAGCGGTTTAGTGGCAAGATGCTGTGCTGCCGTTAAAATTGTTGTTTCGATCTGGTTTATGGCTGGGTGTTTAACATGGTTAAAATAGATTGTTCTGGTAGTGCGGGCGCCCAATAGTATCCCTGACCTTCATCACAGCCAAGCTGTGTTAGTAATTGGGCGGTTTGGGCATCTTCTATGCCTTCAGCAACTGTTTTTAAACCGAGGCTGGCAGCCATTTGAATGATAGCCTTCACTAAGGGCTCATCACGTTCTGACTGGCAAAGTGACATGATAAATGAGCGATCTATTTTTAATGTGGTGGCGTTAAAGCTTCGAAGATAACTAAGGTTAGAGTAGCCAGTGCCAAAGTCATCTATGGCAAAGGTAACGCCTAACGTGCTAAGCGCATCTAACTGTCGTTTGATAAAATCATCGTCATCAATAAGTAAAGACTCGGTCAATTCCAGCTCCAGGCTACTGGCTGGAAGAGCAGCTCGCTGCAAAGCCTGTTTTATAACATGCTCTAGTTGCCCGTTTTTAAACTGTACGTAGGATAAATTTACTGCAATGCGCAAATGTGGGTAACCTTGCCTACGTATACGTGCGCAAGCTTGACACGCCTCATCAATAACCCAGGCACCTAACTCCGTGATGAGGCCACTGCTTTCAGCCAGCGGAATAAACTCAGTGGGGCTTACAAATCGTCCTTCTGCTTGCTGCCAGCGTAACAAGGCCTCCACAGAGGTAATCTGGCCGCTGCGTAGTGAGATTTTAGGTTGATAATACAGAGAGAATTGTCTTGAATTTATTGCCGATCTCAGGTTTTGCAGCAAGTTAAACTTGTCTACATTTGCCTGATCCATATGGCTATCATAAAAGCGAAAGGTATTGCGCCCATCTTCCTTTGCTTTGTACATTGCCATATCTGCTTTACGGCAAAGTACGCTAAATTCGTCATCATCAGCGGAGGCTACCGCAATACCCACGGACCCTGAAATCTGTAGTTGTGTGTGCATAATATTAAAAGGTTTCACTGTTTCTGTAATAATTCGGTTGGCTAAAACAGTAAGTGAGTCAGTGCTTTGTTCATAAGGTACTAAAAATAAAAACTCATCGCCGCCAAACCGAATCACATGCTGTTGTTCATTCAAACAAGAATTTAAACGACTTGATAACTGGCTTAGCAAGATATCACCTGCAGAGTGGCCAAGTGCGTCATTGACCGGTTTAAAGTTATCTAAATCAAGAAATAATACTGCAAGTTGTAGTTGTTTTTCCTGACAGTAATTCAGCTGTTGTAGATATAGTTGCTCTCCAAATACCCTATTTGGCAGGCCTGTTAGCAGATCATAATGTGCTAGCCGCTCTATTTTTACTCGGCTTTGTTTAACTTTGATATTTTCCTGATGCAGTACCTTCATCAAATTTCGCATGTCTTTAACCATCAGGTAAACACTCATAGCAGTGACGGTGAGGATGATAAAGACAAAGATAAGGTCAAACCAACTTAGCACTTGAGTATGTGGAACTAACAGGCCGCTTAATGTTAGCCAGGTTAGCAAAGTACACGTTGCCAGGACAAACAACAGTAGCGAATAAAATAAGGCCACGCTACCCAGAATGGCGGCATACATTAGCAAGCCCGGATAACCCAATAACGCATAATCGAGCATGCCAGCGCCTAAAAATGCTAAGGCAGATAACATAATCGTCATAGACCACAGTAAAATGTAGGCTGCAGGGAGCGGTCGTTTGTTTACTGAGAATCCAATAGAGCAAATAAGTGCAATACAACCAGTTATAAAGATGAGTTGTGCGATGCCATATGAAATAAATGCAGCAATAAGCAAGCCTATTAAGGTAAACCCGGCTATTTGTATTAGACGGCGCATCCTAAACTGACTGAAGCGCTCGATAAGGTCAGGTTCTAGCGTTGGGCGAAAGTACTTTTTCAACATACTGCTTTAGCCGAAGTATTTTAACATAGTCGACTTACTGTAGCGCCAAACAGGCTAAACACCAAATGCCGTATGTGTTCTTTCCAGCTCTGTGAATTGGCACCACTAATTGTTAAGGTAGTATCAGGTGTTTTCTGTATGTGCATGCTGTGGTTCAATATGAATGGTTAACGTTATTCCTTCTGCCATAAGAGCAATTTCGACCTCATCTGCTAGTTGGTGAGCTCGCTCAACACTCCAGTTTCCCGGAACTTGCATATCGACCTGAGCAAATTGCAATGTAGCTGCTGCCCGTGTACGCAAGTTAAGAAAGAGTACCTGCTGGTTGCTAAATGTGGTCAATAATTGATGTATTTCAACTAGCCTTTCATCTGGTAAGGCGTTGTCCATAAGGCCATTAATAGCTTTATAGAGAATTTGTCCGCCTTCAAACACGATATGAACCGCCACGGCAATAGCCACTAGCGGGTCTAACCAGCTGTAACCACTAATCGAAGCCAATGCGACGCCCGCAATAACGCCGGTTGTGGTCCAGACATCGGTCATCAAGTGTTTGCCCCCGCCTTCTAATGCGGGTGAATTATAGTGTTTGCCCCCACGCAACAACAAAAACGCAACACCAAGGTTTATCAGGCTGGCCAATACGATAAACGTGGTACCAATACCCAACGTAGAAATGGGCTGAGGATTAATTAGTCGCTCTAACGCTGTGATACAGATGGCCAGAGCGGCGAGTACGATCAGGCCCCCTTCAAAAGCTGCAGATAAATACTCTGCCTTGCTATGCCCATAAGGATGATTATCGTCTGCAGGACGGCGTGCTAAGGTGACCATAAATAGTGCAAAACCTGCACCAGCTACATTCACCAGTGACTCGATTGCATCAGACAAAAAACCAACAGAGCCGGTGATATACCAAGCGAGGGTCTTTAACGCCATGGTTGCAAAAGCCGCCAATAAAGACAGCATGAGTAGTTGGCGCGGTCGTAGGCTTTGCATAGAGGTTATTGGCACATTTCAAGGCGATAATTGCAGTCTAGAGCAGCGTCAGCGCAAAGTCACCTAGGGTATCTTGCTTATATAAGATAATTAAACCAAATTACTGCCATGACATTAAGATGACATCAAGCTAGCGGTGTCACAATTTTGTCATATTGCAGGCATAGACTTACGCTTAGTGAACACCGCTGAGGATTGACTTGTGCTGGCAAAACTGAAAATTTCTGGTCGGATATTACTGTTGGGTACTATACCGTTAGTCATGGTTGTTTTGGTATTAATTGCGGCATTTTTCAGTGTTCAAGAAAAAGATAAGCTTTTCAATACACTCTACAACGATCACTTGGCTATTTTGTCCGATGTCATGTCTGTACAGCAAATCCTGCAGCAAACGGCACTGCAAGACATACGCAAGTATCGTACCGGATGGGCATCTGCTCAGGCAACAGAAGAGGCGATAAAGCAACACTTGCAGCTGGCAGAGGCCAAATGGCTAGGCTTTACTAATAGTCGGCCAAAGCAAAACAATGCAGAACACTACGCAGAATTAGATCAGGCGTTTGAAAAAGCCATTAAGCACTACCAAGAGTGGATAACCTATGCAGGCAGTGACGCGCTGTTGGTGCGTATTCTCAATGAATCTACTGTGAATAATGAAATTGAACTACGCATTACCGGTTTTACCAAGTTGGCCGAAGCCTTTATTCAAAAACAATTAGCCGCAGGTGCGGAAGTTCGTGATTCTGCGGAGCAATTTACTGCGCTGTTGGTCCAAGCCTATTTAATTGCTGGGATCATACTTTTGTTGTTAATCAGTGTGCTAATTTGGCGGGTACAGCGTTCAGTGTGTCAGCCATTATGGGCACTACGCGACATAGTAAAGCAAGTGCAACAACAGTCAGATCTAAGCTTAAGGGCAGATACCCGCGGCAAAGATGAAGTTGCAGAAGCTGCGCAGGCATTAAATCAGATGATAGCGCATTTTCAACAGTTGGTGTTCAGACTAGGTAGCAGTGCAACGGCGCTAAGTGCGCAGGCAGCAACCGTTTTTCAAAGTAGTGATGATGTCAGTAACAGTGCTGAACGTCAGGCTGATCAAGCTGCGCAGCTTGCTGCAGCAGTGCAGCAAATGAGCGCCAGTGTGTTGCATGTAGCCGGTAACGCAAAAAACGCCGCTGATGCTGCACAAAAAGCCGAGCAGTTGTGTAATGCTGGTAGAGGTGTCTCATCCGACAGTGCGAAAGGTATTGCTGCGCTGACGCAACAACTTAAACACAGTACTCAGGCTGTAAGCGAGCTAAAGCAGGAGTCAAGCCAGATTTCGACCGTATTAGATGTGATCCGTAAAATTTCAGAGCAAACCAACCTACTTGCACTTAATGCAGCGATAGAAGCCGCACGTGCTGGCGAAGCCGGCCGTGGATTTTCGGTTGTTGCAGATGAAGTGCGCACCTTGTCGGCAAATACACAGCAAGCAACTGAATCTATAGATAAGATGATTAGTCAGTTGCAGCAACGGGCGGTAAGTGCTGTCGACGCTATGCAACAGGCATATAGTGATGCTGATAACAACGTAGCCTTGGCGCAAAGTGCAGGAGAGCGATTTGCAGAACTGGCTCGTGCTGTTGAAAGTATTGCTGGGGCAAATCTAACTATTTGTAGTGCTACGGAGCAACAGCAAATTGTCTCAACGGATATTGCTAACAGTATTAACCTGCTAAACGGCGATATCTCACAATTAAGCGCAGGTGCTGGCCTTGCAGCTAAAGCAAGTGAGCAACTTAATCAACTGGCAAAGCAATTAAATGATGACTGGTTGGTGTTTGAGCAAAAATAACGCGAACATGTAGAGTCTCTGTGGCGGCAAAAGCGCCGCCAACAGATCTTGTATTGACTTAAGCTTTACGTTTAAGCAGCTTACGACTACCAATAAGCAATAAACCTGTAGCCAATAAAATCATTGTGCCAGATTCTGGAACTGGGTTTGGCTCAGCAGTAATATCGCCATTTCGGGCATTAAAAATATAACGCCCATCCATATTACTGTTTAGGCGTCCGTCAATCAGCGAATTAGCACCACCATTTAACAAAGCGCCATTGATGGCTGAACCTTGCAATTCAAAAAAAGTGCCCGCATTGCCAGTACCATTGGAAAAACCGACCCTGGCAGACGAACCACCTAAGCCGTTGGCATCACCATCACTTGCCGTGCCTGCTTCCCATAAGATACTGTCATAGTTAAAGATAATGTCGAAATCGCCAACCGCAATATCATTGCGATTAACTAAAAGCAGTTGAAAGCTATTGAAGTTGGTATGAGTAATTGAGCTAGAAAAATAATCAACATTAACCCAATTTACACCAAATGCATCCATACCATCAAATGAGCCGTAGCCATAAGTGACAGGTGAACCGTTTTCGCTGGTATCAACATCACCAAAAAATGGCGCAATAATTTGCCGGCCAGTTGACGTTAAATCAAAAGGGGTAAAAGTAGACAATGGACTGTCAAAGGTAATGTTGCCATTGTTATTAACAAATAATTGGCTAAAAACCAAGCCAAAAAAATCTACATCAAAACCGATAGATACGGCTCCTGTAGAACCATCATCATTTGGATTAAGGGTAAAATCATTGAAACCAGCGGTAATTGCACCGCCAAAGGCTGGCGCGCAAAGTGATAATGTCAAAATCCCTGTAGCAAGTGCTTTTTTTAACATTTTAGTCTCCATTAATTAATGTCGTGCTCGCAATGCAATAAATGCGCCATTAAAATAATTTATTTATTTCAAAGCATTACGTACCATCTGGTTTGTTGATGTAAAAAAAACTGTCATTGCGGGGGCTAATATTGCGATGGATTTGAAAAAGCTATACACTTGCGACGCAACCAAGGGGTGCAATTGCTGAGATGCCGAAAGGCAAACCCTTAGAACCTGATCCGGATTATACCGGCGGAGGGATGGTGCTAACTCCTCAAGCTGGTGTGATCTCTGTTTTTTTGGAGATTCATACGAAAATGCGTTTTATACCGTCATTAATTACTGTTGCAATATGCAGTAGCTACCCTCTTTATGCTTCTGATGCTGAAACGGCCGTCGAACGTATTCGTGTGCAAGGCGATTTCCGTCAGCAAGCGTTACAGAATATCTCAGGCAGTGTTGCCGTTGTCGGTGAGCAAGATACTAAACGTACCTCAGCGCAGCATCTTGATGATGTGCTCAATCAACTTGCTAATGTAAACTTTACTGCTGGGGCATCTCGCGGCCGTTATATTCAGGTGCGCGGTATCGGAGAGCGTAGTGAATTTGTCGATACTATTAACCCTTCGGTAGGTATTTTGGTCGATGGAATTGACTACTCCGGGCTTGGGATTACCGGCATTAGCGATTTGGCACAACTAGAGGTATTTCGCGGCCCTGAAGCTACCCGCTTTGGCGCAAATGCACTGGCAGGCATGATAAACCTGACGACCAAGGGCCCAACAGCTGCTGCGGAAGGTAAAGCCAGTGTAACGTTAGCGAATTTTAATAGTCGTCAGTTAGCCGCACAGTTTAGTAATAGTGTGAATAAGCAAATAGGCTATAGCCTGTCACTTGAGCAGCAAAGCTCTGACGGTTTTATCGAAAATACCTACTTGAATCGTGATGATACTAATAATATCGACGAATTTACCGGGCGTTTAAAGCTGCGCTATCAAGCCTCAGATGCGCTTACGCTGCAGTTAGTTAGTCACTTTGTCGACCAAAACAACGGTTATGATGCGTTCTCATTAGATCGTAACCGCACCACCTTGTCAGATCAGCCAGGTCAGGATCTAATTCGCAGTAAGGCCATTGCGCTGCAAGCAGATTATCGCGGCCTGCCGTTTGCTAATGTGCTTGCTCAGCTGAGTTATTTAACAGCTGACAGTGACTATGGCTTTGACGAAGACTGGAGTTATGTTGGACTGCACCCCGATGAGTATTCTACAACTGACCGTTATTTACGTCAGCGCGACCAGTTAACGCTGGACTATCGCTTTATTTCTTCGCCTGAGGGCAAACTTGGTAACAGTGATTGGGTATTGGGGCTTTATGCAGCCAATAAAAGCTTTGATTTAACCCGCCAATTTTGGAATTGGGATCTGTGGCAAGCAGATGCTTTTGTTAGCGAGTTAAGCCGCAGCAATGCGGCGGTATATGGAGAAATAAACACGCCACTTTCAGACGGTTGGAGTTTGACATCAGGCCTGCGTCTTGAACGTTACGAAGATGAGTACAGCGATAGCAGCGGCGGCAGTATCAACAATGATGACACTATGTGGGGGGCAAAGTTAAGCTTGAACTATCAGGTAAACCCGCAAGCGTTAATCTATTTACTGACATCTCGCGGATATAAAGCCGGTGGTGTAAATGGCGATGCGTTAGCCAAAGCGGCGGATGACAGCCTTGCAGATCTAAGTAGCAAAGCCAGTTTTAAACCTGAAACGCTGTATAACGCAGAGTTTGGCGTGAAGGGAGTGGCGCTTGACAATAGTGTAAGCGCACGTGTTGCTGCATTTTATATGTGGCGTGAAGACATGCAGGTAAAAGGCTGGCTAAATCCGGATAGCGGGCCGCAGTTTGCCGGTTTTATTGATAACGCAGGTAGTGGCCGGAATTACGGTATTGAGATGGAAAACCGGCTGCAATTGCATGCGCAGTTTGCGTTGTCTTTGTCGGCTAGCTGGCTCAAAACCGAATTAGGCCGCTATATCACCTTAGATGGGGATGTTTTTACCGGGCGGGAACAAGCTCAGGCACCACGGTTTCAATATAGTGTAGCGGCAGATTGGTACCTAAGTGAAGCACTACTGGTTAATGTCAGTGTACAGGGCAAGGATGAATTTTATTACTCAGATGGCCATAACGCCCGCTCCTCACGCTATGAGTTGCTTAATGCGCGGATCAGTTATCAGCTTGCACACTGGGAGCTTGCGCTATGGGCACGCAATATACTGGACAAAGACATTGGCGTACGCGGCTTTTATTTTGGTAATGACCCAAGAGACGGTTACGCGCCGCATGTTTATGAGCAGTTTGCTGAACCGCGCCGCGTTGGTATGAGCGCCAGCTACCAGTTTTAACGGAGACAATAATGCAATTATCAGTAGAAATTAGTAAATATCCGCTGGCCGATGACTATATTGGCCCCATCACTGGCTTTATTGAGCAGTTAAACACTTACGCAGACGTGACAGTATTAACCAACACGATGAGTACCCAATTGTTTGGCGAGTATGAAGCAGTAATGCAAGCGTTGCAGGAATGCATTAAATGGTCGTTTGAACGTTACGGTAAGGTGGTGTTTGTCTGCAAGTTTATCCATGGTGATTTGCGGCCATGAATGAGCTTATCACGCAGGCTATTGCACAATGGCAGCTAATGCATAGCCTTGAGCTGGTGGCAACGTTGTTGGCATTGGCTTATGTGATATTGGCATTGAAACACAGTTTGTGGTGTTGGCCAGCGGCGTTGCTGAGTACGCTGTTGTTTACCCATGTTATGTGGCAGTCGGCATTGCTGTCAGATGCGCTGTTACAGCTGTACTATGCAGGTATGGCGTTGTATGGCTGGTGGCGATGGCAACAGCTGCGCCAAGCAACACCGGGTGCGAAGGGCTCGGTGTTTGAATGGCGTTGGCAATGGCATCTGGTGCTCATTGTCATAACCGCTTTGGCAGGCTGGGTGCTGGGGATGTTTATGGCAAGCTATACGCAGGCTGATTTTGCTTATCTTGATGCACAAACCACCGCGTTCAGTGTTATGGCGACATTTTTGGTTGCACGTAAACTGGTATCAAACTGGCTGTATTGGGTAGTAATAGATGCGGTATCTATTTACGTATATGCGCAAAAACATCTGTATTTTCTTACCGGCTTGTTTATGCTGTATACGGTTATCGCTATTGCAGGGTACTTTATTTGGCGCAGTCATTATCAGCAGCAGCCAGCAGTGAAATTGAGCGTGTAACGCGGTTATGCCAACGGCTGGAATTTTTTGTCAGCCAGCCACCGTTGCAGGTTAAGCCGCTGTCTCATGGTGAAAGCAATCAAAGTTATTATGTTAAAACCGCGCGTGGTGAGTATGTGCTGCGCTGCTATCCTGCTGATTCTATGGTTTGCCGGCAGCAAGAGTTGCGCTGCCAACATGCTGCTGCCGCACAGAATCTAGCGCCGCCTCCGTTGTGTTTAAACAACCATTATCAGATTATGCTTAGTGAGTATATTCCGTTAGGTGTGGCATTCGACTATAACCTGCATGGTGCAACGGTATTGCTTACGGCACTGGCCAAATTCCACCAATTGTCGGTGCAAACCCCGCTGCTGGAGTGTTCGGTTTATTTGCAGCAGTTAGTGATGGCGTTACCTGAAAGCGATAAACCGGATGCTGAACTTGTGGCACTATTATGTAATGCAGCAGAACAAATGCATATTTTACAAAGCGATACCGTGCTCTGTCATTTGGATTTACATGCCGATAATATACTGTTTGCTGGCCAACAGCTGTGGTTACTTGATTTTGAATACAGTCAATTGGCAGACAGCAGCCTGGATTTGGCGGCGATAAGCTTACATTTTAATTTAACGCCAGCACAAGAAATGGCTATGTTGCAGGAATATGTTGGCTTGCGCCAGCAATCCGAGCTTAATACCGTAATAGAAAAAAAATTAATTGCTGCAAAGCGACTGTATTGTGGTTTCTGTTGGCTTTGGTATTTGGCAATACCAGGCTATCAGCAACAGGCAAAGCGCTGGCAACAGCGCTTGCTGCAGTTATCTGTGTAGATATCAAAGCCCGCCGAGTCGTTCAGCTAGCGTTTTATAGCGTTTTACATCATCTTCATTAAACATGGGTTTGCCACTTTCGTCTTTTTCAGCAGGAACTAATAAGTTTTCCCGCGCCAGACGTTCAACCCTAATGGTTTGCACACCTAAAAACTCTGCTACCTGCTCAACCGTCATTAACGCCATTTTGTTTTCCTTATACGTAATAAACCTAAAAGTAATAGCCTAAAATCAGCCATTTGTGAATAGGTTAAATTGCCCTGTGTATGATATCAGCAGATAAACATACTCCGTTACACTTTTTGTCACAAGCAGCTTCGCCAGTCTGTAATTTTCATGTTAATTTCTGTGCCAAACCGAATCGGAGAATCATGATGTATAAATATGCGATAGCCCTGTTAAGTTTAAGCTGTATAAATTGTGGTTGGGTCACAGCGGCTGAGCTGCCTGTACCTCTGGCTGTGCAGCAACCTTATGCGGTGAAATCAACGCACGGCGAGCGGCAGGACCCGTATTACTGGCTGCGTGACGACAGCAGAACCTCACCGACGGTACTAGACTATTTGCATCAGGAAAATAACTATTTTGCTCATTACAGTGCAGGCTATCAAGCACTTACCGATAAGCTGACAGCAGAAATTATCGGCCGCATTAAGCAAGACGATAGTTCAGTGCCTTATACCAAAGGCGACTACAGCTATTATAGTCGTTATGAAACAGGCAAAGAGTATCCAATATATTTGCGAAAGGCACTTGCAGGTGGTAGCGAGCAGGTCATGCTTGATATCAATGAATTAGCTAAAGGCAAAAGCTATTACGCAGTATCAAACTGGCAGGTAAGCCCTGATCAGAATTTTATTGCCTATATGGAAGATGACAGTGGCCGTCGTCAGTATACGTTAAAAGTGCGCGATCTTCGTACCGGCCAGGATTTGTCAGATGTTATTGCCGGCTTATCAGCCAGTATTGCCTGGGCCAAAGATAGTCAGACGCTTTATGTAGTAAAAAATGATCCGGTTACCTTACTTAGCACGCAGGTGTTGCAGCACAAGCTTGGACAGGCGCCGGCCAACGCAAAATTGGTGTATGAAGAAACAGACAACAGTTTTTATATGGGCGTGGGCAATACCACCGATGATAACTATGTTGCGATATACACCAGTAGCACGGTCTCCAGCGAAATAAAGGTGCAAGATGCCAGCAAACCAGGCAGTGACTTTAAAAGCCTTGCACCGCGTGAGCGCGATGTAAAATACAGTGCTGACCATGTGAATGGCCGTTGGATTATTCAAACTGACTGGCAAGCTCCTAACTACCGTATTATGTCGGTAGCAGCAGACAAAATAGGTGACCGCAATAACTGGCAGCCCCTAATTGCGCACAGCGACAGTGTGTTTATTCAGGACTTTGTTGCGTTTGAAAACTTCCTTGCCATCAACGAGCGCAGCGACGGCTTACGCCGTATTAAGGTTATGCCATGGAATGCTGCTGACAAAGCGTTTTATGTCGCATCTGATGAAGCGGCTTATGTTGCAGGTTTTGAGGTAAACCCACAGCAAAACAGCAACTTTTTACGCTACACCTATACCTCGTTGACCACACCTGCCAGTGTCTATCAGCTGAATATGCAAACGGGTGAAAAGCTGCTGTTAAAGCAAACTGAAGTGCCCGGTGGTTTTGACAAAAATAATTATGTCACTGACCGGGTGTGGGCAACCGCGCGTGATGGTGTAAAAGTGCCGGTTTCGCTGTTGTATAAAAAAGACGTTAAGCGCGACGGCACTGCGCCGCTGTATCAGTATGCTTATGGTTCTTATGGTGCCTCAATGGATCCATCGTTCCGCTCAAGCGTGTTATCACTGGTGGACCGCGGTTTTGTATTTGCCATCGCGCACATACGTGGTGGACAGGAAATGGGCCGGCAGTGGTATGAGGATGGTAAGTTATTAAATAAAATTAACACCTTTAATGATTACATCGATGTAACCGATTACTTAGTGGCTCAGAAGTATACTGCAAAAGACAAAGTGTTTGGTATGGGCGGCAGTGCAGGAGGATTATTGATGGGCGCGGTGGCGAATATGGCGCCAGAGAAATACCGCGGTCTGGTGGCACATGTGCCTTTTGTTGATGTTGTGACCACTATGCTGGATGAGAGTATTCCACTGACGACCAATGAGTTTGACGAATGGGGTAACCCTAAGCAAAAAGCTTATTATGATTACATGTTGTCGTATTCGCCTTACGATCAAGTGAGTAAGCAAGCTTATCCGGCAATGTTAGTGACGACCGGTTTGCATGACTCGCAGGTACAATATTTTGAACCGGCAAAATGGGTAGCCAAACTGCGCACTCATAAAACAGATAGCAACCCGCTGCTGTTTAAAACCACAATGGAAGCTGGGCACGGTGGTAAATCAGGCCGTTTTGCCCGTCAGGCACAAATTGCTGAGGAATATGCCTTTATTCTGAATTTGCTCGGTATTAATCAGTAAATTAAAACTGCTTACCTTACAAAGCCGGGTATCATGCCCGGTTTTTTTATTGCTAAACATGCAAATAGTAATGATTATCATTTGCATGTTATTGAGGTTTCGATTAAAGTGCTGCTTGCTTGTTAATAAGAATTATTATCATTAGGAGCTGCAATGTCTGTTTCACTTAAATCGGTCGTTTTTGCTACTGTACTATCGGCAACTAATTTCACTGTGCTTGCCCATGTGCCTTATTTAAACCCCGCCAGTTTTGAACCGGTGCGCGGTGATTGGGTAAGCCTAGACGCGGCCTTTGCCGACCGGTTTTTTCTGCCAGAAGCGGTGTTTGATAACAGTGCCTTTGTTGTACTGACACCGTCCGGGCAAACACAAGTACCGCTTAGTGTGCACTATGCGACAACCCGTGCAACCGCCGAGCATAAAGTCAATGCCGACGGCACTTACCGTTTTAGCACCGGCTTGCGCTATGGTGCGGTGTTCCACACCTACGAGCTAAATGGCGAGCGCAAAAACAGCCGCGACCCGGCTTTTGTGTTGCCGGCAGGGGCCAAATCTATCGCCCATTTTCAGGCTGTTACCCGGGCCGAAACTTATGTTAGCAAAGGCGCACCGGATCATGTCGCGGTACAAGCAACCGGCGAGGCGCTAGAGCTGGAGTTTTTAAGCCACCCTAATGACCTTTATACCGACAGTACGGTGCGAGCCCGGGTGCTGTACAACGGCAAGCCGCTGCCGCACCAAAATGTTAATGCTTATCTGGTGGCCAAAGGCGCCAATGATGAGCAGGCAACGCATCAGCTAACCAGCGACAGTACCGGGGTTATCAGTTTTGTGCCGCAACAACAAGGCCGCTATCTGCTGGTTAGCCGTTACCGCACTGCTGCACCCAATACCGCTGAGGTACCAACCTATAGCTATACCTACAGCGTTGTGCTGGAAGTTACTGAGTAACGGAGATGATATGAACAAGCCCCCTTTATTTACTACCCTATTTTTAGCATTAAGCAGTGCTTATCTGGCCGGTTGCAGCAGTACTGTTAGCAAAGTTGAGCTAACAGCTGCTCAACAACAGCAACTCTCTGCCGAACGGGCCGGCCATTTGCGCCAGACTCATGTGCGTTTTAACGCGTTGGACAAAGACGAAGACGGCTATATCAGCCGCGCTGAGTTTAGCCGCTCCGGTGATCGCGCCTTTGGCTATTTGGACACTAATAAGGATGGCGTGTTGTCTGCCGCCGATCCCAAGCCGGCGCCGCGTGGCGAGGATACCAGGGCAGAGCAAACCAAGGCAGAACAAAACCGGCAACAAGCCCAGCGCGCTGCACAGCCAAGGCGTGAACGCCTGCTGCAAATGCCAACCACTCATTCAGTACAGGGCATGCTGGCGATGTACGACAGCAATAATGATGGTAGCGTAAGCCTCGCCGAATATGAACAAGGCCGTGGGGCACAGTTTGTCGCTGTCGATAGCAACCGCGACGCTATGCTGAGTTACGACGAATATGTCAGTGAATTTGCTGGCCGGTTAGACCAACAAATTGCCCGCACTGCTAATAACACGGCAGATAGCAACTAAGACTCGCCAGGAGAACATTATGCAGTACACCTTACTGGCGCTGGCAATTAGCCATGCTATCGCTTTGCCACTGTTGGCACAAACCGCAACCCCAGAACTGGAAGCGGTATCGGTAACCGCGCAGTCGCTGCAAACAGCCAACAGCAAACAAACGCAGCAGCTTAGTGCCACTGAGCTGCAGCAACAACAGGCGCAGAATATTGCCGATGTGGTGCGCTTTGTACCGGGCGTAACCACCACCGATATGGGCCGCTTTGGCAGTAACGGCTTTAATATCCGCGGCCTGGACGGCGATCGGGTCGCTATTACCGTCGACGGTTTGTCGCTGGGCGAAACGCTGGACCCGCCCACCTTTGTTGCCTATGAGTTTTTCCGCTCTGCCCGTGGCGGTGTGGACATTGATGCGTTAAAACAGGTTGAAATTATCAAAGGTGCCGACGCCATTGCTGGCGGCAGTGGTGCTTTGGCCGGTGCGGTATTGTTTGTTACCAAAGATCCGGCTGACTACCTTGCGCCACAAGGTGACGACAGACATCTGGGGCTAAAAGCCGGCTTTAGCGGATTAAATGATGAAACCTCGTTCAGCACCACACTAGCAAACCGCAGCGGTAAGCTGGAATCCTTGCTGGTCTACACCCGCCGCGAAGGGGAAGAAAACCAAACGGCCCACGCCGGTGAAAATATCAGCGGTGCCGGTCGCACCCTTGCTGATCCGCTGGATTACCGCAGTGATAACATTCTGGCTAAGTTACAATATCAGTTAAATGACACTCAGCGGCTAGGCTGGACCGGTGAATACTTTAGCCAACACAGCGAGCTGGATAATAAATCCAGGTTAGACAGCACCTATTTATCACGCCATGGCGATGATGACATTGAGCGCAAGCGCGTTGGTCTGCAGTATGAGTGGCTGGCGGCGCAAACTTTTGCTGATAGTGTCAATGCCATCCTGGATTACCAGTCCAATTACACTAATGGGCTAACCACTATGCTAACCACCGGCTGCAGCGGTGCAAGCAATGGCGAAGTATCGCCCTGTCTGCGCAGTGAAGACCGTGACTTTAAGCAACAACAATTAAAGCTGGCGGTAGCGCTGGATAAAGAACTGTTTGGCAACATTGTGCAGCAGCAATGGCTTTATGGTGGTTCAGTTGAGCAGCGTAAAGTGGAGTACGCTGCGATAGACCGGCGTTATATCGGCCAGACTGACGTGCTGGCCAGCCCGCCGGTCATTGACCCGGATCAGGTGCCTGAAACTGACGTAATGGCAATAAGCCTGTATGCCCGCGACGTTGTTAAGCTGGCTCCGCGCTGGACATTAAGCCTGGGTGGCCGTTTTGATGCACTAAAATACCGCCCGCAGTTTGACCAGCAGTTTAGTGACTATACGCAAACCGTCGCTGATGTCGATTTTTCTGCCTTTACCTGGCAAAGCAATCTGACTTATCAGTTGGATACCGCCCAGCAAGTGTGGCTGCAGGCCGGGCGCGGTTTTCGCGCACCAACAGTGGCTGAAATGTACGCGCCTACCTCGCTGGTTAGCCGCACTGAAAAAGCTTCGGGCTTAGTAGTAGAGGGCCTGCTGGGCAGTATCGCCAACCCGGATCTAAAAGCCGAGCGCAGTCTGAATCTGGAAGCCGGTTACCTTTATCAAACCGACACGGTATTGTTTGGCGTATCGATATTTAATGACCGTTACAGCGATATGATAGATACCGTAGTATTGCTGCAAAACCCCGATACTGTTTACGAGAGTTGCTTCCGCGGCGTTTGTACTGAATCGCAGGGTAATCAATATACCACTATGGCCAATACCGGCGAAGCCGATGTTAAAGGGGTAGAGCTGGAAGCGGCTTGGCGCATCAGCCGCGCTGTTAGCTCGCGGCTGGCGCTGTCCTACAACGATGGCGAAACCAAAGATGGTGAGCCTCTGCGCAGTGTTAACCCGGCCTCTGCCGTATTGGGCCTGCGCTACGATGCTGCCAACTGGGACCTGACAGCAAATATTACCCACAACGCGGCGAAGAAAGCCAAAGATGCTTACAACGCCGATGACAGTGAAGCCGCAACCTACCCGTATCTGACCGACAGCTACACCGTAGTCGACTTAATGGCCAACTACGAAATCAGCCCGCAGTGGCACTTAAGTGCCGGTATTTATAACCTGTTCGACGAAGAATATTACCAATGGCAGCGGGTACGGTTTGTTACCAACTGGGTGGGCAGTGGCGTGCGCGGCGGCGTGCTGCCGGGCGGTGAAGGTTTACAGCGTTACAGTGAACCCGGCCGCTATGCCAAACTGGCTATCAGCTACAGCTTTTAATGTTCTCTCTTGCCGCTATGCAACCGCTGGCGCACAGCCTTCCCCCTGCTGCTAAAGCAGGGGGCTTTTTACTGACGCTGGGCACGGTATTAACCGCACATATATTACCGCTGGTATGGGTTCTGGTCCCAGCCAACAGCAGTGTACTAACAACACAGCCGCCAGTGTTAACCGGCATACTTGTGCAACAACCGGCCTCACAAGCTGCTGCAGCGCAGTCGTCGCCAAAGTCTGAGCAAAAGCGGGTGCCAGAGCAAATGCCTGAACGTAAACCTGAAACCGAACTTATACCTGAACCTGTTAGGGCGCCGGCAAAAACCACCGCGGTTAAGCAGCCCAACGTAATATCAGCTAAGCCCGATAAGCCTGTAACCAAACCTGTTCAGCCAGCTACGCCAGCCGAGCGTCCGCCGGAGCCTGTCTCGTTAGCTGACACGGCGACTGTTGTCGACACAGTTGCCGACACAGTTGTTGATACTGTTGCCGATAATGCGGCCACTAAGCATAGCGCAGCGGCTGCAGCTGTGCCTGTGTCTGCCCCGGTGCTAAACGCGACAGTGCACTATAACGCTCCACCGCTATATCCGCAGTTATCGCGCAAACTGCGCGAGCAAGGCACGGTAGTACTTCAGCTGACTGTGCTGGCCAGCGGCAAGGTAGCTGATGTCACGGTAGCGCAAAGCAGTGGTTACGCCAGGCTAGACAAGGCGGCGTTGCTGGCGGTGCAGCACTGGCGCTATCAACCGGCGCAGCGTGGCGGCCAAGCCATAGCTTACCGATACCGCCAGCGGCTGGAGTTTTCCTTGACTGAAGGAGTGAAATAATGACGCAACTAACAGATAATCCGTATGGCATGGCAGCGCTGTGGGCGCAGGGCGATTGGGTGATCAAAGGCGTGGCAATCTTACTGCTGCTAATGTCGGTGGCCAGTTGGAGCGTCATTATTTGGCGCAGCCTTCAGCTGTGGCATCTGCGCCCTGCCAATAACGCTTCGCGTGACTTTTGGCATGCCCAAAGCTTTGCCGAAGGTTTGCAGCTGTTGCAGCCGGGCAGCAGTGCCAGCCCTTACCGTATGCTGGCCGAAGAAGGCCAGGCGGCAGTGGATCATCACCGGCTGCATAAAGCCGATTTACACGGCCAGCTGAGTTTAAATGACTGGCTTAGCGCCTGCTTACGTAATGCTATTGACGACAATGTACAACAACTGCAGCGCGGCTTGCCGGTGCTGGCATCTGTGGGCTCAACCGCGCCTTTTATCGGCCTGTTTGGCACAGTGTGGGGTATTTATCATGCGCTGGTTAGCATCGGCGTATCCGGTCAGGCCGGCATTGATAAAGTCGCCGGCCCGGTCGGCGAAGCGCTGATCATGACGGCAGTAGGCCTGGCAGTAGCGATACCGGCAGTGCTGGGTTACAACGCGCTGCAGCGGGCTAATAAAGGCGTGATTACACGGCTTAAGCGCTTTGCCCATCAGTTACACGCCTATTTCCTGACCGGCGCGGCACCTAAAGCTAATGTCAGTGTGCTAACCACTAAGCAGGAGAGTTCGTAAATGGCTTTTTCTGCTGATTCGCAGGATGATGAAATCATCAGTGAAATTAATATGACGCCGCTGGTGGATGTGATGTTGGTATTGCTGATTATTTTTATGATCACTATGCCGGTATTAACCCAATCAGTGCTGGTAGAGTTGCCCCTGGCCAGTGCAGAGCACACTATGACACAAGCCGACAGCATCGCCATCAGCGTCCTGCGCGATGGCACTGTGCAGTGGAACAGCGAAGCGGTAACGCCAGCACAACTGCAACAAAAGCTGATGCAAATAGCAGCGTTCCCACAACAACCACCGTTGCAGCTGATGGCCGACAAAGCGGTGGAATACCGGCATGTACTTAACGTTATGGCGCTGGCGCAGCAGTTGGGTATTACGCAATTGGGGTTTGTTACTGAGCCGGTACCGTAATGCTCACTGTTGCAGTTGCCGCGTCAGCGCTGTTAACAGCGCTTGCCAATTGTGGTTAAGGATATGGCAGACGTCAAAATCAGCCACCTGTTGCATAGCAATACCAGCCAATTCAGGCTGCTGTGTTAAAAACCGCTCTGCGGTGCGGCCGTCTTCCAGCACTATTTCTACCCGGCCTTGCAACATCAGGCCAAACGCTTGTTCGTCACTGTTAACCAGTACCCTTACTCCGGCAAATTCCTGCTGCTCTGCCATTTTAAAACCACGAATATGGCTTATCAGCAAGTCGTTGCGCTGTTGCCAGTTAACCAGCTTATCTGCCGACAGGCTGTAAGCATTCAACCGCAAGGTATCCAAAGGTACCGGCACCACCAGCAGCTCCGCGTGTGTTTCATCCAGCTGGCAAATACGGAACAAATCGGCATCAATCAGCCCGTCTTTTAATAGCCGGAAGCGCCGTTGTGATGGCAGGGCAATAAACTGTGGCTGATAACCCAGCGCAGTATAAGCCGCAGTTAGCTGCTGTTGCAGCTTTTGCCGCAACGCGGAGTCACCCAGCGGTATACCAATACGCACCGGTTGCGCCAAAGCACAACTACAGGCCAGTAACAGCACAGCAAGCACAGATGATTTCACACAAATGCCCTGGATAATTAGGTAAATACAGTATAGCCAGGCTGGCAATTTGCCAAGCCGGAATGGAAGGCTGCATAACAACATCGTCTTCGGCAGCAAGCTCCTGTTCAAGGCCTTCTGTGGAATCGACAGAAAGCTGGTTTTCGCTTTCAGACTTATATTTGTTTCAATTAATTATCAAAATGTTTAATATTCGGCTCAATTAAATGTCTCTATGTGATCGAAAAAAGGAATTTATGTCTGCACTTAGCTTAAACGCATCCGAAAAACAGGATATCCAACATTTTGTTGAATCTCTGCAGAAAGTTGAACAAACAGAGAAAGATCGTTTCCTTGCGAATTTTGCCGGTAGTAACGAAGCCGGCTGGCGTCGGTTTATTAAAGGTGGATACAACCATCCCATTACTTGGTGGATTGGAATATTTCAGCTACAGATGCAAATGGGAATGTGGGGGCACGGACACAAAGGTGCTGCAAGCATCAGAGCAAATGAACTCTGGAAAATTACTCAGCCATTGCGTGATGAAATTACCGGTAAAGTTACGGGGGTAAAACGCCGATACTTTCAGACATTGTTCGTTATAACTTTAAATACCGTAAAGCCGATATTGCCGGTCGTCTTTTGGGCGGAAAATTTACCAATTATGCCAGTACGGGAGGAAAGTTAGGCAATAAAAATCTGCCGGGCAGTGCCAAAGTTGCTGTGGCAATTACTAATTTCGGCATCGCGTCTTACGGAGCAGGTATAAAGGCTATCGCTGAGGGACACAAATCGCTTGATGCAGTTATTCAATCAGTTTTAACCGGTAGACCCGATGGTTTGCCACCGGGATATAACAAGTTGGCGGATAATTCTGTAACACCACAAGAGCTGGAACTGGTGCATGGCTTAGAGTTAGGGGTATCCGAAATAATGACCTTGTCACAAGTTGAACCCGCGCCACTACCAATTAAAGAGTTTTGTGCTAAGCCGGAAAATATAAATTTAAAAGGCCTTTGTAAATGAGTGGAACCTCTCGCTTTGTCATGGGGTTGCGTCGTTTTCTGGCGGACCTGTCTTTTGAGATTTTTCTGTATGCCGGCTTAATTTCTGCTGCGGTGATCTGGTGGCAGACCGGATCTTTGTATGCTACTATTGCTGGCTTTGTTGTGGTAACTGCAGTACTTGGCACGGTTTCATACCGTCTGATTGATGCCGGGCAAGCGGATGGTCAAAAACGCTCCTGGCTGCCGCTGCTTGGAGTGGTAGGTGTTATTGCCGTCGGTACCTTGTTGGCTTACCTGTGGCAGTATTTCGTTTGAAGGTCACAATGTAAACCGTGCCGTATTAATGCTAGCCTGCTGCAGAGAATTTTGTTTTCTGAGGCCTTTCAATGCCCTATACCCGTGTTGTGCTGTTAACCCTGCTGGCACTTATTGCCTTCGCCGGTAACTCGCTGCTGTGCCGTGCGGCATTGGCGCATACCCAAATTGATGCCGCCAGTTTTACCGGTATCCGGCTGTTATCCGGTGCTGTGGTGTTGTGGGCTTTGGTAGTGCTGCGTGGTGGTAAACGCAGCGGCGGCGGTACTTGGTTATCGGCGCTGGCGCTGTTTGTTTATGCTGCCGGGTTTTCCTTTGCCTATATCCAACTTAATACCGGAGTGGGGGCGCTGATCCTGTTCGGCGCAGTGCAAACCAGCATGATAGCTTACGGCCTGTGGCGCGGTGAGCGTTTTACGCTGCTGCAGTGGGCGGGGTTGTTGCTGGCCTGCGCGGGACTGACAGGTTTGCTATTGCCCGGGCTGTCGGCACCGCCCCTGTCGGGCGCTATGCTGATGATAGCCGCTGGTGTGGCCTGGGCTGTGTACTCGCTGCGCGGTAAAGGCGCCGGCGACCCTTTGCAGGTTACGGCCGGTAACTTTATCCGCACGGTGCCTATGGCACTGCTGCTAAGCCTGGTGTTACTAAGCCGGGTGTCAGTTGACAGCTCCGGTGTTTACTTTGCCTTGTTATCCGGTGCTTTAACCTCTGGGGTGGGCTATGCCATCTGGTACAGTGCTTTGCCGCTGATAAAAGCCACCACCGCCGCCACGGTGCAGTTAAGCGTGCCGCTGCTGGCAGCACTGGGCGGGGTATTGTTGTTGCAGGAGCCGTTAACGCTGCGTCTGCTGCTGGCATCACTGGCAATTTTGGGTGGTATTGCGCTGGTGGTATTGGCAGTTAAACGCACTTAGCCCGGATGCCGGGCAATCTAATTACCGGCAGGAGCCGTCAGCAGACCGGATGCTAACATTCGGAACGCCGCAACGGCTTTGGCGGTAACCTCTGCCGGCGTGGCACTGGCAGCAATCCACAGCGCGGCATTCAGTGCCGCACCACTGAGCAGCCTGGCCGCGGCTTCGGCATCCACCGTTTTTAATACACCTTGTGCCATCAGCTGCTCCAGCTTCTGTCTGGTAGCCTGCAGGCAACTGCTTTGGCTGGGCCATTGTGACGGGTCACCCAGTACTGCCGGGCCATCCAGTAATACAATGCGCTGCACTTCGGGCTCCAGTGCCATGCGGATATAAGCAGCGCCTTCGGCCAGCAGTGCTTGCCAGTCGTCTTTTTCCAGCGCGCCAATCTGTTGCGCGCGCTGTGCCATATCAGAGTCTATCTGATCGACCACCGCAGCCAGCAGCCCGCGTTTATCGCCAAAATTGTGATACAGCGCGCCCCTGGTTAAGCCTGCTTCTGCCGTTAACTCATCCATAGATGCGGCGGCGTAACCTTTTTCGGCGAAGGCTTTTCTTGCCGCGGAGATTAGCTTGGCACGGTTATCCGCCATTGTTACAGCGCGTTTGTTCAATGCTTTATCCTTAATATCACATACGTAGCGTATATTAATTTGACATACGGCGCGTATGATTGTAGTTTATATACGCGGCGTATATTTGTTTTTCTCTGAGTATCGTATACCAGAAACAGCAGCTGCTTGTGAAGAGCCGCAGTGCATTGTTGTGGCTGTCTGGCGTAATTATCTAACCTGAGGTGAAAACTATGTCTAAGCGCGAAGCTATTTTCCCGGCCAACCGGCATGCACTGTATGAAGCACACGGCTACTCGGCCGCTATTCGTTCCGGCGATCTGTTATTTGTCTCCGGCCAGGTTGGCAGCCGTGCCGATGGCAGCCCGGAACCGGATTTTACCCGCCAGGTTGAGCTGGCATTTGACAACCTGCAGGCCACATTGGCAGCCGCAGGTTGTAGCCTGGATGACATTGTAGATGTCACAACCTTTCACACTGATCCGCAAAACCAGTTTGATGCCATTATGCAGGTGAAGCAAAAAGTGTTTCCTGCTAAGCCTTACCCAAACTGGACTGCGGTTGGTGTTAACTGGTTGTCGGGGTTTGATTTTGAAATCAAGGTTATTGCGCGTATTCCGTAACAGTATGCTCTGGCATTAACCGCTGCTGGCTGAAACAAAAATCCCCTGTAGCAGGGGATTTTTTTATGCAAAGCTGTCGTTCAGCGCTATCAGTACTTCGCGGCTACACCTTCAGCCGGTAAAGCACCTAAGATAAACTCGCGCAGATCGTCGTTCGACTTTTTCAAATCTTCGCGGCGCAGGTACATCATATGACCGCTGCGGTAGCCTTTAAAGCTAAGGCGATGTTTCATTTTACCGCTTGGGTCCAGCTGCCACATATTGTATTTTCCGTCGAAATAGTTGGTGGCGCCGTCATAGTAGCCTGACTGCGTTAATACCTTTAAGTAAGGGTTTTGTGCCATTGCCTGACGCAGGTTTTCACCGGTTTCATCTCCGCTTCTATCCCACGGATGTACCGGGCCAAACATATTGTATTTAATGTCAGTTTTGTAGTTCAGCTCTTCACGCAGGTAGTAGTTAATCGCTGGGGTAAACGAGTGCAACCAAGAGGTAAGTTCAGCATTGTAGTCTGGGCGGTCGCCCGCATCGCGTTTATCAATACCTAAATAGCGAGAATCTAAACGACCGATTGTTTGCCCGCGGTCACGTAACAGCTCTTTCCAGTAATAGTTAGTGGGGATATCCAGATTGTTCTGCAGCACAGCTTGCAAGGACAGGCCTGAGTAAGCAGCGACTTGCTGCGCAATGCGCTGTTTTTCTTCGTCACTGATGGTGTTGCCTTTGGCCAGTGCTGGTAAGTACTGATTTAAAGTAAACTGTTCTACTTCAGGCAGAATGTCATATAAATCTTTTTGCTGCAGTTCGTTATTTAGCTTTTTATGAAACCAGGCGGTGGCGGCAAAATATGGCAAACGATTGGCCGATTTTACGGGGCCTGCACGTTCTATACCTAAATCAGTGGGTGATACTAAGACTACGCCGTTTAAGTACATCCATTGCTGGTTTTGCAGAGCCAGTGCCAAGCCGGACACACGTGTGGTGCCATAGCTTTCACCAATTAAAAACTTTGGCGACTGCCAGCGCTCATTGCGGCTAACAAAGGTATTAACCCATTCAGCCAGGTATTTAACGTCGGCGTTAACGCCAAAAAACATCTTTTGTTGCTGATCTTTTGACGGCATTTTTCCGTCTTCACCAGGCAGTATGCGCGAGTAGCCTGTGTTTACCGGATTCACAAACACAATATCTGCCACATCCAGCACCGAGTAGGGGTTTGTCTGCACACCGTAAGGTTGTACCGGATAACCTTCGTCATCAATGCGCAGCGTCTTAGGACCGGTATAGGCTACATGCATCCACACTGAGGCGGAACCGGGTCCACCATTAAATGAAATAAGCAACGGGCGCTTACTGCGATCTTTAATATCACTGCGTTGATAATAAGTATAAAACAAGGTTGCGGTTGGCTTGCCTTCGTCATCCCATACTGGCTGTGTGCCGGTGGTGGCGCTATAGCTAAAACGCTTGCCGTTAACTTCGGTTTTATGCTCAGTGACTACGTTACTATCAATTTCTATCTGGCGCTCCGTTGCCGTAAGTGTTGTGCTGCACAACAGCATTAGTGCGGCAAATGTTTTAATTAGCTGCATAAGCTCCTCTGGTATCGTTATTTAAATTAAATTTCGTCTGTCCTGTGTAACGCAAAAACTGAATAATTTCAAAGCACATGAGACCAGCATACTAAAATACGCCGTTATATCCTGTATCGAAAGCGAGAAGCGAAACAAGTTAATAACGCGAATCGTTATCAGTATTATGCTGTTGAATTTAAACATAATTTTGTTTTTGTTGCTGTTTTGAGCTACACTTGATGGCATATTTTCGCGACATAGAAAAGGTAGCACGATGAAAGGCAATCCACAGGTACTGTCAAAACTTAATGAAGTGCTGACAGCTGAGTTAACCTCAATTAATCAGTACTTTCTACACGCCCGTATCTACAAAAATTGGGGCTTAAAGGCACTGAATGATGTGTGCTATAAGAAATCGATTAAAGACATGAAGCAAGCGGATGAGCTGATTGAGCGTATTTTAATGCTCGAAGGCCTGCCAAATTTGCAAGCCTTGGGCAAATTGCGCATTGGTGAAGATACACCTGAGATGCTGCAGTGCGACATGGACTTTCAGATTGAGCAATTACCCTTATTACGCAGCACTATCGCCTTGTGCGAAGTGGAGCAGGATTATGTTAGCCGCGACATACTAACCGAAATACTGGAATACGAAGAAGAACACTTAGATTGGCTGGAAACACAGCAGCATCAAATTAGCAGTATGGGGCTGGCGAACTATCTGCAAGCTCAGTTAGGGGGCGAATAAAGATGAAAGGTAATAAAAACGTTATTGATGCATTAAATGTGTTGCTGGCCAATGAGTTGGCGGCTATGGATCAGTACTTTATTCACTCACGGATGTATCACGACTGGGGTTTGCATAAGCTGTTCGAGCGCATCGATCACGAGTTCGATGACGAAAAAGGCCATGCCTCTAAGCTGATTGAACGCATTATCTTTTTAGAAGGTGTGCCGGATATGAGTAAACGTGATGCTATTCACGTGGGTAAAGATGTACCGGCCATGCTGCAAAACGACTTAAACGTAGAGTACGCCGTACAAAAGCTACTAAAGCAAACCATGGCATTGTGTGAACAACAGCAGGACTACGTTACCCGCACTATGTTGCAGCAATTATTGGATGATACCGAAGTAGACCACGCCCATTGGCTGGAGCAACAGCTTAACTTGATTAAACTGCTGGGCCTGCCCAACTATTTGCAATCACAGATGTAATCGTTACCCGCAATTACAGACGTAACGCTGCCGGTTCAGCTTTGTCCTCCGGCCGGCAGCATTATAGTCTTGTTAAGGCAATTAGCGGCATATACCCCCCGCAGTTCTTGTTAAATCATAAATGTAGCGCGCTGTTGGCCTGCGGATGATATGTTTGCAACGTTCCATTGCAACCAACTTATTTATCCTGCCGGAAGTTCGTTTAAAAATATGGCTTGCTTTCTGATCACACCTTAATGATAATTATTATCATTAAGGTGTGAGGTGTACTATGTCTTTTACTCTGCCAGACTACGTGGCAGCCTTTTTTAATGTGATTAACCTGCCACAGATCGCACAGTGGTATTCGGAGCGGGTATGAAACAGTCGTTGTTGCAATCCCCGTGGTTCGGCGGCCGTAAGTTTGCCGGCGCGGCCATTGTGTTGCTGGGTGCGGGTTATGGTTTGCAGCAGTTGGTACTATTGCTGCAACAACAACCACAGGTACGTTATGCCTTTTATGCCGGTATGGCAGCGGCAGCCGCTACCGCTGCCGGCGCAGTGCCGGCACTGTTTATGCGGCGGTTGTCGCAAAAGCTGCATGATGTGATGTTGGGCTTTGGTGCCGGCGTTATGCTGGCCGCTTGTATGTTTTCCTTAATTGTTCCTGCATTGGCGTTACTAACCGCTGGCGGTGCTTCACCCTGGTATAGCTCCGGCAGTGTGGCACTGGCTATTTTGCTGGGGGGGACCTTTATGTTGCTGCTGGAGCGGTTGGTACCGCACCAGCATTTTATTAAAGCTGAAGACCGGCTGCGCGGCCAAACCTTGCGCCGCAGCTGGCTATTTGTGTTTGCCATAGCACTACATAATATCCCGGAGGGTCTGGCAATCGGCGCCTCTTTCGCCGCCGCAAATAACGACGCTGCCATTGCGTTAGCTACCGGTATATCGGTGCAGGACATTCCCGAGGGCCTGGTGGTAGCGATGGCCTTGATGGCGGTGGGTTATAGCCGCGCACTGGCAGTGGGCATAGCCGTGTTGTCCGGTTTAACCGAGCCGGTGATGGCAATTATTGGTGCGTCCGTGCTGGGCGAGTCTAGCCTGTTGTTACCCTGGGGCCTGGCGCTTGCTGCCGGTGCTATGTTGTTTGTCATAAGCCATGAAATGATCCCCGAATCACATCGTCAGGGGCATGAACTTGCTGCCACCAATGGTTTAATGTTGGGCTTTGTATTAATGATGTTGCTGGACACCGCCCTGAGTTGACAGCGTCAACCCGACACATTTTATTACAATCCAGTTATCGCCTGCGCTGGCGGCTAGCCGTGGTTTTTATTACATTGGCCGTCACATAACGTAACAATTTGTCTAATCGTGGTGAACCAATGAAAAAATTATTTGTTATCAGCGCTGTCGCGCTGGCGGTACTGACCGGCTGTGCCGGCGAGCGCAGTATCAGTGCCGACGCAGCTGCCGTGCAGCAACAACTGCAAGGCCAGGTATTAGCCAGCCCGAATGATAACCGTGCCTATAAAACTATTGTGTTACCCAATAAACTGGAAGTGATGTTGGTGTCTGATCCGGCTGCGGAAAAGTCTGCCGCTGCGCTTAGTGTGGGCGTGGGTTTACTGCAAGACCCGATGAGCCAACAAGGTATGGCGCATTATTTAGAGCATATGCTGTTTTTAGGCACCGAGCGCTACCCAGACACTAATGAATACAGCGCATTTATGACCGCAAACGGTGGAGCACAAAACGCTTACACCTGGCTGGACATCACCAACTATATGTTCAAGGTAAATAACGGGGCGTACGATGAAGCACTGGATCGGTTTTCAGACTTTTTCAAAGCACCTAAGCTATATCCGGAATACACCGATAAAGAAAAAAATGCCGTTAATGCTGAATGGTCAATGCGCCGCGAAATGGACTTTTTTGGCCAGTATAAACTGGCGCGGGAAATGATGGGCAGCCACCCGGCAAACCGCTTCCTGATTGGTAACCTGGAAACGTTGGGCGATAAAGAAAATAGCAAGTTGCACACTGAAACGGTGGGGTTTTATAACAAATACTATTCAGCCAATATTATGAAGGCAGTGCTGCTGAGTAACTTGCCAATTAATGAAATGGAGAAGCTGGCGCTCAAACATTTTAGCAGTATTGAGAATAAAAACATTGCCAAGCCTGAAGTTAAAGACAGCTTGGATTTCTCTACTGCCAGTGCCAAACGCATCCATTATGTTCCTAATCAGGACGTAAAACAGCTGAAACTGGATTTCACTATCCGCAATAACAGTGAACAGTTTGCCAGTAAACCGAATGAGTTTATTACCTATCTGCTGGGATCAGAAATGCCGGGCACGCCTGCTCAGCAACTTAAAGCGATGGGGTTAATTTCGCGCTTAAATGCTACTGCTTCACCGGACTTATACGGTAATTATGGTTCGCTCAGTATCGATCTCGAGCTGACCGACGCCGGTATGCAAAACCGCGAAGGTATTGTTGCCACTATTATGCAATATATCGATCTGGTGAAAAAACAGGGCGTTAACAGCAAATACTTCAGTGAAATTCAGACCAGCCTGAATAACCAATTCCGCTTTCTGGAAAAAGGTGACGAGTTTGGTTATGTGTCAAACCTGGCTGATGCCATGCAAAAGGTACCGTCGCGTAACGCCATAAATGCACCTTTCTATTATCAGCAGTTTGATGCTAAGGCTGTGAATGATGTACTTGCACAATTAACGCCGTCACATCTGCGCGTGTGGTACATCAGTAAACAGGAACCGCATGACTCAGCTCTGCATTTCTATGATGGTAAATACAAAATTGCCGATATTAGTGCAGAAGAGCAGCAAAGCTGGCAGCAATCACCGCAGTTAGCACTGAACTTGCCGGCGGTAAACCGCATGTTGCCGCAAAACTTTGATTTAATTGCAGCTAAAGCGCAGGAAAAGCCGGAAGTCGTGCTTAAGGAAAATGGCGTAACGGCTTGGTTATACCCAAGCCAGTTATTTGCCAGCCAACCACGCGGCGTGGTTGAAATTTTCTTTAACACTGACGCGCCATTAAACGATATTAAAGCTAAGGTGCTGCTGGCACTGTGGGATGATTTATACAGCCTGCAACAAAGCGCGCTGGCCACTGAAGCCGATATCGCCGGTATGCAGCTGCGCCTGAGTACAGGTACCGGTCTGGCATTAACGGTTGGCGGCTTTACTGATAAACAGCCAGAGTTGCTTCAACAAGCGCTGGCGGGTTTACAGGTGAGCACTGATGCACAAAGCTTTGCTCAGGCCAAAGATCGCTATGTACGTGGCCTGCAGAACATGGGGAAACAGTTTCCGTTCCGTCAGGCATTTGCTGCCTATAGCGGTTTAGTGCGCAATGGTAACTATGAAATGTCAGACTTAATTGCTGCAGCACAAAGCCTGACTGAGCAGGATTTACTGCAATTTATGAATACCACACTTGGCAACAATCAGCTGCGTATTTTCGCCTTTGGTAACTACGATAATGCCGCTGTTGCTAAAATTTCCAGCGAAGTGACGCAGGCGCTGCCGAAAAAACGTACTGAATTAGCTTACAGCCGCACTAAGTACTGGCAGCCGGCAAAAGGTGAAACCCTGGTGCTGCAGCGTGATATAGATGTTGCTGATGTTGCACTGATCGATGCCCACATTCACCCACAGCCGAGTTATGCTCAATTGGCCCGTGCCACAGTGCTACGCAGCCACTTTAGTAATATCGCTTTTGATAAACTGCGTACCGAAGAGCAGTTAGCCTATGCGGTTGGTGGCACTTCAATGCAGCTTGAAGACTACGTAGGCTTTGCTATGTATATTCAGACGCCGGTAAAAAATGTCGTTGATATGCAGGCGCGGTTTGACAGCTTTAAACAGCAATATGCTGCTGAACTGGACAAGTTAAGCGAAGAGGAATTTGCCAAACTGAAAGCCAGTACGCTGATCACGCTTAAAGAGCCTAAGAAGAACCTGCGCGAAGAGTTTGGCCCGTTTATCACCGACTGGTACCGTGAAAAGTTCAGTTTTGACAGCGAGCAACGTCTTATCGATGCCGTTGAGCAAGTATCATTGGCAGATGTTAAAGCGTTTTACCGTGAAACCATGCTAAACAAGGACGCAGCACGTATCTCGGTGCAAATGCGCGGCACGTCGTTTCAGGACCAACCGTTTGCAGATATACCAGGCCAGAAAAAAATAACGGATATCGCCGCATTTCATAAAGAAATGAAAAAGCAGTAAGTCGCTTGTAACAAAAAAACGCAGCCTGGGCTGCGTTTTTTGTCTTTGTAGGCTGGGGAAATAACAGCCTGACTAAAAATAGTTTGAGTAATCACTTTAAACAACTTGGTTGTATGTCGGTAATGGCCGATATAACAGCAAGCAAGGTGATTACGCTGATACCCAGCATCACAACTTTTTCACTAATGGGAAATTAAAACAACCGGCTATACCGCTGGCCTTGTCTTGCCATCTTGTGTAATTAATGCGCAGTTGCAATCGAATTGATCTGGTCTATCTTGTGGGTGGAGTTGTAACCAGTCACACGGAAGAGACGCAAAATAATAACACTTTGCTCACAAATATTGATGGGCAAAAGCAGATAAAAAGACGAGGACAACCCAATGAAAAAATCCATTATCTTACTCATAGCAGGCTTACTTAGCGGCGCAACGCAGGCTGCAGTAAGTGGCTACCCTGTTGTACTGGTACACGGTTTTCAACCTGATAATTTGGCCAGCCGGCCAACAGGTAACCAGGTCACCACAAATGGCGCAGAATACTGGGCACAATACTGGCGAGACCGCGCTGATGTGCGCATTGACTGGCCATCACAGGAACGTGTCGCCGGTAAAATTGCCAGTGATTATGTTTGGCCGAAATTACAACAAATGTCGCGAAATGGTACCTGTGCCAGTGGCTGTATTTTTGTTAGTCATTCTACGGGTGATTTAGTGACCCGCTATATTATCGACAACCAGGCATTGTGGCTGCAAAACGCCGGCCTGCAACCGCTAAATATTGTCGCCAGTTTTGATTTTGCTGGTGCCGGTGGTGGTGTAGAGCTTGCTGACTTAGCGGTTAATGTTGCCAGTGGAGGTGGCTTAATTGATGGAGCGCTGCGGTTAGCTATTTCACTATGGTTGGGACAAATTCCTTCGCCATCAAATATTGGTGTGTTAAATGATCTGCGGGTCAATAGCGCGCGACAACTGGCTGCATTCCCTGACGATCGTGTCCCTCGTTTACGTTTTGTCGGCGCGGGTTCAGACTTCTTGGGCGCAACAGGTGGCTTTTTACCCGGAGAGGACGATGGTGTAGTCGCCAGCCACTCCAGCTGCGGTGCTTCTTCGGTGGCTAGCTTTAACAGTTGTTCTCGCAGTGTTGCGATGGACGGTAAACTAGCCTCAGTAAGCGGCCCAAGTAGCTTTATGCCATATCACTATCCCATGTTAATGAGCGAAGGCTATAGCCACAGCGATATGATTAACAACAGCGCCAAAGATGAAATAACTGCAGCAAATAGCCGTGGCAGTTATCTTAATGGCGACACTCTGCAATTTAATACCTACGATGAGAAACGCGGCTGGTGGATTTTTAGCTCGAGATATCGTGTGGTAAGTAACTCAAATAACACCAGTATGTCCGCTTTAGTGTATCAGGCAGCGAACTAAACCGATATGAAGTGGATGTTTGTCACTGCAATTTCCCTGCTGGCGTTGCTGGCAGGGTATGTCTATTTTAGCGCTGAACCGGCAAAAAATGAGCCTGCGCAGCACCTTTTAACGACTAAAGTGTTGGAGCCAGAAACAAAGCAAGTAGCCAAAAAGTCAGAGCCTAAACCAGCACATATCGAAGTAACTGAAACCATACCGGAGCCCATAAGCCAAAGCTTTCAATTACTGGCGAAAGCGTATGCCAGTGATCTTGAAATGCCTGCATACTCGCGGCCATTAAGCGCGGACGATAAGCATCTGCTTGAGCCCAATACTTATGTGCCACAAGCTGTGACATTAGAAGGCGGCGCCAGTGCCAGTATTGTGTTGTCACAATATCGCTATAGTTATCCGCAAGCCATTGATGTCAGGTTAGAGGTGCAGGGGTTAGCCGTGTCCGCAGTTACTGTGCAACTGCAAGCGGAGTCTGTTGGAAGCGACGACATATTAGCAAATGACGGCATGCTGCAAAGCACCCAAGGCTGGACGGCACAGCTTGATGCAGAACCTGAATGGGATGGCCCGCTGCAGGTCAGTGTGACATTTCATGCCAATGGTAAGCAACAAACATTAAAAACCGGCATAGTGTATAGCAACCCGGTTGCTACAATCACGGGGGTTGACACTAGCCAAAGTGGCGGTAGTGACATGCTGATCCCAGTACAACTTGACGTAAAACAAGCGGGTTATTATCGGCTACGTGCTAATTTGTATACTGAAGACAACCAACCTATTGCTTTGTTGACGAACACGGAAAAGTTATCTGCCGGTACAACTGAAATTACGCTACGTGCATATAAAGCGGTATTAAAACATCAAAGTGGGCCCTATTTACTCGGAAGCTTTGTGCTAGAGCGCCGTCCCGCGATCCCTGGTGAAGCGACCCGTTATGGCGATAGTGACAAGCCCTTTTATCAACTGGAGTATTTTGCTTTAGAGCAATTAACAGATGAGCCCTGGCAACCTGATGCCGCAGAGCAGCAGCGCTTGCAGTTTTTACAAAAAATGGCCGGGCAACAGTAACGGATATAGTTTTATGGCCGGTGTTTGGCCAGTTTTCGTTGCAAGGTGCGCCGGTGCATGCCCAGCAACTCTGCGGTGCGGCTGATATTACCGTTTTGCTCGGACAGCACGCGGTTAATATGCTCCCATTCCAGTTGATCAGGTGATAGCACTGCGGCTGTGTCTTGCATAGTGTGGGTAATGGCTTGAGATTCACTACGAAGGGCCTGTTCCAATTGCAACAAATCGACCGGTTTGGTCAGATAATCATCGGCGCCCAGCTTTACCGCCTGCACCGCATTGGCAATACTGGCATAGCCGGTTAGCAACACAATACGGCAAGCTGGTAGCGCCTGGCGCAGCGGCGCAATAAAGCTTAAGCCTGACTGGCTGGCAAAGCGTAAATCTAATAAATAGGTATCAGCTTGCTGTGCAGTCAGCTGATCTGTAGTAACGGCCTCTGCAAAGCTGACTACGGTAAAACCGCGTTGGCTAAAGCGGCGCGACAGCGCATTAAGCAGCGCGATATCATCATCCACTATGACCAGCTTCATGCGGCAGGCTCCGTTTGCGGGCGCGGCATCGTAATCAGTGTTAAGGTGCCGTTGCCGGCATTTTGCCGGCGCACACTACCGCTTAAGCGCTCAATCGACATATTGGCAAGAAACTGACCTATGCCTAAGCCTTGCTCACTTTGCTGCGGCAGTTTACCCAGTTCAGCAAGCCGGCTATCAGATAGGCCTTCGCCAAAATCGCGTACCTGCAGGCTTAAACCGCTGCTGTCCAGGCTTAGTTGCAGCTCTAGCTGATTACTGTTGTTAGCCAGGCTAGCGTCAGCCGCGTTATCGAGAATGTTTAGTAGCGCTGCTGTAAAACCTTGACTATCAGCCAGGCTAAAATCTTCTGCATGTAAATTACGTTGAATGCCAAGACAGATTTCCGGCCGGCTGTTAAGCCAGCGGGTAACCGCCTGCTCGATTTGCTGGCATAGCGGTGCGGTGCTGTTCTCTTCACGTAGACTGCCTGCATCGCTACGCAGTTGCTGTACTATTTGTTGACAGCGCTGTAGCTGCTGCTTTAACTCCTGAACTGCTGGCTCTGTCGTGTCCAGTTCATCGGCTAGCAGCTGTATAGTTTGTATAGGACTGGCTAAATCATGCGCCGCATTGGCAGCAAAGGTGGCTAAGGCTAGTATTTGCTCGTTACGAATTTGCTGTTGTTGTAACTCGCTGATCTTTCTTGATTTTACCCGGTTTAATTCAGCCTGAGCGCTGATAAACCAGCTAATTAGCAAGGCAGATATGGTGAAGGCCCACCACATTTGCTGCATATGCTGGCTAAAGCCGTCGCTGTTATGCTGCGCATGCATGCCATGGCCCGTGTGGCTGGCATGGGCGGCTTGCTCCGCGGTTTGCGTCAGCAACGTATCGATATCCGGAATATGTAAATCGCCCACTTGCAATAGCATGCTATAGCCAGCAATGGCCAGCAGAGCAATAAAATAACAGCTGCGTCCGGGCAGCATTACTGCGGCCACCGCCACCGGTAACAACAGCATAGCCACCAAGCCATTGCTAACGCCGCCGCTTAAGGTCAGTAAACAGGTGAGCAGCAGAATATCCAGCGTGCAGCACAGTAGGTAAATTACCTTTAACGGCATTTTACTGGCTGCCAGCCAGTAAGGCAGTAAATTGGTGCAAATATGGGTTAACAGTAACAAGCCTAGCAGGGGCCAGGAGCTTACCGGGTAATGTAGCAGCCAGCCAGCGGAAAGGGCGACAGTTGCAAACCCGAGCAGGCCCCAGCGAAACTGCACAAAGTGTTTAAGCTGATGTTGCTCAGAAAGTTCAGTGGCAATAATAAGTTGTCTGGCCATAGCGAAGCATTACCTGCTACGAAAAAATACGGCTGCCAGGCAGCCGTTTGCAAAATGTCAGAAGAGACTAAACCATCGCAGCGGTAATGTCATTCTGAGTGTGATAAGTGTAAAGCCAACAGCAGCTTATGTCGCTGTGGCAAATTGTCGCAGTGTTTTGCCAGGCTATTTACGCCGCAAGCGCATGGTAAAACCAATATCGTGCAGTACTGTGTCGGCGCCAATAATGCGTTTTAATGGCATAGCGAAACTAAGCCTTCGGCAATAGTCTGCGATGGCTGTATCAACGCTGCGTTGCCAGCTGGCAGCTTGCTGGTTTGAACTCAGTAAACAACAAGGCACTCATGCTACCTGCTCCGCAGTAAACGGGTTGGGCAGCAGCTGCCAGTGCTGTTCGCCTTGCGCTAACTCAGCGTCAGTTAACAGGCAGGCTTCAAGCTCGGCCAGCATGGCGGTTTTATCCAGTTGCTGACCTATAAACACCAATTCCTGACGCCGATCGCCGTAAGGTTCGGCCCAGCTTTGCATAATTGCCTCTTGCAGCTCTGGCTCTTGCGGCCACTCTGCTTTTAGCACTGCCTGCCAGAATAAACCGGCCATATTATAGCGGGCAATGCCACCGGCCTGATGCCACAACCAGGCATGTTGCGGCGTGCTGGCCAGCCAGAAATAACCTTTAGAGCGCAGCAGGCGGCCGGCAGGCCAATCCTGATGTAAAAAAGCATGAAACCGCTGCGGATGAAACGGCTTACGTGCAGTAAAGGCAAAGCTGCTGATACCGTATTCTTCGGTTTCTGGCGTGTGTTCGCCGCGTAGTTCCGCCAGCCAGCCTGGCGCTTGTTGTGCCTGTTCAAAATTAAATAAGCCGGTATTCAGTATTTGGCTTAACTCAACTTTGCCGTTATCGGCACGAATAATTCGGGCGCGGCTATTTAAGCTACATAATATCGCGCTAAGACGTTGCAGTTGTTGTGACGTAATTAAGTCGGTTTTGCTGATAACCAACACATCACAAAACTCAACCTGCTCTATCAGTAAATCAGCGACGCTGCGATCGTCGTCTTCGCCTAAGCTTTCGCCACGCTCGGAGAGATCTTGGGCGGCGTCATAATCAGCCATAAAGTTGACTGCATCCACCACCGTAACCAGGGTGTCTAATCTGGCAATATCGGCCAGGCTCTGGCCGTCTTCATGCTCAAAGGTAAAGGTTTCAGCTATAGGTAACGGCTCGGAGATACCGGTCGATTCAATCAGCAGATAATCAAAACGGCCGGCTTTGGCCAGTTTGCCGACTTCCAGCAGCAAATCTTCACGCAAGGTGCAGCAAATACAGCCGTTGCTCATTTCTACCAGCTTTTCTTCAGCGCGGTTAAGGCTGACTTCTTTATTAAGCTGGTTGGCGTCGATATTAACGTCGCTCATATCGTTAACGATAACCGCTACTCGCAAGCCGTCGCGGTTATGCAGTATATGGTTAAGCAGGGTAGTTTTGCCGGCCCCTAAAAAGCCGGACAATACCGTTACCGGCAGGCGTGTATCGGGTGTGATGTTAGCTGGCAGCATCTTGTGGCCCTCGCAGTTTGTGCAGCAGTTTACGGTTAAATAAATGGGCGCTAATAAGCAGCAAACCGCCGCTTAGTGATAGCGCTGTTTCGGCTTCGTGTGGCGCAAGCAAGGAGGCAACCAGAACTAAGAAGCCGCTTAAGCCCAGTGCAAAAGGCGCTTTACGCTTGTGTACACACCAGCCGCCCGGCAGGCTCCATGCTAGTAACACACTAATTGGCAACAGCATCAGATAGTGAAACCACTCAGAGCTAAACATACCCAACAACAAGCCGGAACTGGCCAGTGCCAGCAGTACTGGCGTGGCCAGGCAATGCACAACACAGAGGCCGGATAAAGTAGCCGCTATCAAATCTTTCATACAACCTCGCTTAATACGGCACGGTTAGCAGCTATGCCGTTTAGATTATTCACCGTGCACAGTAGTTTTGTTGTCGTAAGCATTGCAGCGCACTGCAAAAATGTTATAACATCACAATATTAAAAATATGTTATAACGTAACACTTAGATCGTCAAATCGATTGATCAGGTTGTGACAGCGAATGGCTAACATGGAGTGACAATGTTTAAACCGACTCTGTTAACCGCAGCAGTGTTTGCTGCTTTAACGTCAACGGCTTACGCCGACAGTATTAAAGGTACCGTTACAGATGCCGCCGGTAAACCAGTAGCGAATGCCCGGGTGCAGCTAATGGGCACTAATGGTGAAACGCGCACCGACGAGCAGGGGCGTTTTGTGTTGGCTAACGTCAATGCCGGTGAAGCTGAGCTGCATATAGAGGCTAGCCGTTTTGCTCATCGTGATGTGCATGTCGAGGTACCTGCGCAGGGGTTGGCTAACCTGAGCGTGGTATTATTAACCACGACTATTGAAACTATTGATGTAAAAGCCAGCCCATTTCATGCCTCGGCTACCGAATCATCATTGCCGGTAAGTGTGCTGGCTGGTGATGCCCTGAAAATGCGTCAGGCGGCCACGCTGGGCGACACCTTGAAGAATGAAGTGGGTGTGCATTCTAACTTTTACGGCGGCGTAACCAGCAGCCCCATTATCCGTGGTTTAGACGGCCCGCGTGTGCTCATTACGCAAAATGGTCTGGATGCCGGTGATGCGTCGCGCGTTGGCCCGGATCACAGTGTGGCAAGTGAAACCAGTACCGCCACTCAGATTGAAGTGCTGCGCGGCCCAGCCACCTTGTTTTATGGTAGCGGTGCAATTGGTGGTGTAGTCAATGTCGTTGACGAGCGTGTACCCACTGATAACAACACGCGTGCGGAGTGGATGCTGCAGCGTGAGTCTGTGAATAATGAAAAGTTAGCGGCGGGTTCAATAGTGACAGGCGCATATAACATCGCTGTGTATGCTGATGCCTTCTGGCGTGATAACGGCGAATACCGTATTCCTGGTTTTGCTGAAGTTGAGCCGGATGCTGACGCGGTAGCTGGTGTAGTTGAAAATACCGCCGCTACAGCGAAAGGTTTTACGTTGGGCGGCAGCTATTTACTCGATAACGGCTACATTGGTTTATCTTATGGCCGGTTAGACCGCGAGTATGGCATTCCTGGCCATGCGCATGGTGGTCATGAAGAACATGATGACCACGACGAGAACGCTGATGAGCATAGTGAGCATGAGGAAGACGCGGTGTTTGCCGACCTTACTCAACACCGTGTGCAGCTGCTGAGTGAGCTGAGTTTCTCTACTGGTTTGATCCGGGCAGTAAACAGCCGGTTTGCATTCACCGACTATGAACATGCTGAGATTGAAGCGGGTATAGTGGGTACCACATTCAACAATCAGAGTTCAGAAGCACGCATTGAAGTGTTACACCGCACTTATCAGGGATGGCGCGGAGGTGTAAGCCTGCACTATAAACACAGCGATTTCGATGCCATAGGTGAAGAAGCTTTTACACCACCGTCTGAAACAGAAATGTTGGCATTGGGTTGGGTGGAAGAGCGGCACTTTGGCCCCTGGCTAGTGCAATTAGGTGCGCGGGTTGAGCGGATTACGATTGATGCAACTGATGTATTACTGCCGGATATCGGTGCCCATGGCGATGATGAACACGATCACGAGCATGACCATGATGCAGAGGTAATCCGGGTATTTGATGTGAGCCAAAAGTTTACGCCTTATAGCTTATCAGCCGGAGCAGTATGGGATTTTGCCGAAGGTTATAACCTGGGCGTGTCGCTGTCACGTTCGCAGCGGGCAGCCTCAGCATCTGAATTGTTGTCATTTGGCCCACATATTGGCACCGCTTCTTATGAAGTAGGTGCAATGTTTACGCTGGATGATAACGAATTTGTATTAAATACCAAACCGATTGAGCTGGAGGTGGCCAATAATCTGGATATTACGCTGCGTAAATTCAGCGGTAATACCGGTTTTGTCTTGAACGCCTTCTACAACCAGGTAGATAACTACTATTACCAGCAAAACACCGGCTTATTTGCCGAAGATGGCCATGATCATGGCGATGAACATGACCACGGCGATGAGCATGATCACAGTGGCGAGCTGCCGGTTTATCTATTTACCGCGGCGGATGTCACCTTGAACGGTTTGGAAGCCCAGTATGTCTGGCAAATTAATGCGCCGTTCAAATTAACCCTGCAAGGCGATTACATCCGAGCCCGTTTAAATGGCGGAGGCGATTTACCGCGTACGCCGCCGCTGCGTTTTGCAGCTGAACTGGCTTACGAACAGGATGCTGTTAGTGCCGATCTGCGCGCTACCCGTTATATGAAGCAGGATAAAACCTCCGGGCTGGAAACCGCAACTGACGGCTATACCCTGCTTGATGCCAGCGTCAGCTACCGGTTTGATGTTGGCTCATCACAGCTAACAGCTTACCTGAAAGGGCAAAACCTGACTGACGAAGATGCGCGAGTGCATACCTCATTTTTAAAAGATATCGCCCCGCTACCGGGCCGCACTGTTGCGCTGGGCGTGCGCGGTAGTTTCTGATTTTTTGCCGCAGGTACGCTGGTTCCTGCCCTGCGGCAACTTTTTATTTTACACGGAGATTTTATGTTACAAGCTCAATTAAAGGCAAAATTTAGTTTGGTTGCGTTGCTGGTCGCCACTTCCATGTTAGCTGCGTGTGGTGACAGTACCACTAACATCGTAGAAAAAGAGCCAATAGCAGTAGATGATGATCATGACGATGATCACGACCACGATCATGATGAAATTAGCAGCGCAGGCCGGTTGGTCATTTCGGCCAAGGATTCAAACCTTGTGTCGGTATACGAACTGGAAGATGGTAGCCTGTTAGATACTTTTGCCGTAGCTGATACGCCTTCTGCACTGGCCGCGTCTGCCGGTAAACGCTATGCCCTGGTCGTACAGCGCACTACCGACAGAGTAGAGTTTGTGGATGGTGGTTTATTCCAAGAAGATCATGTTGATCATCTGCATCCTTACCAGCAAGCACCTGCATTAAGCAGTTTTGTTCTTAGTGACAGCCGGCCGACACACATTACCAGTACTGACAGTCAGACTGCGGTATTTTTTGACGGTGATGCCGCAAGCTCTACACCTGCGGCAGTAGCGGTGATTACCGATGCGGATATTACTACCGATAGCAATGGTTATCCTGTGCTGAATTACAGCATCCATATGCATGGTGCTGCTCAGGCGCGCGGCGAGTATTTGATTTCGACACTTCGAGATGCCGACAGCGCGACGACGTTACCGGATAAAGTGGCGCTGTATCATGGCCATGATGATCACTTTGATGAAGAATTAATATTTGACGAGCTATGTCCAGGCTTACATGGCAGTGCGCAAAACGCAAACTTCATCAGCTTTGGCTGTACTGATGGCGTGCTGTTGATAGCGCAAGATGGCGACACCTTTACTGCCAGTAAGCTGGAGAATACTGAAGATTTTAGCGACGCTATGCGTATTGGTACTCTGATAGGTGATATGCACGCTGATCACTTTGTTGGCTTTGCCGGTGCCAGTATGTTTGCTATTCATGCTGAAGACGGTGAAATGGAGCTGGTAGACTGGCAGAGTAGTGAGGAGGCCGGCGTTATAGGCTATGGCTTTGCCGATAAAGGCGAAAAATTTGTCCTGCTGGATAACCAAGGCTATTTGACCATTTTGCACTACCACGGCCACGAGCATGAAGGTGCTGCTACTGCGGCGGAAGAAGCGGCGTTTGAGTTTGCCGCGAAAGTCCAACTGACCAGTGCGGATCTTAGCACTATGCCTACTGGCAGCCGCTTTGAATTAGCTATTTCAGCCAGTGACGATAAAGCCTATGTGCTAAACCCGATTGACAGTAGCTTGTTAACCGTAGACCTTAAAGATGCTGAAGTTGTTACGACGAAACAGCTAAACTTTGTCCCGCACAAGCTTGTGTGGTTAGGCATTGCTGAACCAGCTGCCCATGACCATTAACTAGGTTGTGTTAAATTCATTACCTAAAAAAGCCGTTAAGCGATGTTTAACGGCTTTTTTAATGTAATAATCTGAATCTCGTTGAGAACTATTCGTATTTATGCTTATATGGCGTAAATTTTATGCTATCTATCTGCTGGGAGTATCAGTATGAAACCACGTTACGCATTAAGCTTATTGGGCGCCGCTATTGTTAGCGTATTAGGTAACATTAGCGCAGTGCAGGCAGCGGAGGTAAATATTTACTCTGCCAGACAGGAAGAGCTAATCAAACCACTGCTAGATAAATTTAGCCGTGAAACGGGCATTACTATTAACCTGATTACCGGTAAGCCTGATGAATTGATCAGTCGTATGGTAAGTGAGGGCCGTAACAGCCCGGCAGATATACTGATTAGTACTGATGTGGGCCGTTTGTCCCGGGCAAAGCAGCAGGGTGTGCTGCAAAGTGTCGAGTCGGATGTGTTAGCAGAAACTATCCCAGCATCATTGCGAGACCCGATGAATCAATGGTTTGGTTTAACCATGCGTGCCCGGCCTATTTTATATGTACCTGGCAAAGTTTCCCCCTCTGAGCTATCAACCTATGAAGATTTAGCCAGTCCGAAATGGCGCGGCCGAATTTGCATTCGTTCTTCTGATAATATTTATAATCAATCGATGACGGCAAGCATGATTGCTAATGACGGCGCTGACGCGGCGGAAAGTTGGGCTAAAGGGTTAGTGGCTAATTTCGCTCGTCCGCCCAAAGGCGGCGATCGTGACCAAATTAAAGCCGCCGCAGCGGGCATCTGTGATATTGCCATTGCCAACACCTATTATCTTGGCGGTATGTTAGCCGATGAAAAAGAGAAAGCCGCAGCTGACGCCGTTAAGGTGTTTTGGCCAAACCAAGACGGGCGAGGCACACATATCAACATTTCCGGTGCCGGTGTGGCTAAATATGCGCCCAACAAAGCCGAAGCGATAAAGCTTTTAGAGTACATGACCACCACCGATGCCCAACAATGGTACGCCGACACCAACCACGAATATCCTATTCGGGCTGATGTTAAGGCTAGCGAGATTTTACAAGGCTTTGGTGAATTTAAGGCAGACCAGTTACAATTGGAAAAACTGGGTGAATTAAACGCTGACGCGATACGGGTAATGGACCGCGCTGGCTGGAAGTAATTATTGAACGTTGTATGTTGTAGCAGGACCCAGGCCAGATGATACGCGGATGGCGTGATATCTGGCGGTGGTCGGTATTGTTGCCAGCCGCTGTGCTGGCCGTGCCGGTATTGGTTATTTTTGCCAGTATTGGCTATCCGCAACCTGACGTTTGGTTGCACTTGCGCCAAACCGTGTTGGCGGATTACGTTATAAACTCCTTGCTGCTGGCCGGTGGTACAGGCATCGGTGCCCTGTTAATGGGCACTTCAACAGCGTGGATTATTTCTCAATATCAGTTTATTGGCCGGCGTTATCTGCGTTGGCTATTGTTACTGCCGTTGGCGATGCCAGCCTATATTATTGCTTACACCTATACCGGGATGCTGGATTTTGCCGGGCCGTTGCAAACAATATTACGGGAACAGTTTGGTTGGCGTTATGGCGACTACTGGTTTCCTGAGGTCCGCTCACTAGGCGGCGCAATACTTATGCTATCACTGGTGCTATACCCCTATGTATACATGCTGGCACGCACGGCTTTTCTCGAGCAGTCTGCATCACTATTTGAAGCCAGTCGTACCTTAGGGTTTACGCCACGACAGCACTTTTGGAAAGTGGCCTTACCGTTAGCGCGGCCAGCCATTCTTACCGGTACCGCGCTGGCGATGATGGAGGCGTTTGCGGACTATGGCACGGTGCAGTATTTTGGTGTCACCACCTTTACCACCGGCATTTTTCGTACCTGGTTTGGCATGGGGAATCAGGTTGCTGCTGCACAATTGGCGGCGCTGCTTACCAGTTTTGTCTTGCTGTTATTAGTGCTTGAGCGTTGGTCAAGACGGAAAATTCGTTACTACTATCAAGGCCAGCATCGACATTCTCATGCTAGACGGCCAGTGAATCTTGCCCATCAGCTTCTACTATTAACTCTGTGTTTAATGCCAGTACTGTTAGGCTTTATTGTGCCAGCTATTCAGTTAATTAGTTGGGCACTGACCAACTACCAGGTAACACTAAACCATGAATTTGGCGTACTGGTTTGGAACAGCTTTACCTTAGCCGCCATGGCTGCCGTTATTTCTGTGCTGCTGGCGCTGTTATTTGCTTATGGCAAACGGCTGCGTCGTGACGTTATGGTGCAAGTACCGGTGCGTATTGCTGCGTTGGGTTATGCCGTACCGGGTACTGTTATCGCAATTGGCGTAATGTTGCCGTTAGCCTGGGTAGATGGCCGCATAGATTTGCTGGCGGAGCAGTGGTTTGGCGTGCGCACCGGGCTTATTTTTTCCGGTACCTTATTCGCACTACTATTAGCCTACAGCGTGCGCTTTCTTGCTGTGTCACTTCACAGCGTTGAAGCCGGCCTGGAACGCATTAAACCCAGTATGGATAATGCCGCACGTTCTTTGGGCTATAAACCTTTGCACGTGCTGCAAAAAATTCATCTGCCACTGTTACGTACCAGTGTATTAACGGCATTGTTGCTGGTATTTGTTGATGTACTCAAAGAGTTACCCGCCACGCTTATTTTGCGACCGTTTAACTTCAATACCCTGGCGGTGCGCACCTACGAGCTGGCGTCAGACGAGCGCTTAGCCGATGCTGCCTTGCCCGCATTGGCTATTGTTTTGGTAAGCTTATTGCCTGTAATAGTATTGGCACGCTCGGTAGACTCAAGTATTAAAGGAAAGCCTTAATGTTGAATTTGCAACAGGTTGCTGTGGCGTACAGTGGAAACACGGTTGTTAAAGACATCAGTTTATCGCTAGCCAAAGGCCAGATTGGCTGTTTAGTGGGGCCTTCAGGGTGTGGCAAAACCACTTTACTGCGTGCAATTGCTGGCTTTGAGGCTGTGTGTGCCGGCAGCATTAGCTTGCAAGGCAACATAGTGAGCAATGCCGAGCAGCAACTTCCACCCGAGTTACGCCAGGTGGGAATGGTGTTTCAGGATTTTGCCTTATTTCCACATCTCAGTGTGGCGAACAATATTAGCTTTGGCTTGCGCCATGTAAGTAAAAGCGTCAAAGCCACTAAAGTGAAGCAGTTGCTGCAGCTGGTGGGGTTGCCGGATTTGGGCCAGCGCTATATTCATCAGTTATCCGGCGGCCAACAGCAGCGCGTCGCGTTAGCACGCGCACTGGCACCAGAACCTAACGTATTGTTACTGGACGAGCCGTTTTCCAGTTTGGACACCGAACTGCGAGAAGGTTTAGCTCGCGAGATCCGGCAAATATTGCAACAACTGCAAATCACCGCAGTAATGGTAACGCATGATCAAAATGAAGCCTTTGCAATGGCTGATATGATAGGTGTTATGGCTCAGGGACGTTTGCAACAATGGGCCACCCCGTATGAGCTTTATCATAAACCCGCCAGTCGTTTTGTCGCCGACTTTATTGGTCGGGGCGTGTTATTACCGGGTACTGTTTTGGCCGCGCAGCAGGTTCAAACCAGCCTGGGCATATTCCAGCAGCGGTATGTCAGTAGTTTGCAGCCGGGCGACAAGGTTGACGTGTTAATACGGCCGGACGATATTGTTCACGATGATAGTAGCAGTGTTACCGCACAGGTAGCAGACAAAGCCTTTCGTGGCTCACATATTTTGTATCAGTTAAAGCTCGACAGTGGCGAGCAGGTACAGTGTCTGGCACTAAGCCATCATAATCATGCAATGGGCGAGCATATTGGTATTCGGCTCGATTTAGACCATTTGGTGTTGTTCCCGAGAGACCATTAGTAAGGTTGTGCAGATATAACAACCGTGACGAACTGGCTTATTTCTCAAGATCAACAGTACATTTTGTCTGCTGTTTTGCCCGGAATTGTTGCGGCGATACACCATTCTCCCGCCGAAAGGCACGGCCAAAATTAGCCGGATCGGCATAACCAAGCAAAAAACCAATTTGCTGCACCGGCAGGGCCGTTGTTAACAGATAATGGGTCGCCATTTGCTGACGCCAGTCTGTAATTAGCTGGTGGTAACTGGTTTGCTCGTTGTCCAGACGTCGGCGCAGTGTGCGGCTGGACATGGCAAACTCGGCGGCAATTTTTTCTATACAGGGAACCCGCCCTTTAGTGCGGCCCAGCATAAGCCTGATTAACCCGGCAATACTCTGGCTTTGCTGCCAGCGCTGCAATTCTTGCTCGCATTGGGCGCTAAGTTGGTTTTGTACTTGCCGGTCAGCCCAGGGACAGGGGATTGCCAGGTCTGCGGCATCAAAAATAAAGCGGTGTTGTGGTTGGGCGAAACGAACTGGGCAGGGAAAAAATGCCTGATACAATGCACTGTAGCCTGGTTCTGCAAAGGCAAATTGCACCTGACGCAGGCGATATTTGTGTCCGGTAACAAAGTCCAGCGTAGCATGCAAGGTCACAGCAAAGGTTTCTACCACAAATTGGCGAATGTCTGCCAACGGATGCAGTTCTTCCAGCGTTAGATGCACTTGCTGTTGGTTCTGGCGCATACTAAGTGTCAGTAGTGGGCTACGAGTGGCGGTATACTTGCAAATAAGTTGCAAGGCTTCATGCATGTTAACGCTGCTGATTGCAGCTAACCCCAACATACCATGAGTATTAATGGTTAGCTGGCTGCCCAGATAAAGTCCTAATGCCGGTTCATTTATTTCGTTACAGCAGAGCTGAATTACGGCATGAAACTGTTGCCAGCTTAGCGTGGCATTTATCTGATTTGGACCCTCTGGTGGCAGCCCTGCTTTAGCTAGCACCGCCTCAACGTTGCCACCACGGCTTTGCAGCAAATCCAGCAAGTTACGCACATAGTGGCTAGGCAATGTTACCTCATTACCGAGGGTATTGCTGTTAACGGCTGTGCTGTTTGCCTCGGGATGAGTAAGCCGATACTGGCTTAAACCGCTGCTACTTACCATGGCACTATGTAACCTCTTAATGCTGTACTCAAACCCAGTTTATGTAGTGTACCTTACCCGCTTTGATGTCAGTATTATTTGTCCGAAAATGACCAGAAGTTGGCTGCTATAACACTGCCGTTAGTGCTTACGATGTCATACGCTTATAGCCTGAATTCTTGCGGGTTGGCGTCGATGATAAAATATTTAAAATTCAGTTTGTTTCATTTGCTTACACTGCCGTTTTTGCTGGGTATCGGCTTGGGTGGCAATTGGAAGGCGCTGGGCTTTATTGTGGTGTTGCTGGTTGTGGTGTTTGGCGATGTGCTAATGGGTGATGATCTTAGCGAGCCAGCGTATGCTCACACCTGGCTGTTGAATGCACAGCTCTATAGCGCTTTAGTCTTTATTGCGATGATTTTTGTCATGTTGTTGTGGAGCGTGGCAGAAAATGACGTGTTTGGGATTGGACAGTTTATTCACCACTATACAGGCTACGATGCGTTGGCGGCACGTGCTGGGAATCAGTGGTGGCACTTTATCCCGGTGTGGCTTGGCGCCGGACTGTTAATTGCAATAGTGGGTACTGTGCCAGCGCACGAGCTGACACACCGCACGGCAGATCGTTTTGCCATGTTAATTGGCCGTTGGTTACTGGCTTTTAGCTGGGATTGTGCTTTTGCAATCGAGCATGTGTATGGCCATCACCGTTATGTTGCTACCTTAAAAGACCCTGCAAGTGCGCCGCGAGGAAGAAATGTGTACCAGCACATCATTATTTCTACTGTGGCAGGTAATATCAGTGCCTGGGCAATTGAGAGGCAGCGCTTAACGCAGTTAAACCTGGCGGTGTACAGTTACCATAACCGATATTTACGCGGCATTGTGATGTCTTTACTGTTAAGTGTAGTGGCGTTGACTCTGGCGGGTTGGCAAGGGTTATTGTTATTTAGTGCTTGCGCTTTGCTTGCCAAGGCTTTGTTAGAAGTGGTTAATTATATTGAACATTATGGCATTGAGCGTCAGCCTAAGCAGCCTGTACGGCCTTATCATAGCTGGAATAGTACTAAGCGCATTAGCAGTTGGGCCAGCTTTAACCTAACCCGGCATTCGCATCATCATGCCAGAGCACAATTGCCGTTTTATCAATTAAAAGCCATGCCTGATGAACCGAATTTACCTACCGGTTATTTAGGGTCCATTTTGCTGGCGCTGATCCCGCCATTATGGTTTCATTTAATGACGCCAAAATTACAACAATGGGATGCACGTTATGGTCAGAAGTGTGAGGCTAAGGATTAAATTGCAGCGCTGTGCTCAACATGCCAGCGCTGCATCAAAACATCAAAAGATGTAAAACAAAAGAGGTTACATTACTTCGTCGGGTTCGGCGAATTCTGGGGTAGTAGCACGAACATGTTTGTCGCGTAATTTGCCTACTACCGAACTTAATTTACGCTGCATTTTGTCGGCAGCACCGGTTAATGCTTGGTTTACTGTAGCGGCATGTTCGGTTATCGCTACCGGATCCAAGCCTTCAAAGCGGGCTTCCAGCATGCAGCGTTTATCACTGCCATCATGCTTGGTGTTGCCATTCTCATCACTAAAATGCACTTCAATCCGCGTTATGTGGTCAGCAAATCGGCTGAGTTTGTTTTGCAATGTATCGCGAACAATTTCTGCCAGCCGCTCATCGGCCTGAATATTACGATCACTGTTAATTTGAATTTGCATAGCTTACTCCTGTTGTTAACTCTGTGGCGTGTTAGGCCTAACTAACAGACCTCGCCTACATGGATTAGTTTCCACTTGCTGATACATATCTGGAGACTATACGTGGCGTATTCAATAGCTAAATTAGCTTTTGTTATCGAGTAACGGATTAACATATTGCACGCACTTAAGTATTGGGGGAGTTAGGTATAAAAACAGGGAGCCCAAAACAGCAGCTCCCACCAGGAAAAGTTGAATGAAAATTACTGCAAGAAAAGTTGTATTTTATTCGCGACCGCTTCTATACCCACGACACCATCTAAATGGCCCCAGTCGCCCGGAATTTCAGCATATTGGGGCGGATTGCCTGCGGCATTCATAGCGGAAGCGCTTTGCTTACTAAGATAGGGCGGTAACAGTAAGTCACCGGTTGCCGGTAAGAATAACGTTTTAGCCTGAACTTTAGCGACCGCCTGTTGCCAGCTGTCCCCCATGCCAGCACGCCATAGCTGCGATGCTCTGACTAAATACAAAATGTGATTAGCATCCTGATAGGTTGCCCGAACTTTGGCATGTTGCATGAGTTCGTCCCACGCAGTAAGGCTGGCGCGAATATCTTGCAAAGCGGCTTTATCTGCAACGGGAGAGGGGTAGCGCAGGTTAAAGCCCACCGGATGCACGGCATCCTGAGTAATATAGGCTAAAGTCGTGGTTAAGCCCTGAATCGGTTGACCTTTGTCGTAGTAATCGCCATTGTTCCACGCTGGGTCGACTTTTATCGGGTAAGCCCAGCGCTCAAGTTTCACTGCGCCAAAGGTGTCAATAAAGGCACTGCCTATTACCGGTATTAAGCGCTCGACGCGCTCCGGGTATCGCACTGCCCATTCAATCGCTTGAAACGACCCCATTGACGGGCCAATAACGGCATACAATTTAGTAATGCCGAGGCTATCAAGCAGGGCTTTTTGCACCTCAACAAAATCGCCAATGGTAACCACGGGAAAGGTTAAACCATAAGGCTTGCCTGTAGCAGGGGAAATAGTCGCAGGCCCTGTTGTAATAACATTGGGGTCAAATACATTGGCATTAACTAAGGTATCACTGCTAATAACATAAAATTTATTCGTGTCGATGGCTTTACCCGGGCCAATAATGCTGTCCCAATAACCCGGTACGGCATCTGTTGCTTGGTATTTACCGGCCGCATGACTGGTGCCAGAGAAATAGTGGGTAATTAATATTACATTAGACTTGTCTGCATTAAGCTTGCCATAGGCTTCCCAGCCTATATTAACCGGGGCAATAGTCTGGCCATTCGCTGTAGTAAAGCTATCTAGCGTAAAGCGCTGTTTTTTTACATCTACTGTATTTGCTGCTGCCGTAAAGCCCAAACTTGCCGCTAGCAGTATACTTAATAAAACTCGCATCTATCTTCCTTAAAACCACTGAAATAACAGTATTGCCAGAGCTGTGCCCAATACCGGCACCAGCACACTCACAACGGCTACTGGCCAATACGCATTTTGATGACTCTCGCCACAGATTGCACGAATAGTGGTAACCACGTAACCGTTATGCGGCAACGAGTCTAACGCACCGGAGGAAATGGCAACGACACGGTGCAGTTGTTCGGCATCGACACCCCGGTCGAGATAATGCGGGGCAATTTCGGGTAACGCAATAGCTTGCCCACCCGATGCCGAGCCGGTTAAACCCGCGATAGCACTTACTGCTACTGCAGCGCCAAGCAATTCCGGCCCAGGCAGGTGGGTCATGTAATCTACTACATTGCTAAACGCCGGTGTTAACTTTGCAACAGAGCCAAACCCAACCACTGCCGCTGTGTTACCTATGGCTAATAACGCACCTAATACCCCTTCGTTAGTTGCTGCTGCTGGGTTATGTAAAAAACGAAAATTAAGCAAATACAAACTGACCACACCGCCGCTAAGCGCAACAATAAGCGCGGCTTGCTGCAGGCTATCGTGTAGCATATAAGACAACAGTAACACCACACCTAGCGGAATAATGCCCATTAGCGGGTTAGGCAGGGCGCGGGAGGTTATTTCCGGGTCACTGGCGCGCTGGTTAAACTGTTCGCCCTGTTTTACGGCGCGGTTTATCATCCACATCAGCAATGTATAGCCACTTATCGCCATAAAAATGGCCACCACGATGCTAACTTGCCAGCCAGCATAGGGCGAAGTATGTAAATATTGAATTGGGATCCAGTTTTGAATTTCCGGCGAACCAGCAGATGTCATGGTAAAGGTTACTGAGCCCAACGCCAGTGCCGCCGGAATAAAACGTCTGGGTAAGTTTGCGCCTTTAAATAAGCTCACCGCCATGGGGTAGGCAGAAAACGCCACCACAAACACACTAACGCCGCCGTAGGTTAGCACGGCACAGGACAGCACAACGGCCAGAACCGCTTTACCTTGCCCCAGTTTTTTTACGATAGCCAGCGCCACTGCATCAGCAGCGCCGGTATGTTCCATGAGTTTACCGAACAAAGAACCGAGCAAAAACATTAAAAACCAGGCTGCGACAAAGCCAGAGAAACCCGACATATAACCGTGCACGAAGTCGAGCTTGTCGCTTATCTGCCAAAATGGAATACCATTGGTTACCGCCACCAGCAACGCACACAATGGTGCAGTAATAAACAGGTTAAAGCCGCGCATGGTCAACACGATTAGTAGCCCAAGCCCAGCCATTAATCCGATAAGACTCAACATCTCGTTATCCTTATTTTCATTTTCGTTTAGTCTGATACAGGACTGCAGTCATCACCATAGTACTAAGGTACAGGTTAAAAATTCTGCGTTTGCGCCTACAGTAAGGCTACACAAATAAAAACAAAAGATGCGAACCCAAACAGCAGGAGAGCCAAGATGGCCCATAACTATAATACTGATGCACCGCACAAGTTTAGCCGAACCTTACTTAAACCCAGTTTATTGGCGCTGGCGATCAGCAGTAGCTTCGCTGGCATGGCTCTGGCGCAAGACGGTACACCAGGTGCAGATGAAGAAGCCAAGCTGGAGCGTATTGAAGTTACTGCCCGCCGTACCATTGAAAACCTGCAGGAAGTTCCGGTGGCCGTAACCTCAATTGGCGCAGCCGACTTAGCCGAGCGCGGTATTGCTACCGTGGTAGAACTTCAACAATTCTCACCTAACACCACCTTGCAGCAAAGCCGGGGTACTAACTCTACCTTAACCGCTTTTATTCGCGGCGTAGGTCAGGAAGACCCTCTATGGGGTTACGAGCCGGGTGTGGGTATTTATGTTGACGATATTTATGTTGCACGGCCACAAGGTGCTGTGCTGGATATTTTAAACGTTGAGCGTATTGAAGTGCTACGCGGCCCACAGGGCACGCTGTATGGTAAAAACACTATTGGTGGTGCTGTTAAGTACGTTACCAAGGAAATGAGCGGAGATACCGAGTTTGCCGTCAACGTTACTGCCGGTTCCTATAAACAAGGTGACGTAAAACTGACCGGTCAAATACCGCTAATCGATAATCAGCTTTATTTAGGTTTTGGTTATGCCAACTTACAACGCGATGGTTATGGTAACTTTTTAACGTCTGCCTTGGCGGGGCAAGATGGCGAGAACTATAACAAAGACTTGCAGGCTTACCGCTTTACCTTGGAATACCGGCCGAGCGACGCTGTTTTTATACGACTGAATTACGATAAGACCGAAGACGATTCTAACGCCAAAGGCGGTTACCGCTTATTACCCAGCTTGTTAACCGATGCACCTGTTCCGGATAGTGTATATGATTCGTACACCAGTATGCCTACCTGGAATACGGTAGACACTGAAGGGGTAGGTCTGACCATTAATTGGGACATCAACGACAACTGGACGTTTAAGTCGATTACCTCTCAGCGTGAAAGTTACTCTAAAACCAACATTGATTTTGACAATACCTCATTGGATATCTTTGATGTCCCCGCCATTTATGATGACGAGCAGTTTACCCAGGAGTTCCAGCTTAACTACCAGACCGACGGCTTTAAAATGGTGTCTGGCGCTTACTACTACACTGCCGACTCTTGTGGTGTTTTCGACGCCATACTGGGTGTGTTGGGTCGAGGGGCATTTGGCACACCTGGCCTGACGCGTGAAGTGGGCGGCTGTAGCAATGGTGACAGCACCGCGCTTTATGCTCAGGGTACCTATGATATTGACGAAAAATGGTCAGTAACGGCCGGTTTACGCTACACCAAAGATGATAAAGATGCATTAGTACGTAATGGCCTTATTTTTGCTAATGTGTATCCAGAGTCGGGTTGGGTGCCGGGCTATGTGCGCCCTGAAGGGTTAACCACACCGGTGGTGTTGGATGACAGCGAAAGCTGGTCTAAAGTGACACCGAAGATTGGTGTTGAGTACCAGCACAGCAACGATATGATGCTATTTGCCAGTTATAGTCAGGGCTTTAAGTCAGGTACCTTTAACCCCCGTGCTACAGTTGCTGAACCTGCCGCGGATCCGGAAGATGTTGATTCATTTGAAGTAGGTATTAAAAGCGACTGGAATGACACCTTACGCATCAATGCTACCTTGTTTATGTTAGATCATAAAGATCGGCAGTATATTTCGGTAATCCCGGACGAAGATGATGCTTCAGCATTAAATCAACGCTTAGGTAACGTTGGCCGCTCAGAAGCCACAGGTGCTGAAGTAGAAGTTACCTGGCGTGCCAGCCGTGAGTTGGAAATTTACGGTAACCTGGGTTTAATTGACGCTAGTTTTGAAGAAGCGGTGTCTTTTATACCCGGTACTGGCCAGGTGGACATATCCGATCGTTTCTCGGTGACTAATACACCTGAAACCACCATGAATGTTGGCTTTAGCTACAACCTGATGACCGATTTTGGTGATGTGATAGTTAACGGTAATTACAATTACCGCAGCGACTATGCCGTGGTGGAGTTAGACAACCTGTTAACGCAAGACGGCTATGGCTTACTGAACCTGGGCGTAACCTGGCTAAGCAGTGATGGTCATTGGAGTATAGCGTTGCATGGTAAAAACCTGACCGACGAAGAATATCTGGTGGGTAACTATGCTTTTATCGCACCAGATCCAGCTAACCCTGGTCAGTATATTCCGGGCTTAGGCGGTGACAATACGTTGATAGGCTACTACGGTGCGCCACGCACAGTAAGTTTGTCAGTTGGTTACCGTTTCTAGTAATAAAACACTTGCCGGGGCGAAAGCCCCGGTTCATCATGGGCGAAAATGCTCAGAACAGACCTTATGATTGCTTTAATTGCTGACGATCACCCGCTGTTTAGGGTGGCCCTTTCTCAAGCTTGCGCCAATATACTGGGTAGCGACGCTCTGCTGCTTCAAGCGCAAAATATGCAACAGCTTTGGCCTTTGCTCAGAGCGCACCCTGATACCAACTTTATTTTCCTTGATCTGAAAATGCCTGGCAGCGATGGCTTTACCGGCTTAACTGCACTGCGCACCGAATACCCCGACGTACCGGTTATTATGGTGTCGGCAGAAGAAGACCCGGTCATTATTAAACAAGCATTGGCATTGGGTGCTGCGGCCTATATTCCAAAATCTGCACCGCTTGAGCTATTAGCCGAAGCGGTAGAGGCTGTGCTAAAGGGCGATGTTTGGTTACCTGCTGAACTGGTAGCAGACGTGAGTAATGCTAAAACCTTAATTGATGATGATTTTGCCGGCAGGCTAGAGCAGCTTACCCCACAGCAGTTTAGGGTGTTAAAAATGATTGCCGATGGTTTGCTCAACAAACAGATTGCCTATGAAATGAATGTGCAGGAAACCACCATTAAACAGCATGTCTCAGCAATATTGCGCAAACTTAACGTTAATAACCGTACATTAGCTGGTATTTTATTCGAAAAACTCCGCTTGCCAGAGAGCTTTTAGGGCGCGGTATTAAACATTATTGTCGCGCAATAAGCGCTGAAACAGCTTTTTCAATGCCATGGGTTTAACCGGTTTAAGTAAAAAATAATAGCCTGCATTGAGTGCCGTTTCGCGAATAAGCTCATCATGATCTGCTGAGTGAATAACCACGGGCACATTAACGGCAAAATGCGCTGCAAGCTGCTGTGCAACGTCAACGCCAGTAGCGTTATTATCCAAATGATAATCGAACAAGAGTAAGTCGGGTTTAAACCCTTGCTGCAAGCTGGCCAAGGCTTCGGCGGGTTGGCCAACTGAAGTAACTGCCATATTCCAACTGCGCAGTAGCTCTGCAACCGCACTGCGTAACTGGGGTTCATTGTCGAGTAACAGCACACTTTTGCCACTAAAGCTGGCGCTAATGTCAACAGTAACAGGCTTAACGCTTGTCGCTAGCGCAGGTTCTGCAATAGGCACTAACACAGAAAAACAGCTGCCAAGCCCGGGCGTAGATTGTAACGACAAGGGGTGTTGCAAAATGCCTGTTATACGCCTGGCAATGGCAAGGCCCAGCCCTAAGCCTTTTTGTTCCTGCTGTGGTCCTTGCTGAAACTCCTCAAACATACGCTGTTGATCGGTATCAGCAATACCAACGCCGGTATCGACAACGCAAATTTGCAGTTGCTGTTGGCGCCGCTTCACACCCAATAGGACCTTGCCGCTTGGGGTATATCTGATGGCATTAGCCAGTAAATTTTGAATAACCCGTTTAAGCAGTTTTCTGTCAGTACTTACGGTTAATGACGATGCAATATAGTGAAACTGCAGACCTTTTTCTTGCGCTAAAATGGCAGCATCACGGGCAATATCATCCAATACGTTTCCAAGCAAAACCGCCTGATGGTGTGCGCTAATAACACCTGAGTCTAGTTTGGTTAACTCTAAAATAGCCGCCAGTAATTCTTCAGCTGAATTAAGCGAGCTAATGAGGTTTTGGCTAAGCTGCTGTTGCTCTGGCTCGGTAAGCTTGTCTCTTAACAGGCTGGCAAATAGTGCAGATGCATTGAAGGGCTGCATTAAGTCGTGGCTGGCAGCGGCAAAAAAACGTGTTTTTGCCTGAGTATTGGCTTCAATTTTTTGTTGTGCTTGTTGTAGCTGGGCATTTAGTTGCTGCAGTGCTTGTGTGCGTTCGGTGACACGTTGCTCAAGCAATTGGTTACTTTGCTCAAGCTGTTGCTGAGTGTCGATAAAGGCACTGACATCGCTGTATGTTGTAACAAAGCCGCCACCTGGCAATGGATTACCCTGCATTTCTAATACCCGGCCATCTTGCTGGCGACGCTGAAACTTATAGGCACTACCTAATTTAAGGTAATCGAGCCGCTTTTGAATTTCGGCGTTAATATCTTCGCTATCAATCAGGCCGCGGCGCAGGTTAAAGCGAATAACATCCGCCACCGGTCTGCCCACTTCAACCAAACCTGCCGGGTAACTGAACATATCTATGTAGCGCTGGTTCCAGGCAATTAAGCGCAAGTCGGCGTCAACCACACTGATGCCCTGGCTAATATTGTCGATAGTTGAGCGCAACAGGGCTTGATTAAACTGAAACACCTGGCTGGCTTCATCGACAAAACGCGCAACGGATTCCATCGGTAAGGTGGCATGCTTACCAGAGGCATTCATGATTAAACGCATGGATGCACCCCCTACCACAGCGGCAAGGCTGCGCTCAGCAGCCTGCAACATATTTAGTGAGGCTTGTTGGGTAAGATCATGCGGCGTTTTCAGATTACGTTGCAACAAACGCTTGGCTTCTCTTTCACCGGCGAAACGCTTAACCAGTAAGTAGCAATCCTGCACCGACAAGTTTATTGGCCGGGTATTGGTTTGCACAATTTGCGTACGCAAGAAACGGCCGCTTTCCAGCCATTCGCCCACACCAGTGGTGGTAAAACGACTAACCAGAAAAACCAATAAGCAGTTCATGCTTAGACTGACTAAAACGCCAATACTGATAACGTCAGCCTCTAAACCAAACAGATACTGCGGTGCTAAAAACTGCAAGCCGAAGGGCCCTTGTGCCAGCCAGTCATTGCCAATTAAATTAGCCCGGCTTAGTTCAGGCAATAAAATAATGTAAGCCCAGGCGATAGCACCACCACACAGGCCTGCAATGGCACCCTGACGATTAATGTTGCGGCTTAATAAGCCCATAATCAGTGCTGGGGCCAACTGGGCAACCAGCGCAAAGGCCATCAGGCCAAGCTGAGCTAAACCTGTTTCTGTACCAATCCAACGATAATAAAGATAACCCAGTGTCATCACTGTAAGCATGGCAATTCGACGCAGCGTCGACACCTTAATATGCCGTGCAGCCTGATCAAGTTGCGTAGCAGGTGTGCGATACACCAAGGGGGCGAGTAATTCGTTGGTGATCATAATGCCAAGTACAACCGTTGCCACAACCACCATACTGGTAGCCGCAGAAAAGCCACCCAGATAGGCCAAAAGCGCAATATCAGTGCGCTGTGCAGCTAATGGTAATTGCAATACCACTAAATCAATATTGGCATCGGCGCCTAACAACATCACGCCAGCGAGTGCCAGCGGTAAGGTAAACAGGCCCATGAGCAGTAAATACAGTGGGAAAATCCAACGCGCACTGCGCAAGTGGCCCAGATGTTGGTTTTCTACAAAGGTGACATGAAACTGACGCGGCAAGCACAGTGTTGCCGCAAAACCTAGCAGCACATGCAACCAATAGGTATGTGCAGGCAATGCCCGTTGTTGTAGCTGCTGTACGGCCGGGTGGTGTTCTGCCAGGGTGAAAATTTGGCCAATACCATCGTACATGCCCCAGAATACAAAGGCACTAATTGCCAGTAGGGCAAGTAACTTGACCAGCGATTCAAACGCAATGGCGGTCATTAACCCCGGGTTTGGCTGGTGAGCTTTGGCGCTGCGGCTAACAAATAACAGTGCAAATACCGCCATCCACAAACTGACAAAGAGCCCGGTATCGTTGTACCAATGCTCATTTGGTGTGCTGCTAACCAGGGTATTAATACTGGTTGATACCGCTTGCAGCTGCAAAGCAATATAAGGAATAACCGACATCAGCATGATCAGGGTGGTGATAACGGCCAACATGCGGGAGTGACCAAAGCGGGTGGCAATAAAATCGGCGACTGAGGTAATGCGATAGCGTCTACAGGCAATGGCTATGCGGGCGATAAGTTTAAAGCCAAACCAAAATAGAATAAACGACCCAATATAGGTTGGCGGTATCCACCAGCCATTTACTGCCGCTTGGGCTGTAACGCCGTAAAACGCCCAGGACGTGCAGTAAATTGATAAAGCAAAACTAAATACCCAAGGAGCGAGTGGATGTTTGCTGTTAATGCGCTTACCAAAATGCCCGACACTAAACAGGATTAGCAAATACACTAACGAGAGTGCAGCTATGGTACCCAGCCCAATAGTGCTGCCATTTAAGATCATCTGCTCTGGCGCTGTCATCAAATACTCATATCGCCCGATTGTGCCTGAGTTTTCGCCAAGCGGCTAGCGTGCTGTCCAGCCGCCATCCAGAACCAGTGTTTGGGCTGTCATGTGTTTGGCACCGGCACTACAGAGAAACGCGGCAGTTTCCGCAATTTCGCTTACATCAATAAAGGCTTTCTGTGGCATAGGCGCTAACATAATCTGCTCAATAACTTGCTGCTCGGTTAAGTTATTTTCTTTTGCTTGGGCGGCAATTTGTTGTTCCACCAATGGCGTTCTTACATACGCCGGACAAATGGTATTGATGGTGATGTTTTTGTCACCATTTTCAAGTGCGACCACCTTGCTAAAGCCAAGTAAACCGTGCTTTGCAGCAACGTAGGCAGATTTAAACGGTGAGGCAATTAACGCATGAATAGAGCCAATGTTAATAATTCGGCCAAAATCACGCTGTCGCATGCCAGGAATAAACGCCCGGCTTAGCATGGCTGGGCCAGTGAGCATGACATTAATTAACTGCTGCCATTTCTCTGGAGGAAAATCTTCTAACCGGGCAACATGTTGAATGCCGGCGTTATTAACCAAAATATCAATTTGATATTGCTCAGCGGCACTGGCAATGGATTCAGCGTTGGTAACATCTAACACCAGGCCGCTGGCACTAAAGCCTTGCGCAATAAGTAGCGCCACCTTGCTGTTAATAGCGTCTTGTTGCAGATCTGCGAGCACCACATTATGGCCCAAAGCGGCAAAATGGCTGGCAATAGCAAAACCGATACCGCCGGTAGCACCGGTAACAAGAACCTGCATAGTGTGTCTCCAAAGTAAGTTGCTTGTAATCATGCTAGAAGCCAGAACGCTTCGCTGCAACGGTACTTTAGTGCTATGTCGGCATTTTTCAATGAATGCTGTGTTTGACTTAAATGCCATAACTAAGGCTCGAAAAATCTGGCTTATGGTTTTCTACTCCCAGTGCTTGTGGTACATTTTCGCCTTAACAATAAAAATAATTCGTTCGCAGCAGCCTGTTTTTTTGTAAAAAGAATACGCTTTCAGGGTTTTAACAAGGTATTTGGTAATTGTTGGGTATAAATGCTCGTTTTCCTGAGGCGGTTAAAGGCGGTTGCGGATAACAAGGTCTACACAGAGGATATTCCATGTCAGCGTCTGACAATAGATCAGCGGTGAGCAGCGGCAAACGCGGCTGGTTTACCCGTTTTCTTGATACCGTCGAGTTTCTCGGTAATTTACTACCTCATCCTGTTACCTTATTCGCCTACTTTGCCTTGGCAGTGGTGTTAGGTAGCGGTATAGCGGCTTACTTTGATGTTAGTGCAATAGATCCCAGGCCAGAAGGCACTGCCGGGCGAGCAGCAGATGGCGTAATCCGCGTTGTTAATTTAGTCAGTGTTGATGGTTTGCAGCGCATAGTGTCTAACCTGGTAACCAACTTTACCAGCTTTCCGCCGCTGGGCGTGGTGCTGGTAGCACTGCTGGGCGTGAGTATTGCTGAGCATTCCGGGTTGATTTCTGCCGCGATGCGTGGTTTGGTTATGGGCGCGTCAAAGCGCATGGTTACGGTTACCATCGTGTTTGCCGGTATTATTTCTAACACGGCGTCAGAACTGGGTTATGTGGTGTTAATACCGATGGCTGCAGTTATTTTTCACTCTCTTGGGCGCCATCCTTTGGCTGGCTTGGCTGCAGCGTTTGCCGGTGTGTCTGGTGGTTATAGTGCTAATTTGTTTATCGGTACCGTTGATCCGCTGTTGGCCGGCTTTACCCAATCTGCAGCAAATTTGATTGATCCGAATTATACCGTTGGGCCGGAAGCAAACTGGTTTTTTATGATTGTCAGTACGTTTTTTATTGCCGGCTTAGGCGCTTTTGTTACCGAGAAAATAGTAGAGCCTAAATTGGGTAAATACGATGTAAGCGAAGCCGCGATTGATTTAGGCAAGCCTGAACTGGAAAAGCTTAGCACAGAAGAAAAACGCGGTTTAAAAGCCGCCGGGCTGGCATTTTTGGCGCTGGGTATATTGTTAGCAATCAGTGTAGTACCAGAGTGGGGGCCATTACGCCACCCGGAAACAGGCTTAGTGGCAGGCTCTCCGTTTTTAAAAGGTATAGTGGTGTTCATTTTTATCACCTTTGCTATACCGGGTTACATTTATGGCCGCTGTGTCGGCACGATGAAAACCGACCGTGATGTGATTAACGCCATGGCCAAAAGCATTAGCTCTATGGGCTTGTACATTGTGTTGGTATTCTTTGCTGCCCAGTTTGTCGCCTTTTTTGGTTGGTCTAATCTAGGCTCAATTTTGGCGGTAAACGGCGCGACGTTATTGCAGGATATTGGCTTAACCGGGCCGGGTTTATTCTTCTTCTTTATCGGCATGTGTGCTTTGGTGAATTTGTCACTGGGCTCAGCGTCAGCGCAATGGGCTATTTTTGCGCCTATTTTTGTGCCCATGCTAATGATAGTTGGCTACTCGCCCGAGGTAATACAGGCGGCGTATCGTATTGGTGATTCAGTTACTAACCTTATAACGCCGATGATGAGTTATTTTGGCTTAATATTAGCAGTGGCATCGCGCTATAAAAAGGATTTAGGTATCGGTACGTTAATTGCGACAATGCTACCGTATACGCTGGTGTTTTTTGTCGGTTGGACCCTGCTATTTTATGTTTGGGTGTTTGTGTTGCAGTTACCGGTTGGTCCGGGTTCACCAACCTATTATCAGTTTGCTGGATAAAGAAAAACCCGCACTTAGGTGTAATACCGGTCAGCTTAACTGACCGGTATTAACCTTATAATGAGGTCTTTTGCTTTTGTCTTAGCGTATGAACTGCCTATGTTGTAGGTATGTTATACCAAGTAACAATAATAACCATACCGAGAAACTGCCACCTGAACTTTCTTTACTCTTAGTCTCATCTTTCGCATTATTGCTAACTAAAGGGTTAGTGTTGTTCTTGTATTCTTGCAGTGCTGTTGAGCCATCGCTGTCAGAGTCAGAAGAGGCATCACTGGCATTTAATGGGTTAAGGTTGTATTGCACTTCCCAGCCATCTGGCATGCCGTCGGCATCGCTATCCGTGTTATCTGGTTTGGTGCCAGTGCTAAACTCCTGTAGGGCAGTTAAACCATCATTATCGTTATCTGTTGAAGCATCGGTGCTGGCCAGTGGGTTAAGGTTGTATTGCACTTCCCAGCCATCCGGCATGCCGTCGGCATCGGTATCCGCGTTGTTTGGTTTGGTGCCAGCGCTAAACTCCTGTAAGGCAGTTAAACCATCATTATCGCTATCTGTTGCCGCATCGGTGTTTGTTAGTGGATTAAGGTTATATTTTACTTCCCAGCCATCCGGCATGCTGTCTGCATCAGTATCGGCGTTGCTTGGTAAGGTACCCAGCTGATACTCTTCCAAGTTAGTTAAGCCATCTTCGTCCTTATCAAGGGCGGCGTCAGCTGCGCTTTGCGGATCAAGCCCCTGCTGAATTTCATAGTCATCCGGCATACCATCCAGGTCTGAATCGACTCCGGCGCTTAAACGATAACTCACTTGCTCGTTGGCAGCGCCGATATTATCAAGGCGTATACAGTAATTATTGCTAAAACACTGATAGAAGCTGTCGCCTTGCTGCCAGGCCTCTGTTAAAGCATTAACAGCCTGTGAGGCTTTGGTGTGGCGTTTTAGCTGTGGATCATTGGCTAAGGTATCAAGCGCCAGGTTAACTTCGGTAATTTGCAGGCCGCTTTGCAACTGCTCTGAGTCTCGGTCTGATGTTTTTGCCCATGCTGATGCCGTATTACCGGCCTTATCAAACCAGCGGTTTTCTATCAGCAAAAAATGGCTATCATCACCATTAAGTAGATGCTTATGCAGATAAACTTTATCAGCCATATAATCAGTGCCATCAGCAATATCATGGCTGGTCAGGTTGTAAGTGCCGTTTTGTTGTGCCGTTGTCGGTGTTAACCATTTGGCAAACAGCCACTTTTCCACCGCAGAGGGGTGTGTCGCCAGTGACGTATCCGCAGGCTGGGCTGATAACGCATAGTAGCCCATGTTGAACTTATCATAATAATAATCAGCAAAACCCAATAACCAATGGCCCAGTTCATGGGTCCAGCTATACATGCCATTGGCAGCAACGTCTGTTTCTGGGATGTTGTTGTACACGCGCAGGTTGGCAGACAGTGCAGCCAATACTGACGTTTGCGCATCATCCTCGCGTGCCAGGCTGTTTAACGCGAATGGGAATAGCGCGGCTTGCTCGGCAATAACACCTGGCGGAAAACTGCCAAGGCCATTGACCATGCTCAAATTGGTCCCTGAGCATAAACCTGGTCCACCTTCATACAGCAGTACCGCACCATTGACTAACAGTTCATTGTGGCCCCGGTTATTGGCATTAACATCGAAGTTTTCTGGTAAAAAACCGTGTTTAAGGTAGGCATCGGTCAGGGCGTCTCTAAACACCTGCCCCTGATCACAATAGTAGCGGTTATCTGTTTCATTTAACGTAATATACTGCTGACGGTTCTTCAGTACTGCGCCCTCGTCAGAGGAGCGTAACCAGCCAAATACCACAAACTCCAGCTGAATACGGCCGCCACTAATATCACGAAAATATTTAGCCACGGAGGTGTTGCTGTGGTTTAAAAACTGACTAACTTCTTCAGGTGTACGCGGTTGATAGCCATTAATGGGTTGTGCATTTGGGTTATTCGGGTTGCTACTGTCGGTAGCGGGGTTATAGTCGGCCCAGTCCACCATAAATACCGGTATTTTGATGACCTTATCCCGCTGCTTAACTTCACACTGGCGAAACAAAATGTTGTTATTGGCATCACGTTCGTTGCCATAAATAACAACATTACCGCCATCCAGTAAGGCAATTTCATCAGCAGAATTATATAAGTTGTTGCTGGGTTGGAATATCCAGTTAGGTGTAGTGCAGTTATCTGCGGCTTGCAAGGCTGAAGGAATTAAAAGGTAACCAAGTGCGCACAATGCTGGCAATAAGCCGCCTTGGCGTGAAAATATAAACGACATAATGTTCCCTGTTATTATTAGTTATTTACCCATTAAACGATTTCACCAGCAACCACGGCATACCAATGTTGAGGCAACGTGTACCAAGTGTAGAAACCGGTTAAATAATAATTGTAAATGGTTAAATACTAAATAGTTATTTATGGAAGCCTATAAGAAATTTTAGTAACGAGATTCTGGTAGGTTGCGATGTTTGGAGGTGAGCTAACCCGTTAATTATAGTGCTTATGATAGCGAGCGTTTTCGAGCTGAAATAGAACATGCGTTGGGTGTGCGTTTGGGTAAATTCCGATTAGGCAGGCAAAGGGCAGAGCGGGGTGGAGCTTGATTAGCGCCACTCCTTTTCTCGCTTTCTTGTTACTCGCTGACAGCGGTAGACTCGCGTACCACTAGCTCTGGAATAAACACTGGTTGTTTGTCTGATAACGTCTTGGTAGCGTTGGGCTTGGTATGACGAAATAACAACTCGGCTGCTTGTTGCGCTATGGTCACGTTTGGTTGGTGTGCCGTAGTTAGAGGTGGCCAGGTTTGGCGCGAAAACGGGCTATTTTCAAAGCCGGCAATAGCCAATTGCTGTGGTATGGCTATATTCATCAACCTGGCGCTAAACAAGGCACCGGCGGCAATTTCATCGTTACAGGCAAAAATGGCGCTGGGCTTTTTACTCAGTTCCATCAGTTTTTGCGCGCCTTTCACACCCGATTCAAATGAATAGCTACCCGGTACAATAAATTTAGGGTTAGCGGCAATGCCTCGCTTGGCCAGTGCGGCCTGATACCCGGCTAAACGCTCACCACTGGAGCTATGCTCTTCATCACCACATAAAAAAGCAATTTCGCTGTGGCCCAGCTCTAGCAAATGGTTAGTAATTTTAAATGCTGCAGTAAAGTCGTCTATTAACACGCAGTTACTAAGCTTGGGTGACGGCGTAGAGCCGGAAATAATGCGGACAAAATGCACTCCAATTTTTTCCAGCGCCTCTGCAATAGAGGGCATTTCAGAAAATGGCGGTGTTAATACCAGCCCAGCTAAACGAGAGTGCTGCACTAAATCGATAACTTCCTGCACGATATCGGGTGATTTAGCATTGGTGGGGTGAATAAGGAGTTCATAACCATGTTTACGGCAGGCATCTAGTAAGCCTCGCTGCATATCAATAACGTAATAGGCGTTCGGGTTATCGTAAATATAACCAATACTGAACGAGCGACTACTGGCCAAATTGCGTGCTGCCGCATTCGGTTGGTATTGCAGTGCATTAACGGCAGCCATTACCTTATCAATAGTGTCTTTTCGTACTGAGGGCTCATTGTTCATTACCCTGGATACCGTTTTAATGGACACGCCGGCGTGGCGTGCGACATCATTGATGGTTATTTTCATGCTGTTAGTTGCCCCCCGAAACTGACGGTGCTGTATATAACTACGCTGTTCGGCCTTTAACTTAGAGAAAGTATGACAGCGCTAGTCAATAATTGTATCGTTTTGAACTAATGGATACCTTTTTTTTGTCTAAACGGCAATTACTAATTTTAAAAAAATACGTTAGCTTATACAACTGGACACTCTAACATGGCTTAATGATGGTTTAAATTGTTGATTTTTATGATTTAATTTTTAATTTGTTGAGTAATGTCAACCTGTGTTAATTCTTTGGCCGTTTTTCTTACCTTATTATGATTGTTCAGCTTCGCTTACAATTTTCGTTTAAAATTTCGTCGTATTTGGTTTGCAATGGTAATTTTTTTTGTGTATGTTGACTTCCAATGACAGCGTTGTCATAGGGTGTCCGGGAAGTGAAACATCAAAATTACAGATCAGGAACGGGAGAAGCATATGCAGCACAATAAAATAAATAAATGTGCCTTAGCAGTGAAACTGGGTTTGTTGGTGGGCAGTGCAGCATTATCAATGCCAGCATTTGCCGCCGATGAAGTTGAGAAAGCACAAGAAGTTGAAGTAATCGAGATACGTGGTATTCGTGCATCACAGGAAGCCAACTTAAACGCTAAGCGTTTTAATGATGGCACTGTTGATATGATCACTGCGGAAGATCTGGGTAAATTTCCAGATAAGAACGTTGCGGAGTCACTGCAGCGTATTCCAGGTATCACAATTCAGCGCCAGTTTGGTGAAGGCGCGGGTGTGTCGATTCGTGGTGCAGGTCTTGATTTAACGCTTACCACTCTCAACGGCCAGAATGTGGCTTCTACCGGTTGGTTTGTTTTGGAACCGGCAAAACGTAGCTTCAACTATGAATTATTACCTTCTGAATTAGTTGGCGATTTGGAAGTTTATAAAAGCTCTCAAGCTGACTTAGCTGAAGGTGGCGTTGGTGGTACGGTTATTGTTAACACCCGCAAGCCACTTGATCTGGACGCGCTGACCGCTTATGCGTCGGTTGAAGCTGCATATCAAACGGATTCAGGCGAGACTGACCCAATGTTTTCTGGCTTAGGTAGCTGGAAAAACGATGACGAAACCTTTGGTGTGTTAGTCGCAGGCGTTTTACAAAACCGCAGCCTGCAGCGCCAGGGTAATGAAGCTTTCTGGCAGTGGGGCGCAGGTCCGGTAGGTTTTGAACAAGACCGTGAACGCACCGCGCTAACTGCAACCTTTCAGTATCGGCCAACAGATGCTTTGAACATTGTTTTTAATGCCATGGATATGCAAATGGCAGCAAACAATACCAATTTCGCCTTATGGCTTACCCAGGCAGATACGACCTGGGGTGATACTTCAGCGACTGAAGCGTGGACAACCTACCCAGGTTTAGATACCAGAACACCGGTTAAAGGCCCATTAAATGTGGCATTTTGGCAGGCTCGTCCGCGTGAAGCGACAATGAAATCGAAAGTTTTCGATTTAAAAGTAGATTATCAGGGTGAGAACTACTTACTTGAATTCCAGCTGGGTGATACCTCTTCTACCGGTGGTACTGATTTTGAAATGGTGTTGGAAGATGGTACTGGCGGCACACCGATTCCAGGTGGCTCATACGACTTTACCGGCAATGTACAAACCTGGGATGTGAATGGTTTCGATTTAACAAACTATGATCCGGGTACGTTAGCCATGGGGACAGGTGCCAACTTTAATCGTACACCAAAAAGTGATGAAGAAACCTATGCTCAGGCAGATATAACTTTTGACGTAGATTACGGCCCAATAAATGCCGTTAAATTTGGCGCCAAGGTATCGCAACACAATACCTGGAGTCGCAAATTTGATTTTATTCAGGCTGATGGTTTTAACCCGGTTATTTCTACCGACGGTTTAAACACCGGTACGTTTGACATTGGTACGGCAAACTACCAAATGATACGGTTTGATCCTGATGCGTTAAAAGCGTGGGCTCGTTCTAGTATTGTTGGTGAAACTGAAGATTTAGGCGCGTACAGCGAAATTGATGAAGACAATTATGCCATGTACGCGATGGCGAAATTCAGCACTGAAGGTATCCGCGGTAACTTTGGTCTGCGTTATGTAACAACCGATGCGAAATCGACATATTTCGTAGATGGCGTTCAGGGTTCAAGCAGCGCTGACTACGCAGAATTCTTGCCAAGCTTTAACATCGCGTTTGATGTTGCACCGGACGTAATTGTGCGTGCGTCGGCAGCCCGTGTTATGGCGCGTCCACAGTATGCTGATATGTATGTAAACCCAAATGTGATGGGTATTGATGATGATGTGCCAAACAATCAGCGTTGGATTGTAGGTAATATTGGTTTAAAACCGTTCGTTGGCGACCAGTTCGATTTGGGTATTGAATGGTACTTCAACGCCAACTCGCTACTGTCAGCGGCGTTGTTTGCCAAAGATGTGAAGAACTTCGTTAATATTAGCACGAGCACTGCAACACCCGATCAGATCCCATTTGAGCTGGTACGTGAAGATGAACGTGGCTTTGGTTGGATAGTCGAAGAGAAAGGTAACGGTAAAGATGCTCAAATTACGGGCATGGAATTGCAGTACCAGCAAGACTTCGGCAATGGTTTTGGTAGCATAGTTAACTATACCTATACCGACACATCAACTGATGCCGACACCTTTGCCGATTTAAACCCGGTACTGAGCGACAGCTCGCGTCACTCATATAACCTCAGTGGTTATTATGAAAATGACGTATTCCAGGCCCGTTTGTCATATAACTGGCGTAGTGAGTATATGATCCGTGAAGCCGGTTCATATGGTAACCGTTTGCACGATGATTACGGTTCGCTGGATATGAGCATTGTGTGGTCAGTCACTGACAATATCGACATTAAAGTCGATGCGGTTAATTTACTGGAAGAAGGTTCTAAGCAAATTGGTCAGAACCGCAGCGCTGCAGGCAACAACTACAATGGTTTTGCCTGGCAGTTCCCTGTGTTTCAATATGACTTAGCGCGCCGTATTTCTGTAGGTGCAAGTTTCCGTTTTTAACGGAAACCGCTAAGTAAATAATGAGGGAAGTGCATGCACTTCCCTTTTTCGTCTATAAACAACAGTGTATGTTATTCATACCTGTGAAGAACAAGAGCGCGAAGTATGAACGCTATTACCCCCATAACAAAAGAAGTGCATGGTACGTTTAAGCTGGCAAGCGATACACGTTATCCTCAGGTTAAAACAGAACATTTATTGCCTGTGGTCGTGCATGAGTTTACGGCTTTGGCATTAGAATATGCCATTGTGTTTGTCAAAAACGCTGAAACAGGCGCATTCCAGTCGGTTTTGCTATCCGGACTAAATACTGGGCAAAATCTCTATTTCAGCGAACAGGGTTGGCAGGCGGATGCAGTACCTCTGGTGGTGCGTAATTACCCTTTACTGTTGATCCAAGATCCGAATGATGAGCAACAATTGCTGGTTGGCGTTAATGAGAGTTCAACTTTATTGAATGCCAGTGAGGGTGATGCCTTGTTTGATGCTGACGGCAACGAAACAAATTTTTTGCAACAACGTAAGCAAAAACTAGCTGATTTTCTAAAGTTCACTCAAGTTACCGCTGCCTTTATAACCAGCCTCACAGAACTAGATTTGCTAGTACCACAGAAGCTAACCGTGACAGTGCAGCAAAATAAGCAGGAATTAAACGGTCTGTATTTGCTAGACGAAGATAAGCTTAATGCGTTAGACACAGACAGCTTTTCAAGTTTACGCCAGCGTGGCTTTTTAGCGCCAATTTATGCGCATTTAATGTCGCTACGTAATATTGAACGCTTGGTGAAAAAGGCTGCCAAGCAAGGCGAGTAACCATGACAACATCTGCAAGCGCTGATGGCGCCGTAAAGCATATTTTAGTGGTTGGCGGCGGCACGGCAGGTTGGTTAACCGCGTGTCACCTGGCAAAGGCGCTTAACTGTAAGGAACACACTGCGGTTCAGGTGACATTAGTTGAGTCACCTGACATTCCGACCATTGGTGTGGGCGAGGGCACCGTGCCCGCTATCCGGCAGAGTTTGCAGTATCTTGGTATCAGTGAAACCGATTTAATTCGCCATTGCGATGCCACTTTTAAGCAAAGTATCCGCTTTATCGATTGGATGGCACCTACCGCAGGAAAAACGCATTACTACCATCATGTATTTGATTACCCTGAGCGGCAAGACTTTAAACTGACACCTTATTGGCTGCTGTCCCAACGTCAGCAGTCTTATGCTGATACTCTGGGTATCCAAAGCCGGATTTGTGATCTTGGTTTGGCTCCCAAGCTGATTACCCAGCCAGAATATGATGGCGTAACTAACTATGCGTATCATTTGGACGCAGCAAAGTTTGCTGCACTGCTTACCCGACATGGCACTAACGTACTGGGTGTGCACCATATTAAAGCCAATGTAAAGCAGGTTGAAACTAGTGCAGATGGTGCTATTGCAGCTATAGACACCGACACATCGGGCAAGCTAACAGCCGATTTATATGTCGACTGCAGCGGTTTTCAGGCTTTATTAATTGGCCAGGCGCTGGGCGTAAAATTTATTGCCAAAAACGACGTGTTGTTTTGTGATAGTGCGATTGCGGTACAGGTACCTTACACCGATCCCTCGGCGCCCATTGCCAGTAGTACATTGGCAACAGCACAATCTGCGGGCTGGATTTGGGATATAGGCCTGCCTACACGCCGTGGTGTGGGATATGTTTATAGTAGTAAATACTGCAGTAGCGCTGAAGCGGAAACGGCTTTACGGGCTTATATCGGTAAAGGCGCCGATGCACTAAGTTACCGGCAAATCCCAATGCATGTAGGGTATCGCGAGCACTTTTGGCAAAAAAATTGTGTGGCGATTGGTTTGTCACAAGGTTTTGTCGAGCCGCTAGAAGCGACGGGGCTATTGGTGTATGACGCCTGTGCCCGAATGCTGGCCGATACCTTACCCGCGCACTCTCAGCAGTTTGGCCTCGCGGCGGCGCGGTTTAATCAGCATGTGCGCAGTGCCTGGGGCAATGTTATTGATTTTATTAAACTGCATTACTGTTTATCTGACCGACAAGACAGCGCATTTTGGCGTGACAATCGTGATGAAAATACCATTCCGCTTAGTTTGCAACATAAGTTAGCGCAGTGGCGGTGTCAGGTACCCAGTGCTTACGATTTCCCGGGCCGGTTCGATATTTTCCATGTCGACAATTATTTGTATGTGCTTTACGGCATGCACTTTGATACTGACATTAGCATGCTGCGTCACCGGTTAGTGCAACATGAACGTGCGTCGCAGTTAGTTGCCAGCAATCAACAGTATTTAAAGCAAGCCCTGCAGGTATTATTGCCACATCGCCAATTAATTGAGCGCATTAAGCAATATGGGCTGTCTGCTATCTAATTAAGGTTGCATTGGGAATAACTTGGCGATGCGAACAATAAACTATGCGAAGAACAAACTAAGCGAAGAACAAACTAAGCGAAGAATAAAATAACTATGCAAACAGCAAAAAAACTCACCATTGTTGGCGGCGGCGCTGCAGGCTGGATGACGGCGATCTATCTGAATAAGTACTTTAACAGTCAGCAGATAAACTTTGCTATCAGCGTAATCGAAAGCCCTGATATCGGCATTATCGGTGTGGGTGAAGCTACGGTGCATAGTATTCGTTACTTCTTTGCCGCCATGGGGCTGGACGAAGCGGAACTGATGCGGCGTTCACATGGTACGTTAAAAACCGGTATTTTGTTTCGCAACTGGATGCAACCGGTGCAGGGGCAGATGCACGAGTATTTTCATCCGTTTGAGCAGCAGCAACTGGGACAAGATATAGATATCTCAAGCAGTTGGTTACTCACCGCCCGTTACAAACAAGAGCGTTACGATGAAGGTGTGAGCTTAAGTGCTCACCTGATTAAATCGCTAAAGAGCCCTAAAGCTGAGCGCTCGCTACCTTATCAGGGCGTTGTACCTTATGGCTATCACCTGGATGCGGTGTTGATGGCTCGCTATCTGCGTGAACATGCCATCGATGCCGGCGTTAACTATATCGAGGATACCATTAGCCGCGTTATTACCTCTGATGGCAATATATCGGCAGTATGCTCTTGCAGCAATACTTACACCGCCGATGTGTTTATTGATGCTACGGGCTTCTCTGGCCTGTTGATTGAATCGTTACAAAAGGATAATTGGCAGAGCTTTGCCGATGCCTTGCCTTGTAACCGTGCTGTGGCGTTGCAGCGCGAACATGGCGAAGGGTATACGCCTAAGCCTTACACCACGGCAACCGCGTTGAGCAATGGCTGGGTGTGGCAAATTGATTTATCGTCACGTCAGGGCACCGGTTACGTCTACGATGGTAACCGTTTAACCCCAGAGCAAGCTGAGCAAGAGCTAAGGGAGTTTTTAGGCCCAGAGTCAAAGGTATTAAAAACCCGCCATTTACATATGAAAGTAGGGTGTCGTAAAACGTTTTGGCTGGGAAATTGTATTGCGATAGGCTTGTCAGGTGGCTTTATTGAGCCATTGGAGTCAACTGGCTTACATTTGATAAATTTAGGGGTGCGTTTACTTGGCACACATTTAAACACCGGGGTTATTGCACAGCCTGTGCGTGATGCTTATAACAAAACAATGAACGGTTTTTATGACGATTTAAAACAGTTTATTGTGCTGCATTATTGTTTGACCAACCGTGACGACACCGAGTTTTGGCGCAACGCTGCCAAGACTGCAGCAACATGTGATGGTTTGGTTGAAAAACTGGCGCTGTGGCAACACAAAATATGTGAGTATCATGACTTAGCAGGCGGTTTTGCCACCACCTTCACCGATGAAAATTATCGTTTTGTTTTGTATGGTATGCAGCATTATCCCGCATTGCAGATGCAGTTGGGTGATGCGGCACAAAAGCCGTTCAGTCTGTTGCAGCAGCGGGTGCAGCAAGCCTTGAATATGACCATGACGCATCAGCAATATCTCGCCGGTATTGGCGGATAGTGCGATATTGCTATTCGTGTTTTAACTGGCTTTGTGTCCGGTATTGCACTAGTGATGCGCCTTTTTGCCGCAGCTTTTCAAAACCAAGCAAGCATAGCAATACCGCTATTAACGACAAGGTAATACCCACGGCGCCAAGGCGTGAAAATTCCGCATACATGGTCCAGATAAATTGCAGCACACATAAAAATGCCACTACAAGTAATGTTGGTTTTCGGCCAACCAGCGCCACAATATACACGCCCAGGGGAGCACCTAGTGCCACAACAGGTGCTGCAGCCAGCCAGTTATCAAATACGCCCGGTTGCATGCCGGTGATCAGGTTTTTTACAATGACACCCAGTACTGAGGTGAACGCCATAATAATTACTGAGGTGGGGATGGCGATTTTAAGATCTGTGCGACATAACAGTACCAGCGCAGTGTAAAGCACCATATCAATACCAACCCCCGTTACGGCTGCAACTGTACTACCCGCTAATAAACCAATCCAAATGCCGGCACGAAAATCCCAGCGCTCGTTAAACTCTGTCATACCATGGTGCTGGGCAATTTCTTGTAGTCGATATAAATGCAATAAGCCAAAACTGGCCCAGACAACAGCAAACACTAGTTTAATCAATAACTCAGGTATATAAGGGGCAATAAACCAAATGCCTAATGGTGTGCCTATTAAGCTGCCGAGCATAGCGCCTTTAAGCATGGCCCAGGCAATGGGCTGCCGCCGGGCCAGGATGAAAATGCTGGCGCTGGTCATGCCGATAGCTTGTACCGCAAAACTAAAATCACGTCCTAAGGTTGCCGGTAAGTCAAACAGCAGTACCAGCACAGGAAAACCTACCGTACCGCCACCCATAGGCGTGGACCCTGCGGCATAGCTACCAATTGCCATTGCAAGCGCAATGGGCCAATGTGCTTTAGTTTCTTGCCAGTAACCCAAACCCAACACCAAATACAGCCAAACAGCATAAAAAACGCCTAAAGCAAGTAGCCAGGGAAGTAACGGTTTTAAAGCTTTAAAGCGCATAGCTTTGCTCATAAATGTCAATAAGGTCTTGCAGTTGCGTTGCCGCTGGCTGCAGCTGCTCAGCATAATGCTGCCAGTATCCAATACTCTGAGAATACAACGGTTTACGAACCTGAGTACTGCTTACAGTGTACACGGCACGACTATTTTTATGAAATTGCAGGCAACTTGGATCCCACGATAGCCCTAAATGACACAATAACTCACGTGTTTCACGTTCTTGATGCCTGACTAATTGCTCATAGGTCACCACAATAATATCGTTTGGATATAGCGCTAGCCAGTGCTGCATTAAATTGTGATGCGATCTGTAGTAGCTTGCCAGTTCATCCAGTTGATAGCTAAAAGCGATGCCGTCGGCAAATAACTGCTTATAGCAACTGAACACGGTGTCCATCGGGTGGCGCTGGCAGTATACAATTTTTGCTTGTGGTAAAGCCTGGCGAATAACGCCTATAGCTTTGTAATTTAACGGCATTTTATCAGTAAAGTAGGGCGTTTTTTGCAAACGCTCAGTTAACTGCAAATAGCGCTGTCCTATTGTTTGGTAAACGGCAGTATCTGCATGTTCTGCCCACAATGGGAATTTAATCTGGTTCAATTGTGCCGGTAGGCTATCAGCTGTCGCTTGTGCTAGTTCAAATAGCTCATCACCTGCGCTGACATCAGGGTGGCTTGACAGTATCTGCTCAACCAAGGTGGTGCCTGAACGTGGCAGGCCGCAAATAAACACCGGGGTTGAAATCTGCCGCGAGTTTGCTGTTGAGGTTATTGTTTTATTAAAAACACGGGCAATATGCTGATGTTCAGCAACATCTGTCTCGATGTTAAAGCGTAAGGTTCGACGTTTGGCATTAGCACCGCGGGTTAAAAAGCTAAAGCTTTCACTGAAATCTTGGTTTTTTTCAAACGCTCTGGCAAGCGCATAGCAAAGCTGTGCATAACCGCGATCATCGGTGCAATGCTCCAGTTGCTGTTGCATCTGGTTAATGTCGACCTTGGAGGGTTTATTCAGGGTGTCAGCACGCAACCAATAGGCCTCGTATAATTTTTCGTCAAATGATAATGCCTGATTAAAGCTGACAAGTGCCATTGAAAACTGACCAATTTCTTTCAGTAATAAGCCTTTAAGCATAAACCAATCGGCCTTTGGCGCATCAGTTTTTAGCAGCGGGGCTAGTTCTGCGATGGCACGTTCATGCTGTTGCAGCGCTCGCAGGCAATTTACTTTCGCTAAGGTTGCCGCAATAAATTGTGGCATCAGGCTATTGGCATGTTCTGCCAACGTTAACAGTGCTGGATATTGTCGTGCAGAACCTAGTAAGGCAAACATCATTTCATAGGCTGGCTGGCAGTATGGGGCTTGTTGCAGCAGAGTCTTAAGCTGTTGTTGTGCTAGGTCAGTCTGCCCGCGGCGCCATGCCAATTGCGCGGTGGCGATAGTTGCTGATTCTTCTGCCGAAAGCGATGCAAGCATAACAACGAAATTCCTACAGTAGGTAGTAGTGTGTTGTGTCTATATTCGTAGTAACGAGTTGTATAGCGATATGACAACGTTGTCAAACGTAATTGCATAAACAAAATATTATGCAAACTCAATGTATTGTTGCGCGCAAACCCTGTGTTTATAATGCAGTGGTTGATCCTGTTTCCGACTTAGCGCATGATAAGCCCGCACTGCTGGTGGCTTAAGGCGTATGGAATTAGAACCACATTATTGCCATCAGCACTTTTCAAATCCTAGAACAGAATAATGAGCAGTTTATGACTTCAACACAAAAAATAGTGCCGTTAGACAAAAATCATCACGCAACGACTAAAATTAATAATACTAATGTCTTTTCTCATATCAGCGATGAGCACATGTTGCCAGTTGTTGTTCACGAGTTTGCTGTTGCCGGTGCTGAGTTTCCAATTGTATTTATTAAAAATAATGATACTTATCAGCCAGTTGCTATGTTGGGCTTGGCGGCGAAGCAAAACTTGTTCTTACAAGATAATAAGTGGCAGGCGCTTTATGTACCACGTGCAGTGCGTCACTACCCGTTATTGTTGGTCAGAGATCAGGCAGATAATGAGCGCTTGTTAATCGGCTTAGACGAGAGTTCTGAGCGTGTTGGTTCAGACGAAGGATTCGAGCTGTTTAATGCTGATGGTAGTGAGAGCGAATTTTTAACTCAGCGTAAGCAGCAGATGGCTGAATATGTTGATATGGGACAGCGGACCCGTACCTTTGTTGAGCGACTGGTGAGTTTAGAGCTGATTCACGAACAAGTGCTTACGCTGAATGTTAATAACGAAGATCGTCGTATAAATGGTATTTTTCTAGTCGATGAGAAAAAGCTGAACGAACTTAGTGATGATGTGTTTTTAGAATTACGTAAAAACGGCTATTTGGCTGCTATTTACGCGCAATTGATGTCGCTACAGCATACTCAGAAACTGGTTAAGCGCATAGCTGAAGCGGGTTAATGCTCCTATCAGGCAGTAGTACTTCACTGCTGCCTGCTCTTACTTAATGATTGGCAGTCAAATTTAAACTTTTTATTGACCTGGTTAAAATACAATCATATCATCCCAAATGACAGCGTTGTCAGTGACTGCTTTGTCCGGTTATGTTTTAACCGTAGGGCCGCAGGAGGATTGCTGGATCCTGTAGATCTCTCCCCGCATCTTGGGTTATTTCGGTAGTTGTAATAGCTCGAATCAGCTGACAAGGATGTTGTATTTTATTTGCCAATCTTTTGGGTATGTTTGCCAGCTAACTTAGGTTAGCTGGCTTTTTTTGTGAAGGTTTAGCCCTGAATGCTGACGATACGACTGACGATGTTGCCATGGCGGCTGCGTAACCATAACGTGCTCTGTTGTAAATTCGATGACGTACAGCTATGCCAGTTTTTCCCTTGATTAACTGAGCATTCTATTGTTAGGAAAGGTAATGCAGTATTTAATTGCCAGCCGTTGTTTGTTTTTGTTGCACCAGGCGGTGGTAAGTAAAAGCTGCTGTTGTTTTTGGCTAAGCGGTGTAATTCCACTTTGCCAACACGCGCCGCGAAACGTTGCCAGTCTTGCTTTCGTTTACTGGCATTGTTGGTTGTTTCCCAATCAGCTTTATGCCAGGCACGTTCTGCTAATGCCAATAGGCGAGGGTAGATCATTTGCTCCAATTGCTCTGCAGTCCTAATGGTCTCACTCCATACCTGTCCTTGAATACCCAGAATATTTTCCGGCCGGTGTAATTCGGGTAACTCTCTGCCAAGTAATGCAGCTAAGTCAGTAATGGGGGCTCCACTTCGGGTTGTGCTGGCATTGGCATATAAGTTATCTGGCATAAAACCAAACACTTTATCAATACCAATAAAACGCGTTGCCCAGTAATAGCCGCGTTCGTCTGGGTGGGCTTCATGTGGGTGATCAAAATATAAATGGGTACCGGGCGATAAAACGACCTGATAGCCGTTATTTGCTAAGCGGTAGGCACGGTCAGCAACGCCCCATTCCCAAATATTATCCCAGGCATTAGCAATAACGTTGTTGTTACTAAACTGACTGCGGTCAAAGGTATTTTGCTGGTCATACATTAAACCATCTTCCCATCCCGCTAGCGCTAAACCCCGTTGCCTGGTGATAGCAGCAACTTTGCTGACAAAGTAAGGTTTTAAATCGTCTACGGTATTAATGCCATTACCTGATTGGATAAACAGTAACTGACACGCCGGCGATCCTGACCACGAACCTTTAGCTACTTCATCGCCACCCATATGGTAGGTACTAAAGCGCACTCCAGCCTGTTTATACATATCTTGCAGTTCATGCAGGACTTTCTCAACAAAGGCGTAGGTTGACGGCAGGCAAACATTTGCTGAGTTGTCATTGTAGTTCTGTACGCTAAGGTAGCTGGAGGTGTCGGCGGCATCAGATAACAAATATTGCTCTGCCGCTTCGCGTTGGCCTTGTGCCATTAATCGGTTATACCGGGCTTTCATCGACACTATTGCTGCGCGGGCATGCCCTGGTAAATCTATTTCCGGGATCACTTCAATGTGACGCTCTGCCGCATAGCGTAAAATGTCGATAAAATCGGTGGTGCTGTAGTAACCGTTGCCTGTTCCATCAATATTTGGGCCGGTGCCTAACTGAGTCAGCAAGCAGTGCTGTTCGGTTAAATCAAAACACCGTTTTGCACCAATATCGGTAAGTTCAGGTAAGCCCGGTATTTGTAATCGCCAGCCTTCATCTTCTGTCAGATGCACATGCAGCTTGTTTAATTTATAGCGTGCCATCTGGTCAATTAGCCGCAGCGTGACATCTTTGCCATGAAAATTCCGCGCCATGTCGTAGTGCATGCCTCGCCACGATGCACGGGGTTGGTCATTAATTTTGCCAACGGGTAACGTCAGTTTATTTGCAGTGTGCTGTGCTAACGATAAAAGCGATTGTATCGCATAAAAAGTCCCGGCTCGGTCTTTGCCCTGGAGGTTTATTTTGGCTGGTTTTATGCTTAATTGATAGCCTTCAGCACCTAGTTTTAAGCTCTTATCCAGTTTGAGAAATAACTTTGGCGTAGTGTCATTTGCATCAGCTTTTGCCGTATTAAGTGTAACGCCCAGTTGTATTAACTGCTGCTGTAAATAAGACGCTTCGGCAGCCAGTTCAGAGTCAAAATGTAGCTGCCAAGTGCTATCAAGCTGTATGGTCTCTTGGCTAAAAGAAGCGCTGAGCGGCGTTGGTATAATGGCTGTACTGACGTCAATATCTAACGTAGCAGGGGCTAATGTCGTGTTGTAAGCAAACCGTGAGGCCGCGTTGACTATGGGGACTTGATCAGGTTCATCAAAGTTACGCAGCAACTGCTGGGGTTCTGTCAGAGGTTTTACGAAATGACTAAAATCCTCCGTATTGGTATTGGCAAATACTTCTGCCTGCAACTGATCTGCAACAATAAATGCACGTGGCATAAAGTCACTGTAGCTGACTAACCATGGTGCCGAGCTAAAGGGTAGATTTAGCTGCTGGTGAGGCGCCAACCCCTTAAAGCTTTCTGTCGGGCTTATGCGATGTAAATCGCCTTGCACGTGTTCAATTTTAACGCCCTCGAGTTCTACCGTTTCAATGTGGCGAATCAAGTGGAAGTAAATGTGCCAGTCTGATATCCCTGCAGGTAATGCCTGTTCAGAGTTATTATCCAACGTAATTTTGGCGTTGAATCGCATGGGTTGATCCAGCTGATTGGACACCACCGAAAAATTTAAGGTGCTTTTACTGGCAAAATCAGCCAGTGCTTGTTGACTAAAGTGGGTGGCAGCCAAAACAGACTGACAATATAGCGCCAGCAGCAAAATAATATATCGCATTAAACATGTCTCCTCATCTAATACTGGCTTAGAAACCGCTACTGCCAGCTGGGGGGGGCACCCTACCGTGTTGTTATACAGTACAACAACTCTGATCTGTCATTTAACTGCATGATTAAAATAGTTTTTATCACTATTTTTTGAATGAAAAAACAAAAAGTCAGCTTGATTTTTAAACAAGATACTTGTTATTTGTCAGAATTATTATATGCTGAATTTCAAAAATGACAACGCTGTCAATTTTGTGGTAAAACAAATGCAGCAATAATAATGACTGCGTAAAGCGAGCAGGCTCAGGTCAGGCACACTTTTGCAACAGGATTAGAAGGATGAATAGTATGCTGAAGGCTGATACGCCTTTGTATTTGGGGATTGACGGAGGAGGCAGTAAATGTCGCGTCGTCATTGCGTCGTCAGATCAGCAAATTTTGGGCGAAGGCTTGTCTGGCCCGGCCAATCCATTGCGGGGTATGAAAATTGCGACAGATTCTATTCTTGCCGCGACTCAGCAGGCGTTAACCTGTGCCGGTTTGTCATTCAATGACATGTCACGTTTAATTGCTGGCGCCGGCTTGGCAGGTGTTAATGTTCCCCAGTATTTTCAATTGTTTAGTGACTGGCAACATCCGTTCCAAAGCTTATATCTTACCAGCGATTTACACATTGCTTGTGTGGGCGCGCATCAGGGACAGGATGGTGCTGTTGTCATTGTTGGAACCGGGTCTTGCGGTTTATCGTCTGTCAATGGCGTGCTCACTGAAATTGGTGGCCATGGTTTCCCTTATGGCGACAATGGCAGCGGTGCCTGGTTTGGCATGATGTTATTACACACGGTGTTACTGAGCATGGATGGGCTAGCTCCACCAACAATGATGACAAACTTGTTATTAAATGAGCTGGCAGTTTACGACAGTATGGGGCTGGTTTCATATTTTATGCACGCTACACCAACCACTTATGCAAAATTTGCTCCTCTGGTGTTTACAGCTGCCGAAGCAGGGGATGCTTCAGCCTTAAAGCTTGTGGAGCAGGGCGCTACATTTATTACTGCTATTGCACAGCGGTTATTAGCAACTAATCCTCCCCGACTGTCATTTATTGGTGGGTTAGCAGTAAAAATATTGCCCTATTTACCTGCAAAAGTGCAGCAAAAGGTTACTCCGGCCTTACAAGAGCCGGAACTCGGTGCGATCTGGTTTGCTCATCAGCAAAATCAGGCGCAATCTATCGCCAAGTCGTTATAGGTATTGATCAATGAACAACAGTATTATGGCGTTGGAAGCCACAGAAGCCCCTCAACGTATTGCAGAGCAACTTGCGGCTAATGCAGCAACGGTGCAACAGGTCGTGGAACACATTCGCCAACGCGCGCCTAAGTTTGTCTATATGGTTGGCCGGGGTTCGTCAGATCATGCTGGCGTATTTGCCAAGTATCTTATTGAAATTGAGGTAGGTCTGCCGGTCGCAGCAGCGGCTCCGTCTATTGCCAGTGTGTATAATAAGTCTTTGCAGTTACAAGATGCTTTAGTCTTGGTTATTTCTCAATCAGGCCGCAGCCCCGATATTTTAGCCCAGGTAGACATGGCCAAGCGCAGTGGTGCCATGGTGGTGGCACTGGTTAATGATACAACATCGCCATTAGCCGAGCAGGCGCATTTTACTTTACCGCTGCATGTTGGCGCGGAAAAAGCGGTTGCGGCTACAAAAAGCTATCTGGCAACCTTAAGTGCCATTTTGCAACTGGTTTCGGTTTGGTCAGGCAATGTGGCATTGCAACAAGCGGTGGCGCAGCTACCAGATAGTCTGCAGCAGGCTATCGCTTTACCACAACAATTAACAGCACATGCGCTAGAGCGGGTTGCCCACTTGGTCGTCTTGGGGCGTGGTTTGGGTTACGCTATATCGCGTGAAATTGCGCTGAAACTGAAAGAGGTGTGTGGTATTCATGCCGAAGCTTTTTCCAGTGCGGAGTTTTTACATGGCCCGGTAACACTGGTAAAAAATCAGTTTGCGATAGTCGATGTTACCGTTGAAGACGAAAGTCTGACGGCGCATCGTAATCAAATAGATGATGTTCGCAGCCGGGGGGCTGCTATCGTGCAATTGCATCATAGCGGTATTGACGCCCATGCGCGGATCTTACCGCTGTTAATATTACAGCGTTTTTATTTAGATGTAGAAGTTGTTGCGCGTAGCCGCGGGATAAACCCTGATGCCCCTCCGGGCTTAAATAAAGTAACTAAAACGGTGTAATGCAGATGCAGCAGTTAAGTGTCAGCCGGCTATTTGACGGTGAGCAATGGTTTGACAACGTCAGCGTTAATATTGATAACGGCATAATTCACTCGGTGGTACCGGCAAGCGGTAACGTGCAGCCTGGGTTGTTAGTGCCGGGGTTTATCGATGTTCAGGTTAACGGTGGCGGTGGTGCGTTGTTCAATACAGCACCAAACCGGCAATCGTTACACACCATGTTACGTGCTCATGCGCGTTTTGGTACTACGGCCATGTTACCAACGGTAATTACCGATAGCGTCAGCGTGATGCACCAAGCGGCGGATGCCATTGCCGCGGCTATTGCTGACAATGAGCCAGGTATTATAGGTGTGCACTTTGAAGGGCCGCATTTATCGGTACCCAAGAAGGGCGTTCACCCACAGCAACATATCAGGCAGCTTACTGCAGCAGAATTAGCGATATATTCCCGTAGTGACTTGGGTATCAAGCTGGTTACGGTTGCACCAGAAAATATCAGTGCTGAGCAAATTCGCCAGCTGGTGGCACTTAATGTCATTGTTTGTCTTGGGCATTCAAATGCTGATGCCGCAACGGTGCAAGCAGCATTAGCGGCTGGAGCAACCGGCTTTACGCATCTATACAATGCAATGTCACCGTTAACATCACGTGAGCCGGGTATGGTCGGCGTCGCATTGGCTGATCCTGACAGTTGGTGCGGCGTCATTTTCGACGGACATCATATACACCCTGTCGCAGCCAAAGTTGCATTAGCCGCTAAGCCTAAAGGCAAGCTGCTGATTGTTACCGATGCGATGTCTCCGGTGGGAACTGATGACACCGAGTTTGATTTTTTTGCCGGTAAAGTGATGCGTGACGGTAGCAAATTAACCAATGAAGCTGGCGCGTTGGCCGGGTCGGTATTAGACATGGCAGGCGCAGTGCAATATGCCGTGCAGCAACTCGATGTCAGCCCGGACGAGGCGCTACGTATGGCGTCGTTATATCCGGCACAGTTTTTAGCCCGTAGCAACAGTGGACGCATTATCGCTGGAGGCGCGGCAGATTTAGTACTTCTTAATAATAACTGGCAGGTAGAGGCAAACTGGATTCACGGTGAGCCAATATTTACTGCCGAATAAAAAACGAATAACAACGGGGAAGGAACATGGAAATGACAGCTGAACAGGCGAGATCACGCAGCAGCGTGTTACCTATGGCGATTGTCGCCATATTGTTTTTTGTACTGGGCTTTGCGACGTGGCTAAATGGCTCGTTAATGCCTTATTTAAAGCAGATGCTTACGCTTACCCCCTTTCAAGCTTCTTTGGTGTTGTTTTCTTTTTATATCGCAGTAACGTTTACCGCACTGCCCTCGGCCTGGCTAATCCGCAAGGTGGGCTATAAAAACGGTATGGCACTGGGTATGGCAACGATGATGCTAGCCGGTTTGTTGTATATCCCGGCGGCGCAAACGCAAACCTTTGCCTTGTTTCTATTGGCTCAGCTGGTTATTGGTACTGGCCAAACGTTGCTGCAAACTGCTGTTAACCCTTACGTAGTTAAAATAGGGCCAGAGGAAACGGCAGCTGTGCGTATCAGTATCATGGGAATATTAAATAAAACGGCTGGTGTTGTAGCACCAATCGTGTTTACGGCATTAATGGCGAGCAGCTTTGTGGCAACGCCAGACACCGCGTTAACAACCGCACAAATTGACGAAATGGCGGCAGGTTTGGTCTTACCATACCTGGGGTTAGCCGCTTTTTTGGGTTTGCTGGCATTAGCGGTAAAATTTTCACCGTTACCCGAGTTGGCAAAAGAGGCGGACGATAATAGTCATGCCGGGCAGATTAAAGCGGCGCTGGCAAAGCCCAGTCTGGCACTGGGTGTCGTAGCGTTGTTTGTATATGTTGCAGTAGAAGTTATTGCTGGAGATACCATCGGCTTGTTTGCCTTGTCGCTGGGTGTAGAGCGCTATACGGTGATGACGTCCTACACTATGGGGTGTATGGTTTTGGGTTATGTGCTGGGTATTTTGCTCATCCCGCGGCTACTGTCGCAACAAACCGCGTTAGCGATTTCTGCCGTACTGGGCTTACTGTTGGTAATGGCTATTGTACTGGGTGACACCTCTTCCTACGCTATTGCTAATACCGTACTGGTGCCTTTCGGTGGCACTGCTTTGCCGGATACGTTGTTATATATCGCGATACTAGGCCTGGCGAATGCGATTGTCTGGCCTGCTGTTTGGCCTTTAGCGTTATCAGGTTTAGGCGCGTTAACCAGCACCGGTTCGGCGTTGTTAATAATGGGTATCGCCGGTGGGGCTTTTGGCCCGCTGTTCTGGGGCTTGGCCAGCGGCACTGGGTTGGGCCAGCAAGGGGCTTACATCGTTATGCTGCCATGCTATTTGTTTATTCTGTTTTATGCCGTTAAAGGTCATAAAATGCTCAGCTGGAAATAAACATGACGGCACAACGCTTTGTTGCGCTGGATGCGCTGCGCGGCCTGGCTATTGCGCTAATGATCCTGGTGAATACACCAGGATCATGGCAGCACGTTTATCCCAGTTTGCTGCATGCTTCCTGGGACGGTTTTACTTTTGCCGATATCGTGTTTCCAGGGTTTTTGTTTGTTGTCGGCGCAGCCATGTTTTATGCCTTACGCCATAGCACCTTCAACGTAGCCACATTGGGGCGCATTGCCAAGCGCAGTGCTCTGCTGTTTGCCATTGGCGTGTTGCTTAATTGGTACCCATTTACCACTGATATTTCCGAGTTGCGCATTCCCGGCGTGTTACAGCGTATTGGTTTGTGTTATGCCATAGCTGCGATATTGGTACTGCTGTTGCGAGGCCGTTATCTGCTGTTTGTTAGTACAGCTATTTTGGTCGCATATTGGGTATTACTTACGTTGTTTGGTAATGCTGAACCCTTTAGTCTTACCGGCAATGCCGTACTTAAGCTGGATCTGTTGTTATTGGGCCCGGCGCACTTGTACCAGGGCTTTGGTCTTGCGTTTGACCCGGAAGGATTGCTCAGCTCGTTACCCGCGGTAGTGTCGGTATTAGTAGGGTATTACGTTGCACAGCAACTTAGTCAGCACAATGCAAAAGACGGTGCGCGTTGGTTGCTGCTGGCGGCTTTCGCTTTACTTGCTTTAAGCTGGGTTTGCGCTGGTTTTTGGCCACTGAACAAAGCACTATGGAGTGGCAGCTACGTTATGTTATCCAGTGCTATTTTAATGGTGTTGTTGGCCGTGTTAGTTGGCTTGTCAGATGTACTTAAGCAGCACCGTTTAGTTCAGCCGCTGGTAACCTATGGGACTAATCCGCTGTTTATTTACATTTTGTCCTGGCTTTGGGCTGCCACACTGATGCGTATCCCGTTTGCAGGCAGCAATGTGTATCAGGTGGCATTTGAGTTTATAGCGACAATGATGCCCGCTAAACTTGCCTCACTTGTTTTTGCGTTACTACATGTGGTGTTATTCTGGTGGTTATCACGTTTACTCTACCGGCGTAATATCATAATTCGCCTTTAACATAGCCTGCTTCTAACCTTGTTAGAAGCGGTACTCCCATGTCGCGGCCAAACTGCCACGTTTTATGTTGAGCTCAGGCTGGGGTGACTTATCAAACACCCGGCCTTCAACACTTAATAATCCGTCCAGCAGGGGTTGGCGATATTCCAGACGTAACTGCCAGTTTTTTAAATCAGAACTGGCAGCCAAAAACTCACCGCGTAACACACTTACCGCCCAGCTAACACCATCAAAGGTTTGAAACCGGTAGCCTGCGGACAGTACTTTAGCATCGGCACCGTAACCACTGCCTATAACCCTGTCGTAACGTCGGTAGCCTTGCGGATATATATTGCCTTCATAAGCACAATTTCCCGCCAACGTAGCTCCCTCGCAACGAATGTAGGTATCTGACCACTCTAGGTTAAGTGTGTGTATGGTACTGTTATTCCCAAAAAAAGTGCGTATCCCATATAGCTGCAGGGGCTTACTCAGGTTGTCGCTGCTGTTGTCGTCTGCCAGCTCGGTGTAAAGGCTAAACGGCATATCAAACATATTAAAATGCAGGGTTACATCTATTGCAGCCAAATTGTCAGAATTAGAATCGGCCTTGTTATTAAGCAGTAACATGTCAGAAAAAGCGGCTAAGCCGTTATCTAAGCTGTCGCCACCCCATTGGCTAACGCGGGATAAGCCAAGTTCAAGTTGCGGTAACGGCCTGGCACTAAAACGGGCGCCAAAGTGTTTTATTTGTCGGGGTATGCTGCTGTGTTCACCCTGGCCAACAAAGCTGGTAAAGCTCCATGGGCCAAGCCAGTTGAAAAACATGTTCTCGCTTGCTTGCCAGCTATGCCGACTTAACCGCAGTGATGGTATGGGTCTGGCATTATTGCTAATTAGTAAGGCAGTTTGCTGGCCCGGGCCCCACCATAATGGCTGTTGATCCACTGCCAACACCCAGTTGCCCAGGATGACAGCCATATAGCTGCCATCAAGGGTTATTTTTTGTTCGTTACTGCCGTCTTCGCGATTACGGTAATTAATTTGTGTTTTACCTGCCCAATCGTCGCCAACATACTCATCAAATACCGATACGCTGGCAGTTTCAAAGTAATTTTCACCAAAACTTTGAAATAGCGATGGGTCACTACTGGCTTTGAGCTTTACACCTGAAATATACCCTTGCTTGTTCGCGCGAATAGCAGAACGCACATGAGCAAGAGCAAAGCGTAGTTCTGGCGTGCGTTGAGCCTTTGCCCTGGCTAAATCAGCAATAATATTGTTCCACATCAGTGGGTAGGTATTAACCGGGCCGGTAATGACGCCGGCATGAGCCAGTGTTTGTAATGACTGGCGCAGATAATTATCCGTTGTATCTACCCATGGCGCAGCACTGGCGGGCAAGGCAAAAAGTAATGTCGCTATAACGCTTAGTTTAAAGGTCATAAGTTAAATTTGGCTCTTAACGCAAGTTCAACATGTTCAGGAACAAAGCTGGAGATATTGCCACCATGGCGGCACACTTCTTTAACTAACGTAGATGAAATAAACGTGTTTTTCTCAGACGGTGTCATAAAAATACTGTCCAACGCCGGGTTTAATTGCCGGTTCATACTAGCCAGTTGAAATTCATACTCAAAATCAGCCACGGCACGAACACCGCGGATCAGTATTGCTGCACCTTGATCCTCAGCAAATTTTGCCAGTAAGCCTGAAAAACCAATAACACTGACATTGGTAATGCCAGCAAAAGCTTGCTGGGCTAATGCCACACGTTCTTGCAAACTAAACAGTGGTTGTTTACTCGGGTTGGCAGCAACACCGACAATGACAGTGTCAAACATACGGGCGGCACGTTGGACTAAATCGGCATGGCCGTTGGTAAGGGGGTCAAAAGTACCTGGATAAATAGCTTTATTTTTCATTATGTTAATAGCATTCCTGGGCGGCTTGGACCTACCGCTTGCACTGCGACTAGAGTTTTTAGTCAATTTGGCGTTACTATAGCAAATTAATTTAGCTAACCATAAGCCTGTTTCGCAGATGGAAAAGAAGTTAAGAACAAAAGATAAAATTCTGCAAGCCAGTGTCGAATTGTTTAATCAAGTTGGAGAGCGGCAGGTTACCACCAATCATATTGCTGCTCATTTAGGCATTAGTCCGGGTAATTTGTATTATCATTTTCGCAATAAAGAAGACATCGTTCGTCAAATATTTAAAGAGTACGCCAAACTACTAGAAACGCGTATTAAGCCACCCTCAGATAAAGCCGAAGCATTAGATGCCCTGGCCAGTTACCTGGACGCGGTATTTGAGTTGATGTGGCGCTTTCACTTCTTCTATGCCAATTTACCCGATATTTTATCGCGTGATCCGGCGTTGCAACAAGACTACCAACACGTACAGCAAGGTGTTTTGGCGCGTGTTACCGCGGTACTCAAGGCACTTAAACAATCCGAAATTATTCAGATTGAAGACGAAGATATTACTGATCTGGCGCACAGCATAAAATTGCTGGTGACTTTCTGGATAAGCTACCTGAAAACGCAAGCACCGGACAAAGACATTGATCAGGCTAGCGTGTATCAGGGGGTATTAAAAGTTCTGTTGCTCTTTAAACCTTATGCTACAGCACAAGCCCAACCTCGCATTGCGCGCTTACAGCAACACTATGCCGCTCTGGCTGGCGATGCAACGTTGGTGTAGGCCGATATTTACACTGTTCAGGTCTGAACAGTGCTTTCTATTTTGCAAAAGCACTGCAGGCCTTGCCCATTCACTATACAATGGCGCCGTTTTTTCTATTCTCTTACCTCAGTAATAGGAGGCTTTATGCGCAGCAGCGCTTTTCTGCAACACCTACAACAACAAATAGATGATGTCAAAGCAGAAGGTCTATACAAAGCAGAACGTATTATTACCTCTCAACAGCAGGCTAGCGTTAACGTCGCGGGTGAGCAGGTACTGAATTTTTGTGCGAACAACTATTTAGGTTTGGCAAACCACCCTGATCTTATCGCGGCGGCACAACAAGGTTTAAGCAGCCATGGTTTTGGTGTGGCGTCTGTGCGCTTTATTTGCGGTACCCAGGATATTCACAAAACGTTGGAACATGATATCAGTGCATTTTTAGGTACTGAAGACACTATTTTGTACTCGTCATGTTTTGATGCCAACGGCGGGTTATTTGAGACATTGTTAGGTGCTGAAGATGCCATTATTTCGGACGCATTAAACCACGCTTCTATTATTGATGGTGTTCGGCTGTGTAAAGCCAAACGCTATCGTTATGCTAATAATGATATGGCAGAGCTGGAAGCACAGTTAAAACAAGCTGATGCAGATGGTGCCCGCTTCAAGCTTATTGCTACCGACGGTGTTTTTTCCATGGACGGCGTTATAGCAGATTTAAAATCAGTCTGTGATCTGGCTGATAAATATGGCGCTATGGTGATGGTTGATGATAGCCATGCGGTTGGGTTTGTCGGTAAAAATGGTCGCGGTACGCATGAATACTGTGACGTATTGGACCGTGTCGATATTATTACCGGTACTTTAGGTAAGGCACTGGGCGGCGCATCTGGTGGCTATACCTCGGGTAAAAAAGAGGTTATTGAGTGGTTACGTCAGCGTTCGCGGCCGTATTTATTTTCAAACTCTCTGGCACCCTCAATTGTTACAGCCTCTATCAAAGTATTGCAAATGCTGCAGCAGGGTGATGCACTGCGAGCTAAACTATGGGAAAACGCCAACTACTTCCGTGAAAAAATGTCTGCCGCTGGTTTTACCTTGGCCGGCAAAGACCATGCGATTATTCCGGTTATGTTAGGCGATGCTAAAATCGCGGCGGAAATGGCCAAACGCATGCTTGAAGCAGGCATCTATGTTGTAGGATTTTCTTTTCCTGTAGTGCCTAAAGGTCAAGCGCGGATCCGGACACAAATTTCTGCTGCACATAGCAAGGCACAGTTGGATAAGGCTATCGATGCCTTTATTCGTATAGGTAAAGATATGGGCGTGATCGCATAAGGGCGGGGCGTTAAAATGAAAGCATTAGCAAAGTTAAAAGCAGAACCAGGTATATGGCAAACTGAGGTTGAGAAACCGGTAGTTGGGCCAAATGACGTGTTAATCCGCATTAAAAAAACCGCGATTTGTGGCACTGATGTACACATATACAAGTGGGATGAGTGGGCACAGAACACCATTCCACATGGCATGGTTGTCGGCCATGAATATGTTGGCATTGTTGAAGGTATGGGCTCTGAAGTGCGCGGTTTTAATGTTGGCGATCGTGTGTCTGGCGAGGGGCATATCACCTGTGGTTATTGCCGTAACTGCCGTGCAGGTAGAGTGCACTTATGCCGTAATACCATTGGCGTGGGGGTGAATAGACCGGGGTCTTTTGCTGAATATTTGGTGATACCGGCCTATAACGCTTTTAAGCTGCCAGATAATATTCCGGATAATATTGCCGCAATATTCGACCCCTTCGGTAACGCAGTGCACACGGCATTGTCATTCGATTTAGTCGGTGAAGATGTACTCATTACCGGTGCGGGTCCTATCGGCATTATGGCTGCGGCGGTAGCACGCCATGTGGGTGCCCGTCACGTGGTCATAACTGACGTAAACCCTTATCGCTTAGATTTAGCGATGAAAATGGGCGCGACGCGAGCAGTAGATGTTAGTAAGCAATCTCTTAAAGACGTGATGAAAGAGCTTGGCATGACAGAAGGCTTTGACGTCGGGTTAGAAATGTCAGGCGTGCCTGCTGCATTTCGGGGCATGTTAGATACGATGAATCACGGTGGCAAAATTGCCCTGTTGGGTATTCCACCATCAGATATGGCCATCGATTGGAATAAAGTTATTTTCAAAGGCTTAGTCATTAAAGGCATATACGGCCGTGAGATGTTTGAAACCTGGTACAAGATGGCCAGTTTGATTCAATCCGGGCTCGATTTAACGCCAATGATTACCCACGAAATGCCGATGGCAGAGTTTCAGCAAGGTTTTGACATCATGTGTTCTGGTCAATCAGGTAAAGTAATACTGAACTGGTCGTAGTTGAGCACGGATAATAAAAAAAGCGAACTTAGGTTCGCTTTTTTTATGTCGTCATCAGTCGCAAGACAGAAATAATTTTTCAGTGTCATATTACTGCAATAAAAATGCAGCAAACTATGCCCGTACATTAATCGGATGACCGAGGAATTAAAATGAAACTGAATAAAATCTCTAACCTGTTGCTGGCCACTACCATTGCATTAACGGTATCAGCTGCTGCTCAGGCGCAAAGCCGTGACACGATCCAAATTGCGGGTTCATCAACTGTACTGCCATTTTCGTCAGTAGTAGCAGAAGAGTTTGGTAATAACTTTGCTCAGTTTCGCACGCCGGTAGTCGGCTCTGGTGGTTCTTCTGGTGGTTTGCGTCAATTTTGTCAAGGTGTTGGTGCCAACACCATTGATGTCGCTAACTCATCACGTAAAATTCGTCCTAACGAAGTTGAAGCATGTAAAGAGAACGGCGTTAAAGAAATCATTGAAGTAAAAATTGGCTACGACGGTATTGTGTTTGCTTCACGTACTGATGCTGCATTATTTAAATTGGAGCCTCAGCATGTCTTTTTAGCCCAGGCAGCTGAAGTACCACAAAACGGTAAGTTGGTGGCTAATATATACACCCGTTGGAATCAAATAGATAAAAACTTACCAGATCAAGAAATCTTGCTGGCCATTCCGGGTTCAAACCACGGTACGCGCGAAGTTTATGAAGAAAAAGTCGTCATTCCTGGTTGTGAAACGTTGCCACTGGTGCAAGCAATGGAAAAAGACGCCGCGAAGAAAGTCTGTACAGCTATGCGTACCGACGGCCGGGTGGTTGAAATCGCGGGTGATTACACTGAAACGTTAGCACGCTTGACGGCACAAAAAGATGCTATAGGCGTATTTGGTTTAAGCTTCTACGAAGCTAACCGTGACCGCATCAAAGTTGCAACTGTGTCAGGTGTTGAACCTAATCTGGATACTATTATATCTGGTGAATACCCGGTATCACGCCCATTGTTTATCTATGTTAAAGGCGCGCATATTGGTGTGATCCCAGGTCTACAGGAATATGCTCAGTTCCATGTGAGTGAAGGCATGTCAGGCTTCGGTAGTGTGTTGGAAAGCGCAGGCTTAATTCCATTATCTGACGATGAGCGTGCTCAGATGACACAGAACATTAAGTTGAAAAAGTCGCTATAATAAGCTCCGAGCTTTTAAAGAGAACCTGGCATGGTTCTCTTTTTTTGCTTTGCCTTTGTCATAAAAGTGAAATATAAGTCGCTTACACTGCTCTCTTTAACTAGCAACAACGTGTAAGCCGATTACGGAGCAACCATGAGTAACTTTTCGTTAATTGTAGTGCTGTTAGTGCTGTTGGCACTGGGATACCAGCTTGGTATGACCCGCAGCCGCAAAGTGGCTACAGTTAACTCCGATTTGCGCATGCATTCCAGACCACATCATTACGGCATGATGGTGGGGCTCTGGGCGGTATTACCAGCCTTTTTAATATTGATACTTTGGTTATGGCTATCACCGGCAGTGATCAATGCCATGATGGTGTCACATCTACCGACAGAGGTGAGTAGCCTAAGCACAGAGCAGCTTCGCGTCGTATCACAACGTATAAGCAATTTGGCAGATAATTTTGGTGTTGTCGCTGATGCTGAAGCCTGGGAGCTTAGCGCAGCCGATCATCTACGCCAGCTTAAAGCCAACAGCGCCATTATGTTAACTGCGCTGATGGCAGTGATTGCTGCCGTTGGTATGCTCATTAGCCTGCTGAAAATTACACCCCGGTTAAAAGCCCGACATCAGGTAGAACGTGTGGTTAAAGGGCTGCTGGTGCTCTGTTCTACTGTTGCTATCCTTACGACCATCGGTATCGTGTTATCGATGGTGGGGGAAACATTAAAGTTCTTTAGTTACATTCCGCCGACAGAGTTTTTCTTCGGTACTACCTGGAATCCGCGTTTTTCTACTGTTGGCGTGGGTGAGCAGGGTGATTTTGGCTTGGTACCATTACTGGCCGGTACGACTATGATAGCCGGAATCGCAATGCTAGTGGCCATACCGCTGGGGTTAATGGTTGCTGTGTATTTGGCAGAATATGCGCCGGTAAAATTGCGCAACACGGCTAAACCGTTGATTGAAGTGTTAGCGGGTATTCCTACCATTGTTTATGGCTTCTTTGCTTTAGTCACCGTAGGTCCATTTCTGCGCGACCTGGGGGCCTCTATCGGGTTGGATATTAATGCCACTTCTGCATTAACCGCTGGCGTAGTGATGGGTATTATGATTATCCCGTTTATCTCGTCGCTGTCAGATGACATCATTACGCAAGTGCCAAAGTCGATGCGAGATGGCTCTCTTGGTCTGGGTGCAACGAAATCTGAAACCATTTTAAAGGTTGTTTTACCTGCAGCCTTACCGGGTATTGTTGGCGCGGTACTGCTTGCTGCCAGTCGCGCTATTGGTGAGACGATGATCGTAGTGCTTGCAGCCGGTAACAGCCCTGCACTAACAGCTAATCCGTTTGAAGCGGTATCAACCGTTACCGTTACCATTGTTAATCAGCTTACTGGCGACAATGACTTCTCCAGCCCGCAATCGTTGGTAGCCTTTGCCCTGGGCTTAACCCTGTTCGTTATTACCTTGCTACTTAATGTGGTGGCATTGGTAATCGTGCGTAAATATCGTGAGCAATACGAGTAAGCTATGACAATTATTGCAGAAAATCCGATTAAAGCGGTTGCTACACCCAGCTTGGTGCAGCAAAAAGTGATCGCCTCGCTGTCGAAGCGGCATCGCAAAGAAAAGCTGTTCCGTCGTTTAGGGCTCAGTGCAGTATTGATTAGTCTGGGGCTGGTTGCAGTGCTGTTTATCAATATATTTTCTCGTGGTGTACCAGCGTTCTGGCAGTCTGCAATCACGCTGGATATTTATTTTGACCCGGCAATAATTAAGATCCCGGCTAAACCAGAGCAGCAGGCCGAGGAGTCTGATAACGATTTTCGTCAACGCTATCTGGCATGGCAGACCGACGTGGGTTTTGTTAACTTCAACCGGTTGATTACAGACAGCTTGCAAACTATTTTGCCTGATGCCAGCAAACACAGACGTGATTTAGCGCGCTTTGTGACGTCGGGTGAGCGTTTCGCCTTACGTGATATGGTGGTGGCTGATCCCAGCATTATTGGTCAGCGTCGCACACTTCATTTACTGACAGATGCCAACATTGATGTTTGGTTAAAAGGTAATATTGACCGCAGTTTGCCAGATGAGCAGCAACAGCTAAGCCCAATTACTCGTCAGTGGGCCGATAAATTGTCGGCAGACGGCATTATTCAGAATCGCTTTAGCTTCGCCTTGTTTATGAACCCTGACTCACGCAGTTCACTCGCGTCAGCTGGTTTGGCAGGTGCCTTTATGGGATCGTTTTACATGATGCTAGTGGTGATTTTGCTGGCGGTACCAATGGGTGTTGCTGCGGCAATCTATCTGGAAGAGTTTGCCCCACGTAACAAAATTACCGATTTGGTTGAAGTTAACATTAATAACCTGGCTGCTGTGCCGTCTATTGTATTCGGTTTGTTGGGGGCATCGGTGTTAATTGGCTGGTTTAATTTGCCGATGTCTGCACCTATTGTTGGTGGCCTGGTGTTGTCCTTAATGACGCTACCCACAGTGATTATTGCTACCCGCTCTACGTTAAAAGCTATACCCCCTTCCATACGTCAAGCTGCACTGGGATTGGGAGCGTCAAAAATGCAGGCTATCTTCCACCATGTACTGCCACTGGCGATACCCGGTATTTTAACGGGGGCTATTTTAGGTGTAGCGCAGGCGTTGGGTGAGACAGCACCACTGTTGCTTATCGGTATGAAATCCTTTGTTGCTTCGGTGCCGGCATCGCCGTTTGACCAAGCCAGTGCTTTGCCAGTGCAAATTTATCTGTGGCAAGGCAACGAGCTACGTAACTTCTTCGAAGCGCGTACATCGGCAGCCATAATCGTATTGTTGATGATGATGATTAGCTTAAATGGCATGGCAATTTGGCTACGGAAAAAATACGAAAAGCGTTGGTAACCTTTTGCCAGTAGGCAGGCTACGCTAAACAGATTTAATTTTTAAGGTAACGGATAAAAGCATGAGTAACTCAGCCCCGGTTAAAATTAGTGCGACAGATGTGAAGGTGTTTTATGGCGACAATCAGGCGCTGCATGGCATCAACATGGACGTATATCAGAATGAAGTTATCTCTTTTATCGGCCCGTCTGGCTGCGGTAAGTCAACCTTTTTACGTTGCATGAACCGGATGAACGATACAATTGATCAGTGCCGGGTTAATGGCAGCATTTTGCTTGATGGGCGTGATATCCATGACCCTTCGCTGGATGTTGTGCAGTTGCGGGCACAGGTTGGCATGGTGTTTCAAAAGCCTAACCCGTTTCCCAAGTCGATCTACGAAAACATCGCTTATGGCCCTAAATTACATGGCTTGGCAGAGCGCAAAGCCGATCTGGACGATATTGTTGAGTCGAGTTTACGCCGTGCCGGCTTGTGGAACGAAGTAAAAGACCGTCTGGATCAACCCGGTACCGGATTGTCAGGTGGTCAACAACAGCGTTTGTGTATTGCCCGCAGTATTGCGGTAAGCCCGGAAGTTATTCTGATGGATGAACCTTGTTCTGCATTAGACCCCATTGCAACCTCAATTATTGAAGAGTTGATAGATGAATTAAAGCAGAACTTCACCATTGTTATTGTGACACACAATATGCAACAGGCGGCGAGGGTATCGGATCGTACTGCATTCTTCCATCTGGGGAATCTCATCGAGATTGGTAATACCAACGATATTTTTACTAATCCGCAGCAAAAACGAACCGAAGACTATATTACCGGTCGTTACGGTTAATACTATTGCCGCCCAGGGTGCAGACAATTTCAGGAGACTGGCGTTATGCCAAATAATAAAATCGGCGGCCATTATTCACAGGCTTATGATGAAGAGTTACAACAAGCCGTTATGCGCTTATTGCAAATGGCGGGCTTAGCACAACAACAACTGAGCGACGCTTTAACGGCGTTTACCTCGGCAGATCTTGCTTTGGCAAAGCAGGTAAAAGCGGCTGATCGCAAGGTAAACAATTTTGAAGTCGACATCAGCGAGCATTGCCTGGATATATTGGCCCGGCGACAGCCCGCTGCAGGTGATTTACGCTTAGTATTAGCTGTGCTGAAAAGTATCAATGATGTCGAGCGAATAGGTGACCTTGCTAAGCGCATTGGTAAGGTGCTACTAAAAGAAGAGCCGGGTAACCGCCCACAGCAATCTCAGTTAGATGAGCTGGCCGTTATGGGACAAAAAGCCCTGCAAATGCTACAGCGCGCCTTGGTGGCATTTGAAAAAATTGATGCTGATGAAGCCTTAGATGTTCTGCGTGAAGATAGAGCCATTGATGACGACTATGCCCGCATTATGCAGCAAAGCCTTACTATGATGATGCATGACGCACGTCAAATTAGTATTAGTCTGCAGGTGTCGCACGTTGCCAAAGCGTTGGAGCGTGTTGGCGATCACGCGCGCAACATTTGCGAACACACCATATTTTTGAGTAAGGGGCGCAATGTCGCTCATCTAAGCGATGATGAATTGCAGCAAGTCGTCGACAAGAAACGTGATTAAGCATTAAACACAGAAAAAAGGAGCGAAAGCTCCTTTTTTTATATCATTTTTTTTATGAAAAACTGGCTATCCGATTATTTTGGTAGATACTTTTTGTTATTAGGACAAGTGCTTAGCTGTTTTAAGGTCATAAAATTATCATTTGATCGTCACAAAAAGTCCATATTGTCATTTTAGTGTCATAAATTAGCCATATTATGGCGCGGTCATCAACAGCATAGGTCGTAAACGGCCGAAACGAATAACGGTAATTACTCAGGTGCAGAATATGAAGAAATCAATTTTAGTTTTAGCGGTAGCCTTGGCCAGCGCAAGTACATTACAAGCCAGAGAGTTGGAAGTGTACGGCAAAATTAATGTTACCGCGCAGTCGAGTGACGAAGGTGAAGGCCGTTTTACCGAGTTAAAAAGTAATACTTCACGTTTTGGCCTTAAAGGTGATTATGCACTGGAAGATGGTTTAAGCGTAACGTATCAGCTGGAATGGGAAGTTGACCCTTCAGATGAAGCGAATGAGAAAAATATCAAAGCACGTAATCAATACCTTGGTTTGGCTGGCAGTTTTGGTGAAGTGCGTGTTGGGCGTCATGATTCTGCGCTTAAAATGTCGCAAGGTAAAATTGACCTGTTTAATGATTATGAAGCCGATATTAAAGTGCTGTGGAAAGGCGAAAACCGTGTGAGTAACTCTATTAGTTACTTCACGCCATCATTTTCTGGCTTTAGTGCTCAGGTGACCTATGTCGTTGAAGATAGCCCTGCTGGAGAAGATGGTATTTCAGCAGCACTGATGTATGGTGACGACGGTTTAAAAAACAGTAACGTATATGCGGCGCTGGCGTATGACGCTGAAGTAAATGGTTATGATACTGTGCGGGCTAGTGGTCAGGTTAAAGTGGCTGGTTTTAAACTAGGTGCTATGTACCAAACACAGGAATCAACCAGCACCACAGTTGAGCGCGATGGTTATTTGGTCAGCGTTGCTTACCCTATGGGTAAGGCTGAACTTAAAGGCCAATATCAGGTTATGGAAGATGACAACGGTTTTAGTGCCGGTGTGGACTACAAACTGGGTAAAAACACCAAAGTATTTGCCTGGTATTCCAGCTTTGATTTCGATGAAGCGTTGGATAAAGACTATTTAGCAGTGGGTTTAGAACACAAGTTTTAATGCTTAATACATGAATTGATAAAAACGCCGGTCATTGACCGGCGTTTTCATTAGCTCTAGCAGTACTAGTACTTATACGAGAAACTCAAGCCAAAGCTCTGGCCTTCAATCCGTTTTTGCAACACTTCACCTTGCTGCAAAATCTCCACGTCTTCGTCCAGTAAGTTTTTCAGCCCCAGTTTTACCGTCATACTTTCTTGCGGCATATAGCTGTAAGTGAGATCCAACGAGTGGAATGGTTGCTCAAAGGCATCGTCTTTGTCATTCACACCCGCGAACGCGATACGCTTACCAAACACGTTATAGGTTAACGTTGCATTGTGCTGGTTGTTATCGGAATCAAAACCTAACTGCAGGTTAGCAACATACTTAGAATGGCCGCTTAGACTGCGTGTCAGGTTGGTCAGGTTTGCGCCCGGGAAGCGTTGAATGTTGATTTCTGACTCGCTTACTGTCAGGTTGCCGGCAACAAAGAAGTTATTTGCCAGCTGACCAAAATCGCCACCAAACATGTCCAGTTGTTGCAGAAATTCTGCTTCAGCACCATAGACTTTGCCATCTTGTGCATTACGGAACGACATTAGCAGGTTGCCGTCTGAGCCCGATAACTCTACGGCTTCTATTGGGTTTTTTAAATCTTTGTAAAATAAACCCAGACTGTAATTGCTGTTATCGTAGTACCACTCTAATCGCACGTCAGCACTGTTAATATCAGTGCTTTGTAAGCCAGAGAAACCGGTTACTTTAAAATCAGTTAATGGGTCGACATAAAGTACTGGCGTAACTTCACGTAAGTCAGGCCGCACTACGGTCTGGCTGTAACCAAAGCGGGCTTGTAAGTCATCAGTAACAAACCAGGTAAGCGACAAGGCCGGATAAAAACCATCTTCCAGCAGCACCGAATCGGTAACTTCACCGCTTAACTCACCTTCTGCGGTTAGTGGCAGTGAAATTTGTTTAAAGTCTTCATAGCGTACGCCCAAATTAAGGCGGAATTTGTAATCGTAGTTTACTTCCAGCGCAGCGTAACCGGCGTCAATCATTTGTGCAGCCAGATAATCGTCGGCCTGTGTTGTCACGTTTGATATTTTAAAGCCATTTGCGGCATCTAAAATATTGCTGTCTGAGAATATCTCTGAGAAGCTGCCCGATAACTGCTCCAGGCTGTATCCGACAGTGTCAAAGTTAAAACGGTCAGTTTGCGCATTGCGGCTACGTTCAAAGTAGGCATAACCGCCGCTTAACGTCATTTCTGCTTTGCCCAGTGTAAGCGGCAGCTTGGCGTTCCAGCTTAGGTTTTCAGTGTTATCTTTCATATCACCGAAACTGTAGTTCACCGCATTTTGGTTACGACGCAAAAATGAGAATACCGAGCCATCGCTCTGCGTTTCGTTCAGATAACGATACTCAATTTCTCCCGGCGCATAGCGGCGTGCTTTTGCGTCGGTGTACTGCCAGTCTAAGGCTAAGTCCATTAAGTATGGAAAGTTGTGTCGGCCACGTAATTGATTGCTGAGCATGGTGCGCTCTTCATACGTGATGCTGGTATCAGTGTTTGAACGGTTGTTTTCGTTGATGGTTTCTATACTATCGCCGTTCTTTATTTTAACTTCGTCTTTGGTATCGCTAAGGTAAATGGTTGAGCTTTCTATACGGTGATCAACACCAAGCTCTAAACCAAAGTTCAACATGCCAGACATTTTGATCTGATGTTCTGTGCCTTTGATATCGTCATAACGGTTAAGTGGCACCAGACTGTCGCCTGATACAGAGTAGTAACGCTCTTGCTCTTCAATATTTTGCGTGGAACGGTCATAGCTCAGGCCCGTCATCACGCCAAACACTACATTTTTCGCTAAATCAAAGCGACTACCAAAAGACACACTGCCATCAAAATCTGGTTTTACGCTGTCACGGCTAACATCAACATCGCGGTTAAATGCGGTGCCAAGTTCCCGTACTATGGTTTCAGCCTGTGCCAGGTTGCCCGCATTGATGCCGCCAAGGGCTTCGGCAATATTAACCGGTGTTAATATGCCGTATTGCTGCTGCGCTGAGGCCAGTTCAGGTGAAATACTACGACGGCCATCATCTTTGCCGCGCCAATCATCACCGCCACCGGCATAATCAAAACCATCGTCGCTATTCAGGCTGCTATAGCCTGTGCCAACGGCGACGTTAAAGCTGGTTTGCAATGGAATTGCCGTAGTGCGGATATTAACGTTACCACCACCAAAGGCCGCGGGTAATTCAGGCGAATACGCTTTTTGTACTACCAAACTTTCAATAATGCCGGCGGGAAACATGTCCAGTGGAATAACATTACGCGTAGGATCCGGGCTTGGCACCTGAGCGCCATTGAGTAAGGTGCTGGAGTAGCGCTCACCTAACCCGCGTACATAAATAAATTTGTCTTTAACCAGCGTCAGGCCGGTTACACGACGTAGTGCGGTGGCGGCATTACTGTCACCAGCGCGTGAAATTTGCTCCATACCCAGGAGTTCGGCAACATAAGGTTGTTCGCGGCGCTCTGCTGCTGCAGAGGCGGCTGAGCTCATCAGACGGCCGGATACAGAAATACGTTCAACATCGGCTTCACTCTGTGGTGCTGGCTCAGTGGCGTCTTGCGCGACGGCGCCCAATGACACCAAGGCGGTTGCCGTGCTCAGGGCCAGCAACACACTGCGGCCAACACGACTGAAATTAAACTTTTGCATGCTGCTCATCTGAACTTTGTCCTATCAGCTTAATTCTGTTACATCTGCGTAGCGTTAAGCGGCAACGCGGCGCTTAACCTGGTGAAATAAAAAACACTGCCAGCTCGCACCGGCAGTGTTGATATGGCTTAGTCGTCTAAGCCAACAGCCCAGCCTGCAGTCCAATCGTTGCCAGCTTTAATGGCACCGATAAAATCAACTGCTTCAAAGAAGCTGTCTTGCGCTGACATGTCTTTTGGCGTGGTGGTGTCGATGGTAAAAATACCATCTACTACGTCTGACATACTGGCTGCGGTGCTGTTGCCTGTTTGTGCTAAGAACCACTGTTCTGTGGTTGTGCCGTTGCCTAAGTCACCTTTAAAGGCTTCAGGGCAGGCAATCACAGAGTGAGTCATGGTTAAGGTGCCGGCTGCTGCCAGTGCCTTGGTTTCTGCCGAGTCGAATTCTAAACATTCACCCATGCCGGTTGGGCCAGTTACCACAAAGTTTGCCAGCTGGGCATTGGTACCAGCACGTAACAGTAAGCCTTCAGAATCATCATCACCGTCAAAGGTGTTACCGATAATGGTCATGTTAGAAATCATTGGGTTAGAAACAGGCAGTGCAGTAAAGTTACCTGACTGGTTGTCGCCTTCAATGCCGCGGTTGGCTTTAGCGCCATCAGCTGCATGCTTAACCAGTACGAACTGTAACTTACCGTTCCAACCGTCAGCCCAGTCAACTGAGTCATCACCGTTAGCGGTTAACACCACGTTTTTACAGCTCACGCTGCCACCGAACATTTCGATACCGTCATCCACGTTCTGGTGAACCTGAATGTTTGAGCACTTAGTGCCTGAACCCACACCTGCGAAGGTAATACCGTTTAACTCATTGTCAGGAATAACTTCAAAACCAGCATGTTTTACTACGACATAATTCAATGTGCCGCTGTTGTCAGCCGGGTTAGCACCACCGTAGTTACCTGCGTCACCTTCTGCGGCTACCTGGCAGTTAGCTAAATCAGCTTGGTCACATTTGTTTGTTGGTGCCTTACCCAGTAACACTAAACCACCCCATTGTCCGGCAGCGGTAGGTGAACCAATGATGTCCTGTACTGATGTCATGACGATTGGGTTAGCAGCAGTGCCGTTAGCTTCAATTTTTGAACCACGGGTAACAACCAGGAAATCTGCACCAGATTTACCGTAAATGCGCACGCCAGGTTGTACTGTTAAGGTGGCGGCAGTGGTGTTATCTATACCCACGCGTACCCGGCCATTTAATACGTAGTCAGCACCCGCTAGCAGGGTAACATTTGAGGTAATATCACCGCTTAATTGACAATTTAACCGGCCAGACAAGCTGTTAACTTCGCTGGTGCCGGCAGGGCAGGCCGCTAAGTCGTCTTCTGGGTGAATACCTACTGTCCAACCTTCAGTCCAGTCTGTTGTGCCATTGAAAGCGCCCACGTAGTCAACGTTATCAAACCAGCTGTCTACATTGTTTGCTACGTTGTAACCGTTACCCAGCGCCGGTGAGTTTGGTGCGGGGATATAACCGCCCAGCAAGGCATCGGTTACCATGTTGCCCGGTTGTGCACGGAACCAAACTCCCGCATCCAGCGTCACGTTATTGTTGCCATCTACGCTATTTTTAAACGGCTCAGCACAATCGATAATAGAGTTGCGAAACACGATTTCGCCATTACCGGTGTTGGTAACCGACTCATCGCTATTGATTTCAAAACACTCACCCATGCCAGCAGAGCCGGTGATGATCATGTTGTACAGTTCGCCAGCGGTACCTGCGCGTAACAACACACCCTCTGAGTCGTCTTCGCCGTCAAAGTCGTTACCAATAATCGTTACGTTAGCGATTTGTGGCTTACTTACCGGCTCAGCTGTGAAGTTGCCAGACTGGTTATCCGCTTCAATGGCGCGGTTGGCTTTGCTGTTATTTGGGTTATGACGAATAAGTACGTGTTGCATACGGCCAGTCCAGCCATCTGCCCAGTCTAAAGAGTCGTCGCGGTTGCCGGTTAATACCACATACTTGGCATCAACTGTACCGCCGAAAAACTCAACGCCGTCATCCAGGTTATTGTGTACCTGAATGTATTCAACGGTAGTGCCACGACCAACACCCGCAAATGTGATGCCGTTTAATTCATTGTCCGGAATAACTTCGAAACCGGCAAAACGCACTTGAACATATTTCAACGCACCGCTGTTATCATCCGGGTTATCACCGCCGTATGGGCCGGCTTCACCTTCAGCTTCTACCTGACAGCTGGCTAAATTAGCCTGATCACATTTATTAGTAGGTGCTTTACCCAGTATTACCAGGCCACCCCACTCTGCAGATGACTCTTCGTCAGATAATCCCAGCATATCGTTTACTGATGTCATCACGATTGGCGCAGTTTCAGTACCTACTGCCTGAATTTTTGAGCCGCGGGCAACAACCAGATAATCAGCACCACTTTTACCGTATACATAAGTACCTGGTTCAATTGTCAGCGTAGCGCTGTTGCTGTTGTCATTACCTACCGTAACTTTACCGTTTAACGACCAGGCGATGTCAGCTGTTAACCGCGTGTCGCTGGTAATGGTACCGGTAACTTCACAAACGGCTTTACTTACACCGGCCAGGCTAGCACCTTCTGTTGCAAAGCTAGGGCACTTACTTGTTACTGGTGGCGTACCACCGCCGTTATCTCCACCGTCGCTGCCAGAACCAGCATTAATGACTAAGTCACCACCACAGCCAGCCAGCGCTACCGCTGACGCTATTGCGCTTAGTTTTAACAGTTTGCGTAAAGCCATTACCATCTCTCCGTTGAGTTGTTTTAGGTCGTGCGAATAAGTTGCACGCACCCTAACGCAGAGAAATGACGCTTTTATTACATTGATGTGGCTGTAACATAACAGTCATGTTTACCCTTGATAAGACTGGGGTTGCAGCGTGGTGTGTCAAAAAAAGTTCACTGTACTGTCATAAATTAGCGGCCTGCAAAGGTTTAAATCTGGTAAATGATGTTGCGTAAATGTGTGTTTTTATTTTGGGTGCAGGCCAAAAAAAGATTAACCTTACGTTTTCATAAAAATGTCATAAACTGCAGCAATACTATGCGCAGTAAATAGTTACAGTAGCCCGGCATCCAAGTCGGAAAACAGAATGTGGTGAGTGCTATGGCAAGAAAAATCCTGGTAGTTGAAGACGAAGCGCCGATTCGCGATATGTTGTGTTTTGTGTTGGAGCAAAATGGTTATCAAGCCACAACGGCAGAAGATTACGATTCTGCTGTTAATGCTTTAATGGAACCCTATCCTGACTTAGTGTTGCTGGATTGGATGTTGCCCGGTGGTAGCGGCATTCAGGTAGCGAAAAAAATGAAGCAGCATGAACTGACGCGTAATATTCCCATTATTATGATTACGGCGCGCGGTGAAGAAGAAGATAAAGTACGGGGTTTAGAAGTAGGCGCTGACGATTACGTCACCAAGCCGTTTTCACCGAAAGAGCTCATGGCGCGTATTAAGGCGGTAATTCGCCGTGTATCGCCGACCAGCCTGGACGAAGTCATTGAAGTGCAGGGTTTGAAACTGGACCCAGTGTCACATCGCGTTATGGCGCAAGAGCAAGCGCTGGATATGGGGCCGACAGAATTTCGTTTGCTGCATTTCTTTATGACACACCCAGAACGGGTATATAGCCGGGAACAGCTATTGGACCACGTATGGGGCACTAATGTTTACGTAGAAGACCGTACAGTGGATGTGCATATCCGCCGCTTACGTAAAGCGATTTCTATCGCCGGTCATGATAGATTAGTGCAAACCGTGCGTGGCTCCGGCTACCGTTTTTCTGCTAAGTAAGGTTAATTGCCACTGCTATGCGCCAGCTGCTATCAAAAAGGAAGGTATACACCAGACTCTTCCTTTTTTACTGTTTTATTGCTCTGGTGGGGCTAATTTCCAACAGTTTACTGCTGGCGTTGCTTATATTCACCGTTGCGTTATTGCTTTGGCATTATCACCATTTATTTTTAATGGATAAATGGTTATGGCGTGACCGTAAATTGTCCCCGCCCATTAGTGAGGGTATTTGGGGTCATTTATTCGAAGGTATTTATTACCTGCAACGGCGCGACAGACGCAAGCGCCGTGAGTTGCGTAATGTGGTTCGTCGTTTTCGTGATGGCGCAGAAGCATTGCCAGAGGCTGTAGTGGTGCTGCGCGATGATTGGTCTATTATCTGGAGCAATAAGCTGGCTCAAATTCTGGTTGGCTTGCATTGGCCGGCAGATGAAGGCTTGCGTTTGGACAACCTTATTCGACACCCCGACTTTTTAAACTATCTTCATGCCGCTCAGTTTGACATACCTATAGAGTTACCGTCACCGGTGAACGACCAGCTCACACTAGAATTTAATATTATGCCGTACGGTATTGAACAGTATTTGTTGATCGTACGCGATGTTACTCAGCTAAAACAGCTGGAGCAAATTCGTAAAGACTTTGTCGCTAATGTATCTCATGAACTGCGCACGCCGCTTACTGTTTTGCAAGGCTACCTGGAGGTGATGGACGATGAGAACCTGCCTGACAAACTAATGTGGAAAAAAGCCCATAACGTGATGCTTGATCAAACTAAACGCATGGATGCTTTGGTACAACAGTTACTTACCTTATCGCGCATTGAAGCCTCGGCGCGGGTACATTTTGATGATGCAGTCGACGTGCCAGCCATGTTGCATAAATTAGAGCAAGAAGCGCAGGCGTTAAATCGTGATAAACAACATAATTTAACGTTTGATATTGACGCTGAGTTAAAAGTGACCGGTGTTACAGAAGAGCTACGCAGTGCATTTTCAAACCTGGTTATTAACGCAATTAAGTACACGCAAAATGGCGGTGATATTCAGATAAGCTGGCAGCGTCAGCACAAAAAAGCGGTATTTGCGGTAAATGACAATGGGCCGGGGATCGCGCCGCAACATGTTAAGCGTCTAACCGAACGTTTTTATCGCGTTGATGAAGCACGCGCACGCAATACCGGCGGCACAGGCCTTGGCTTGGCGATTGTTAAGCACGTATTATCGCGCCACAACAGCCGGTTAATGATTTTCAGCGAGCCGGGCAAAGGTAGTAGCTTCTCGTTCACATTGCCACCTGAATTGGTGTTGAGCAACACTGCCAAACGAAGTAGCAAAAAAGCTGCAAACTAAGGGCAACGCTGATCAATTACGCAGAGACAATGTGTTGATTTTAGTAGGGTGCATAGTTATTTGATATTGCTGTACAGCAAATTTACCCTGCTTCTCTTGTTCTTGGCGTTCACGATTGCCATTGGCTGCTTCTATCAATCCTTGTAGTGCTTCGCCAAATTGGTCTATTTTGGCATCTAGCGCAGTTATTTTATTATCACGCTCCGAGCTTGGCGGTAGTTGAGTCAGACTGTCTTTTTCAGCCATAGCTTTTTCAATTTGCAATAGTATTTCATTATACTTTTGTCTATCTAATCCTAAACGGTTAGCCAGCATCTGGTCCATTAGGCTGGTTAAAAAAGCGTCTTGGTTTGCGCTGTCTTTGTCTATCTGTTGCGCAGGTGGTCGTGTTGCCGGTTTTACCGTTGATTGTGCCGTAGCGGCAAATTCTTGCCGGTGCGAGATGTCATTTGCCGTTTGCTCAGATTGCACTCGCTGCTGATATTGTTGCTGATAACCATTAATAAGCTTTACTGACATTGACATCACAATCTGTCCACGTTGAGGATGTATTTTAATGTGAAAAATAAAGCAGAAACTATGCCAATTGCTAATTTAGTGTTATTAAGTGGCGAAAGTGACAACGATATCGCTTCAAGCATAGCCTTGCACAGTTGTACTCTGTTAACATTTGTACAAAGCATATGCAGTTAAGAGGTAGGATGATGAACTGGTTACGTCAGTGGTTTGAATATCCGGCCGATCCTATGTTGCTTGCAGGTAGTTATGACCCTGGTTTGGTACTGCTATCATTTTTGATTGCTGTTTTTTCCTCAGCTATTGCAATCCATGTTACTGCGCAAGCGATAAGTGTTAAGAATAAAAACATAAGAATGTTGATGCTGGGCAGTGGCAGTATTGCCTTAGGTGGTGGTGTCTGGTCTATGCACTTTATTGGCATGTTAGCGTTTGCGTTGTGCACCAGCGTTGAGTATCACCCCGGACTAACTTTTTTATCTATGTTGCCCAGTATTGCTGCATCTTGGGTGGCATTGGAGCTGATTAGTAAAAAGCATTTGCATCGCATGCAATTGCTAATTGGTGGCGTATTAGTTGGTGCGGGTATTGGCACTATGCATTATATGGGCATGGCGGCTATGCAGATGTCGGTTGCGCTGCGGTACGATTTACTCATATTTTCCTTATCGATTGTCGTGGCGGTAGTGCTGGCTATTGTGGCACTGTGGGTGCGCTTTGGTTTGCGTCGTTTTAACTTGCGGCCGCATTGGCTTACCCTAATAAGCAGTCTGGTAATGGGCGCCGCAATAAGCGGTATGCATTATACCGGGATGGCAGCCGCGCGTTTTGTGCCACCACAGGGGTTTACTGCAACAAATGACAGCAGCGATATTTCCTGGCTATTGGCGCTGGGTGTAGCTTTTACCACGCTATTGATTACCGGATTAGTGGTCGTGCTAAATTTACTGCTGAAATATCGTGAGCTTAATCATCAGGTTAAGGCTAATGAAACCCGGCTGCTGGCGATGATGGATACTGCCGTTGACGGCATTGTTACCATTAGCAGCAAAGGCTTGATTCAGGGCATTAATAAAGCGGCTGAAAAAATTCTTGGCTGGAAAGAGTCAGAGTTACTGCAGAAAAACGTTAACATCCTGACTCCTGCACTTATTCGTTCAGAACACGACTCTTATCTGCAAAATTATTTACGTACCGGCATTGCTAAGATTATTGGTGTGGGTCGCGATGTGGATGCTCTTCATAAGAATGGTTATACCGTACCAATACGCCTGGCAATTGGACATGCCAAATTGGCAGAAGAGGATATTTTTGTCGCCTTTATCACTGACATTAGCGCACGGTTGCAAATGGAAACGGCGCTGCGTGAAAATGAGGCTAAGTTCCGCTCTCTCATCGGTAATATACCCGGCGCAGCCTACCGCTGTTTGTTCAATGACAGCTGGGACATGCTGTTTATAAGTGATGCAGTGGAGTGGTTGTCAGGCTATCCGGCGAGTGATTTTATGCTGCCATCGGCGCAGCGTAGCTGGTCTGATTTAGTTCATCCGGCTGATAAAGCCACAACCACCCAGTTAGACTTGTATCAAGGCAGCTTTACGGTTGAGTACCGTATACGTCACAAAGACGGCAGTTGGCGCTGGATTTTAGAGCATGGCGAAGCGATAAAAACGGATACGGGCGATGTCGTTTGGCTGGACGGTTTCTTAATGGATATCAGTGCTCGTAAGCAGATGGAGCAAGAGTTGGTTCAGGCTAAAAACATTGCAGAACAAGCTGCTGAAGCCCGTTCAGCTTTTCTTGCCAATATGAGTCATGAAATTCGCACGCCGATGAATGCGATTATTGGTTTTAGTGATTTAATGTTGTCATCCGGTTTGCCCGAACAGCAACAAAAACACCTGCAAACTATTCATAGTGCCGCCCGTTCCTTATTGCATCTGCTTAACGACATTCTTGATAGTGCCAAGCTGGAAAAAGGCAAAGTTGAGTTGGAATATGCTGATTTTTCTTTACCGGCGCTGTTGGATACTGTGGTGTCTACCTTGTGGTTGCAGGCCCGTAAGAAACAATTACAACTCACGTTAGAGCTAGATGCTGCCGCGGCTGAGTTTTACTACGGCGCGCCAGATAGGTTGCGTCAGGTGTTAACAAACCTGTTGGGTAATGCGATTAAATTTACCGAGCAGGGCAGTGTAACGGTGAAAGTGCAGCTTGATGCGCCATCTGAACTCACATTTAGCATTATTGACAGCGGCATTGGTATTTCACCACAACGTTTGCCGTACATTTTTGATGCCTTCACCCAGGCTGATGCGTCGATGAGCCGTCGCTTCGGTGGCACTGGTCTTGGCACCACCATAAGTAAGCAGCTTGTTGAATTGATGGGTGGCCATATTAGTGTGCAAAGTACAGAAGGTGTTGGTAGCTGCTTTAGCTTTACCTTGCCACTTAAACCGGGCACAGCACTACCACAACGCAATATTGATCATGCGTGTGCATTACCGCCGTTGTCGGTGTTAATAGCGGATGATATACCGCAAAATTTAGAATTATTACAGCTGTTGTTGGAGCGTGCCGGACACAAAGTGGTGGCTGTATCAGATGGCGGGCAAGCGCTTGTAGCGGTGCAGCAACAACCGTTTGATGTGGTGTTGATGGACATTCAAATGCCAGTAATGGACGGTTTACAAGCCTGCAAGTTGATTCGGCAGTGGGAGCAGTCACTACCGCGAGAGCCGTTGGCCATTATCGCACTGACCGCAAGTGTGCTGGATGAAGATAAAGAGGCAGCTAAAGAAGCCGGTATGCAGGGGTTTGCCAGTAAACCCGTTGATTTTGAAATGTTAAGTGCAGAAATTGCCCGCGTATTGGATTTAGATGTTGGTGCGCTACCCTCGGTTATAGCCGCAGAGGCTCAGCCACTGCAAGTACTCAATTTGTCCAAAGCGTTGCTGTTGTGGGGCTCGCTTACGCATTACCTGCCCCAACTGGAACAGTTTTTACAGCAGCAAGAGCCCGTGTTGGCGCAAGCGGCAGTAAACCTGAAAGCAGCTCAATTAGATGAATTACAAAAAGCGGCGCATGCTATCAAAGGGGTGAGTGCTAATTTGGCGCTGGAGCAATTAAGCAAACTGTGTGGTGAGTTAGAGCAGGCAGCTCGTCAGCAGCAGCAAGATCGCGCAGAAAACACGCTGCAACAAATATTGCAAAGCTGGCCTGAACACCTGGCAGCTTGCCAACAGTTGCAGCAACAACCAGACAGTGTTTCAACAAAGACGTTGCAACCGCTCGATGATGTCGCCCTTGCAGCTTTGCTTAGTCCTTTATCTCAGGCCCTGCAAAGACATGAAATTAATGACAGCGTACTGGCACAGTTAGAACGTTATACTGGAATACATGAAACACTGATCCTATCTTTGCTTGATGCAGTAAACGAATTTGACTTTGCCAGCGCTATGGCAACCCTAAATCAAATACAACAGCGGATAAACGCAGGATAACACCGATGGCCGAGAAGCAAACCCTACTGCTGGTAGACGATGAGCCCACCAACTTGCGCGTGCTGCGGACGGTGTTGCAAGACGAGTATCGGTTGTTATTTGCCAAAAGTGGTGAAGAAGCGTTGCAATTGATACAGCAACAGCAACCTGATCTTATTTTACTCGATGTAATGATGCCTGGTATGACGGGCTATGACGTTTGCGCCCGGTTAAAAGCCGATCCTGCTACGCAGCGATTGCCGGTTATTTTTGTCACTGCGTTAAAAGACGAAGTGGATGAAGCCAAAGGCTTTGAAGTGGGGGCTGTAGATTATATTGCCAAGCCCATTTCGCCAGCCATTGTTCGCGCCAGAATCAAAACGCATTTGTCGCTGGTACGGGCGGATGAACTTAAACAAACCCGGTTGCAGGTTATCCAGCGCCTTGGCCGCGCGGCGGAGTATAAAGATAACGAAACCGGGCTGCATGTTATGCGTATGAGCCATTACGCGCAGGTACTGGCGCGCGCTTATGGTTTATCTGCACAACACGCTGAAGATTTACTGCATGCAGCCCCCATGCATGACATTGGCAAAATAGGTATCGCTGACAGTATTTTGCTAAAACCAGGCAAGCTTACCGTAGAAGAATTTCGCGATATGCAGCGCCACCCGCTTATTGGCGCGGAGATTATCGGTGACTGTGACTCTGATCTATTGCGAATGGCAAAAGTGGTGGCGTTATATCATCACGAAAAATGGGACGGTAGCGGTTACCCGCATGGCCTGGCTGGCGACGCCATACCGCTGGAAGCGCGCATAGTGGCAGTGTCAGACGTATTTGATGCGCTCACCAGTGCCCGGCCGTACAAACAAGCCTGGAGCATTGAAGACACCATGGCACACATGCAGGCGCAAAAAGGCCAGCATTTTGAACCGCGGCTAATTGATCTGCTTGAGCAACAGTTGCCGGCTATTCTGGCTATCAAGCAGCGCTGGGCCGAGTAGCAGACCTGCTGACCACTGACACTGCACTTCGATGTCGTAAATCATTAATTTTTCGGTAAGAAAACCATCATATAGCTGCTGTACTGTAGCGCCGTTCCTGTTAGCGGGATGCAGTGCTTCGGTATGTCTTAGCTTATTGTTGCCCGGCAGCACTGCATCGAGCCATTAATCCGATAATAACCGTGCGCGCCAGGCCGGGTTGCTGTAACAGCGGCCGGGCCGGCGATAGCTATTAGCAGTGGGTAAACACATGCAGTCCTCTATTAAACACAACGACATCAGCAAACTAAACAAAACACTATTAAGCCGTGCCGTGCAGCAGATACTGCTGGGCGGTGCACTGGCCGTAGCCGCAGCACCGCTGTTGGCGCAAGCGGCGGATAACAGCACAGAACAAGCGGTAGAAGTTATCTCGGTAACCGGCAGCTACAGCCGCAGCCTCGAGCAAGCGGTAGATTTGAAAAAATCGAATATCGGTTTTTCTGATTCGGTTGTTGCCACTGATGTAGCTGACTTTCCCGAGCAAAACCTGGCCGAAGCGCTGCAGCGTATGCCTGGCGTTACCATAGAACGTAACAAGGGCCTGGGCAGTAAAATTAACGTGCGCAGCTTGCCAAGTGAATTTACCCATGTGTCTATCAACAACCTGGCGACAGCCTCAGGCAGTGGCGGCCGCGATGTAGAGTTTGATATTTTTGCCTCGGAAATTATTCAAAGCGTAACGGTGCAAAAATCGCCAACGGCAGCAGATGAAGAAGGTGGTATTGCCGGTTCGGTAATGATATCTACCGCGCGGCCGTTTGATTACAGCGAGCGCAAACTGATTGTGTCTGCCGAAGGCGCGCATAATTCTATTTCAGAAGAAATTGATCCTAAGTTCTCCTTTTTAGCCAGCGACACCTTTGGTGATTGGGGCGCGTTAGTGTCGTTCTCTAAAGCCGGTCGCACCAACAGAACCGATTCGAATTCGGGCATTAACTTTCGGCCGATGGGGCGCTTTTTGGAAGCGACAGGGCCACGCTCTGAGCAAGCTGCCGCGGTGCTGGAACGTGATGCCGGTGTAATGGTGAGCGATCGCAGCGATAAGAACGAAACCAACCGGATTATTTTTCAGGATAAAGTTGGCGACCGTTTGTACCTGAATGACCAGGATAAGTGGGGCGCTACCGCGTCGCTGCAGTATAAACCCGACAATGATTTCAGCCTGACCTTTGATGCGATGAAAGGCGGCTATGATGTCACCGAAGATGAATACGATGCCGCGGCTTACACCGCGTCCAGCCGCAGTACGCTGGAAACGATTCACGATTATGACGACACCACTTTGGCGCAGTACGGCATTATTGTGCTGACCGATGTGTCTTACACCGCTACTCAGCACGAGTTTTTAAGCAAAGAACGCATTAACAACACCGATTACTCGCAGTACAGCCTGGCGCTGGACTGGCAAACCAATGGTTGGGATATCAACGGCCTGGTTGGCTTTTCCGGTGCAGAAAAATCGCAGGATTATGCCAACCTGAAACACGTAGCCTATGCGCCGTCACGTAGCCGCTGGACTGCTAATGGCGGCGAAACGGTGGTCAGCGCTAACCCGGCCAGTATCGATATGTACAACTCACCGGACAGCTACCTGTTTGAAGCATATGAGACTGAGCTGGAGCAGGTTAGCGACGATAAATATGCTGCCCAGCTGGATTTTAAAAAGTCACTTGAGCTGGATTTTATGCCGGCGCTGAGCAGTGTGCAGTTTGGTGTGCGTTATACCGATAAATCGAAAAAACGCCAGTTTGGCGGTGCTAAAATACAGGGGCCGGCTGCCGGTGATGCTTCCTGGGTTAATAACCGCACCCTGGCCGACAGCGAGCTGCAATGGGTAACCGATATAGTACCCGGTGGTGCCTATAAAGCCAAAGATCTGAACTGGATGCAGGTATCGAACGATTACGCCCGCAGCACCTTCCGTTATACCGGTTTCAGCACGCCGTTTAACGAAGGCGATTACTACCGTGTAGATGAAGAAGCGCTAAGCTTGTATGCCATGGCAAACCTGGATTTTGACCTGGCCGGTAAACCTGTAACACTGAATGCCGGGGTGCGTGCCGTAGATACTTCTGTGCTGTCATTTGGTTATCACCAGGTGCAGAACGAAGACGGCTCTAATGGCTACACAGATACGCCGATCTCGAAAGAAGGCAGCTACACCGATGTGCTGCCCAGCCTGAATATGACGGTAGAGATTTTGGATGATGTGCTGTTTCGCGCTGCGGCGTCTGAGACGCTGATGCGCCCGGCACTGACTAATATTGCCTATAAGCGTTCGGTCAGCTGGAATGAGTTCCGCTTTACCGACGGCAACCCGGATTTGCAGCCTACCTATGCTAAACAATGGGAAGCCGGACTGGAATGGTATCTGCAGAATGGCGGTATTCTGGCAGTGTCTTATTTCTGGAAAGATATCGAAGGCGTGGTGCGGCAGGAGCTGACCGGTGTGGTTGAGGATGTAGAGAAACTCAATGCTAACGGTACTCTGGATGGCTACTATGATTTCGATGTATATCAGCCGGTTAATGCTGATGGCTCTTATAAAGTCACCGGCCTGGAGCTGATAGCGCAACTGCCGCTTAACATGCTGCATCCGCTGTTAGACGGCTTTGGTATTAATGCCAACTATACCATGCTGGATAACTCCTTAACCGGTTCATCCGGTTTGGATATTCCTACGCCGCCGGAAGGCCTGGCCGACAGCACGTACAACTTTACGCTGTATTATGAGAATGACCGCTTCGATGCGCGCATCTCTTATAACTACAAAGATAAGTATGTTGAAGTCATTGAACGTAACCTGTACCCGGTGTATCGCGACGCCTACGGCCAAACCGATATCGCCATTGGTTATAACCTGACTGACAATATTAAACTGAGCTTAAAAGGTATTAATATTACCGATGAAGCCACCACCGGTTATACCTTAACGCCGCAATTCCCGGTAATGAACGAGTTCTCCGGACGCCGTATCAGCTTAGGCATCCGCGCAGACTTCTAAAACACACCGGCCGGTACTACAGTTTATGCTGTAGTGCCGGCTGTTTTATTGGCGCAAAAGGTTCGTTTATGTCACTTAATCCACGTTTTAGCCCTATGCTGGCGCTGTTACTGAGTTTTAGCAGCCTGGCCGCTTCTCCTGTTTCAGAGCACAACGCAGCGCAACCGTTGCAAATTGCTTTTATGCCGGATATTCATTTTCACGATATTTACGCCAATTTTAACGATGCTGCTTTTGCCGGCTTACCTAACAGCCTAAGCGGTAAAAATGCCACTATCCGCACTATGGCGGCACAGCTTAAATCGACGCGCTTATTTAACGAAAACTACTTTGCCTTGCTGGCAGCACTGGACGACGCGGCCGCGCGCGGCGTTAAGCTGATAGCGCTGCCCGGCGACTTTAGCGACGATGGCCAGCCGCTGCATGTGCGTGGCCTGGGAGCCATTTTACAGCATTACAGCGACACGCACGGCATGCAGTTTTTTGCTGCGCCCGGTAACCACGACCCGGTAAGGCCCTTTAGCCGCCCGGCCGGTAAAAGCGATTATTTAGGTGCAGGCGGTTACCCACAGCCAATTTACAGCCCGGGCAGTGAGCCGTGCGCCGCTAAATTGCCAGCTGTTCTGAGCAGTGCACAGCTGCCAACCATCTGCAGTGAAGAGGTAAAAGAGCTGGGCTATAAACAGATTATGGCGCAGCTGGCGCCATTTGGCTTTTACCCGCAGCCGGGCTATCTGTATTGGGAAACGCCGTACAGCGGTTACAGCGAGCTTAATTACAGCTTTAAACTGGCCAGCGGGCAGGCTGCTTACAGCCAGCGTCAATATGAGATATGCCTGCAAGGCACCGGCGGGCGCTATAAGCAGCCAGGTTACAGCCAGTGCAGCATGGTGCCTGACAGCAGTTACCTGGTAGAGCCGGCGGCCGATGTATGGTTGCTGGCAATAGATGCAAACGTGTATTTGCCACAGGCAACCGGCGATGGTTATGCCGGGGCCGGCAGTGCCGGTTATAACAAGATGTTTAGCCATAAAACTCAGGTAACCGACTGGATAGCTCAGGTAGTGCAGCGCGCAGAGCAGGCCGGCAAAACCTTAATTGCCTTTAGCCATTACCCGATGACAGAGTTTTACAATGGCCAATCCGATGCAATAGCCGCGCAATTTGGTGCCGACAGTTTTCAGCTGGCGCGCCGCCCGGCCGACAGCGTAACTAACTTGCTGGCCGCTACCGGCTTAAAGCTGCATATTGGCGGCCATATGCATTTTAACGACACCGGCATTAGCCGCAGTGTGGATGGCAAAGTGCTGGTGAATGTGCAGGCACCGTCGCTGGCAGCTTATGTGCCGGCGTATAAACTGGTTAGCATTCAGCCGCAGCAAAAAGTTACAGTGCACACTGTGGTACTGGATGATATTCCGCGCTACAACGAGCTGTTTCAGCATTATCAGCAGGAACATGACAGCCTGACTAAACAAGGCGCGCCGTTGTGGAATAAAGCGATTTTAACGGCAAAAAACTACCGTGAGTTTACCAACTGGCACCTTAGCGAATTAACACGGCAACGCTTTTTACCGCAAGACTGGCCGGCACCGCTGCGCGAAGCGCTACTGGCATTAGACGGCCGGCAACTGCTGCTGTTATCACAACTGCAAAACTTACCGCCATTAGCCCAACTACCGGCTGAACTGCCAGCCTTACAGCACAGCCCACACTGGCAGCAGGCGTTAAAGGCAGCCGATACATTGGCGATAGATGCCGGCTTTACGCTGCAGCAGTTTGCCGGCTGGAGTGGCTTTGATTTAGCACTGGACTTTTACCGCCTGCGTAATGCCGGCAGCCTGGCGTTGCAGGATATCAGCCCGCAGCGGCTGGCGCAGTATCAGCTGCTTACGCGCTTACTGGCGGCTAAAGCTGCAAGCGACAGCAGCGGCTTTGCACAGCAGTTTGGCGGTGTGTTTCAACTGCTGCAGGCCTTTAGCCATGGCGGACACGATATGCACTTTATGCTGGATTTAACCAACGGCAGCCTTAGAGAACTAAGCCGGTAATCGTGACGCCGGCGCAGCAGTGTGCGCTGCCGTGCCGGTTTACCTCGGGCTTTATGGCGCTTCAGGTTTCACCCTGTTTAGCAGCTCGTCATAACGTCCAAGATCAAGAAAGGCAATAACTTCTGTTGCTTGCTGTCCGTTCATGCGGAAGATCCAAACATAACTGTTTTGATAGGGCTGGCCATCTTTAGCGGTGCCGGTGCCATCCCAGTGGATTATCACATCATTACCTTGCGCCCAGATATCACGCACTGTGGGCTTTAGCGGGCCAGCCATGCGTTCGGCAAAGGGTTTTACTGCACGGTTAATGAAGTCGTCGCGGCCATGGTAACTGCCAGCGGTCGGGCCGGAGCCTTTAATGGTCCAAACAGCATCTGGTGCCAGCATATCGGCAAAAAAGCTGCTGCCACCGGCAGCCCAATTGGCAAATGCCTGACTGACAAGCTGCCGGTTTTGCTCCGTTATCTGAGTGGATGTTTGCGCTGCTGCCGCGGACACAACGGTTAAGGCTGAGCATAACTCAATAGCGGCACCTAACCTGTGGGTAGCGCCGGTAGTAAACCTGGTTTTTGCTACTGAGATTGTCATAAAGTGGCCCTCTGTTGAGTAAATTTACGCTAACCAGCATGGCATTAACGGTACGTTGGTAAGTAGAACAATAGTATCGAGCTATTGCCCAATACTATTTTGTGTTTGCTGTTAATAGTTCGCTGAATAAAACCAACCGGAGAGATACTTGCAAGCTACCGGCTAAAGGTTTACTTTCCTTAAAAAGGTATTTTCTTAACCGTACTACAGGGAGCAGTAATTGAAGGATATTCACGCTGAGAAAAAAATAGCTGTGCTGATTGATGCAGAAAATGCGCAGTATTCTGTATTAGGAGCTGTGTTGTCTGAGTTGGCCAAACATGGCCATATCATTGTGAAAAAAGCTTACGGTGATTGGAGTTCAACCCACCTGAAAAACTGGAAAGAAACACTAAACGAGTTAGCGATTAATCCGGTGCAGCAGTTTTCTTACACCCAGGGTAAAAACTCATCTGACGCGGCCATGATTATCGATGCGATGGATCTGCTGTATTCAAATAAGTTTGATGCTTTTGCTCTGGTATCCAGCGACAGCGATTTCACCAAACTTGCCTCCCGGTTAAAGGAATCGCAAATCTATGTATTTGGTGTAGGTGAACAAAAAACACCTCTGGCATTTCGTAATGCCTGCGATGATTTTATTCACACCGAAGTGTTACGCGCCCCAGAGTTAGATGAATCCGCTGAAGTTGCGCCAGCCAAGCTGCAGCCACATTCTAATGGCAGTAAAAAGTCTAAACGTGAGTTATGTTGTGATGCGCGGTTAATAAACATTTTACGCAATTCAGTGCGGGATAACGCTGATGTTGAGGGTTGGGCGCTTCTGGCAGTCTGCGGCTCATTGATAAAACGACAGTATCCGGACTTTGACGCCCGCACTTATGGCTACCCAACTTTTACCAAGTTATATGAAGCGACGGAGTTGTTTGATATTGAAAAACGTAAGTCTGGCAGTGCGAAAGCTTTGGATGTTTACGTGAAAGATAAGCGTGCCTAGTTTGCTGAAGCTAATAGGATATATAGCCGACTTATGAATGATGTTAATGATGAAGATTACTTTGTGGCGATATCTCTCACCGATGAAACATCGACGATAGAAAATATTCCCTGCAAGATATTTTTACCCAAGAACCGGCAGGAACCAGTAAAACTTATTGCAACGACCGATGATCCGGGGATCTCTAAAGCTCTTAGAAAACAAAAGCTTTCGAAGTTAAATACTAAAGTTGTTGGTCTGGATAGTCGATGTGAGGCAGACATTTTTGCTGACAAGGTTATGATTCGGAATTTACGCACACGCTTTTGGGGGCCTGGGAAGCTTGTGACACAGGCTGAGCTTTACTATAAAAATCTCTATGTCAAAGGGTATGCGCCTGAATGTGATCATCAGGTCGAGAACAACTTCACATTTTGGCTTTCACCGAATTTTGTACTTAAACCGCATAATTTTGAATGTCCAAAGAGGGATGGATCAATCGAGGTTGAGTTCTCAAACCCAATTCAATACGAATTATCGAAATTTGGAACGGTTTTATTTTCACAGGCTTTTCGATTCGAGAGAAAAGAAGAACAACTAGTAAGACATGCTTGTTTAACAGCTAACCTAGTTATGGATAAAGGCAGAGTCTTTACAGCTGATCTTGCAGGGGAGCTTCTAAGTGAACTTGAAGATTTTTTGCTAATTGCTTCCTTGGTTTCAAATGAGCGAACTTTATGCTTCGGTTGGAGCTACGAAGATAACCGAGGGGTTACCGATTTATACAGAGGCAATATGCCAATTGTAGCAAGGAATCCGTACAGCTATGAAAAATCGATAATCGATAGAATGCTAGCTAATGAGTTCATTTCTAATACATACAGCGTATTTGTAAAATTCAACAATAGACAGCATATCCGTGATGCGATCTATGCACTCGTACCTATTAAAAAGCCTACATTAGAGCTTGAGTTTCTGGCCTATTTTTCAGCATTTGAAGCAATTCTTCTCGAATATAAACGAGCAAATGACGCAGAGCTTGTTCTTGATGAAGGTCAGTTTAAATCCTTTAGAAAGTACCTTGAAAATTGTATCAAAAATAGTGACAACCCAGTTCCTCTTAATAAAGGACAGAGAAAACTTCTCTATGATAAGTTAGGTGAGTTAAATAGAGTCTCTTTGCAAGAATCTTGGATTAGCTTCCGTAATTTTCATCAGCTTGATATTTCGGACTTGTGGCCTGTTTTTTCGGATGATGGGCAAGGTCTGACATTATCAGAGATTCGAAATCGGCTGATTCATGGCGATACAGTGGGTATCGATTTCATTGACGCACTGAGTATTGCAACTATACATTTACGGTTCGTGTTGTGTCGTTGTTTGTTAGTCAGTCTCGGCTGGGACGTTGTAAACAGTAAGACTAGTAAGGAGTATTTACGTCTAAATTTCGGCAGGATACTAGATGTGTCTGCTATCAGGATAAAACATAAGTGATAAGCAGATGACCAATCAAAGCTACTTTCTAATGATTATTTTACTACTTAGTTTTGCATTTACCGCAAACGCTTACGACTCGTCTTATCTGGACGATATTGACTCCATTTTCTGGCAGCCGCAGGGACAAAAAGGTGCTGTGGTGTATCACAGATTTGATGATTTTTATGCGCTACGAATGTTTATTGATAGCACTTTGATGACTGCGCCGGTGCGACCGGCCGTCGAAGCGGATTATGCCGGTGCAGAAAAACTGATACTGATGTTGCCACTGCGGCAGCAATTGACAGAAGTGCAACTGTCTGCGAACCATTTGCTGTTTAATGACAAGGTATACTTGGCTGATACTGCCCAGCTTGCCCGCTGGATTAACACAAATAGCAAACGGGCAAGTCGTGGTGATACTACCTCTGAGAAGTTGTTTCAGCGCTCTGTTGCCAACTTTGGCGCTGACTTTGAGCAATAGCCAATAGATCTGCTACTCAACATATATTTCTTTACCCAGTGCTAATTTGTACGCGTCGGTTTTTGCGGCGCAGCTGTCGTACAGTTGCTCCAGGATCTGCATATCGGCGCTATTTTGCTGTTTAAGTGCTACAGCCTGTTCGGCCAGTGGCAGTAAATTTGGTGCCGGCTCTTCGCCTTTCAGATAAAACAACACTGAGGCTGCGCTGGTGTTAGCTGCGCCGGCCTCGTTCAGAGCTGTCACCAGGTTTTCACTGGCATCGCCACACACTGTGCGTAGCACCGGCCAGGGGCTATCTACTATGTCTGCCAGCAGGGCGTCGGCAGTAAAGGTTTGGCACAATGCGGTGACGTCGCTGCTGATTTGCTGTTCGGCTTTACCTTGCTGCCAACCCTGATAGGCCAAGGCAATCAGCTTAGCACCAGCACTGTTTGGCAAGCGGCCGAGGCGCTCTGTAGTCATATTCAGCGGATGGCCCATTTCCAGCCAGGTTTGGGCACCGTAAACGGCAGAGGGAGTGTCGATAGCGCATTGATCAAATTGAGCCAGTGCCGTTAGCGGGCAGCACAGCAACGGCAGCAAATACAGGTTACGCAGGGCAAAGCGGGGCATAGTAACAATCCTTATTTAATATCAGTGCGCTTCAGTGTTAGCCATAAGGTTTGAATTGGCAAGATGCGCCGCTATGCAGCAGCGACAACCGCTAAGGTTTTACCCTCAGCAGCTGATTGCTCAGCCAGCTCAAGCAGTTGCATTACCGTGCAGGCTTGCTGCGGCGGTACCGGGTTTGGGCCTTTGCCATTTATAGCCGCCACAATGGCCGTGTAATACTGCTGATAACAGCCTACTGCGGTGCTGTACGGCGTAACCTGCTCTGCCAGGTACAGCAAGCCGGGTTGGGGGTCGATGCCCCAGCCAGCAGTGGCTGGTGTTAAGCCTTGTTTTAGCTGATCTTCCTGAATATCCAGACCAAACTTTTGCCAGCTGCCGTGCTGTGCCTGCAGCGTAAAGCGCGGCGATGGTGCGGCGGCCAACATAGAGGCACCCAGGGTTACGCTAAAGTGACCGTAATCCAGCAACACGCTAAACCAGTCTGTTGTTGTTGCATCCGGCCGAACGGTTTTTAAACTGGCGCTAATCGTTTGTGGCAGGCCAAATAACACCAGACATTGATCCAGCAGGTGCGGGCCTAAGTCAAACCATAGCCCAGCACCCGGGCCAGCTTGTTCACGCCAGCGCTGGCGCACTTCTGGCCGGAAGCGGTCAAAGCGGGATTCCAGATGTGCAATTGGGCCCAGCCGACCACTGTTGATCAAGTGCTGCAGGCTTTGAAAGTCGGCATCAAAACGGCGGTTATGAAACACGGATAACAGCAGATGTTGCTCTTCAGCTAAGGCGGTTAAGGCGTTGGCTTCTTTAACAGTAAGCGCAAAGGGTTTATCCACCACGACGTGTTTGCCAGCGCGCAGCGCCCGTTCAGCTAAAGGCGCATGGCTATCGTTTGGGCTGGCAATAACCACCAAATCAATATCTGGCAATTGTACGGCCGTTTCGTAATCGGTCAGCACGATAATATCAGCGCCCAATTGCTGCTTAACCTGTGCCGCCTGAGATGAGGCAACATGCGTCAGCTTAATACCATGCGTTGCGCACAGCAGCGGCGCATGAAAGGTTTTGCCGGCGTAACCATAACCCACCAGCAGGGTACGAAGTTCAGAGAATGTTTGCATGCCAAGTTTAGCCTCATTGGTATAAGGGCTTACTTTGCGAAAATTAGCACAATTGTGCAACTTCAACTTTTCTGAAATATACGTTTCATATATGATTCGTATATTGTTGTGAGGCAAAATAGGAACATTGTATTGGGCATTGTTAAAATTGCAGATGAACTGCACGAGGAAATTCGAAAGGCTAGTGGTGCTATGTCGCGTTCTATTAATGCGCAGGCCGAATTCTGGCTGAAAATGGGCATGTTAGCCGAATTGCACCCATCACATAATTATCATCAACTCGTGGTGATGATGTTACAGCAAGCCGACGTGAAACTGGCAGGAGGCGCAGATGAACGGCGTTCAGCTTAAAACCGCGGCAGAGTTGGCGTTGCAACGAGAAGCAGGCCGACTATTGGCACAGGTATTTGCCATGTTGGACCAAAGCATTGTGGCGGGTATGTCGACTTTGCAGATAAATGATCTGGCAGAGCGCTATATTGTCGATGAATTGCAGGCACGGCCTGCCAGTAAAGGGCAGTACGGTTTTGCCTACGTACTGAATACTTCGGTAAATGATGTGGTGTGTCATGGCGTACCATCAAGTACGCAGTTGCTAAAAGATGGTGATATTATCAACGTAGATATTACGTTGGAAAAAAATGGCTTTATCGCAGACTCCAGCAAAATGTATGGCGTAGGTAAGCTAAGCTTTGTGGCGCAGCAATTGGTAGATGATTGCTACCTTGCATTGTGGCTGGGCATTAACGCAGTAAAACCCGGCGCCCGCTTGGGTGATATCGGCTTTGCTATTGAGCAGTTTGCCCGCAGTAAGGGCTATAGCGTAGTACGTGAATATTGCGGCCATGGCATTGGCCGTGAAATGCACGAAGCGCCGCAGGTGCTGCATTACGGCGCGGCTGGCACAGGTATGCTGTTAAAACCCGGTATGGTATTTACCATAGAGCCAATGCTGAACCAGGGCAGCGCTAAAGTAAAAACCAAAAAAGATGGCTGGACAGTAGTTACCCGCGATAAAAAGCTATCGGCGCAGTGGGAACACACCATTGCCGTAACAGACAGTGGCGTAGAAGTGCTAACCCTGCGTGCGGAAGAACAAGCACAACTGCAGCAAGAAACATAAGCATAACTGTAAAATTGGCCATTTCTTCAGTGCGCTAATAGTGCTAGCGTGTAGTGACTTTTTCTTTTGAGGCCATGTTTATGCGTTTTTCAGCAACTGTTTTATGTATTCTGTTTAGTCCGATATTAGCGGCTAATAGCGCCTTGCCGGCACAGCCAGTGCTAACAGTTACACCAGCCATGCACCATGTGGTGGCTGCAGATGCAACGCTTGAGCAACTGGCCGAGGGGTTTAGCTGGGCGGAAGGGCCGATAGCTGAACCCGTTACCGGCGATATACTGTTTTCTGACGTACCTCAAAATAAAGTCTATCGCTGGAATGAACAACAAGGCTTAACAGTATATCTTCAGCCGTCCGGTTACACCGGTTTGTACCCACAGAATAACCGCCAACAGGGCGCGAACGGTCTGATCTTTAACAGTGAAAAGCAATTGGTGCTGGCGCAACACGGCGATCGCCGCTTAGCGCTGTTTAATGGCTTTGATAATGGTGTGCCGCAGTATCAAACTTTGGTGACAGCCTTTAACTGCAAGCTGTTAAACAGCCCGAACGATCTGGTGCAGCATAGCAGCGGAGCTTACTATTTTACCGATCCGCCGTATGGCTTAGCAGGCGGTGATAATTCAACAGAAAAGCAGCAAAGCGTAAATGGGATATACAGGCTGGCACCGGATGGCAATATCACGCTACTGGCTGACAATTTAACCCGACCCAATGGTCTGGCGTTTTCGCCGGATGAAAAGTGGCTGTATGTGGCCAATTCTGATCCTGCAGCGGCGCAGTGGTGGCGTTATGCGGTAAATAGCGATGGTAGCCTGGGTAAAGGTAAACTGTTTTTTGATGCCACCGTCCAGGTTAAGCAACTACCAGGTTTGCCAGATGGTTTAAAAGTACTACCGTCCGGCGTATTACTGGCCACCGGCCCCGGTGGCGTCTGGGTAATCTCGCCTGGCGGTGAGCATTTAGGCAGCATACAAACCGGTGTTGCCGCGGCTAATGTTGCGCTAAGTTTGGATAACAGTTGGCTGTATATTACTGCTAGTAGTTACTTGCTTAGAATTAAGCTGCAGCAATAACAACGGCTATTCCCAACGCGCGTCATCTTCGCTGATGTTAAAAGCGATGGCCTGGCCTTGCACCGTAAGCTGAACAACCTGCTTAGGCGAGCCGTCGCTATGAAGCTCTACCAAACCTATGCCGGCTTGATTCAGCAAGCGCTCGCCAGCTTTAGCATTGTCAGGTTTGTGCGGCACTATTTTCATACTACGGCGTTTGGTCAACCAGTTAAGTGGCGAGCGCGGCGAGTATAGCCAGCGGTTTAGCCGGTCTAACACATCTAACAATTTGACCGGAAACTGGTTTTTTAAACCGCTACTGGTAATTTGCCAGATATCAGGGCCGTCTTGCTGGCCGCGCAGGTTAACCTCGTAGACAAAAGAGTAGTGCACATCGCCAGATAAAATAACAAAGTGCTTCGGTGTTTTCGGGTGGCGAAACAGATTCATCAGTGCGTAAGCGGTGCCGCGGTGTGCCATCCAGTTTTCAGCATCTACTAATAGCGGTTTGCCAAAAAACGTAAACAATTTTTGAATGCCCTCAATAAGCTTTACGCCAAACACTGGCGCTGGGGACACCAGAACCACCGCATCGTGGCCGATTAAATCTTGCTGAAGTTCGGTAATGGCTTCCCAATCTAGCAGGCCAGAGGGTTTACCTAAGGCGATTTCTGAACGCCAGCGGCGGGTGCGGGTATCTAGCACCAGAAGAGGGGGCTCGGTAGGCCATTGATAATGCCATTGATTAAAACGTAACAAGTCGGTAATAAGTTGCTGGTGTTGCACTGAGCCGCTGTTGCTAAAGGCTAACTCTGCCTGATGTAACAGCTCGGGCGTAAACTTCTCTGGCGTATTGCCCCAACCCTGACACAACAAATAGCTAATCAACGCATTTCCAATAATGCGGCGGGAGAAATCATGGTTATAAGCGGTTTGCTCCCACTGTGCGGTTAGGTTCCAGTCGTCGGTGACATCGTGATCATCAAAGATCATGGCGCAGGGTAAATGCGCCAGTAAGCGTCTTACTTTACCCAGGCCAGCAGCAAACTGGTGAATAATCTGTTGCTGTGTCTGGTAGGTTTGCTGCTGCTCGGCACTCAGTGCGTTTGCCTGTTCGGTACTTAGCTCTGTTGCATCAGTTTGCCAGCCTGCAGGCGACCAAACCAGTATGTACATGCCCAGCATTTCTGCCAGGCTAATTAAGTGGTTGCGGGCGTTGTCAGAGGTAAAAACCGGCTTCTTCACGCCTTTAAATACCTGAGTGAGTACCGCCTGACTGGCCTCCGTTTTTGGCAGTAAGCTATCGCGCCGGTAATAGTAAGGGTGGCTAGTATGTAACTGTGCGGACTGGCTAACAACAGAGCAAGGCAGGCTTTCATCGGCAAAATCCAGTTGGCCGATAAGCTGATGAATAGCTTTTAGCATTGGCGCCGCAACATCATCAGCATAGATCTGATCGCCGCTCATCAGCAATAAAGCTGGCCATTGTTCTGGCGGATGTTGCTGCAGGTAATAATCAGCGGCTAGCAAACCGTCGTCAGAAGCAAAATGCGGCTTTCGACATGAGCCATGTAACAGCTTAGTGAGCTTGGTCTGAATAACAAAACCGGGGCTGCTACGATCGGGGTATATCAGATCAGGGGCCCATTGTTGCCAACCAAGCCAGTCCGGCTGTGGGCCGGCCTCTTTATTTGCTAGGCGTAAGTCATACCCGATCCAGCAGCCTTCGGGTAATGCTTGTGGTAATGGGATATGAATCAGCTGCAGAAACAGCTTTCCTGCGCAGCGAATGCTCTGAGTGTATTGCTGCATCTGTTGTGCACAGAAATAAATAGGCTCTGCGTTATCAGGTGTGAGGTCTAGTTGTAACTGCACTGGCTGCCTGGTTGCCAGCCATAGCGTAATGCTTTTCGCTGTGACTGCACGGAGCAGTGGCCCTGCCAAAACCATTGGCAGGGTGTGATCTAAGTTAACGTCTATTTCGCTAGCAGGCATTAACAGAATTATTCCCGTATTGGTCTTATGCATTCTGCAAAAGGCATCAGTATTACAACATTACTTATGGCGCTTGAAAATGCAATGAAAAAACAGAATACCTATCGTTTTGTCAGGTTAACTTGACATGGTCGTGATATTGCGCCATTGTGTCATACATACCTTACATATTGTAATGAGTTGGTGTCATATAATCTGTTATTCCATCAATAGTGATGGGCACACTTTTAGGAGAATGTTATGGCTAAATCAAAAGCTGAGATCACGTTCATGAAACGTTTTATGACGGCCATGGTTGTGTTTTTATTGTTAATTGCAATTCAAGCATTTTCGTTGGAGCTACTAAACATGCCGACATGGCTCAATGTAGCGGCGACGGTGTTGCCTGTCGCACCGCTAGTATGGGCATTTTTTATTTTCCGAACTCGCTATCGCACACTTGATGAATACATGAAAGCACTCACGGGTGAAGCGTTTTTATGGATGATTGGCCTTTTGTGCTTTTCATCATTTATCTACGGCATGCTGGCAATGAAGTTTCCAATGCCAGAAGTAAATCTAGCCTTTGTAATGCCTGCGGTTTTTGGTGGCCATGGTTTGATCGTTCAACTATTGGTTTGGAGAGACAATGAAGAATCGAATTAAGGTTTTGCGCGCCGAACGTGATTGGTCGCAACAAACATTAGCGCAGGAACTTGGCGTATCACGACAGGCGGTTAATGCCGTTGAACGAGGAAAGCATGACCCATCTTTACAGTTAGCATTTGATATTGCCAACATTTTTAATTTGCGTATTGATGATGTGTTTTTCCCAGAGAAAAAATTAAACACAGACAGCAACGAAGAAAGCTGAACCGAAACCGTATGCAAAGGCAACAACATGAATTACAAAAACTATAGCGGCTATTCAGGTGGATGAACTCGAGGTAAACCTAAAGCAGTTCCCACTTACAGTGTCTTTGACATTCGTCACTAATTCACATAGTCTTTCCAGCAGGCTGCAGAGACGCCTTTCCGCTTAAGATGATATCACTCTGACACCATGTTTTAATCAGTTCATTACGAACTAAGTAGGCTTTGCGGAATGCCATATATACTTAGAGGTAATTGAATTGTGACATCTCAAAATATGCGTCAGGAAAACCCTGAACACAAACTCACTCCTTCTTCACTTGAAAGCGAAAAGCTTCGCAATTTGTACGTTAAAATCGCACTGCCCATGGCATTTGGCATGGTTTTAAGTGGTTTATACAATATGGTTGATGCGTATTTTATCGCTCAATATGTTGGTGATATTGGCTTTGCTGCGGTTTCTGCAATCTTTCCATTGCAAATGTTAGTGATTGCATTGGGCGCTTTCATCAGCAATGGCGTCAGTATAGTTGTAAGTCAATATTGGGGGGCAGGGCAAAACTCAAAAGCACAAACCGTCATCAATAATGCTTTTACCCTGGTATTACTGCTTTCTATTGTACTTGCCATCCTGGTGCTAAGTGCTACATCACCTTTACTAAGATCAAGTGGCGTAACGGATTTACTGTTTGATGATGCAAGGGCTTATTTTATTCCAGTGACTATGGGCGCAGTACTCGTATTGAGTCTGTCATTGATCACAGACCTATTACGCGCGCAAACCAAAATGCAGAGCTTGCTGCTAATTATCATCTTAGGCGCCGTAAGCAATGTAATACTAGATTACTTGTTTATTGCCGTGTTCAACTTTGGTGTCAGTGGTGCTGCTTACGCAACGATAATATGCCAATTAATGGGGCTATTACTGGGCATACGTTTATTGAATAATCCTACGCCACTATTATCAATTGAGAAACTTAGCTTTGCCCTGAACTTTGGCATAATAAACAAGTTCCTTAGTATAGGAATGCCTGTCTTTATCTCCTATTTTGGTGCTGCAGTAGTGATGGTGTTTATCAATACGCGTATAAGTCAAAGTGGCCTGATTGGCTCAACTCAATGGCTCGCCGCTTATGGCATTGTGAGTAGGATCAACATCTTTTTGATTTTGCCCCTCATTGCAATAAGCCATGCCAGTCAAACTATCATTGCTCACAACTATGGCGCTAAGAACTTTTTAAGGGTGAAAAACGCAGCAATAACCGGCGCCTTTATGGCCAGCAGTTACCTGGCTGTGATGACATTGTGTTTGCAGGTTTTCCCCAGACAGATTATCACCGTATTTAGTCCTCAAGAAAGCGTGCTCGCAAATAGCGAAACCATCATCGGTACAATGTTTATGTTGCTTCCTTTGGCAGGGGTGAGTGCTATATGTATCGCGTTTTTTCAGGCGACGGGAAGGGCAAAAAAGGCGATGCTACTTTCTAGTGCGCAGATTTATGTCTTTTTACTACCGGCTATGATTTTCATTTCTGCTAAATTTGAGTTGAGCGCGCTGTGGTATGCTTTTCCTCTCACTCATGTTCTTTCAGCTCTGTTAGCGATAAGCCTGGTATGGACGCACTTGCACAGATTAATACCACAAAGCCTGGGTAGTATGGAGGAAAAGGCATAATGGAATTAGCATTAAATGAAGTAAAAGTTCAAGCCAAGAAGTTGCTCAAGGCTATAAAACGTGACCCGATACTGCAACAGCATATGGCACCTCAGCTTAAGCGCCTGGAGATCAAGGACGGCGATGACCTGCAATTAAAGCATTGCTTGACGATGCTTTCTCAACAAATAGGGTTCGCCAGCTGGCATCATGCCCAAAAAGTGCTATCCGGTAATGAAGACCTGCACAGTACACCTGATATGGGCAAGGTCTTCTATACCAAAGCCTGTGGAGGACTTATTAACCTGTGGTTTGCTCAATACCAACAAGCCAAAACTGTGTTAAGCGAAAATCCAAGTTCACGTTGGCTTATTCCTTATCAAAAACAATTTATTATTGTGGATAAAGACTACCTGAACTTACTCAAAGTGAGTAAGGGCTGTGAGGGGTACTGGCAAGACATCAATCATGATCTTTATGGGGGGTACAATAGCCAAGCTTGGGATAAATTAGCTTATATAATAATTCGAAACCGCACAGTTGACGGTGATACACCTTAGAAAAAATCACTGCCTAGCCAATATAGACAGTGATTGGTTATTTTCCAGGTTTATTGATATGTGTAGGATGCTTTTCCTACACTAGCCCCTAAGGGTAACAAATTCTTCGGCGCTAGTAGGGTGCAGCGCTACAGTGTTGTCAAAGTCAGCCTTGGTAGCGCCCATTTTTATTGCCACGGCAAAGCCTTGCAACACTTCATCCATACCCTCGCCAATACCGTGTAAGCCCACCACTTTTTCGTTGTCGCCGGTACATACCAATTTAAAGCGGCTAAGCGCCCGATGCGGGGTAATGGCGTTATACATGGCAGCAAAGTTAGAGCGGTATACTTTTACCTTGGAGGCGCCATATTGTTCAATCGCTTCTGCCTCTGTCAGCCCTATAGTGCCAATGGGAGGGTGGCTGAACACTACGGTTGGAATAAGTGAATAATCCATATGTGCATCGGGCAAGGCAGGGTTAAACAGCCGTTCGGCCAGCAAACGGCCTGCTTTTACTGCTACCGGGGTTAACTGGGCTTCGCCGGTAATGTCGCCAACGGCATAGATGCCATTAACATTGGTATTTTGATAGTTGTCGGTACGGATATAACCGTCTTTATCGGTTGCTACACCGGTCGCGGCCAAATTCAGCTTGTCTGTAGCCGGTTCGCGGCCAATGGCCCAAATAAGGCAATCTACGTTAGTAAACACGCTGCCGTTATCACAGCTAACGGTTAAGCTGCCGTCGCACATTTTTTCTACTTTATTAACATTAGATTGGGTGTGCAAATTCAGCTTATCCTGCGCCATGCGTTCAAGCAGCATATCGGTTATATCGCTGTCAAAGTTGCGCAGCGGCCGGTCTTTGCGTACCAGCAAATGCGTGTCGGTACCCAGCGCATGTAGCACACCAGCAATTTCTACTGCGATATAACCGGCGCCAATAACCAGGGCTTTTTTCGGCTGTGCTGTTAAGGCAAAAAAACCATCTGAGTCAATGCCGTGCTCTGCACCTGGAATATCAGGCCGTGTCGGGCGGCCACCTACCGCAATGGTAATATGATCAGCCGTTATACGCTCGCCATTAACCTCGACAGTCTTGGCATCCACAAAGGTGGCGAAACCTTCAATTACGTTAACGCCGTTACTAGCAAAGCCTTTGTGGTAGCTGGCATGAATGCGCTGAATATAGGCTTCGCGGTTTTGTACCAGCGTGGCCCAATTAAAGCTATTTTGTAACACATCAAAGCCATAAGCGGGACTGTATTTCAGCGCTTCAGCGATATGGGCTCCGTACCACATCACTTTTTTCGGCACGCAACCAACGTTAACACAGGTACCGCCAACGGCTTTAGCTTCGATAACCGCAGCGCTGGCACCGCGTTGTGCTGCGCGATTGGCGCTGGCAATACCACCGCTGCCGGCGCCAATGGCAAGATAATTAAAATGACGGGTCATAACACAGTTCCGGATAAATACACTGTGTTGTTTATAGGGTGTCGCCAGGGGTTTTACAAGCCCGGCACAGGAGCCAGCCGGGCAAATATGGTTTACTAAAGCTTTTTCAGGTCGATGGCATTGGCCAGCTTTAATATAGTGCTTTGTGCGGCATTGTCACCACGCAGGGTGATCATGGCGCCTGTAGGGGATAAAAGCTGGATTTCCAGGTTATCGCCATCAACTTTCTGCACTGCCTGAATACCTTGTATTTTAATGAGCTTACCGCCAGACATCGCAATCATTGACGGGTTGCTTAGCATCATTGAAAACGCCTGCAGCATAGGAGAGTCCATCATTAACTGTATTTCAATACGGTGATCGTCGTTATAGTAGTTGCGAGATGCCGTAATACCACCGCCAAACATTGCTGCACCGGCAACTTCACTGCTAGCGTCTTCGGCTTGCCAACCGGATGGTGCAGGAGGAAATGCATTTTTTACCTGCTCGCCTTTTTCCTGGCGAATAAGCGTGCTGGCATAGTCGAGCTGGGCAATGGCCTGTGACAACTCGCCGGCTTTATAGTGCTTGGTGGCTGACTCGATAGCTTCATCAATGTCAGATGCCAGAGCTTGGAAGCTTAAGCAACCACTTAATAGGCTAACAACCAGCGTTTTATAGTGTGTTTTCATGTTGTAGTTCACTCCGTTGATTAACAAATTGTGCACATTATAGTCAGTTAAAATCTATGCCGCCAATCGTTCTTCTTTGCATTGACAATATGGCGTATTGCCCCAACATTAATAACATTAGTGTATTGCCATATTATTTAATGTTTTAAGGTTTTTTATGACTGCAACCGACAATGTTTTGTTATCTTTTCCTGATTTACCGCCTTTTTCTACCATTACACCGGAGCAGGTAAAGCCTGCAGTAGAGCAGGCTATCGCCCAGGCGCGAGCAGCTGTTGAGCGGGTTGTTGCCGCGCCAGAAGTAAGCTGGCATAGCCTGATTGAACAACTAGAGCAAGATAGTGACCGGTTAAGTAAGCTGTGGTCGCCGGTTGCGCATATGCACTCTGTTGTTGACAGCACCGCGCTGCGTGAAGCTTTTGAAAGCTGCTTGCCGCTGCTGTCTGATTTCAGCACCTGGCTGGGGCAGCACGAAGGTCTCTATCAAAAATATCAGCAACTGGCGCAAAGCACTGACTACGCTAATTTAACTGCGGCAGAGCAAAAGGTTATTCAAAATGCATTGCGCGATTTTAAGCTATCAGGCATAGGTTTATCGGCAGATAAAAAGCAGCGTTATGGCGAAATTCAAAGCCGCTTGTCCGATTTAAGCTCGCAGTTTTCCAACAACACCCTCGATGCCACACAGGCTTGGTACAAGCATATTACTGATGCGGCAGAGCTTGCGGGGTTACCCGAAGACGCTAAGTTAGCTGCAGCAGAAGAAGCGCAAAGCCGTGACCTTACCGGCTGGGTGTTTACGCTGGAGTTCCCAAGCTACATTGCTGTAATGACCTATGCCGATAATCGTCAGCTGCGTGAAGCACTTTACAGCGCTTACTGCACGCGCGCGTCGGATCAAGGCCCAACAGCAGGCCAGTTTGACAACAGCGCCATTATTGAAGAAACATTGGCATTAAAGCACGAGCTGGCTCAATTGCTGGACTTTAACAACGCGGCTGAAGAGTCACTGGCTACCAAAATGGCACAAAGCCCGGCGCAGGTTTTGGACTTTTTACATGATTTAGCTAAACGCGCTAAACCACAGGCAGAGCAGGATTTAGCTGAACTTACCGCCTTTACTACCGCCGAGTTTGGTATTAATGAGCTGGCAGCTTGGGATGTCACCTACTATGCAGAAAAGCTCAAGCAAGCCCGGTATTCCATTTCTGACGAACAGTTGCGGCCGTATTTCCCGGAGCACAAAGTCGTTGCCGGTTTATTTGCTGTGCTAAATAAGCTGTTTGGTGTTGTAGTACGCCAACGTGAAGGTGTTGATGTTTGGCACAACGATGTGAAGTTTTACGATATCTTTGACCAAACCGGTGAACTGCGTGGCAGCTTTTACTTAGATTTATACGCACGGTCAAAAAAGCGCGGTGGCGCCTGGATGGATGATTGTCAGGGCCGGCGTATACTGCCAGATGGCAGCGTGCAAACACCTGTAGCCTACCTTACTTGTAACTTTAATAAACCGGTCGGGGGCAAACCGGCATTGTTTACCCATGATGAAGTGGTTACCTTATTTCACGAATTTGGCCATGGCATTCATCATATGCTCACAAAAGTAGACGCTGCAGCTGTCGCTGGTATAAATGGTGTGGCATGGGACGCCGTGGAGCTGCCAAGCCAATTTTTAGAGAACTGGTGCTGGCAAAGTGAAGCGCTGGCTATTATTGCCGGGCATTATGAAACAGGCGCAGCACTGCCAGACGATTTATTAGAAAAAATGCTAGCCGCTAAAAATTTCCAATCGGCGATGTTCCTTGTCCGTCAGCTGGAATTTGCCCTGTTTGATTTTCGTTTACATGCCGAGTACGACCCCGCGCAGGGCGGCCGCGTGCAGCAGATGCTGGATGACGTCCGCACAGAAGTATCGGTAATAATACCGCCACGTTTTAACCGCTTTCAGCATGGTTTTGGTCATATTTTTGCCGGTGGTTATGGTGCTGGGTATTACAGCTATTTATGGGCTGAGGTACTGTCGGCTGATGCGTTTGGCCGTTTTGAGGAAGAGGGTATTTTTAATGCCGACACCGGCCGTGATTTTCTGCGCTGGATTTTAGAGCGCGGTGGCAGCGCGGAACCTATGGAGTTATTTAAAGGCTTCCGAGGGCGAGAGCCAAGCAATGCCGCTTTGCTGCGGCATATGGGCATAGCGGGCTAGTTGCTGTTGTGATGATTAATTTAGCAATTCATTGCCAATTCATACCCGCTCTGCCAAGCTCAATGCCAAACAGCGGAGGAAAGTAAATGCGCACTAAGTTATTGATACTGATAATGACAACCCTTGCTCTGACGGCTTGCCAACAGGGCCAGGCCAGCAACGACCCCAGTGTCGAGCGATTGCCACCTCAGCCGTTGGTCGAGCCAATTGATCCGACAACTGATCCGGTGGCGGCGGTTAAAGCGAGGAGGAAACAAATGATTGACCAGCAACCGTTATCGGCAATGCGTGCCGAAATTATGGCACTGATAGGTGACGCACAAGCGGATAACATTCAACAGTGCCGGGTGGTAGAGTTTGGTAGTAAGCCTTGCGGTGGGCCAGCCAGTTATATTGCTTTATCTACCAAAGATGGCAACGAAAGCGAAATTATGACGCTTATTAGTAAATATAATGCGGCACAAAAAGCGGAAAATGCCCGCTTAGGTTTAATGTCCGACTGTGCAGTGGTGCCAAAGCCTGGAGTGATACTCGAAAATGGGGTTTGTACGTTAAAAGGTGCAGGCAACGGTTCTGTGTTTTAACCCACAGTATTTGGCGTAATTGTTCTGGCCGGATTATAAGGGCAGCAGTTAGACTGTTGCCCGTTTTAGTTTCTAAAGTAGAGTAATATGGATACTGCTGAATCTTTTGCGCGTATTTATCAGCGTGCTTGCGAGCGTAAAGGCGGCGCTGCTGCTTTGGAGGCCTTGCTTGGGCAAAGTGCCAGCGCTGACGATATTGCCGCCATCCCCGATAACCTGTTACTAGGCGAGCTGACAAAAAAAGTATTTCAATCCGGTTTTGTCTGGCGGGTTGTGAGGCAGAAATGGCCTGGCTTTTGTGAGGTGTTTTTCGATTTTGCCATTGAAAAAATTTTACTGATGAGCGACGAAATGCTCGAAGCAAAAGCGCGCGACGAACGTATTATCCGCAACGCAAGTAAAGTGTTTACCATTCGCCACAACGCTATGATGATTGATGATATTGCGATGAAACATGGCAGTTTTGCCAAGTTTATTGCCCACTGGCCAAGCAGTGACATTATTGGCCTGTGGGCTTATCTTAAAAAGCACGGAGCACGTTTAGGCGGCAATACCGGGCCCTACGCATTGCGGGCTATTGGTAAAGATACCTTTATTTTAAGCGAGGATGTTGAAGCATACCTGCGGGCCACCAGGGTGTTTGACGGTGGAATTACCAGCAAACGCAGTTTGGCACAAATTCAACAGCAGTTTAATGTATGGCAGCAAGAGTCGGGGCGCAGCCTGCAGCAAATAAGCCAGATCATAGCGTTAAGTGTTGGCGAAAATTTTGTCGGTATGGCACGGTAATGGCCTTGAGTATCTTAGCCAGTTCACTGCTAGATGCTGACTATGCGGCTAGTTTATGTCAGCAGTTTGGCCTAACGCTTGCCGATGAAGTAAGCGGCTGGCATTTAGCCTGGCATAATGATGCGTTGGTGCTGAGAAACGCTGAGCTGCCAAAACAGGGCGATATTGTGGTCGATTTTGCCAGCGGTGCCGCCAGTTACCGGCGCTTGCATGGTGGAGGTAAAGGCGAGGCGATAGCCAAAGCCTGTGGCTTGAATAAAAAGCGCGAATTAACGGTGTTAGACGCAACAGCGGGTCTTGGCCGTGATGCTTTTGTGCTGGCGAGTCTTGGCGCCAGCGTTACCTTAGTTGAACGTAATCCGGTTGTCGCAGCGCTGTTATATGATGGGTTACGCCGGGGCTGTAATATTACTGAGCTACACTGGTTAGCCAAGCGTATGACATTACTGCATAGCCCGGGTATTGATGCGCTACAACAGCACCCGGCAGTGGATGTGGTTTACTTAGATCCTATGTTTCCGCCACGGGATAAAACTGCCTTGGTAAAAAAGGAAATGCGTGCCTTTCACGATGTTGTGGGTAGTGACACCGATGCAGATGCCTTGTTGGCACCAGCATTGCTGCTGGCGCAAAAAAGGGTGGTGGTGAAACGGCCAGGTTATGCTGATTTTCTGGCTGGGAAGGCACCGACTATGTCGGTAACGGGTAAGAATAATCGGTTTGATGTGTATATAAACGCCGCTATTTAATAGTGTGGCTTAGCAATTAACTTAACAGGGAAACAGCGATGATTAAAATAGGCGACAAGTTACCAGAGGTAAGTTTTTCACAACTGACGAAAGAAGGCGTAATGAACCCCACCACCAGCCAAATTTTTGCCAACAAAAAAGTGGTATTGTTTGCTGTACCTGGTGCGTTTACGCCTACCTGTTCAGCAGCGCATTTACCAGGCTACATTACACTGGCCGACCAAATTAAAGCCAAGGGCGTTGACGCTATTGTGTGTACTGCGGTAAACGATGCGTTTGTTATGAGTGCCTGGGCAAAAAGCCAGAATGCGGAAGAGATCGTATTTTTAGCCGATGGTGGCGCGGCGTTTCATAAGGCTATAGGCCTGACAATGGAAACTGCTGATTTTGGCGGTGTGCGCTCACAGCGTTATGCCATGATTGTCGAAAACGGTGTTGTAACACTGTTAAATGTTGAAGCACCAAAAACGTTTGAAGTCAGTAAAGCTGAAACCATTTTAGCCGCGCTGTAGCATACCCAGAAATTGACCTCTGTCCGGAGGTCAATTGATTGTACTAGCTATCGTTTGCCTGAACTCACACTGTGATAGATGGCTTCGAGCTTTTCACATTGCCGACGAATATTAAAATGTTGATCTATGTGGTCAATACCTGCTTGAGACATTTGATCGCGTATTGCAGTAGATTGCAATACAGCGAGTAAATTTGCAGCAAGTTGTCCGACATCTTTTTGTGTCGACAGCAGGCCGGTCTTTTCATGCACAACCCCTTCACTGACGCCTCCGGTATCAAACGCGACAACCGGGGTACCTACTGCCTGAGATTCAACGCATACCGTAGGCATGCCTTCTTCATTGCCTCTGGCCATAACAATACTTGGCAAACAGGTTACCCAGGCTTTTGACATCAGATGTTTTACTTGAGCTCTATTTTGCGCGCCAACAAAGGTGACATTGTTTATGTCGCTCGCCAGTGCCTGTAGTTTTTCTTGGTATGAGCCATACCCGGCAATAATTAACTGGGCATCCGGTAAGGTTTTATGAATGGTTTTCATCGCCTGCAGTAAATACTGACAGCCTTTTTGCTCTATTAACCGGCCAACAAATAAAATAGTTGGCGGGTCAAATTTATCCTCTGCAGGGCTAAAAAACTGGTTATCAATGCCTATGTAATGCTGAATAATTTTATCTTCCGGGCAGCCCCGGGCCAGCAACTTGTTTTGTATGAATTTAGACACCGCTAATATTTTTGCAGAGTGTTTGAAGGTAATATTTCGATGTTTACTGTTGTACGAAAATTTGTCTTTTTGCGTAACATCCGAGCCGTGAAACGTTGTGATCAAGGGCAGATTTAACGTCTTGGCTATTGGCGCACAGTAGTAACCGCCCTTACCAAAATGGGCATGTATGACATTAGCTTGTTGTGCCGCCAATGCGTTTGCCCATTTAGACGTCAAAATTTGACAGCCATCCAATAGTAATCGGGATAGCATCGCGAAAGGCTCAACATTCGCTTGCACGCAACTGGACATACCCTCAATAAGATTAATGCCACCACTATCGTTTCTTAACCCGATATAAATGGGTTCAAAACTGGGCAGATTATTGCCTTGGGCGGCTACAAAGGTATTGGATCTTGGTAGCACACGCTTAGTGAAGATAAGTACTTTTGCTGACATAGGTTGACGTTATTTATTAATCAGTGCCGACTTAACGCGGCGAATGGCTTTACGAACTACCGAAATTTTACTGTCTTCTTTATAACGGCCTTTTTCAGCGTGGCGAATAAGCAGCAAATTGGGTAAGGCTATTGGTACACCATGGGTGCCTAGCAACCAGCGTACGGCACGGTCTTCGTAGGTTTTAGTCCAGTGGTATTTGGGTTTTTGGTATACCGCTAAATCGTCACAGTAACCGCAAGCACGCGCAACATCACCATGAATAATCTGAATAGCGCCGGTCGCACGGTCAAATTTACGCGGTTTAAACTTGCTGGTATCTACTTCCAATAACTCGGTTTTATCTTTGCCAGCGGAAATCATCGGATCGGCTTCTGTTAGCAGTGGCGTTACTAACAATGTATCAGGGAAAACTAAAATATCTTGCCGGCCCTTCAACAGCTGTTCAAGCGTGTCTAAGCAGCCTTCGTGAAATACCATGTCGCAGTCGGCGAACCAAATCCAGTCGGCGCTAGTGTGTTTAGACGCGTGGTTGCGGCCTATGGCGCGGCGCAGCAGCAATGGCGTTGGTAATTCCTGAAAATTCCACTCTACATTGGGCACGTCAATAGTTTGAAAATGCTTAAGCAGCTTAGCGGTTTCTACATCTTCTGCAGAATAAAATACGGTAAACCGCACTTGCATATGCGTGGGCGGATACTTGACCAGCGAGCTTAGCTGATAAACAAAAAAGCGCGCGTAGTTCCAGCAATGGCTGACAATTTCTATTTTTAAATTGTCATCTACCACCCGCAGGTTGGCTTTCACCGGTTGGTTTTTAATAAAAGCAGTGGCAGGGAAATAGCCTGATGCGGCAAAGCGCAATAAAAACTCTTTTACGCCATCGAACATAGCCGGTTGCTGGTGTTTAGGTAACGCCATAATAAGCTCCAAAGACCCACAGTGTGTGCAGCTGTAAAAGCTGGGATCGGACAACAAATATGCCCGCTAGCGTAGCATTTAATGCCGTTTTGAAACAGAATCTTTTGGTATCAGCGGGTTAAATTTGGCATTATGGCGGCCATTGCGCTTTGCCTGTTAAGGCGCCCGTATTCTAAGCCTGACTGTTAACCGCAGGGAATCGTTAATGCCACAGCTGTTTGTCCGTGTTTGCTATAGCGTGCTTATTTATCTTGTTACTGTGCCTGCGGTGCTGTATCTGCTTTGGCGCTCGGGTAAAGATAAACGCTACCGCCAACGTTTGGCTGAGCGGTTTGCCTGGCAGACAGTACCGGCTAATGCACGTGGTGGTATTGTTGTGCACGCGGTATCCGTGGGTGAAGTGGTGGCGGCTACGCCACTTATTCACGCCTTGCAGCAGCGCTATCCGCATCTTAGATTAACCATAACCTGCACGACACCAACCGGCTCTGAACGCATTAAACAAACCTTTGGCGACAGTGTTTACCACTGCTATTTGCCAGTAGATACGCCAGGGGCGGTATCACGCTGGCTAAACAAGCTGCAACCGCAGGCGGTTATCGTGCTGGAAACTGAACTGTGGCCAAATGTGTTGCAGCAATGCCGCAGTGCACTTATTCCCACCATAGTGGTCAATGCCCGCTTATCTGCCCGCTCGGCTCGCGGTTATAGGCGCTGGCATGCATTTTCTCAGCTGGCGCTGAGCAATATTAGCGTGTTGTTAGCCCAAAATAGCCACACCGTTCGGCGTTTTAAAGCGCTTGGTTGCCAGGCCGAGCATTTGGTTAGCGGAAACCTGAAGTTTGATATGGCACCAGCGGTTGCGGCATTGGAGGGCGTGTTTGCGCAGTTTACGCCAGTACTGGCAAAGCGTCAGGTGTGGGTGGCGGGCAGTACCCATGTAGGTGAAGACGCATTACTACTTAGTGCTTATCAGCAGCTAAAACCTCAGTTCCCAGAGTTACTGCTGTTATTAGTCCCACGTCATCCTGAGCGTTTTAACGCCGTGGCACAGCAAGTGCAGCAAGCCGGATTACAATTGTTACGTCGCAGCAGTAATGCCCCAGTGTGTGATGCAACAGATGTGCTGCTTGGTGACAGCATGGGGGAGTTGATGGTTTGGTATCAGTTGGCTGACGTGGTGTTTATTGGCGGCAGTTTAATTGAGCGTGGTGGTCATAATCCGCTGGAGGCAATGTCGCTGGGTAAAGCGATACAAAGCGGGCCACATGTGTTTAATTTTGCACAGGCGTATCAATGGCTACATAAGGCAAAGGCGGTTAATTGGGTCAGCGATGTAGCCTCTCTGGTAAGCAACACGGCGCAGTTACTCTTGCAACCTCAGGTGCGTAAACAGCAAGGCGAGCAGGCGCTCGCGTTGTATCAACAACAGTCAGGAGCGGCAGTGCGCAGTTGTCAGGCTATTGCCGACTATCTTGGGCCGGATACGGATAGCTTTTGCGTTGGAGTGCAGCAACGCGGGGTAAGCTGGTATCAGCGTGATGTGTTTCACCACGAGACTAACCTGAGCTTTGTACCTGAGAATTGGCAACAACAAGGTGCGGTTATTGGCCAATCTAAAGGGCGGAATATCGCTTGGTTTGTGCGCCACAACGACACAAATTTTGTCTTGCGGCATTATTACCGTGGAGGCTTGGTAGGTAAGGTAATACAGGATAAATTTTGCTTTCAACGGGTGCTGCGTAGCCGTGCCATGCAGGAGTTTGCCTTACTACGACATATGCGCCGCTGCGGCTTACCTGTACCCAGACCTCTTGCCGCGCATTATCAGGTATCTGGCGGTTATTATCGCTCTGATCTAATAATTGAACTCATTGCCGCTAGCCGTGATCTTTATACGGTGCTTTGTGCTTCGGAAGCGCTGACAGTTTTGCAGTGGCAGCAGTTGGGGGCACTGATTGCCCGCTTTCATCAACAAGGGGTTTATCACTCAGATCTTAATTGTCATAACATTCTGCTGGATCAGCATGGTGAGTTTTGGCTGATTGATTTTGATAAATGCGCAATTCGACCAAACGGACATTGGCAGCGCGATAACCTGGCACGGTTACAGCGGTCGTTAGTAAAAGAACGCGGTCTGCACGCTGACTTTGCCTGGCATGAACAACACTGGTTAGCATTGCTAGATGGTTACAATCGACAGTCTGCCTGAAAAAATAGACGATTAATCGCAGTTTTTCGCTGTTTATTCACGCTAGGTTCACTTTTTATCTTGGTTTCGCCCTTGGTGTAAACGCCTTTATTTGATATAACAACATGCAATGGAGGGGCATCTATGCGGCTAAATAAAATAATAACAAGCTTAATGGTCACCAGCTTTATGTTGGCGGCTGAACCGCAACAACAAATCGCTGATGCAAAGGCAGCATTTCAGCAAGGTGACTATGTTAAGGCGGCTGAAATCTGGCAATCTCTGGCAATGGATGGCAATACTATGGCTCAGTTTGAGCTGGCGAAAATGTATTCGATGGGCCAAGGGGTTGAACAAGACGCTTTGCAAGCAGCTTATTGGTTGGAGCAGGCAGCGTCTAATAGCTCCGATTTCGCCGAATCAGCCAGAGCGAAAAAAGACATTACCGATGAACTTGCGGCGCGCAAAGCGCAGCAGGACACTTCGGTTATTGCACCTGCACCTGCATCAGATGATGTTACGGTACCTTTGGTCGAAGTACCTACTGCTGCCATTGCTGCTGCGCCAACGGCTCCGGAACTACAGCCGGCAGTAGAGGTTACCAAGAAAATAACGACGCCTGTTCAGGCGACATCTAATCCAGATGTGATTAAAACGCAAACCGTGAGCAAGCCCAAACAAGCCGAGTTAGCTGTACTGCCTTTGGTAGATGCGAAGTTTGATAGCGGTTTGCGAGAGTTTCAGCGCAAAAATTATGCAGAAGCCTTTAGCCATTGGTATCCGCTGGCTGAATCAGGTATGGCAGATGCTCAATTTAATCTCGCCGCCATGTATGCAAATGGTTATGGTGTGTCTGTTGATGCTATCGCAGCTGCGCAGTGGTTTAGCGCCGCTGCTGAACAAGGCATGGCGCAGGCACAATATCATTTGGCTGTATCACTGGCCAACGGTATCGGGTTGGCGCAGGATGACGCGTTGTCGGTATTTTGGTATCGCCAAGCGGCAGAACAACAGCATGTATTAGCAATGTATAATCTAGGCTTTATGTATGGCGGCGGGCGGGGTGTGCCAAAGGACGATACTAGTGCATTAATGTGGTACGAACGTGCGGCTGCGCAGGGTGATATTGATGCGCAATACATCGTTGCTGAACGTTACAGTGTGGGTCGTGGTGCGCCGGTTAATATTGCAAAAGCCATCGATTGGTATCAAAAAGCATTGGAACAGGGGCATATTCGTTCAGGGTATCAATTGGGGCAATATCACTTGCAGGGTATAGGCTTTAGTCAGAATGATAACCGTGCATTTGAACTGTTTAGCCGTGCGGCAGCGCAGGGGTTAATAGAAGCGCAGCGTGAAGTTGGGATCAGTTATTCGCTTGGCCGTGGCACACGAGGAAACGATGCTAAAGCGGTTGAGTTCCTTGAGCTGGCTTGTGGTGAACAAGATCAATCTGCATGCTATTACCTCGCTATTCACCTTAGTGAAGGTCGTGGAATACGGGCGGACGCCCGTCGGGCTGCTGAGCTGTTAAAACTTGCAGCAACGGCGGGCAATAGGGATGCGCAGTTCCGTTTAGGCAACTTACTAAGTCAGGATGAAACCGCCAGTGCAAGTGAGGCGCACAAGTGGTTAAAGCTTTCCGCCGAACAGGGCAATGCTGATGCACAGTATCTTGTAGCGTTACAGTTAGCTAACGGCACAGGCGTGAAGCAAGATGATGCAGAGGCCGTTAAATGGTATCAGCGAGCTGCAGATCAAGGCGTATTGTTTGCGCAATATAATTTGGGTTTTATGTATGGTGCGGGCCGTGGTGTAGCGCAAGATAATGAAAAAGCGTTGTATTGGTACAGTAAGGTAGCAGAGCAAGGTGATGCCGATGCCCAGTTTAATTTGGGTTCGCGTTATGAAACAGGACGCGGTGTCAGGCAGGATGATAAACAAGCCGTATATTGGTATCAGAAAGCAGTTGCTCAAGGCCATCAGCGTGCCGTGGCAAATTTAGGCTACATGTATGAAAAAGGCTATGGTGTAAGTTTAGATGAGCGCAAAGCTTTTGAGCTATATCAGCAGTCGTTAGACGCTAAGGTACCGCGTGCGTTAACTGCATTGGGTTTGTTTTATAAAAATGGCCGGCAGGTAAAAGTTGACGATAAAAAGGCAGTTGAATTGTTTGCTATGGCGGCTGAACAAGGTTATGCCAATGCTCAGTACAACTTAGGTTGGATGTATGAATACGGTCGTGGCGTGAGTAAAGATTTGGTAAAAGCCCGTGACTTGTATCAGAAAGCTGCTGATCAAAGCGAGCCGTTAGCGCAGGCTCAGTTAAGCCGGTTATTAAACCCATAAACCGTTATAACTAAAGCCATAAAGAGTAAAAACAAAAAAGGCCAGCTGTGATGCTGGCCTTTTGCATTAGACAATCTTAATTACGGTTTGTATTCGGTTACCAAGGTTAGGCCACTGAACGTACTGTAGGCGCGTAGGCTGATATGCCATACAGCAGCTTGTGGATTATTAATCGCACAGCTTTCAGTATTGCCGTTTTTATATGGACGACAATCATAGGTGGTTGTGGTTGGCTGGGCGCCACGACGAACATATAAGTCTGCATCACCTGAACCACCTGAAGCATTTACCGTTAAACTGCTCATGCCAGCAGGCACGGTAACAGTGTAGTGTAGCCAGTTGCCCTTAGTCGCTGTCAGGTTGTTTAGTGTGCTACTACCACCTGTACTGCCACCTGAACCTGAGCCAGCTGTGTAATCTGCCACTAACGATACGCCAGAATATGCACTGTAACCGTTAATCATTACATGATATGTACCGGCTTGAGGTGCGGCAAAACTGCAGCTCTCAGCATTACCGCCTTTGTATGGACGACAATCGTAGCTTGAGCTTGTTGGCGCACTACCAAACTTAACGAAGATATCCGCATCACCTGAACCACCAGACATAGTAAATGTCAGGTTGGTTGCACCGGCAGGAACAACGAAGGTATAAAACGTATTGCTTCCTGCTGCACCGCTCAGGCTTGTTTGCGCAACGCCTTTTTGCAGCTCATTGCCCGCTGGTGGTTGTGGCTCTTCGCCGCCGCCGTTGCCATTCCCGTCACATCCGTTCTGTGCAATATAGTCATAGGCAGTCTTGGTGCGAACTAAACCAAAGCCGTAAGAGTTGTCACGACCTGCTGTGCCTAAATCTTCGGCTGTCAGTGCCAGCACATTACGAATTTGTGCATTGGTACACTGCGGGTAATGGCTCCACAACAGTGCTGCAACACCCGCTACATGCGGCGATGCCATTGAAGTACCACTCATTAAGCCATAGTTGCTGGCACCTGAGCTAACATTAGCTGTTTGGTTAAGTTTGCCCATAAGTGCCTGGCCAACCGCTTGAGTAACAGCAAGTGCTGGAATGGTAGTACCTGGGTTGTCACCCAGAGTGCCGCCAAAATCGCCAGTAGTGTTGTTATAAATAATTGCGGCTAAACCACCGCCATCTTCACAAGATTGTACTTTTTGCACAAAGCTAACGTTGCCACGTTCAATTAAACAAATTTTATTGCTAACTGTCGTACACGTTGTTTCACCTAAACCACAACTGGCCAGTGCTGCAGTAGCAGAGCCATCAGACGAATTAGTCATTGGGCTACTTTCGTAGCTGGTGCTGCCTACGCTTAATAGTGCTTCTAAGCCTGTGCCTTCAGGGTAGGTAGAGCGAATGTCTACACCCGGGCCGGCCAGTTCTACTTGTACGTTACGCTGTGAAAAGTCAGCCAGTTGCTTGTTTTTATCAATTGCGGCAACAGAAACAACAGCATCATAAGAAGCTGGGTAAGAAAGTGTGGTATTGCCATCGTTGCCCGCAGCGGCGATCAGTAATACGCCTGCATCAAAAGCGGCTTGCATAGCGTTACCTTCAGTCGTGCTTGCACCACCGCCACCCAAGCTCATGTTAATTACCGTAGCACCATTGGTTACACAGGTATTTACGGCATTGGCCAACGTGGAGGTATACCCCCAGCCTTCGGCGTTAAACACTTTAACAATGTGCAGTTTTAGGTTGCCGTTTGGCAGTACGCCAAGCATGCCTGTGCTGTTGTTTAATGCGGCAATAGTTCCTGCTACGTGCGTGCCGTGTGGGCCACCATTGTCGTACCAGTTACCGGTGCCTGAATTGTTAGTGCCGGTAATATTGCCAGTTAAGAAATCTTCATGTGGCAAATCTAAACCAGAGTCGATAATGCACACTTTCTGGTTTGAAGCGAACTGGTCACTTACCTGATTCGCTTGAACCATGGTGTAACCGAATGGGATCTGCTGTGCCATTGGGAAGCGTTTGTAATCTTCTTCAACAAACTCAACATCACTTGCATTTTGCAATTCGGCTAATTCAGCAGCCGATAATTCCACTGCAATTGAAGATTGTGCAGCTAATACTTCTTTTACCTTGGCACCACGTAATTCCAACCGTTGTTTGCGTTGTTGCAAATTGTGGTTGCGTCGTTCAACGGCATTAAGGCTAAACGCGCCAGGGCCGGCAAAATCCAGCTGTTGCTGCTTATATTTTACGATATAACGTTTAGATTCATTTTTTTCTACAGGCAGCAACTTTGCCGCTACCGGGCTGAGATACTGGCTTGCTTCATCAACGGTGATTTGCGCATTGGTATGGGTAGCAACCAATAGCGTGGCTGGTAAGCAAAGCAGTGCCAGCTTGGTTAGTGTGAACTGAGGCTTTCTCATTAATTTCTCTTATTATGTAGTTATTTATTGTTATGTGTTTCCTGGACGACGACGGCATATTGCAACCATGCAACAACATCTACTTCTGTTTTATCTAATATGTAATTAAGTGTAAATACACGAAACAGTGACAATTGTTGCAATTTTTCATTTTGCTTAACGACGTTTCAAAAAAAGGTCTTTGTTAAAACGCCGGTTAAAAAATAAACTGAGCGAAACCAGCCCCTTTGGCGACGTTTTCAATTATGTGTAAGTTTCTCCTTTATGCTTAAATGCTATAAGTTATAACTGAACTGATTGAAGCTGGTGGCACGATTGCAACCAGGCAAAGAGTAAACGACAATAGCGCCTATATTAGAGTTCAAGATAGGCCGATGTAATGCAAGCGTGGGACGTTATAGTAATTGGAGCCGGTGCCGCTGGCCTGATGTGTGCGATTGAGGCCGGTAAACGTGGCCGTAACGTACTGGTACTGGATAATGGCAAGCGCGTAGGGCGTAAAATTTTGATGTCGGGTGGCGGGCGTTGTAATTTTACCAATATGTATACCGGGCCTGAGAATTTCCTCTCGCAAAATAAGCATTTTTGTAAATCGGCATTAAGCCGTTATACCCAGTGGGATTTTATCGGCTTGGTGCAGCAGCATGGCATTGCTTTTCATGAAAAAACGCTGGGTCAGCTGTTTTGTGATGACAGCGCTAAAGACATTGTAGAAATGCTGCTCAGAGAAGCTAAAGCGGCCAATGTGCAAATTGCATTGCAGCAAAGTATTACTGGCGTGAGTTTTGCTGATGGCCAATATACCGTTACCACGGCAGAGCTAAACCGGCAGTGCCAAAGTCTTGTTGTCGCCAGCGGCGGTTTAAGCTTGCCCAATTTAGGTGCCACGGCATTTGGCTTCCAGTTAGCCGAGCAATTTGGGTTAAAAGTGTTACCGCTGCGAGCCGCTTTAGTACCCTTAACGTGGCAACCTAGTGATAAAGCTGTATTTGAAGAAATCAGTGGTGTCGCCTTGCCGGTTACTGCACAAGCCAACGACACACTATTTCCGGAAGACATGCTGTTTACCCACCGTGGGCTAAGCGGGCCGGCTATATTGCAGGTATCCAGCTACTGGCAGCCAGGTGATGAGGTGATAGTAAACATGTCACCGCAAACCGATTTAGCGGCGTTTTTAGCTGAACAGCAGCAAGCCCATCCAGAGCAAGAGGTGAAAACCGCCCTGACTAAATTACTGCCTAAACGGCTGGTAGAAAAACTAATTGAACTACAAGTGTTTACTAACCAACCGCTAAAAGCATTAAACCCGAAAACCACGAAACAGATTGCTGACAGCCTGCATGGTTACATTTTTAAGCCCAACGGTACTGAGGGCTACCGCACCGCAGAAGTGACTATTGGTGGCGTGGATACCGACTATTTATCGTCAAAAACCATGGAAGCTAAACAGCAACCCGGCTTGTATTTTGTTGGCGAAGTGGTCGATGTTACCGGTTGGCTGGGAGGCTACAACTTTCAGTGGGCCTGGGCCAGTGGCTGGGTTGCTGGGCAATATTGCTAACTTTTGTGGAATAACAATAAAGTTTGCCCTAAGTGTTGATGAGCTTTAAGCTAAATCAAAACTTTTAATTGGTATATTTTGGATGGGAAGAGGCCGAAAGTTAGCAACCCTTAGCGATTTCAATTGTAGTGGTCAACAACTGATTTAGAGTGAAAACCCGAACGAAACTTGGGAATAAAACTCTTGCATGAGGGTTTTCGCATGAAGTGAGTAAGCGTTTTAAAATCCCTCGCTCGAAAGGGCGTGCCGGTTCAAGTCCGGCCCCGGGCACCATTTAATCCTCTGATTTAATGCAACTTTTTCTATAAAGCTCAATTCTCACCTCAACCTTCAAAAACATCAGGATGTGCAGGTTATATGCGGATTGTTTGATGTTTCGCTTCAAATCACCACTTTTAGCCACTGTTTTGTCGCCGTTTAAACCCGATTTAAGCCATTTCGTGCATTAAGGTTTAGCCTTCTATCAGATAACGCTAGTTTCGCACTGCTTAATCACACAGTATTACCAGAGCTTATTAACTGCCTTTGCGCTGGTAAGAAATCAGCTGCACTTAAGGTGCCGCCATACAGTGAAAATCCAAGCAGCTACGGCATTTAGCTTTCGCTGACACTGAATTCGCTTACCTAATGACTTTAGCCGCCTTTATCAGGCGCAGTGCTTAAGTGTTTAGTGCTTTAAATAATGAACAATTGTTCAAATAATTGAAATACTTTTCTGCTGCGGCCGTTCTACTACGCAGACACTTAAACTTAGGAGAAAATGATGCTTAACACTATACCGACTATTATCCGTGCCCTGATGCTTTTGGTTGCGATGACCGCACTACCTGCTTTTGCAAAGCAAGCCTTTACCGAGCAAGGCTTTGAACAAGCTCAAGCCGCAAACGAGCTGGTACTGATTGATGTGTACGCCACCTGGTGTCCAACCTGTAAAAAACAAAGCAAAGTACTTGATGCTTACTTTAGCGAATACCCTGACAGCAAATTAAAAGTACTGGTGGTAGATTTTGACAAGCAGAAAGACTGGGTAAGTTTTTTTAAAGCACCACGTCAGTCAACGTTATTGCTATATCGCGGCGAAGAGCAGTTGTGGTTCTCGGTGGCTGAAACTAACAAAGAGCGAATTTTTGCCCGCTTACGCGAAGCAGAACAAGCAAGCGCTGCGGAGTAAGTATAAAGATGGAAGTCACCGCTATTCCAATCGCCTTTCTGGCAGGCATATTAAGCCTGATTTCACCCTGCGTGCTACCGATGATTCCGGCGGTAACGGCATCGTCGATGCAGGCATCGCGTTGGGGCGTACTTTCTCTGGCGCTGGGTATAAGCCTGGCCTTTGCGCTGGCCGGTACTTTGCTGACGTTTTTATTGTTAAGCCTGGGCATATCGACTGAATGGCTGCGCTATTTTTCTGTTGTGCTCATGCTATTGATGGCTGCCGTACTGCTGATCCCGGCAGCAGCAGATCGGTTTTCTTACTGGCTGTCACGTTTGACAGGTCCGGCAGCCAATATTCAATTGCAAGGCAGTAGCAATGGTATGCAATTTTTAATCGGCGCAACCCTGGGCTTGGTGTGGTTGCCTTGTGTTGGCCCGACACTGGGCACTGCAATTGCATTGGCCTCTACTGGCCAGAGTATGCCGATGGCATTTGTGGTGATGCTGAGCTTTGGCTTGGGTACGGCCTTACCGCTGGTGCTGATTGGCTATGCTTCGGGTACCAAACTGCAGCGTTGGCGTGGCTCCGCTGTTGCGGGTAAAAAGCTGCTGGGCTGGACTTTACTACTGTTGGCGCTGGTGATTATTACCGGGTTTGACAGGGTATTGGAGCAGCTGGCACTTGAAATACTACCAGACTTTGTCACGTCACTTTAAGTAACCATTTACCGGGGTTGCATCCCTTTGGCGGTGGAGACACCGCCGGTTTTATTTTTGTAGCAGTGTCGCAAGCACATCTTCTACCATTTCAGCCAAAACGGTTTGATCTGGTTGCGTTTGTGCGTAGGTTTTAAGGCCAATAATTTGCGCCTGTAACACTTTGCTGAGCCGCTCTGGCGGTGCGGATAAATACACACCTTGTGCTTGCGCCTGTTGCAGCAATTGGCGAAATGCCAGCTCCATCTCGGCAAGCAAACTTTTTGCCAACAGTGCCAGTTTTGAGCCTTCAGCACTTAACTCCGCTACGGTTTTAACCAGCATACAAACCTGACTTGGCGCTTGCTCAGCGTGTAGCACCTGCAAACGGACAAACTGCCGCAACGCCGCTATTGGCGTTGCGGTATCTGCCTGACATTGTGCCAAAAACTGCTGGCCCTGCGCAGCGTACCTGAGTAAGGCATCGTGATACAGGGTTTCTTTATCGCCAAAGCTGGCGTACAAGCTGCCCGGTCGTAAATTAACGGTCTGTAACAGTTCGCGCATAGAGGTACCGTTAAAGCCGCGTTGCCAAAATAAACGCTGTGCTTTATCGATAACCTGGTCACGATCAAACTTAATAGAATTTGTCATAACATCCTCTTAGAACGATTGTTCAAGTTCAACTATATTAGTGCCATACCCGATATAAGGAGAAACACATGTCTGACTTTACCCTGCACACCCTCGATAGCGCACCAGAGCACAGCAAGCCATTGCTGGAAAAATCGCTGAAAAGCTTTGGCAGTATTCCCAATTTGCATGCGGTCATGGCGGCTGCACCTGCGGTGCTGGAGGCTTACAAAAACCTACACCAGCTGTTTATGCAAACCTCCTTTAATGCTGCGGAAAAAACGGTGATTTGGCAGAGTATTAATACCGAGCATCAGTGTCACTATTGCGTGCCGGCACACACCGCTATTGCCAATATGATGCAGGTTGATCAGCAGTTAATTACTGCGCTGAAAAACAAGCAGCCGCTTGATGATGCCAAATTGCAACAGCTACGCGACACCACCCTTGCGCTCGTGCGCCAACGCGGACAGCTGAACGCCGAACAAGTGCAGACATTTTATGCGGCAGGCTATAACCGGCAACAATTGCTGGAAATTATTCTGGGCATCAGCCAAAAAGTGATGAGTAACTACGTTAATCACATCGCCGCTACGCCATTGGATGATGCCTTTAAGCCTTTTGCTTAACACGCTGAAATACAATAGGCCTTAGCAAGGTCTTGCTTTATACATAAACCAAGGACAATGTATGTTATGTATCAGCATTATCTTGCTACCTTGCAGCAAGCAGAAGACTTTCTCTTCAAGCTTACTCCGTCGCAGTATATTGCCGCCGCCGCAGATGGCGGCAGCAGTATTGGCAAACATATGCGCCACATACTCGATCATTTTTTTGCCATAGCAAATTCTGACGGTTTAGTTAATTATGAACAGCGCCAACGTGGTACTGCATTGGAAGCTGACCCCGCTCTGGCACTGGCAAAACTGGCGCAGCTAAAAACCTGGCTGAAGCAGTTACCACAGCAGCAGCTGACACGAAGCGTTATGGTTCGAAGTGATATCGGCATAGGGACGCAGCAACTGGTTAATGTTGAAAGTACCTTAGGTCGCGAACTGATGTTCGCCTGCAGCCATGCCATTCATCACTATGCCATGCTAAAACAGTTATATCAGCAGCAAACTGGGCAATGTCTTCGTGCTGAATTTGGTTTAGCACCTTCTACCGCCACATTTTTACGTCAGCAGCAATGTGTACGCTAAGCTGGTTTTTTAAAAACGACGGCCTGCAGCTGTTCTTTAACCGCGATGAGCAACGTAGCCGCCCTAAAGCTGTACCGCCCGCCTATTTTGCTGAGCATAACGCGGTATACCCAACCGATCCGCAAGGCGCAGGCACCTGGCTGGCTCTGACGGGTGGAGGGGCGGTATATTGCCTGCTGAACAATTATCAGGCTGCAGGTCGCAGTTTGATTGAAAAGCCTGTCTCGCGGGGGCAGGTGATCATGCAGTTGTTGCAACAGCCGCAGCAGGACCTAATCAGCGCCCTGCAGCAATTACCCTTACAGCAGATCCAGCCTTTCACGCTGTGTTATTTTGCACCGCAGGCGCGCGGTGATGATGACATACTTTGTATTAGTTTGCAGGGAGGCAAGTTGCAGCAACACAGAGCAATATCGCCTTTGATTTCATCCGCAGTAAACTTGCCTGAAGTCAGTGCGCAGCGCATTGAAGTGTATCAGCAATTATGTGTCGCTACAGCGGCAGGCACAGAGCAGTATCTGCAATTTCATAGCAGCCATGTACCGGCAGCATCCGCTTTATCGGTGTGTATGCACCGGTTCGATGCTCACACCGTCAGTTTCAGCCATATTAGTATCAGTGGCAGCCACAAGCAGTTTCACTATGTTGATGGAGCCCCCTGCAGTAATGCCGCATCGCTAACCCTCTGTTTATAAACCGGCAGTAAATCGGCAAAGAATAACTTCTGCAATTTTTCCGGCGCTTGGCTGATATCAACGCTAAGCAGCAGGCCTGGGGTAGCAGCAAAATTAGGGTCGATGCCAACGCAGTAAAAACGCGCTCCCAACTGATGATACTGTCGCACCAGCACTGGCACACCTTTACCGTCCGGTTCAATTTGCCGTACTAACCAATCCAAACTGTCGATGTCGCGCGGCTGCCGTGCCAGATATTCTGCCAGCGCCGGATGTACTGGATGGCTAAACGGCAACTTAGCTCGTACGTTTGCATCAGGTTGTGTTAGAAATTTCTGGATTAAACTAACACTAAGCGGTGTGTACTGGCGTGATAATGACACGGTGCCATACAACACCCTGTAACGTGGAAACTGGCTAACAAAGGCGGCAATACCGCGAAACAGCAATAACAAGCCATGAAAGCTGCGCTGCTGATCGGCGACAATAAAAGAGCGGCCCATTTCCAGACAAGGCTGCTGCTGATTAATAAACTGACTGGAAAAATCAAACATCCGGCTTAAATACAAACCCGCTATACCGCTCTGCTGCAGCAAGTTATCGGTTTGTCCCATCCGATAGGCACCAATAATTCGCTCAGCCTGATGATCAAACACCAGCAAATGGGTATAGCTTTGGTCAAATTGATCGCCATCTTGTGCCTTGCCACTGCCTTCGTCCAGCAAGCGAAAGTTGGCCTCTCGCAGCAAGCGAATTTCTTCTACCACTGAAGGGCATTGCGCCTGACTGCAATAGTAACTGCTGTAATGTTTAAACTGTGCAAGTTTTTGCCCCTCTGGTAGAGCAGCCAGTTCTGCGCTGAGTGTCGCTTTAGCTTGTGCAGGGGCCAGCGCTTGCTCTGGCTGGCTTTCCTCTGTTGGCCAGTGCTGCTGATAAGCCGGATCTTGCAGGTAAGTTACAAGTTGTAGTAAATCGGTATTATGATGATCAGCCACGGGTAACAGCTCCTGTATCGGTTGGCTAAAGGTAACAGAAAAGCTTTTGTGGTTACTGACCAGTAGCTCGCGAACCAGCAAAATCATCCGCAGGCGATACCACAGCTTACCGGCAAGGTAAAACCCGGGCCGGTTCTGGCCGCTGATAAAGCAACTGATAATAGGCGCCTGGCTTTGCTTTGCCAGCATCGCCACACTGCGATGCCAGCGATGATCCAACACAGCATTGTCGGTGCCTTGTGGATAGCTGACCCTGCCAGCCGGGAACACCAATAAGGTGCCACCCGTTTTAAGGTGAGCAAGCGCCGTTTTAAGCGAGCTTAAGTTTCCACTGGCACCGGCTTTTAGCGGGTTGGTATAAATAAAATAGTCTGACAACTCAGTGAAGATACCCAGCATACGGTTGGCAAGAATTTTTACATCTGAGCGTTGCTGTGCCAGCAAATGTGCCATGACTACACCTTCCAGCCCACCAAAAGGATGGTTGGCAACAATAATCAACGGGCCATTTGTCGGCAACGCCGGCATCTGGCAACTGATCTGCAAATTAAACTGTGCGATAAACTGCCTGGTAAACTGCTCGGGCGACAAACCGGCGAAACCTTGCGTCTGATAACGCTGGTTCAGCCGGTGAATGGCGGTTACGCGGTCAATCACAAACGCAACAGAACGTTTTAACCATGATGGCCAAGGTTCTGGCAGAAAAGAGAAAGCTGATATCAAATTAGCACCGGTTTAACAGCATTTAATTAAAGTATGGTAAAGACTTTCAGCCATCAGGCTATAATTATTGTCATCAGGCTTAATTGCCGACTGGTATATTTTGGGTGAACTACACATATATGCCGCATCCTAACCCTCACTTATTAGCATAGACCCGATAAACCGACATTCGCTTTCACCTACTGTCTTAATGGTCGCTAAGCTTGCACGAATATCTTACCAATATATGGTTTTTGTTATTACCGAACGGTTGATTACAGCCGCATAGCTTAGCTTCGGTTGTTAACTTGCTTCCTATCTCAAAAATTGAAACAACATATCTAAACTCGCCTCTATAACAGCTATTTGACGGAGAGTGTGTACACCTTTCTGCCCTATTTGAGCAGTAACTGGTAAGCTGCCACCCACTCCGGCCTGCCTCAGGGAAGCTATAATTAAGCTGCTTTATCATCACCAAATCAAATTATTGGTTGACAAATTGGACATAATTAAATAGCTTTGCCTCCATGCCGATTGGTAAGCTAATGGCTTTAATCAAGCAATTAGCGGCCAATACCTATTCGGTTCTACAACAGCATTTACTCGTTGCAACAATGCAACAACAAATGGCTTTGTGGTGTACAAAAGTTTCTTCGCACCATTGTCAGTGCAGCAAAAATTTAGGGGTTAACAATGTCAAAACCAGCGATCGGTTTCATCGGCCTTGGCCTTATGGGCGGCAACATGGTCGAAAATCTACAGAAGAAAGGCTATCAGCTGACTGTAATGGATCTTAACAAAGACGCAGTAGCAGCCTGTGTTGCCAGAGGTGCATCTACTACAAGCTCGGCAAAGGAGCTGGCAGCATCTGTTGATATCGTCATGCTTTGTCTCACCACATCAGCTATTGTTGAAAAAGTGGTTTACGGTGAAGACGGTATTCTCGCTGGTATCAAAGCAGGAGCGGTGCTAGTGGATTTTGGTACCTCTATTCCAGCGTCAACGCACAAAATCGGTGCTGACCTGGTTAAGAAAGGTGCAGGTATGATCGACGCCCCGCTGGGTCGCACTCCGGCACATGCAAAAGATGGATTACTGAATATTATGGCTGCCGGTGATCCGGAGACATTCAACAAAGTGAAGCCCGTGTTGCAGGATCAAGGGGAAAACGTGTTTTATCTGGGCAAGTTGGGTGCTGGGCATACGACAAAACTTATCAACAACTTCGTTGGTATGACGACCGTTTGCGCCATGTCTCAGGCATTTGCCATCGCTGACCGTGCCGGTGTTGATCGGCAACAACTGTTCGACATTATGTCGACCGGACCTTCCAGTTCGCCTTTTATGAAGTTCTGCAAGCACTATGCAGTGGATAACGTCAGTGATCTCGGCTTCTCACTGGCAAATGCTAACAAAGACCTGGGCTACTTCCTCAAAATGGTTGAAGACCTTGGCACCGAATCAAAAATTGCCAAGGGATCATCTGCTGACTTGCAAGCCGCATTCGATGCCGGTATGGGCAACGGCAACGTGCCAGAGATATTCGATTTTTACCGCACGCTTGGCAAATAGAGCGGATTGTCAGCCTATCGGCGCTATCCGGGCTCTGAATTCTGAGAATAGAATCGCAGCTCAGTTTTAGAAAAGCGTCGACTGTGGATCAGGCGCTAATAAGATAGAACTTATTAGCGCAGGAAGTAACCCTCTGACTTCATGCTCCGACAGCAATGAAGCGAATCTCAGTATTGAGGTGCAAAACGTAATGCGTTTACTCAAAGGTTTTCTGTTAAACATTTGCTTAGCTCTGCTATTGCTCCCGCTGTCAGTTACTGTATTCGCTACAGAATATTTTGTAGAGAGTCAAGACGACTACAAGGCGATTTCATCGACATTGGTTGCAGGTGACAAGATAATCTTGAAAAACGGAGTTTGGACCGACTTTGAGATATTACTGGAGGGCCAAGGCCGGGCTGAAGCCCCCATAACGCTGACGGCAGAAACAAAGGGCCAAGTGATACTTTCTGGCCTGTCTAATCTTCGGTTGGCAGGTCAGTTTCTTACCGTTTCAGGCTTGGTGTTTAAAAACGGCACTACCCCCAGTAGTGCCGTTATTGAGTTTCGCAAAAACAGTGATGAGCTAGCCTTCCACTCCAGGGTGACAGAAGTGGTCATCGATAACTATAACAATCCGGATAAACAGGAATCGGATTATTGGGTAGCGATGTATGGGCAGCATAATCGTTTAGACCACGGTCATTTCGTGGGTAAACGCAATAAAGGCGTCACCATTGCTGTCCGATTAAACAGCGAACAGAGTCAGCAAAACTATCACCGTATTGATCATAACTACTTTGGTTATCGCCCTACCTTTGGTTCTAATGGTGGCGAAACTCTGCGTATTGGCACCAGCCATTATTCGCTTACCGATTCTTATACCTTGGTTGAAAACAATTACTTCGAACACACCAACGGTGAAGTAGAAATTATCTCGGTAAAGTCCGGCAAAAATACCCTGCGTGGCAACGTGTTTTTTGAAGCCCGTGGCACGCTCACCCTGCGCCATGGTAACGGTAATATCGTTGAGCAGAATATATTTCTGGGTAATGGCGTGGAACACACTGGTGGCATACGTGTTATCAACAAAGATCAGGTGATCCGTAACAATTATTTGCAAGGTTTAAAAGGCTATCGATTTGGCAGTGGCTTTACGGTGCTAAATGGCGTCCCTGACTCGTCAATCAACCGCTATCATCAGGTCGAAAACGCCCATATCGTCAACAACAGCTTTATTGACGTCGACCACATCCACCTGGCGGCCGGTAGCGATGCCGAACGCACCGCGGTGCCTATTAACTCAGTGATGAAAGACAACCTGATAATCAATACCGATAACCAGCAGCCATTTAGCCTGTTTGATGATGTTAGCGGTATCAAGCTCTCCGGCAACGTTGCAAATACCCAGGTGCCAGCAGCGCTGAGCTCTGGTGTAAAACGCCAGGACGTTGCTGTTAAAAAAGCTAAAACCGGCCTGCTTTATCCCGTGACTGACAAGCTAAATGCCGGGGCAACGCGAGACCTGAAAGTACTGGCTAAACAAGAAACAGGTGTCAGTTGGTATCCGAAGTTGCCAGGAGTAGTGGCATTCGATTCAGGTCAAACACATAGGGTTAAGAGCGGAGCAAAGGCTTTATTAGCGGCAATAGACAACGCTGCTGATGGTGACGTTATTCTGCTGGCCAATGGTCAATATACTGTGTCAAAACTTATCAAGATTGATAAAACCCTAACCATTAAAGCGGCACAGGCAGGCCAGGCCCAGTTGACTTTTGAACGTTCTGCCTTGTTTGAAATCCGGGATGGTGGCAGTTTGAAACTTGACGGCTTAACTATCTCAGGAGCAAACAGCCCAGACGCCGCGGGCAATACTGTCGTTCGGACGCAAAAGTGGGGCATGGTTGATAACTACCGTTTTGTAATGCTCAATTCACAAATCTTGCAGCTGGATATCAACCATTCGTTCGATTTCTTCGCCACGGGCAAAGGCGCCTTTGCTGATGAGATCAGCCTGATGGGTAACACTTTTGAGAATGTGACTGGCGACATTCTGCGCCTGAACACTGAAATTGAGGACCTGGGAATTTATAACGCCGAGTATGTCACGTTAAAGGGTAATACCTTCAACAACGTGCAGGGTGCTGTGGTGAAGCTTTATCGTGGTGGCACCGATGAAAGTACCTTCGGACCGCATTTGTTAATGGCAGACAACACGTTAAACCAGGTTGGTTATGGCAATCGCAACAAGAATAAAGCCAGTCTCTATCTGCACGGCGTTCAGGTTGCCGACATTCTTAGCAACACCCTGGTCAGGTCTGCCCCGGTAATGATTGAGCATACGGTTGGGGAGCCGGTAACGGTGATTAAGGGCAATCTTTTTGATGCGACCCAGGCACCCACTGTGACTGAGCTTCGGGTTGAAGGCCCGCATACAGCCATCATTGACGATAACAAAACAGTTAACACTGAGAAGAGGTAGCCTCAGATGAACACTCCGATACTCCTGTCAAAATTAAAGTCGCTGACATTGATTATTTTCACCTTGGTATTGTCATGCAGTGTTCAGGCGTCTCATCCTAATTTAGTCATTACACAAGCTGATGTGCTCGACATGCGCAAAGCGATTAATGAACAGGGAAGGTTTGCTACCGCCTATAAAAACCTGAAAGCTAAGGTCGACTTACAAATGGCATTACCTATTGAAGTGCCAGTTCCAAAAGACGGCGGAGGCGGTTATACCCACGAGCGTCATAAAAAAAATTATCAGCTTATGTATGACGCCGGCATCCTTTTTCAGCTAAGTCAGGATAAGACTTATGCAGATTATGTACGGAACATGTTGCTGGCTTATGCACAGTTGTACCCTACACTGGAGCTGCACCCCGCACGAAAAGTGAAGTCACAAAATTCGGGCAAGCTGTTTTGGCAAAGCTTAAATGAGGCCGTTTGGTTGGTACATACCATCCAGGCTTACGATTTTGTCTACGGTGCGCTAAGCGCGCAAGACATAAAGCGTATTGAAACAAATCTGCTGAAGCCTGTTTCGTTGTTTTTATCTGAAGGACAACCCTCTACGTTTAACAAAGTGCACAACCATGGTACCTGGGCAACAGCTGGGGTTGGTATGGCCGGTTATGTGATGAACGAACCGGAGTGGGTTGAAAAAGCGCTCTACGACCTGGAAAAATCAGGCAAAGGCGGCTTTCTGAAACAACTGGATGAATTGTTCTCCCCGCAGGGCTACTACAATGAAGGGCCTTATTATCAGCGTTACGCGCTATTACCGTTCGTGACCTTTGCTAAAGCGATTGATAATAACGATCCGCAACGCAAGATTTTTCAGTACCGGGATGGGATTGTATTAAAAGCCATAGATACAACAATTCAGCTAAGTTATAGCGGTCTGTTCTTCCCGATCAACGATGCCATAAAAAGTAAGGGTATCGATACCATCGAGCTGGTGCATGGCGTTGCTCTGGCGTATAGCCTGACCAAGGAACCCGGCTATTTGGATATCGCTAAGCAACAAAACCAAATCATTCTTTCCGGCAATGGTCTCAAGGTGGCGCAGGCTCTGGACCAAGGCCTGGCGGCACCCTACCCATTCATATCGGTTGCCTTCGGCGATGGCAGTGATGGTAAGCAAGGGGCACTGGTAATTATGCGCAGCCAGCTGGCGGGCGATCAAGCCGTGCTGTTTAAACCTGCTGCCCAAGGACTGGGCCATGGTCATTTTGACAAGCTCACCTGGCAGTTTTATGACCAGACTAAAGAAATCGTCTCTGATTATGGTGCGGCGCGTTTCCTCAATGTTGAAGCCAAATTTGGTGGCCGCTATCTGCCTGAAAACGAGAGTTACGCCAAACAAACTGTGGCCCACAATACGGTGGTTGTGGATGAAACCAGCCACTTTGACGGTGATGTCGAGGTAGGTAACGCAAATGCGCCGGTACTTAGTTACTTTGAAACCAGTTCGCGTGGCACCGTATCCAGCGCAAAGATTGATACGGCTTACCAGGGTGTTGAACTAAAACGTACCATGGCGTTGGTTAATCTGACGGAGCTTGAAAAAACCATAGTGCTGGATGTGTTCGATGTTGTTGCATCCGGCGAGCATCAACTGGATCTGCCGCTACATTATCAGGGGCAGCTAATTGATATGAACTTTGCCTTGTCGGTGAGTACTGATCAGCTTTCGGCTCTGGGCGCTAAAAATGGCTATCAACATCTATGGCTTAAAGGCCGTGGTCTGCCAGAGCAGGGGCTGGCAAAGGTGTCCTGGTTAAATGAAAACGGATGCTTCTATACCCATACCAGTTTGGTAAATGGCCAGGAGGAGTTTTTGTTCACCCAGTTAGGTGCCAACGATCCTCACTTTAATCTTCGCAATGAACAGGCATTTGTCCGCAGAGTAAACAACAAGAAGCAACACCAGTTCATTTCGGTACTTGAACCCCACGGCGAATACAACCCTGGCAAAGAATACACGCTGGATGCCGCGAGTCAGGTAACGCAGCTCAGCTATAGCCAACAAGGTGAAGTGATGTTGGTCAATATCACTATTGCGGGTGTTTCATACCTGATTGCTATTAACCAAGTACCTGATGGTTCAATCAAGCAAAATTTTCAATATCAAGACCAATCGTTTTCCATCAACAGTCGACTGGCTGTTTTTGCACTGAACGATGATGAGGAGTAAGTCATATGAGCAAGCAAAGTAACCATTTTATCTCTGGAGCCGAAGCTGAGATTGAAGACTTGGGTGGTGGCTTAAAACGCCAGATGCTGGGTTATAACCACGAACTCATGATGGTCAAAGTTTGGTTTGCCAAGGGAGCCGAAGGCTATGTACACAAGCATCGTCATTCACAGGTGACCTATGTCGAAGAGGGCGAATTTCACTTTAATATTGGCGGAGAAATCAAAGTGATGAAACCCGGCGACAGTTGCTTAATTCCACCCTATGTGGAGCATGGTGCAGTGTGTCCGACCGGCGGTATCCTGATTGACACCTTCAGCCCTCCCAGAGAAGACTTTCTTGAGGACTTATCATGAAAATTAAAGGTTTACGCTGGTGGGTGGTGATGTTGATCGCATTGGCGACCATCATCAACTACATTGATCGCCAATCGCTCAGTGTACTCTGGCCAGCCATTGTAGAGGATTTATTTCCTGACAAATCGGCGCTGGAACGCAAACAAATTTATGCAAACATCTCTGTAGTATTCGTTTTTGCTTATGCATTTGGTCAGGCGATCTTCGGCAAGATTTTTGACTGGGTTGGAACCAGAATCGGTTTCGTTCTCTCCATCGGGGTATGGTCATTGGCCACCATTGCTCATGCATTTGCGCAGGGCTTGCTCAGCTTCAGTATTTTCAGGGCGATTCTTGGGGTTGCTGAGGCAGGTAACTGGCCAGGTGCAACCAAGGGAAATGCCGAGTGGTTTCCGATCAAGGAGCGCGCATTAGCTCAGGGAATTTTTAATTCAGGTGCTGCAATTGGTGGCATTATCTCTATCCCATTGATTGCGTTTCTTACCGTTTATTTCAGTTGGCAAATGGTCTTTGTAATTATCGGTCTGGTAGGTTTTCTCTGGCTGATACCGTGGCTGGTTTTGGTTAAGGCGCCACCAGCCATGCATTCATGGATTACCGAAGAGGAACGCGACTATATCCTGACCGGTCAAAAACGCAAATTGACGCCGGAGCAGGCGTCTTTGCCAGAAGAGGCAGAATATAACCCTACTACCGCCGAGTTACTGTCACGCAAGCAAAGCTGGGGGGTGATTATTGCCTCTGCGGCTATCGATCCGATTTGGTGGTTGTTTGTTTTCTGGATCCCCATTTACTTGAATGAAGTTTACGGTATGGATGTTCAGTCTATCGGTATATATGGCTGGGTACCTTATGTGGGCGCGATGTTTGGTGCCTGGTTTGGTGGCCTGCTGGCCCAGAACAGACTAAATGCGGGTTGGAGTGCCGATAAAACCCGAAAACTCACCATCACCTTGGGCTGCTTTATTATGTTGCCATCATTACTAGCGATGGCTAATCCGGGAGAGCCAGTCATTGCCGTGCTAATCATGGCCGTCATTTTATTTGGTTTCCAAACGGCTATTGGCAACGTGCAAACGCTTCCCAGCGATCTCTTTAGCAAGAGTGCCGTGGGTACCTTAGCTGGATTTTCTGGCATGGCGGCTAAGTTAGGCGCAGTGGGGCTGACCTCTCTGGTGCCTTTCCTCACCGCTGACGGAAATTATACACCCGCGTTCGTGATAGGCGCTGTACTAGCGATCACTGCAGTTGCCGCTGTGTGGATATTGATCCCCACCATAGAACCCTTAAAGAAACCCTCAAAGAAAACTGAGTAGAAACATGACGAAGATATTTTTTCTCGGTGAGTGCATGGTTGAACTCAGAGAACTGGATGACGCAATGATGGGACAGTCGTTTGCTGGTGATGTGTACAACTCAGCGGTATATATGAAACGCTGCTTTCCAAAAATTTCAGTTTCCATGATCACAGCCATTGGTCGAGACCGACTCAGTGAAAAAATGCTTAGCCGATTCAAGAGTGAGGAGTTAGATACACAGTTTGTGTTTCGACATCCAAGCAAAGTGCCGGGTATGTATTTTATTGAGACCGATAGCGCCGGTGAGAGGCGCTTCACCTACTGGCGTAACGATTCTGCGGCCAAGAAAATCATTCCATTTCTTAACGATGATGTCGTTACACAATTAACCTCAGCGGACATGTTTTTTTTCTCAGGCATTCCACTGGCAATTATTGACGAAGACAGTAGGGACGCGTTTTGGCAAAAACTGGAACGCTTAAAGCTGGCCGGCGTAAAGCTGGTGTTTGATCCAAATTATCGGGCGCAGCTTTGGGCTAGCAAAGAAGAGGCTATTGAACAGTTTAACCGAGCCTTTCAAATAAGTGATATCGCCCTACCCGGCATCGAAGACTTGAGCGTGCTTTACGGCATCACGTCTGCGCCAGAGGCAATTGACTTTTTCCAGCAATATCAATTGGCAGAACTTGTGGTAAAAGACGGGCCGAATTCTGTTGTCACATTAACTGGCACAGAACGTCTTAGCCACCAGATCATCCCTGTCACCAATGTTGTGGATACCACTTCTGCCGGCGATGCATTTAACGGCGTTTATCTTGGGGCGCGTTTGTCAGGAAGAACGGTGTTTGACGCGGTGCAACTGGGCGCTAAAGCCGCGGGAACGGTAATACAACATCCTGGCGCGATAGCACCTTTGGTAGCATTCAAACAGGCAATGTCTGAAGCAGGCATATAGCTGTTATTGCAAAACTACATTCACTATTAATTGAAGAGATATACAGACATGACTCGCTTTTCTGAACTGATGTCAGGACAGACATTGTTACCTATTATTCAAGCACAATCGCCGAGGCAGGGCGTGCAAATCGCCCGGGCCATGGCCGATGCGGGTCTTACTCTGGTAGAAGTGGTATTGAGAACGAACGCCTCTCTTGCGGCTTTAACCGCGATTAAGCAAGAAGTCCCTCAACTCAAAGTAGGCGCAGGTACGGTGATCGATGCCCGGATCCTGAATCAGGCACTAGCAGCAGGAGCCGATTTCATTGTAACCCCAGCAACTTCAGAGGAGCTGTTGGCTGAATTGGCTAGCTGTGGGGTGCCGGTGCTACCCGGGGTGTCTAATACCGGTGATATTTTGCTGGCGTATGAGCATGGTTACACAGAATTGAAACTTTTTCCGGCTTCCCTGTCGGGAGGAACGGCTTTCCTGAGGGCGATGTCGTCGGTTTTCCAGTCGATTCGTTTCTGTCCAACGGGTGGCGTTAATGAGCAAAATATGCAGGACTATTTGGCATTGAGCAATGTCTTTGCGGTAGGTGGGACTTGGGTTGCATCTGCTGAGTGGGTTGAACAGGGTAATTGGCAGGCAATCACCACAGCCTGCCATCAGGCAATTAATAGATCAGAGCCAGAAATTACTCATTCAGTTGCTTAGAGTCAAGCAGCTATCGTTTTGGCAGAGCAAAAGGAACAACAATGAAAACAATAAACTGCATGCTGACGCTTTGCCTAATATTGTTGACAGTATTCGTCAGTTACGCCAATGAAAGCGACGAGACTGAAACACACATTATACCCCCAGTATCCCATCAGCAATTAGGGCAAGGAGTGCTACTTGGCAGTTTTACTCAGTTGGATCCTGCGAAAAAACCCAGTGAAAATTTTGACCTGCTGGATTGGAGTCTGACCCTGCCGACGGATCTGAACAAAGATAAAAAAGCCGACATTGTTTATGAGCGTGCGCTAGCCGATGGTTTTGAATTGAAACCGCTGTTTTACACCGCAGAGGATGGCGGAATGGTGTTCGCTTGCCCTAATGAAGGTGCCAAAACCTCCAGTAATACAAAGTATGCCAGAACGGAATTGCGTGAAATGCTCAGGCGTGGCAAAACTCAAATAAAGACGCAAGGCATAACCAAGAACAACTGGGTATTCAGGAAAGTACACGGTTCGGTCAAACGAGATGCCGGCGCTATTGAAGGAAGCCTGGAAGCCACACTTGCTGTTAACAGGGTGTCGGTAACGGGTGATGAGAAACAAGTTGGTAGGCTGATTATTGGCCAGATCCACGCAACAGACGATGAGCCCATTCGTCTTTACTACCGTAAACTCCCAAATAATGAAAAGGGTTCCATTTATTTTGCTCACGAGATAAATGGAGGAGATGACGTCTGGATCAATATGATCGGCTCACGCTCCCATACACTTTCTGATCCCGAAGACGGAATTCGCTTGAATGAGACGTTCAGTTATAAAATTACGGTTGAGAACAGTGTTTTATTTGTCACGATTATTCGTCCAGGCAAAGCCAATATCACTAAATCCCTTGATATGAGCCAAAGTGGCTACCATAGCAATAATCAGTACATGTACTTTAAAGCGGGTGTGTATAACCAAAACAACAGCGGCGATCCCCGAGACTATGTACAAGCGACTTTCTATCATCTTGATAACCAGCATGATGGTTAGCCATCCTAGTTGAATTTTGTTCCTGCATTTCATTAAAAAATCGCAAATTGGTTTACCAATTTGCGATTTTTTATGGCAATTTTTCGGTTTATAACTGGTTGAGATTTTGCTTCCTTTATCTATCTCTTTTTAATTGGTAATCAGTTCTGGTAATTTATTAGTTTGGTAATTGGTTGATATGTAGGTTTGGTTTGGTTATATTTCAAACATAAAAAATGCATTACTTGAATTAAACAGGTAAGCCTAACAACAAGATCGTGAAAATGGACAACGGGGAATTAGATATGTCGCTGATATTTGATAATGATGCAGACACAAGCAAACAAGAGCTGCAATTCAGGCTTACGCCTGTTGCAAAATTGGTAAAAATGGCAGTAATTGTCTCTCTGACCAGTTCTTTTGCTTTTGCTGCTAACGCGCAGGATACGAACAATCAATCTAAAACCAAAGCTGATAATATTGAAGTAATTGAGGTTGTTGGTACCCGTAAAACCATCCAAGACCAAATTACCATAAAACGTGAGGCTACTTCAGTCGTTGACGGCTTATCTGCTGCAGATATCGGTGATTTGCCCGCACTTTCTATTGGTGAAGCGTTAGAGTCGATAACGGGTGCAGCGTCTCACCGTGAGAATGGCGGTGCTACCGAAATTACTATCCGGGGCTTAGGTCCCTTCTTGAGCGCGACTCACATTAATGGTCGTGAAGCGACGAATGGCAGTGGTGACCGCTCGGTTAACTTCTCACAATTTCCGTCGGAGTTAATGCAAAAAGTTGCCATTTATAAAACTCAGGACGCATCACTGATCGAAGGTGGTGTGGCCGGTGTCATTACCTTAGAAACGCTTAAGCCTCTGGATTACGGTAAACAGCAAATTCAGGGGGAAGTAAAACTAAACTATAACCCTGATGAAGCGAGTATTGACAACTCATTACACGGCAACGTGGGGGGGCGGCTGACATTCAGCCTGGTTGACCAATTTGAGTTTGATAATGGTCAGGCTTTAGGGGTTTCTTTTGGCGTGCAGCGTCAGGATATCAGCCAACCTGAAGCGGAATACCGCAGTTCAGGTCCTACCGGCGCTTCTTTGTGGGCATGTTTAAACGACCCTACCAACAGCAATGAAGGTTTTTTCCGCAGTTCAGCAGGCGATTGCGAAGATCAGGTCAGTGGTAGCAGTAACCAAGGTTATCAAACCGCGATTAATCCTGTGACGGGTGAAGCACAAAGTGCGGGTACGCCTTACGCTTGGACGGGTAGTAGCCGTAGTTACCGCCAAAACGAAACGTCTGATGAGCGTGATGCCGTGTTTTTTGCCTTACAATATCGCCCTTCCGATGCTTGGGATATTAACGTCGACGTTCAAATATCAGATCGTAATCAGGCGGAAGCACGTCATGACTTACTCTTCTTGCAAAAACGTGTCACGCCAGGTGTCACTGGTGAGAATCTTATTGTTAATGAGGTAGGCGGCATTTTGCAATGGCAAGGTGAAGAGCGTTTTGAGTCCGCCGGCGAGCAATTTTCTCGTGAAGAAAATTATGTTGGTTACGGCCTGAATGTTGAACACTTTTTCAGTGACCGCTTAACGATCACGGCCGATTTGGGTTACTCGCAAACCAAACGTGAAGAGTTGCAAATTTCTAACCGGGGCAGAACGATTGACCGGCCCTTTTTAGCGTGGGAAATGGGCAAGTATATCCCGCATATTACCGTCACTGATTTTGATGTGACCGACATCTCGAATTTCACAGACAGCTTACGGACCCGTCTTGATAGAGAAGGTGTGCGTGAAAACGAGATTGTTTCTGCACGCTTGGACTTCAAATATGCGCTGGACAGCAATGTATTTTCCAGTGTGCAAGGTGGGGTGAGAGCGTCAGAACTCAGCTTTGTGCAGTTTGGTGGCAACCAAGGTAGTGGTTCACGTACGGAAATATTGTTGGATGAAAGTGTAATATCCGCATTAGACGTGTTGCAGCAATGTCAGATCAATTTCCCTGAAACCGACTTATTATCCTCCGTGTCTGATGGCAATCTGATTACCCACATCGACAGTAACGGTAACGTCGTGGCCAGTGGTACGGGTTCATCATGGGCCACTTACGATAATGTCTGTTTCTCACAAGCACTTGTGAATTCAGTCGGAGGGAGCTTTGCCTACCCGGAGGTTGAGTATCAAAACTCGGGAACTCAGGATGTTACTGAAAAAACCCTGTCGGCTTATCTGATGGCCAACTACGATACTGAAATGTTTGGTAAGTTTGTTCGCGGTAATTTTGGTGTGCGGCTGGTTGATACCGACGTTACTTCAATTGGTTTTAGAAACAGCTTTGATGTTGTTACCAATGAATTAGGGGTGCTGAGCCTGGTTACCGGCGATTCTTTAGAGTCGATTACTGGCGGCGGCGGTTATACCGAAATACTCCCTAGCTTTAACCTGGTCGTCGATTACAGTGAAAACATTTTGCTGCGGGCTGGTATTTACCGCGGCATGTCAAGAGCGAACCCCAGTGATATGAGTTATAGCCGCACATTCCAAACGGATGATGATGTAGCGCCAACGTCTTTGACAGACTTATTTGTCGGCGTGAATGGTTCAGGTAACCCGAATATCAAGCCTCTGATGTCATGGAATTACGACGTCGCATTTGAATGGTATCCTAACGAAGATTCCATCTTCGCGCTAAGCCTCTATTACAAACAATTCCAGGGCGGGTTCCAACAACGCACCGTATTGGAAGACTTTCTTGTTGACGGTCAGACGGTAACCTTGCCGATTACCAATTCGGTCACTACGGACAATGAAAGTGACCTGTACGGCTTGGAGGCGTCAATAGCCTATCGCTGGGACAATGGCCTTGGCGTTAAGCTGGGTTACAACTACGCCGATACGGACTTCGAGTTTGAAGACAGCTTATACGGCGATACCTTTATTACCGATTTAGATGGCACCACGCGTCAATTGACGGCAGGTATTGTGCCACCTGGCTCGGTTCCTGGCTTTTCTGAACATGTATTCAGTGGTCAGCTCTACTATCAAATCGGCGATTTTGATACGGCGCTTATTTACAAGTATCGCAGTGAATACTTCCAGCCCTATACCACTGACGGAACCCGACTGCGTTATGTTGATGAAGTGGGCGTATGGGAAGCTCGCGCCTCTTACCGCATTAATAAAAATATTCGGGTAAAAGTGGAAGCGATTAACCTGTTCAGTGCACCCAAATCACAGGATTTCTTTGTGCAGGGTAACTTGGGCGAAGTTAACGACTATGGTCCGCGATTCTTTGCCGGTATCAGTTTGAAGTACTAATCGATTCACTAGAGATCTGAATCAGAATGCGGGAGAAAATCGAAGCCCGCGAGTATTGACCTATATTACTTTTGTTCAGTAACTAAGCCACTTGTTAGTACTGAATCAATAGGAGCAGAAAGCATGTTTAAACAGTCTCTGATAGCCATCATCTTGGCAACTGCCTTGGTCGGTTGTGGTGGTGGTGATAATAACGAACTGGCTGGCAATAGCAGAGGAAGTATCAGTATCAGTGGTGGCACGTTAATCGCAGGCACCACCCTCTCGGCATCGGTAACGGATGCCGACGGCATTAAAAACGACACCCTAGTTTACCAGTGGTCAACGGGGACGACGGGATCGTCATACACAATCACTGAAGCGGATGAAGGTTCTATTATCTCTGTGTCGGCCAGATATACTGATGAAAAAGGCATTACAGAAGGCGTAGGGGCATCGACGTCTGTGATACTGCCCACCCTGGATGTCAATGCCAATGTGGTAAAAGGGCCAATTGGCGCCGCAAATTGCGAAATATTTGCTGTGACTGACACGGGGGTTCCGGCAACACCGGCTCAGGCCACGGCTATCTCCAATAGTATGGGCCGCGTCACTTTTACTAATGTGCATTTTGAAGGTACGGGCTTAATTTCGTGTTCAGGCGGTACTTACAAAGATGAGTCAACCGGCTTAATGCTGGAAGCGCCTACTTTGAGGTCGGTGGTGAATGTGGTGGAAGGCACTGCAGATACGTCTTCACCTTCTTATGTTGTGTCGCCTTTGACGGAAATGGCGGTACAGGCAGCAGGTGCCAACTTAAACGCCTTTGCTGAGCGTGCTCGAGTCATCAATGCACGTTTTGGTATTCGTTTTGATACTACAACTGTGTTACCGACCGAGATTGGCGTTGTAGATCTGGGCGCAGCTGGTGCAACAGATGCCGACCGCTATGGCTTGGTATTAGCACTGTTGTCGCAACTCGACGCCGACAATACTGGCAAAGATATGGCGATGTTAATCGCGGATATTGCGGCTGATTTAGCGGATGGCTCGTTTTCACAGGCGTTACTAGATGCCTTTGAAACAGCTCAGATAAATTTACAAACGGTGTCAGTTATCGCCAATGCCGTTAATCCATCTTTGCTTGATGTGATTGGCTCGGCAATTGGATACAACAACACCCCTGTCGCGGCCATTATTGAAGGGATGTTGAGCGGAACCATTCAATATACCGCCACAGAGCCGTTGACGGGTTCAGTCACGGTGATTGATCCTAACTTTGGCGAAGATGAAATTGTGGCGCAAAATGCCATGCTGCTCGACTTTGGTACCTTTAGTATCAATGCGCAAGGTAATTGGTCATATACCGTTGATGTTAACAACGAAACGGTCGCAAGCCTGGAGCTTGGTAACTCTGTGAATGATACGGTGACTATCACATCGCTTGACGGAACCACTGCCGACATCGTCATTCGCATTGCTGCGCTGACGCAGTTAGTAAAGATTTCAGATACTGGCAATGACACGGGTGAAATTAGATTTAGTGTCAATAATTTACGTAAAGGTAAACTCAGTGCTGCGTTTGCCAAAGATGAAACTTTGGGCAGTGATGGCAATATTAAAGATGCCTACATTACACTGTATGGCTCTTCTGGTAGCTCAAGTGAGGCGTTGATTGATTTGCGAATTCAAGGCTCGCAAACAGACGCTAATGGCATGCCGATCGCCCCTCGCTTCTTGGTCAGAAACACAGAAAGTGCCGCTTATCCCGGTGTGATCGTTACTGCCCCTTTTGTTGAAGGGCAATTTTATACTGTTGAGATTACCTGGGATTTGGATGCCGCTGAGCAATTAACCCTGACCATTAACGATGAAGTTATTGGTGGAGGGTCTTTCACTACTGCGGCGGTAGTTGATCCCGATTTCGTTAATATTGAGCAGTGGTTTGCCGATGGTATTAAGGCCGTTCAATTTAGATTGGGTGACAATGACAGAACGATCCCTTTTGGATCCTTTTATGTCGACGATATCGCCGTCTATTCAGACGTTACGGGCACCACCAGCGTATTTGCCGATGATTTTGAAAGCTACGCCGAGGGTGAAACCCTGGATGGTGTTGGCAGTCGTTATAACTTAGCGATCTATTCAGAAGTTGTGGTATTTGATGTTGGCGATGGTACTAGCGAACCGACACCAGCAGCCTTCTTTGACTTAACCGCGACCCTTCCAAGTAATGCTACTGCAGCACTGACCGGAACCGTTACTGTTGTTGATCCGGATGAAGGTGAAGCTTTTATTATGCCTGCATCGTTCCGCAGCACCTTTGGCGAATTCGCCATTATGGAAGACGGGGCTTGGACTTACTTGCTTGATACAAGCAACGCCGTTATTGCTGCGCTGGTAAGCGGTGAGCGCGAAACGGATACGATCACGATTGAATCTGTTGACGGTACAACCGCTGAGCTGGTGATTACCATCACTGGTGTGGGCGGCGATACAGGTGGCGCCAATAATGTCGCAGTCATTGTTGATACCGATCCAAGTGATACCGGAGAGCTTCGTTATGCGCTTGGGAGCGATGGCCCACTTGCGCAAGGTCGAATTACGGTATCTGTTAAGCGTTTAGATGATGAATTAGGCGATGGTGATGCGTTTATCACGCTATTCAATTCTGCCACCAATAATGATGGGGCGATTTTAGATCTACGTATTAAAGATGATAGCTTTGAGGTTCGCAGCCCAAGTGGTGTCGATGCGTCGGCGGCCACGGTATTGTTAGATACCTTCATGGATGTTGTTATCACCTGGGAATATCCAAATGGTAACTTAGAGGTAACGCCATTGGTTACGGTTGAAGTCGATGGTGTCAGTTTTGTGGCCGAAGGCTTTACCCCAGACAATAATGCTATAGGTGGTGTGACTCACGTGTCGTTCCGGTTTGGTGACAATAGTGGAGTACGGGCAGAGACAGGTAAATTTACTGTTGATGACTTATTCATTTACTCTGACACGGCTGGAACCAATGTCGTGTTTTCTGACGACTTTGAGTCATACATTGATGGTGATTCTCTCGACACGGACAACCCTGCATCACCCTATAACTCAGCAACGTCTGAAGCAAGTGTTGAGTCTGTGGGTGACGCTGGTGGACCCGGTACACCGGGCAATAAGATTGCAGAAATACGTGATACCGATGCCTCTGACACCGGAGAGTTAAGATACGCACTTGGGGATAATGGTCCTCTGGCACAAGGACGGATTACGGCATCTGTTAAGCGGTTAGATGATGAATTAGGTGATGGTGATGCGTTTATCACGCTATTCAATTCTGCAACCAATAACGATGGCGCGATTTTAGATTTGCGTATTAAAGATGATAGCTTTGAAGTTCGCAGCCCGGGTGGTGTTGATACGTCGGCGGCCACCGTAGTGTTAGATACCTTCATGGATGTTGTTATCACCTGGGAATATCCAAATGGTAACTTAGAGGTTACGCCATTGGTTACGGTTGAAGTTGATGGCGTCAGTTTTGTGGCTGAAGGCTTTACCCCCGATAACAATGCTATAGGTGGGGTGACTCACGTGTCGTTCCGGTTTGGTGACAATAGTGGTGTACGAGCCGAGACAGGTATATTTAGTGTTGATGACATAGTGATATTCGCCGACAAGGCGGGAACCAGTGTGGTGTTTTCAGACGACTTCGAAACCTATGAAGAGGGTGATTCGCTGGATGCTGACAACGCTGTGTCACCTTATAACTCAGCAACGTCTGAGGCTATCGTAGCGGTTGAATAACCCCTTTTATCCTCTGCTGCGTAATCGCTCAGAGATAAAAGGAGTCAAGGTGAGAGGGGCGGGAGTGATCCCGCCTCGTATTTTATTGGCTATTCACTGCCAGAGTATCCAATGTGACTGTTTTTTATGTTATAGAACGTTGCCTGGACAAATTCTTCGGGGTTGCTTGAATTGTTACCGTTATAAACGCCAACTTTGAAATAATGGTACTGACCATCCTCATTATACAGACTGTCAGACATATCATAATGCGACACCACATCGGCCTTACCTTCACGGCTGATTGTGACTGTGAGTAAGTTGACATTGACGCTGATGTGGTAACTAAAAACCTCATTCAGGGCGATACCCTCTACTGGGTTTGCAGCGGTGTTGCTGCGAGAGCCAATCATGTCGACATAAGTTTCAAAGTTGTCACCGTCGCTGTCTTTAACCCGGCTCTCATGCGCGAAATAGATGGCGCCGCGATCGTTTCCTGGCAGTTTCCGGTAATATAAGCGCACAGGCTCATCGTCATTGGCGTGGATTTGACCAATGATTACCCGGCCAATCTGATAATTTTCACCAGTGGTGGTAACCTGATTGACCGCCATTGTTACCCTCAGTTCACCGTCGAAGCCAGCTGCATTATTTTTTCCCTGCGCTGATGCACTGCCAAACACCCAGTTATTTTTATTCACACCCTGAGTGCTGATTCTAAGGTCGCCACGGCGTAACATTTCCCGTAGTTCAACCCTTACATAACTGGTATTGGCAGAGGTTTTAAAGCCATAACTGGGAGAGCGCATCACAATGCCGCCATCAGATGAGGCATGAAAAAACTCAGAATTAGTATAACCGTCTGCAAGGTCTGTTTCCGAAATGGAGTCGGCAGTGCCACTATTGTCCTCATCAGTAGGGATACTCAGGTACCAGTCTATCAACTCAATACCCAATTCATTGGGATATCGCTCGCTGTAGCTCCCTCCGGCGTCCTGGCAACGATGCGCCTGAACTTCAACAATGGCATTATTACGGTTTTGGTTATTGCCCAGTCCGATTATCTGAATAAAGCGGGCTGGTGCTGGCTCAATTTCTACCAATTCGAAGCCACTATGTCTGCCGCTGGAATCTGCTTCAGATAATACTGTGCTCCAGTTGCTGTTATCGCTAGATGTTTGTACGGAAAATCTGGCGATACGTTTATCACCTTCAAACCACTTAATCGTGAGTGCTCCCAGTGTTTTACTACTGCCTAAATCCAATGTCAGCGCGGCATTGTTATCATCACTTGACCATCTTGAATGGGACGAGGTTTTGCCATCAATGGCATTGGATGCTGGGTATGCCAGATTCTCCGCGTCATGCGAGGCAGAGAGTATCGGGTACACCTGATTACTGCATTGCTCAGGTGGAGCGACTTCAGGAGGTAAAGAAGGCATTATGGCTGTGGCATTATCGTCACGACTCCCTCCGCACGCTGTCACAGCTAATGCTAAGCTTGTGGCAATAACGAGTGTGCCCAGTTGACGGATTCTTTTTGACTCACAAGATCTCATCTCATCTCCTATTATCATGATTAATAGATCCAGGTATACATCTGGCCTTGTGGTATTCCTGGTCCCACTTACCGCATTGAAATTAATTACTATCAACCTATAATTGGTTGACCAAAATATTTTCCTGGTGGATGCTGGCACTATATTTAAACCAGCTTACCATCGATAGCTAGTATGGACTATCCAATATTAATGTCTCATCAAGATACTTCGAATAGTCATTTAACTTTGTATAAAACAATATTGTAGTTTGTTTTATCTGTCTTTTTTATCTTAACATTATCCCCTCTCCTTATTGGTAACACAAAATTGTCAGCCAAAAATGCAACCAATGGGTTGACCAATATCTCAACTGGGTGTAAACATAAAGCAATATAATAAAACTGCCGGGAGTTATTCTTTTCAGAATATTGGCGCTCAGGCTCGGGGGAGGAAAATTTGAGGTTGCAGTTTTGGCTTCAAATTTAATTTGTGTTTAATGTCAGACGGGGAAAAAGGATGAGGCACACACTATCAAAAATAAGCTTGGCAATACTGTCTACAACGGCGCTGGGTATCGCGTTCACTGCTAACGCACAACAGCCAGAGACAGAGCCGACAGATATCGAAATCATCGAGGTATTAGGGATCAGAAGTTCTTTGACAAATGCGTTGGCCGAAAAGCGTTCTGCGGCCAGCTTAGTCGAAGTTATTAAAGCTGAAGATATCGGTAAGTTACCCGATCAAAACCTGGCGGAAGTACTCGAAAATATTACTGGTGTTCAGATTACCCGCTCGGCGGGTGTCGGTACCGGCGTTCAAATTCGTGGTACGGATGCAAACCGAACTGAAATTAATGGTGTATCTACGGTGGGCTCGGGTGCTGGTCGAAGTGGTATTGACTTTGAAGATGTTTCTGCATCGATTATTGCAGCTGTAGAGGTAACAAAGGCGCCACAAGCAAAAACAATTGAAGGCTCTGTAGGTGGAACAATTAACTTAAGAACTATTCGCCCACTTGAGTTAAGTGAAACGCTGGCAGCATTCAGAGTTCAGGGTGAAGACAGCAGTTTATCCACCGATGGCGTAAAACCGCGCTTGTCAGGAACCTTTGGTGATAATTGGGAAAATGACCATGGTAAGTTTGGTGTTGTCATTAGTGGTAGCTACGCTGAACAAGATGTCACTGCATTTCGCCCCCGGGCTGACCGTGACAATCTGGTGCGTTCTGACAGCGGTTTAGCAAGCGCGCAAAGTTTCCATTATCTGCCCATTCAGTTTTTGATCCAGGATTACGATAATTTTGAATATGAGACGAAGAATTTTGCCGGTTCTTTTGAGTGGGCGCCAAACAGCAGCAGCAAATTTTGGTTTGATGCGATTGTAAATGATCAGGATCGCCGGGAGGAGAGTTCAAGGGTTCAGGCGTCCGGGGTGAGCGATCTTATTGGTGTCTCGGTTCCCACTGAATTTGAAACGATTGATTTTGGCGCTTTAGATGGCGTCGATCTTGGTAGCATCCAAGCCGCCCTTAAAGGCATCATTCCGGTTCAGTCTGACGGTTCAGACGGCAATTTACGCTTATCCAGTGACACCAGTTCCCGGTCCACCAAGAGCAAAATATTCCGGCTAGGTGGGGAATATCTGGGGGATAATTATAAAATAAGTGCCGAGATATCCTCATCTTCATCTGATTCTGCGACCCCCAGAATTGATACCACACTTAACTTTGTCAATCCCAATGCGGCAATTGGTTCTGCTAACGATAACGGTACACCGTTTGAGTATGACTTAAGTGGTGGTGCTTTGGCCTTCGGGATTGCATTTGGCGCAGAGAATGCCCCCGCCCCCGCTGATTTGCTCGACCCAGCCAACTACAGGTTGCAAGCGGTGGCAGTCGCAAATAATACCAACGAAAATACCGAAGATGCCGCGCGTATTGATCTTAGTTACGATTTGAATATGTCAATTTTTACTACGCTTGACGTAGGCTACCGCTATAACAAGACGTCCAGTGTGTCCAACGTCGTGGGCTCAAATGTCAGTTTGTCCAGGATGGCGGATTCTCCCAGTGGCGATATGTTTGCTGATATCCTGACAACCGGGCCTGCTAACTTTAATGCCGCAGATGGTAGATCGCTCTATGTTAAAGATTTTCTGCTGGTGAATCCGGCGCTGGTAGGCTCTGATCCTGAACGGGTATTTACTGCGTTGGCTAACGCCATTACGGCCCATGGCGGTTCAAAACCACTGAATACACCAACGTCATCGGTTGCGGGTTTTTATGATATCAGTGAGTCAACCAACGCACTGTATGCTCAGGCAAATTTTGAAGCTGGCATGTTCCGCGGTAATCTTGGGGTGCGCTATATCAAAACCGATCTTGATTCAACCGGGAACCGCAGCGTGAACGGAGACGTCGTCGCTGAAACCACCTCAAGTGATTACAGTTTTGTGCTGCCGCGGATTAACCTGGCCGCCGATATCACCGACGATCTGGTGCTGCGCGCCGCTTATGGTAAGGATATACGTCGTCCGAATTTTAGTGACCTTTCAAGTTCTTATACATTCAGCACTAGCCCCAATCCGCCGGTAGCCGGTGGCAACCCTTACTTAAAACCCGAAGTGGTCACCTCTTTTGATATTTCTGCCGATTGGTATTTTGCTGAGGCCGCAGTTGTCAGTATCGGGTATTTCCACAAAACACGTAAGGATGTACATGTGGGTCAACAAGATGATCCATATTCAGAGCCTGTCACTGGATATCGCGACATTATTGGTCCGGTGTGTGAGCAGGGCGGGATCTGGAACCCCATTGCCCTGATCAACGTGTTTGGTCCGGTAAGTTCTGACGTCGGTGTTTGTGTTCCATTCTCCAGTATCATTAATGACACTAAAGACACCACGCAAAAAGGCATCGAAATGGCATTCCAGTATGACCTGTCTGCTTTCGAAGACGAGCTGGGCTGGGCATCTGGTTTTGGTGTGGTGGCAAACTATACCATTCAGGAGTTTTCTGGTGGTGAGGCGGTCAATACCTCCGCCAGTCGTCCTAGTCAGGTCTTTGCTGCTTCAACAGGTGGTACAGGTTCACTGAACGTTACTGCCGTTCAGGGCTTACTCAATTTATCTGAAAATGCCTACAACTTTACCTTGTATTACGAAAAATATGGCTTGTCTGCCCGGATGCGTTATACATGGCGTGAAGGGTTTCGCTCAAACGATTTTGGCAGCACATCAAGTTATCCCTGGGGCTTCCCTGTTGTACAGGAAGACAGAGGCCAGCTCAATGCCAGTATCAGTTATGACGTAAACGATCAGCTCAATGTTGGCATTGAAGCCGTTAACCTGACGGAATCTGATGTTCGCCAATCTTGTGTTAATGAAGGCGCACTGCTTTGCTTCCAGGGGTTAACCGACCGTCGGATAACCTTTGGTGCCAGCTATAGGTTTTAATTCAACTTGCCAGCGGCTGGTTGTCTTAGACAACCGGTTCTGGCAATCTCAAAGTAGATGCATTTATTGAAGCAAGCCTGATGGCTTGCTTTTTTTGTATGTAGCAAGAAAAAAACAGGCCCTGTGTCAGAGCCTGTTGTCAGGAAAAAACCGTTCCAGATGTGGACTGGGTTACGCAAACAGTTTTTACTTAGTCAGGTGAGAAATAGAATACAAACCCCGGGTCTCATCCGTTTTACGTTTGATCTCCTCTAACGCTTTTGCTTCGCTTGCCTCGAACAATGCGTTGATCAGACGGTTAAAATGATTATGCATGGCTTTTCTTGCCGCTGATGAGTCACGTTTGGCAATGGCGTCATAAATAGCGGTATGTTCTTTGATCCGTTGCTCTATACCCTGCGAGCATACATCCTTATAAGCGGCAATCACTTGCGGCTCATTCCGTCTGACTTTCCAAAGGTTGTTAATAGACATGACAATGGCATTGTTACGTGTTGCTCTGGAAATGATCTCGTGGAATCGTTGATCAGCCTCATCTGCCTTTTCTGCAGACGACATATCATCCAGCGCCTGCTTAAGAGCTGAAAGCTCGGTTTCCCGGATGGTGGCTGCGGCTAAAGCTGCCGCTTCTGCTTCTACCAATGCACGGGCCTGAGTGAGTTCAAATGCGCTGATGGACTTGAGTGAAGAGTCTGATCCAGCAAAGTCAGTGACATATACGCCTGATCCTGTTTTTACTTCCACTCTCTCTCTGACTTCCAGTGCGATGATTGCTTCGCGTATGGTCGGACGGCTGACATCATATGCCTCGGCAAGCTCTCGTTCAGCTGGAAGGCGGCTCCCTGCAGGGTAAACGCCTTTGTCTATCAAAGCTTCTAACTTTTCAACAACTGTCCAGAAACGTCTGCGTTTCTTCATGATTGGTATCCCTTTAAGTCTTGCCATTGGTAATACATGTACTTACACCGATTGTACCCTGAACCTGTAGAGCTTCGCAAAAGTCTGGCATCCTGTTCCGCTATGATAGCTTCTCATAGCGGAAAGTTCTAATTGGTAATCAATTTTAATCTTAATTGGTAAGATAAAATATTTTTTTTTGGTTTTCAAATTGGTTTTGGGACGAGGGCGTATCGATTAAAGAAAATTCCTGGTTCTGTTTTTTCTGGGATGAAATCATTTTATTAAATTTATCCATTTAGCGTTTAATGTAGCATAGTCAAATTTACTGACACACTTAGTAACAGCTTGAAATGGTTTGCGTGTAGCACTTAATGCTTATCCAACCTACAGTTAACCCTGTTATTTTTTCATAACTCGTGCTGGTATGCGCGTTATGGCTACCTAAATATTTGGGCATAAGTTAGTGCCGTAAAATAAGAATAAAAACAACAGCAGGGTGCAACCTGACAATCAAGGATAACTGATGAAAACATTGAACATGTTATTAGTAAGTAGCGCTGTAGCCATAGCGCTAGGCAGTGCGTCAATAATGGCACATGAGCATGCGGCAGGAAAAACTGAGCATCTAGCTAAGAGCGCAACAAAGCAGGTAGTGCAAAGTGAGCATGACCGTTTGTTCGCTATTTTTGCGGCGTCAGATGAGCGTAATTTGGCACTTAATCCGGTTATGGGCTTATTTCGTGGCGATATGCGAAGAGCCGATAGATTGGGTGACTTTCTTACCGATGCGCATAGTTTTGCCGCCAAAACGAATACATTATTGAATTTGTCTGAGCTTAAGCAGATTGACATAACTAAGCTAAGTGACACCGATAAGCTTGCTTATGACGTGTTCAAATACAATCAAGAACGTGCACTTGAAATGTCTACAGATGAAATTCGAGCTCTGACCGAAGTACGCCCGGTTAATCATTTCAGCGGTTTCCATACATTTTACCCAACCTTTGCCAGCGGAAAAGGGGCGGCACCTTTTAAAACCGTAGAGGATTACGACAACAATTTATCGCGTCATGAAGATTACATTGCCATTTCTGAGCGTGCGATTGATAAATTCCGTGAAGGGATGAAAACCGGCGTGTTTGAAACGAAGCTAACTATTGATCGTGTTATTAAGCAGTTCGATACCCAGCTTGAAATTCCATTAAAAGAATCGCAATACTGGGGGCCTATCAACCTGTTTCCAGAAAGCTTTACCGAAGAGCAAAAGGCGCGCTTAACAAAAGACTATGAAGTGGCAACACAGGCTATTTATGACGCTAACATGCGCATGCGTGACTTCTTGCGGGATGAATATTTACCGGTAGCCCGCGAAACGGTTGGCTTAAGCCAAATGAAGGGCGGTGAAAAACTGTACCAACTTATGGTAGAAGCCTCAACAACCTTGCCCATGACGCCAGACGAACTGCATAAGCTTGGCCTGGAAGAAGTGAAGCGTATTAAAAGCGATATGCTTGAAATAATGAAAGAGGTGAAGTTTGCCGGCACGTTAAACGAGTTCTTCGATTACGTGCGCACCGATGCGAAGTTTAAGCCTGAAAGCCGTGAAGCGCTTACGCAAAGCTACTATAAAATAGGCCGCGAAGTTGATGAGAAAATTGGTGAATACTTCTCGCTATTGCCCAAGTCAAAGCTGGAAATTAAGCCCTATGACCCGGCTATTGAGCAGTTTAGCGCCGGTGGTTCATACCAACCAGGTACGCCAGATGGCTCACGCGCAGGTGTGTTCTATTTTAACGCCTATGATTTACCCAGCAGACTGACTACAGGCAATGTTACCTTGTATCTTCACGAGGGCGCGCCAGGTCATCACTTTCAGGTAAGCCTGGCGCAGGAAAATGACGCATTACCGTCGTTTATGCGTTTTAGCTTCCTACCGGCTTTCGGTGAAGGATGGGCGCTCTATTCTGAAACCCTTGGCTATGAAATGGGCTTTTTTAAAGACCCGTGGAATCGTTATGGCACATTGCAAGACGAGCAATTACGCGCGATGCGCTTAGTGGTCGACACAGGTCTACACGCTAAAGGTTGGAGCCGTGAAAAAGCCATTGATTTTATGTTGGACAATTCTGGCATGACACGCACAGAAGTGGTAGCTGAAGTTGAACGCTACATCGCTATTCCGTCCCAAGCTTTGTCTTACAAGGTGGGGGCGCTGAAAATACAACAGCTGCGCGCAAAAGCTGAAAAAGCCTTAGGTAAAAACTTTGATATTCGCCAGTTCCATGAGCAGGTTCTCAATACAGGCGGTATCCCTCTTGCCATTTTAGAGCAGAAAATTGATCGCTGGATTGTGAGCAAAAAAGCCTAAATAATCCCGTTTACGAAATAAGGCTGGTGATGCTTATCGCTCACTGGCCTTTTTACATCCTCACTCATTTGAAGCGTGTTGTTCAAACTCCAAAAAACATCCGGTAAATGTTTACCAAAGCGCACTTCGCCATTTGCATAGAAGTGGTCATCGTCTTCCTGTTATACCTGCTAGATAGAAATGCCTTATTGCTGTGCTACTTGGCGTACACAATTTCTCCCTGCGGCTTTTGCTTGATACAAACATTCATCTGCGCGTTGGATCAGGCTTTGTTGATCGTCAGTCGCAGCGCATTGCGCTACACCAATACTAACGGTACAAGCTGGTATTGTGCTTTGCTCTGTAGCGCATTGTTTGGCTTCTCTGATCCGTTCTGCCAGCGCTACTGCACTGGCTGCAGGCGTATCAGGCAGTACAATTAGAAACTCTTCTCCACCAATTCGACCGATAAAATCTGTTTTACGTACAATTCGACTAAAACACTCAGCGGCATGCTTTAGCGTTTGGTCGCCAGTGAGATGGCCGTAGTTGTCATTTATCGCTTTAAAGTCATCCAAATCCAGCATCATGATACTTAACGTACTTTGCTGGCGGACACTGCGCGATATTTCTAGTTCTAACAAGCGTAAAATCTCGCGCCGGTTAAACAAGCCTGTCAATTCGTCAGTTGTCGCCATTTTTTCTAATTGGGCCGTGCGTTTGCTCACTTCAGCTTCTAAACGCTGGTTAGACTCGGCTAATTGAGTTTCGACTGCAGTTAACTGGACAATTTTTGACTGTAACAGCCGTTTGCTGGGCAGATTTATCGCATAGGGCAACAGGTACCAAAGTAAAACCGCGGTAGTAATGGATATAAGGCCGGTAGCGCTTTTAACCACGCCATGAATATAGTAATAACCGTGCCATACATTAATAACCCCGAGTAAATGAGTGGCACCGCAAAAGAAAATAAAACCGGCAAACATGAGGAAAATCCAACCGAAATGCAGATCATCGCGTGCCCGGACTAATCGAATCAGCGCAATAGGAATGAGCATATAGGCAACAAACGTTAATATATCGCCACCCACATGCAAGATAAGTAAATCGGTACGCCATAATAAACAGTGACCATGCGGCATAAAGTCACCGTTAAGAAAATCATTTACCAGTCCCATTCATATTCCCTGTTATAACAACATATAAGTAATCAGCTTAGCTAAAAAAGCAAAAAAGGCATGATATCTCTACGGAAAGTTTTGTTTAGCCAGCAGCTTGAGGTGTTAATTCGGTGATGTGGTTTGGGTTTGAGGGAAAGTCGCCTCCAGATGTTTTCTGGCGGCGATAAGGTTAAACCAAAACTGCTCGACCAGCTCAGTGTTATTGGCATAAAAGTCCGGGTTGAAGACGATATGCCAATTTTTAACTAATAAGTTATCGTCACTGACAGCCACTTTGCCGGTAAGGCCTAGCTGTTGTAGTTGATAGCGCCCTATAAGACGTTCGACGCTATACCCATCCAGTTTTCCTTCAGCAACCATTTTCAGGCCTTCGTCCGGCGTAAACTTGTAAGGGCTAAGCCAACCTTTATGCTGTAGCCATTGTTCGACAATGTATCCCAGCGGTGCACTAATGCCAAACTGAGGTTGATATTGTGCTAGCGAGAAGGGTTTATCGACAGTATGCAATACCGGATATTCAGCCTGCCATAGATAGCGATTTGACAGCTCAGTACCGCTTTGCTGGTCTGGAAAGCGATACAGTAACGCGCGCTCGGGTGACCAAATCATTGCCAAGGTGGCATTTAGCTGATTTTCTTGTACCATTTTTTGGCATCTAAGCCATGGCGCTTGTTGGTACTGCAAGGTGATTTCCAAGGGGGCCGCTGCCGCATTTAGCATCTCAACCAGGAAACCCATAGGCTGGCTGCCATCGATGCCAGCGCTGATAAATGGCTCCATGCCCGAGCCTTCATAGCATACCGAAAACACGGTTTTTGCCTGGCTAAACCAAGGAAATAAAACGAAGAGCAGCGCAGTGCAGATTTTCATCAAATTACATCCGTTGACCTAGCAGGTGTTTGTCGCCTTTGGATGGTAACAAAAAGTTACAATATAAGAAAAAAAACTTTTAACTAACCCCAATTGCAACCTTATAAAGCGGCGACAGCTTGATGACGGAAGCAATTATTGTGATGATCATTGACCATGCCGCATGCCTGCATATGGGCGTAAATAATAGTTGAGCCGACAAACTTAAAGCCGCGCTTTTTTAAATCTTTGCTAAAGGCGTCAGACTCCGGGCTGGTGGCGCGGTAATCCTCAGGCCTGGCAATGCTGTTTTGCTGCGGTGTGCCACCAACAAACTGCCATTGGTAGGCGCTGAAGCTGCCAAACTCGGTCTGCACTTCTAAAAAGCGTGCTGCGTTATTTATGGCCGCAGCCACTTTCAAGCGGTTACGGATAATGCCGGGGTTTTGCAGCAGCTCTGCCGCTTTGGCTTCATCAAAAGCCGCTACTTTTACCGGGTCAAAATTGGCAAAAGCAGCACGGTAGTTATCGCGTTTTTTTAGCACCGTGTACCAGCTTAGTCCCGCTTGGGCCGCTTCTAAGGTTAAAAACTCAAAGAGCTTATTATCGTCATACACCGGTACGCCCCATTCGGTGTCATGGTAAGTAACATAGTCCGGCTTGGTTACGTCGACCCAATGGCAACGGCACAGTTCAGTCATAATCTGTCCTTAATCTTTGGCAGCATGTGGTGGATTGGCTAAGTAATCTAATGCTAAGCCGGTTAATGCCCGCACGCCGTTTACCAAGGCGTCTTCGTTAACATCAAACATCGGTGAATGGTTCGGCGGGACTTCGCTCAGTGGCTTGCCGTCCGGCGATATACCTAAAAAGAAAAATACACCGGGTATTTGTTGCTGGTAAAACGAAAAGTCTTCTGCGCCGGTAATGGGTTTTATCGCGGCAACGCCTTTATCGCCGGCAGCCCATGCTAAGCTTGGCATGGCCCAGTCGGTCAATGCCGGGTCGTTCCAGGTCACGGCAGCAAAGTTATGCACATGAAAATCCGCTTCAGCACCGCTGGCTTTGGCGATATGTTCGCTGGTGTGGGCCATGCGGGCGATTAAGTCTTCACGCATTTCGCTGTCAAAGGTGCGAATGGTGCCTTCCAGTTTTACGTCATCGGGAATAATATTCCAGCGAATACCACCATGTACCTGACCAAATGACACTACAGCGGGTGCTTTGGTAACATCTATCTGCCGCGCCGGTATCAGGTTAATAGCGTTAATTAGCTGGCCGGTAACATTGATTGGGTCGATGCCGCGCCATGGTGATGAACCATGTACCTGCTTGCCCTTAACGGTAATTTGAAAGCTGTCTGCCGCGGCCATAATACCTTCAGTTTTTACCTGTAATTGCCCTGGCTCACCGGGCCACACATGCAAGCCAAAAATGGCTGATGGGGTAGGGTTTGCAAATAAACCTTCAGCCAGCATCATTTTTGCGCCGCCCTCTTCACCAGCTGGCGGGCCTTCTTCAGCGGGCTGAAATACAAACATAATAGTACCGGTAATATCGGCTTGCTGTTTCGCCAATACCTCAGCCGCGCCCATCAGCATGGCTACATGTGCGTCATGTCCGCAGGCGTGCATCACACCGGTTTGCTGGCCGTTAAATTCGCTTACCGCTTTTGATGCAAAGGCTAAACCGGTTTGTTCAGTAACCGGTAGTGCGTCCATGTCGGCGCGCAGTGCCACCACAGGGCCGGGTTTGCCGCCAGTTAAAATACCCACCACACCGGTATGAGCAATGCCGGTACGTACTTCTAAACCAAGCTTTTCCAGGTGGGCCGCCACCTTGGCCGCCGTGCGCACTTCGCGGTTAGACAGCTCCGGATGCTGGTGAATATCACGCCGCCAGCTAATCACTTTGGGCATTACCTGTTCAATTTGCTTACTTAGCGTCGCTTTAGTTTCTGCTTGGGTTTGGGCCGTAGCCTGAGTACTAAATAATAGTGGCAATAAGGCCAAACTGATTAACGAAAGGTGCATAACGGCTCCAATACTAATAATGAGTTACTACCTTAAGCGTTAATATCAAAAAAACCAAGCTGGCTAAAATGAGGATAGAAATATTTAACCCGGATTTACTTCTGCTAAACCCGGGCAATCCAGCACAAAGGCAATTTTTTTTAGTGCTTTTTGTTCCAGTTGTAAATCTGCGGTCAATAAGGTTTGTTGAGCTAACCAGTCCGCGGGAAGATGCAATTGTAAAGATTGGCTGCTGCCGGTGGCTATTAATTCTGGTAATAAATCATTGCGTCTTTTTTGATTTAGCAGCACAGCAATACGCAGCAGTACCAGCAGATAAATTACCTGTGGTAACTGATACAAACTAAATGCCGGGATCTCATCGGCGCGTATTTTTCGCCGGTGAAAACGCACTAATGTAGCAATAAGTTGCTGCTGCTCCTGATTAAAGCCGGGTAGGTTGGCATTTTGCAAAATATAAGCTGAGTGTTTTTGTACGCCGGACGAGTTAATGTGTAAACCCACTTCATAGAGCGTAGCGGCCCAGCCAAGTAGAGTGGCGTCTTCATCGGTTAGTTGCCATTGCTCACGCACCTGGCTAAATAAAGTTAATGCAGTTTGGCTAACCCGTTCGGCTTGTGTCATATCAACATCGTATCGCCGTTGCATGCTGGCGACGCTGTTTTCGCGAATATCTAGATGCTGTAGCCGGTCGCTCATTTCGTATAACACGCCTTCACGAAGAGCTGCGTCGGTATAGACCATTTGTTCAATTTGCAGCAGATTAAAGGCGGCAATTAAAATCGCCAATCCAGAACACAGCAGTAATTTGCGATCATCGGTTAGGCCGGGTAAATCAAGTTGATAGCTGTTTTCTTGCTCCACCAAATGAGCTTTTAATGCCATTAAATGCGCTAATTCCAGCGCGTTAGTGCTAAAACCTAAACCAACTATAATGTCGCGGATAGTTTTAACCGTACCTGACGTGCCGACCGCTTGCTGCCAGCCCGCCGCTCTGAAGCTACTGACTATAGGTTCAAGCTCTTGTTCTGCTTGCAAAATAGCACGGCTAAAGCGTTTTTCGCTAATACGGCCCTGCGGGAAATGTTGCATGCCATAACTGACGCAGCCCATATTACGGCTACTTAAACGCAAGGGTTGTAACCCCTCACCAATGGCGAATTCTGTACTGCCACCACCAATGTCGATGACCAAGCGACGGCCGCTGAAATGCTCGAAATGTGCCACACCCTGATAAATAAATCGTGCTTCTTCCTGACCAGAAATGACCTCTATAGGAAAAGGGAATACGGTTTTAGCCCGGCGCAAAAAGGTTGCGGTGTTTTTTGCACGGCGTAAGGTATAAGTGGCAATAACCCTTACCGATTGCGGCGCAAAAGGTTTTAATGTGTCGGCAAACTGCGCCAGTACCATTAAGCCGCGTTCTATAGCTTCTTCGCTTAGCACCAGTTGCTCATTTAAACCTTCAGCTAACTGTACCTTTTGCTTCTCGCGGTGGAGCAATTGAATGTCACCATCTACAACCCGAGCTATCACCATGTGAAATGAGTTTGAACCAAGATCTACAGCAGCCATATAGGCTTGATTATCAAGGCGTTCAGCATTAAGTACCGTGTCGTTCATTAAAGTCCGCTATCGCTATTTTGCTGTTGCTGCCGAGCGAAATAATCATAGATCTGCTGCTGCGAGCGGATACTGCGCTTATTGCCGCGTTTAACATAGGTGTTGCTTTGTTTAGCATCAATGATACGTGCCTTTACGTTGTCCCGCCACTGTATATCTAAGGTGTCTAGCACCTGCTGCTTTATACGCACATCGTAAATGGGTACGCCAACTTCAACCCGCTGGTCGATATTGCGCGTCATCCAATCGGCTGACGACAAGTAAACGTCTGTTTCGCCACCGTTATGAAACACATATACCCGGGCATGTTCTAAGAAACGGTCCAATACAGAAATAATTTTAATGTTCTGGCTTTTACCGCTAATGCCGGGCATTAACGAACACATTCCGCGTACAATGATGCGAATTTTTACCCCAGCCTGACTGGCTCGGTAGAGTAATTCAACAATTTGTTGGTCAACCAGGTTATTGATCTTGAGAAAAATTTCCGCTTTGCGCCCACTAATAGCAAAGTCAATTTCTCGCTGGATCAGTTGGATGAGTCGAGGCCGGCTCCATGTTGGTGAGACAATCAAGTGTTTAAACTGATAAGGCCGGTAGCTGTATTCAATAAACTCAAACACCTGGCCAATCTCTGCGGTAATTTCCTGATGGCAGGTGAATAAACTCATGTCGGTGTAGATGCGTGCGGTTTTCTCATTAAAGTTACCGGTTCCAATATGACCATATTGCACTAGCTTGCCTTTTTCCAGGCGGCTAATCAGGCAGAGCTTAGAGTGTATTTTTAATGTGGTTAAGCCAAAAACAACCTGAATGCCGGCCTCGGTCATTTTACGGGCCCAATTAATATTGTTCTCTTCATCAAACCGGGCTTTCAGTTCAACAACAACAGTAACCTTTTTGCCATTGCGAACGGCATCTAACAACGAATGTATTACCCGGGAGTGCTTGGCAACCCGATACATTGTCATTTTAATATGGCTAACTTTAGGGTCAAATGAGGCCTGGCGCACCCACTCGGTAAAGTAACCAAAATTATGATACGGGTAGTGCAGCATAATGTCGCCTGCGCGTATCGCATCAAAACTGGTCGGATATTGCTCAAACTCAGGGCTTTGCAGAGGCGGTAAAGTTGGAAACTCTAAACTCTGGTGACCGATGTTAGGAAAGCCAATAAAATCTTTAAAGTTGCGATACCGACTGCCTGGGATCAGCGAGTCAACGGAGCTGGTACCTAATTGTTTACTAAGCACTTTAAGCATTTGCTCTGGCATAGCGGCATCATAAACCAGTCGCACGGGTTCAGATTTTAAACGTTGCCGGATACCTTTGGACATTTTGTCCATCAGGCTCTGGTCCAGTGTGTCACTGATATTGTATTCAGCATCGCGGGTTAACTTCAGCGAATAGGCTTGAATAGTGTCAAACTCAAAGAAACCCGAGAATAGGTCGGCAATACAATGCACGATGACATCGTCCAACAACAATATTTGCCGGCGATAGTGGCCATTTTTCTTGCGCGTATTTAAATGCAGCGGCAATTCGATAAAGCGCGACAGTTCATTTGTCGGCACTTGCACTATGGCGTATTCAGGTTTACCTGCCCCGGTCATTTCCACCATCAAATAAGTGGTGTTGTCATCCAGTGCTTTGGGTAAGCTGACTTCATCTCCGGATAAAATCATCGGCGAAATGTGTTTAATCACTTCATTACGAAAATAACTGCGTACCCAGCCCGATTGTAATTCAGTCAGTTTAAAATGATCGATAAGCTCAATGTTATGCTTACGCAGCTCTAACTGAATGTCTAAATAGATGGCGTTAAAGCGGGCTCCTAGCTGCAATACTTGCTGTTGGATTTCTTGCAACAGTGCCTCTGCATCTTCTTGTTCACTCGACTGATACTTTTTAAGCAGTATCCGGCGTTTTACGTCGGCTACCCGTACACGGAAGAACTCATCCATATTATTGGAGTAAATGCCTAAAAACCGTAAACGTTCAATCGGCGGATTACGCTCATCGGCCGCTTCTTGTAGCACACGGCCATTAAACGCTAACCAGCTTAATTCTCTTGGGTAAAGGGGAAATTCAGTGCCTTTTGCAGCGTCGATGTATTCCATATTCCAGCTCCCTAACTACAACTGGGTATCACTCTATGGCATTTTTATGACAGCAAGATGAATGCAGCCGGCATGCGGCTGCAATGAGTCTCAGTTTTCTGTTTCAATATCCACGACGATATCAGTAGCGATTGCTTCCAATGCCTTTACCACTTCGTCGCGGCTAACACTGGCAGGCAGCTCAACCGTTGCAATTGCGTTAAACAATGGTACGCCCCAATTTGGCGCACTTTGCTTGCTGCTTTCAAAATGAATAATGTTGGTGCCTTTATGTTTGATAACCGAAGATAATTCACGCACGATGCCTGGGCGGTCATTACCGGTAATGACAAATTTGAGATGCTGTTCTGCATTGAGGTTGCTAGGCACGCCGTGCTGAATCTTTATATCCAGGTCGGTGAGTTGTTCCAGGGCCGCTGTCAGGGCTGGCAAATCTTGCTCTGCAACTTCAACTTGTAAAATGCCAGCAAAATATCCGGCAAGGTGACTTAAGTTGCTCGCCATCCAGTTACCATTATGTGTGCTAACCACGGTTGCCAGTTTCTCGACTAAACCAGCTTTATCTTTACCAATTAATGTAAGTACTAACTGCTTCATTCAATATTTTCCTGTCATACCTGAGTAATAATTATGATTTTTTTGTGATGTTGCTTTGGAAAAATGTACGCAAGCACTTGCTGAGTGTAGCCGCCAAGTCAGCATTTTTAAATGTGTTCGTAATAATATTTGTGAATATAATGGTTTAGCTGTAACCAAAGCGGCAAGAACTTTCATCCTATAACTATTGTGCTACAAAAAAGTTGCGAAACTCAGTAAGTTAGGCTGCTGGCACAGCACCCCCGTTTCTGCCTATACTGCATATATGCAAAATGCGACCTGATAGACGGTGTCGCAAATGTTCATTCAGACTAGCGGAGAGCGCAGTGGATCAGCTTAATTTAAGTAAACATATTTCCAGCTCTTTTAATGAAGAGATCGATATTGTTCGTAACCATGTTATGGCGATGGGCGGACTTATAGAGCAGCAATTGAACAATGCGCTGATGGCCATTGCCACAGCCGATACCGAGTTGGCACAAAAAGTTATCGACACTGATTTAAAAGTAAATGACTGGGAGCTACAAATTGACAAAGAGTGCACCAGCATTATTGTCAAGCGCCAGCCCGCGGCCAGTGACTTACGTTTAATCATGGCCATCATGAAAACCATTGCAGACCTGGAGCGTATCGGTGATGAAACCCGGCGTATCGCCAGAGTGGCGTTAGAGTCATTTAACAGTGAGCAACAGGACTTACTGGTTAATTTAGACAACTTAGGTCGTCACGTCGGTCAGATGCTGCATGATGTACTAGACGCTTTTGCGCGGATGGATGTTGAAACAGCGTTGTTGGTGCATAAAGAAGATAAAAAAGTTGACCGTGAATACGAAGCCATTACCCGCCAGCTAATGACGTATATGATTGAAGACCCACGTTCCATTCCTAAGATTATGAATGTCATCTGGTCAGCCCGTTCGCTGGAGCGTATAGGAGATCGCTGTAAGAATTTGGCCGAATATATTATCTTTTTTGTTAAAGGTAAGGTGGTACGCCACAGCAGTGCTGAACAACTTGAGCATGAAGCACGTAGCTGATTTAATTATGCTTTTTCTGTATGTCTGCAATGTCCCTGCACTATGGCTGTGCGGGGCATTTTCATTCTGCGTTCATTTTTCGTTTTTATTGCGCTTTGAATGTCGCTACAATGCGCGCCGACTACAGTCAAACCAACTTACGAGGCCAGGCTATGCCAGCTAGTACTTTTTTATCCGTGTTTGCCAAATCACCGATTAAGCCGATAGAAGAACATATTCGCAAGGTGCATCAGGCGAGTGAATTACTGCTACCTTTTTTTGATGCTGTCTATCAACAGGATTGGCAGCTTGCGGCGGACGTACGCAAAAATATCGTGATGTTGGAAAAGGAAGCCGACAAATTAAAACGCGAAATTCGAATTAATCTGCCACGAGGCCTGTTTTTGCCGGTAGATCGAACCGACATATTAGAATTGGTATCACAGCAGGACAAAATTGCTAACAAAACCAAAGATATCACTGGCCGGGTATTAGGCCGCGAATTACTTATTCCTGCAAGTTTACAAGACGGTTTTAAAGCATACGTACAACGCTGTATTGATGCGACTAAGCTGGCAAGTGAAGTGATTAACGAATTAGATGAGTTACTGGAAACAGGCTTTCGTGGTCGGGAAGTTGATTTAGTAATTAAAATGGTTGAGCAGCTGGACATGATTGAAGGTGATACTGACGATATGCAGATAAAGCTGCGTAAAGCCTTACGTCTGGCAGAACAAGAACTAAACCCCATTGATGTGATGTTTTTATATCGTACCTTGGAGTGGGTTGGTGATTTAGCCGACGTGGCATTGAAAGTGGGTTCGCGCCTCGAAATTATGCTTGCCCGTTAATTATAAAAGGTTTTCCTGATGGATATTTTACAATCATACGGTTTAATTCTAGTTGTTATCGCCGCCGTATTCGGTTTTATGATGGCTTATGGTGTTGGTGCAAATGATGTAGCCAATGCCATGGGTACGTCAGTTGGCTCAAAAGCCCTTACGATAAAACAAGCTATCTTTATTGCTGCTATTTTTGAGTTTGCCGGAGCATATTTAGCCGGCGGTTCAGTGACGTCTACTATCCGTGGCGGCATTACAGATGCATCGTTCTTTGTTGATGCACCAGAATTAATGGTTTATGGCATGATTGCTGCGCTGTTAGCAGCGGCCAGCTGGCTAATTGTGGCTTCTTATTTTGGCTGGCCGGTGTCTACTACACACTCTATTGTTGGTGCCATTATCGGTTTTGCCGCGGTAGGTGTAGGCGTTGATGCCGTACATTGGGACAAAGTGGGTGGTATTGTTGGCAGCTGGGTTGTCACGCCGATGCTTGCCGGTGTCTTAGCCTATATGTTTTTTATGAGTGCGCAAAAACTCATTTTTGATACCGATGCGCCTTTGGCTAACGCTAAAAAGTTTGTCCCGTTCTATATGGGTTTTGCCGCCTTTATGATGACCTTGGTTACGGTGCAAAAAGGCTTAAAGCACGTTGGCTTGCACCTTACTACAGCAGACGGTTATTACATTTCAATTGTGGTAGCCATAGTGGTGGGGATCATCGGTAAACTGGTCATCGGCCGGTTGAAATTTGACCCGGCAGCCGATAAAAAAATGCAGTTTAATAACGTCGAGCGTATTTTTGGTGTGTTAATGATCACTACCGCTTGCTGCATGGCTTTTGCGCACGGCTCTAACGATGTTGCCAATGCTATTGGTCCTCTAGCCGCTGTAGTGAGTGTGGTAAGCAGTGGTGGTGAGATTGTCAGTAAAGCTTCGCTGGCATGGTGGATCCTGCCGTTAGGCGGTATTGGTATTGTTATCGGTCTTGCTACGCTGGGTGCACGGGTTATTAAAACCGTAGGTACCGCTATCACTCATTTAACCCCAAGCCGCGGTTTTGCTGCTGAACTGTCTGCAGCCTCAACGGTGGTTATCGCGTCAGGTGCAGGTTTACCTATCTCTACCACCCAAACATTAGTTGGCGCGGTGTTAGGTGTAGGCTTAGCGCGTGGTATTGCGGCACTTAATCTGGGCGTCGTGCGCAATATATTCATTTCCTGGATTATTACACTGCCAGTAGGGGCGGGTTTAGCGATAATTTTCTTCTATATTCTGCAGGCTATCTTTAGTTAAGCTGGCATGTGGTTGATAAAAGCCTCCAAATCGGGGGCTTTTTTATTGGCTAAAGCTTGTAATGCTCTGGGCATCGGCATATCTTTTATTAGTATTTTTGTCTAAAAAATGTATTTTAAATCGGAATAAATAATGAAACGGTTGCCGAGTATTAAACAACTACAGTATTTATTGGCATTGCATGAGCATCAACATTTTGGCCGGGCAGCAGAGGCGTGTTATATCGGCCAGTCTACGTTAAGTGCTGCTATTGCTAATTTAGAAGAGACGATGCATGCGCAGCTTCTGGAGCGTGATCACAAAACTTTCATTTTTACTCCGTTGGGTGAAGATATTGTCCGACAGGCGCGCTATATCATTGAACAGTGCGAAGAGTTAACTGATTTTGCTAAATGTCAGGGCAAACCAATGGCGGGGCCTTTCCGGCTTGGCTGTATTCCAACCATCGCGCCTTTTGTGCTGAGCGAAGTGATGACGCTATGCCGCAAGCGTTATCCTGAATTACAGTTATTGCTGCGTGAAGACACATCAGATAACTCTTTGCATGCTTTGGCAGAAGGGCGGCTGGATATGGTCTTGCTGGCGTTACCTTATGAAACCGGCCCTTTTCATACCGAAGTGTTGGCGCAGGATGGTTTTAAACTGGTGTTACATAAAGACTGGTTGGACAGGGGGTTTAACCAAGATATTAGCCAGTGGCCAGATGAAAGTATCTTTTTGTTAGAGCGTGAACATTGCCTGACAAACCATGCTGTAAAGGCCTGTGAGTTAGACGATAGCCGCAAAGTAAACCCGTTTTTTGCTACCAGCCTGCATACGCTGACACAAATGGTAAACAATAAGCTTGGTGTTACCTTTATGCCGCAAATGGCCATTAACAGCGGTTTGCTCGATAGTACAGAGCTGATTAGCCGGGCTCCTGGTAATGCTGCTGCGTATCGTGATATCGGTGTAGCCTGGCGACCCACGTCAACTAAGGCCCGCAGTTATCGTTTAATGGCTGATCTTATCGCCGAGGTGTTGCAACAAAAGTGCGGTGCACGTGTGTCTGAGTCATTGGCCGCTAGCCAATGATCACTCTGTGACCAGATAAAAATCACTATATTGCTGATAAAACTGCTGCAGTTCACCACTGGCAAGCAGTGCGTTAAAGCGCTGGTCCCAGATACGTTTTAGTTGCTGACCAGCGCTCGTGTCGGCAAAGGCAATATAAATGTCATCAGCGGCGATAGCTTTTAACTGTAGCGGATTAAGTTGTTTTTTTTTGCTTTTAAAATAGTGATCTAACTGGCTTTGCTCAGCCAGATAAACATCTATACGCTGCTTTTTCACCAACTCCACACCTTGTTGCACCGATAACACTTCGTATCCAACTCTGGGTAGATTGAGTATGGTGCCAAAATCATATGCCAGGTTCCAGGCCAGACGCAGTGGTTTTAAGTCAGCCACCGTTGTAAATTGAAGAAAATTCGGATGATAAATAGCAACGATTTTGTCCTGGTCAATTGGCCTGGCAGACAGCAAAAATCGGCCACTATTGTGGCCCGATACTGCCAAGGTAATATCTGCCTTATGCTGGCGTACCAGGGTTAAGGCGCGGTTGTAGTTGCTTAAGGTCACTTTAAGTTGAAACGGGTAAGGCTGGTATATCAGCCGGATCAAATCGAAGTAGGCGCCGCTGTGATCCTCATGGGTAAACCCCTGCCATTGCTCTGTCGCCACATGGATAGTGCCCAGATCTGGTTGCGTGGCCAAACTGGCCGCGGTCTGTGCGCTGCAGACAGCCGTTTGAAACAGTAACAACAGGAGCAGCAGTAACAAGGATCTCGGCATATCGGTAAACTCACGAGAGATTCTAGCGTAAAGTGTAGCGATTATTTGCTAGAATGCGCGCTGTTTTTATCACACCGCGCCCATTGGTCGGTAAAGCCAAGGAACCATCTATGTCAGTAAAAAGCATGCAAGTTAAAGACTTTTCTTTCGAACTGCCTGAGCAGCTAATCGCCCGTTTTCCTAAAGCCGAACGTTCATCCAGCCGCTTATTGGCAATGGATAAACATAACGGTGAGTTAAGCCATCATATCTTTAAAGATCTGACAGATTTTTTACAGCCCGGTGACTTACTGGTATTTAACAATACTAAAGTGATACCCGCGCGGTTATTTGGTCAGAAAGCCTCAGGTGGAAAGGTTGAGGTGCTGGTAGAGCGTATGCTGGATAACAAGCGTTTTCTGGCGCATGTTCGTGCCAGCAAAGCCCCTAAACCCGGTGCCATATTGTTGTTAGAAAGCTCGGCCGAAGTGAAAATGAATCAGCGCCACGACGAGTTGTTTGAACTTGAGGTTATCGGTGAAGAACCTGTGCTTGAGATGCTGGAGCGTTTAGGCCACATGCCATTACCGCCTTATATTGACCGGCCGGATAACGATGAAGATAAAGCGCGTTATCAAACGGTGTATAACGAAAAACCCGGTGCGGTTGCCGCGCCTACTGCTGGTTTACATTTCGACCAGCCGTTACTGGATGCGTTGAAAGCCAAAGGTGTCGAGTTTGCTTATATTACGCTACACGTTGGTGCAGGCACCTTTCAGCCGGTGCGGGTTGATAACGTGTTAGAGCACAAGATGCATGCTGAATACATTGAAGTACCGCAGAATGTGGTGGATGCCATTGCTGCATGTAAAGCGCGGGGTAATCGTGTGGTTGCGGTTGGTACTACTTCGGTACGCTCATTAGAGTCGGCGGCGCAGCAAGGCGGCGGTAAATTGATTGCCTATAACGGCGATACGCAGATTTTTATCTATCCTGGTTACGAATTTAAGGTGATTGATGCCTTAGTGACGAATTTCCACCTGCCAGAATCGACGCTGATTATGCTGGTATCCGCGTTTAGTAACCGCGAAAATGTAATGAACGCTTATAAAACGGCGATAGCTGAGCAGTACCGGTTTTATTCCTACGGTGACGCGATGTTTATTCGCTAGACGTAATTTCGCTTTATTGAAGAGTCAGGTTTTCGAGCGCAGCAGCGACAGGGACAGTGTGAAGGCTATGGCCGGGAAATTCTTATTTCGCCGTCTTCGACAGCACGTCCCTGTGCTGTCTCAGCCTCCGCGGCTTCCCTGCCGCTGCTGCATAAGAACACCCAGCCAGAGCCTGCATAATTTGCAGTACGTTTCATCCAGCCGGTTCAGCTTAGCTTCTGCTGGTTAAGCTGCTATAATCGCGGCGCAAAAAGCCGGACTGTTTTTCCGGCGTATGAGGATAGTAATGAAATTTGAATTAGACACCACAGATGGCAAGGCCCGCCGCGGCCGGCTTATTTTTGAACGTGGCGTAGTTGAAACGCCGGCTTTTATGCCTGTTGGCACCTACGGCACAGTAAAAGGCATGACGCCGGAAGAGCTGGAAGCAACAGGCGCACAAATTTGCTTAGGCAATACCTTTCACTTAATGCTGCGTCCTGGCACTGAAATCATTAAAAAGCACGGTGACTTACACGACTTTATGCACTGGCATAAGCCAATTTTGACCGACTCAGGCGGTTTTCAGGTATTTAGCTTAGGCGAGCTACGTAAAATTACCGAAGAAGGCGTTAAATTTCGCTCTCCATTAAATGGCGAGCGCATCATGTTAACGCCAGAGCGTTCAATGGAAGTGCAGCGCGACCTGGGCTCCGATATTGTCATGATCTTCGACGAATGTACGCCTTACCCGGCAACTGAGCAGCAAGCGAAAAAGTCGATGGAAATGTCATTGCGCTGGGCTAAGCGCAGCAAAGATGCCCATGGCGACAACCCATCGGCTCTGTTTGGTATTATCCAGGGCGGTATGTACCCGGGTTTACGTGATGTATCGCTTAATGGCTTAGAAGACATTGGCTTTGATGGCTATGCCATAGGCGGATTATCGGTGGGTGAACCCAAAGAAGACATGATCCGCATTTTAAACCACACCACGGATAAAATGCCGGCGCATAAGCCGCGGTATTTAATGGGGGTGGGTAAACCTGAAGATATCGTTGAAGCGGTGCGCCGCGGTATCGATATGTTTGACTGTGTAATGCCTACCCGTAATGCCCGTAACGGTCATTTGTTTATTAGTACCGGTGTGGTAAAAATCCGCAACGCGAAATATAAAGACGATATTGGCCCATTAGACGCAGAATGCGACTGTTACACTTGTAAAAATTATTCCCGTGCATATTTACATCATTTGGACCGTTGTAATGAAATTCAGGGAGCAAGGCTAAACACCATGCATAACCTGCATCATTACCAGAAATTAATGCAAGGATTGCGCGCAGCGATAGCCGCTGGTACTTTGACACAGTTTGTCGAACAATTTTATACCAAGCGTGGCTTGCCGGTACCGGCACTAGACGCGCTTGATACTAATAAAGAACAACATTAATCACAATTTAAGGGGACACTTATGAGTTTATTTATCAGCGATGCCTATGCACAAGCGGCACCGACAGGCGCTGCACAAGGTGGTGGCTGGGATCTTATTATTATGTTGGTGGCCTTTGGTCTGATCTTCTATTTTTTGATCTACCGTCCACAAGCCAAACGTGTAAAAGAGCACCGTAACCTGATGTCAGCACTGGGTAAGGGCGATGAAGTTCTTACACAAGGTGGCTTAGTAGGGCGTATCAGCAAAATAGCCGAAGACAAAGACTATGTTGTGATAGCACTAAACGATAGCACTGAAGTTACAGTGCAAAAAGCTGCTATCAGCGCCGTATTGCCAAAAGGCACGCTGAAGTCACTGTAAGCCGGAAGAAAGGATAAGCTGGTGTTAAATCAAAACCCTTTGTGGCGCTATTTCGTCGTTATTGGCATGTTGCTGGTAGCGCTGGTTTATGCGCTGCCTAATTTATACCCGGAAGACCCGGCACTGAATATCAGTGCAACCCGCGGTGGTACGGTCAGTGAACTTACCCGGGCTCAGCTGGAGCAAAGCTTTAGCGAAGCCAATGTTGCGGCTAAATCTGTCGTGTTAGAAAATGGCCAGATTTTAGCCCGTTTCAACAGCACAGAAGATCAATTGCAGGCGCGCGAAATAGCCAGCCAGGTATTAGGTAGCAGTTTTGTCACGGCGTTAAACCTGGCACCGGCAACACCCGACTGGTTGGCCGCTATTGGTGCTTCACCTATGAAGCTAGGCTTGGATTTACGGGGTGGTGTGCATTTTCTGATGGCGGTTGATATGAAAGCCGCTTTAGATAAAAACCTCAACGATATGGTGCAAACCTTCCGTACCGACTTACGTGAAGAAAAAATCCGCTATCGTAATGTGCAGGCAGACCTTGCTCGCGGGTTGGTCGTCCTTAGCTTGCGTAGTGTTGAAGACGTTACCGCCGCCGAAACGATTTTGAAAAATCGCGACCGTGAACTGGTGTTTACCGCCGGCCCCGATGAACTGACCGTGTTTGTAAGCATTAGCGAAATCCGCATAAAAGAAATTCGCGAATATGCCTTAGAGCAAAACATCACCATTATCCGAAACCGGGTAAATGAAATTGGTGTTGCCGAGCCATTGGTACAACGTCAAGGTTCAGATCGTATCGTGGTGCAGCTGCCAGGCGTACAAGACACCGCACAAGCGAAAGAAATTTTGGGTGCTACTGCATCGCTGGAATTTCGTTTGGTTGACGAAGAGGGTGACTTATCTGCAGCATTAGATGGCCGTGTGCCACCCAATGCTGAACTGTATAAAACCCGTGATGGCCGTCCGGTATTGCTAGAAAAACGTGTCATGTTAACCGGTGAACACATTACTGGTGCCAGTTCTGCTTTTGACGAATATAGCCGACCGCAGGTGAGCATTAAGTTAGATGCTAAAGGCGGTAACATGTTATCCGCGGCAACGCGTGATGCTATAGGCCGTCGCATGGCGTCAGTATTTATTGAGTACAAACCGGGCACAGAAATTGGTGAAGACGGTAACCCTGTGCTGATTAAACAGCAAGAGGTGATTAACGACGCCACTATTCAAGCCCGTTTAGGTCGCGATTTCCGCATTACCGGTATCAGCTCACCTGGCGAAGCGCAAAACCTGGCGACGTTACTGCGTGCAGGTGCGCTAATTGCACCCATTCAGATCATTGAAGAACGCACTATCGGCCCAAGCCTTGGTAAAGAGAACATTGAACTTGGCACCACGGCTATTCAGTGGGGTATGGTATGTGTGTTGATCTTTATGGTTATTTACTACAAAGCCTTTGGTATGGTGGCTAATCTGGCATTGGTGGCCAACCTGATATTAATCGTTGGCGTGATGTCGATGATTCCAGGCGCTACGCTTACCCTACCAGGTATGGCGGGTATTGTACTAACGGTAGGTATGGCGGTTGATGCCAACGTTCTTATATTCGAACGTATTCGCGAAGAATTAGCCGATGGACGTTCAGTTCAACAAGCTATTCACCATGGCTACGACCGCGCATTTGCTACCATTGCCGACTCCAACATTACCACCTTGTTGGTTGCGCTAATTCTGTTTGGTATTGGTACTGGCCCGGTTAAAGGTTTCGCGGTAACGCTGGCAATTGGTATTTTAACGTCAATATTCACCGCTGTAGTGGGTACCCGTTTATTGGTTAATCTGTTCTGGGGTGGCCGCCGCGTGCAGTCACTGCCAATATAAGGGGTATATAATGAGAATATTTTCCTTTAGTCAGCCACTGGGTTTTATGCGGTTGAAATGGCCGGCGATAGCGCTTTCCGTGCTGTTAATTCTTGGCTCACTGCTGTCTTTTGCTACCAAAGGCATTAACTGGGGCTTAGATTTTACTGGCGGTACGGTAATTGAAATCGGTTTTGTACAACCGGCTGATTTACCTGCTGTACGGCAAACGCTAACCTCTGCAGGATACGGCGATGCGGTGGTGCAGTTATTCGGCACCAGCCGTGATGTACTTATACGTATTCCACTGCGCACCGATGTCGACCAGTCAACGCTGGGTGACAATGTCATTAAGGCGCTAAACGCCTCGCTGACAGAGCCGGTGACAATGCGTCGTATCGAGTTTGTTGGCCCAAGTGTTGGTGAAGAGCTAAAAGAAGATGGTGGCCTGGCAATGCTAGTGGCACTAATTGGTATTTTGCTGTATGTCACCATGCGGTTTGAATGGCGCTTGTCGGTGGGTGCGGTAATGGCGTTGTTTCACGACGTTACGTTAACAATGGGGCTGTTTTCAGTATTGCAGCTGGAGTTCGACTTAACGGTGCTTGCAGCGATACTGGCACTAATAGGTTACTCGATTAACGATACTATCGTGGTGTTTGACCGCATCAGAGAAAGCTTTCGTAAATTGCGCGACACCAGTGTCGATGACACTATTAACGATGCCATTACGTCAACCTTAAACCGTACTGTTATTACCTCATTAACCACCGTATTGGTGTTAGTGGTCCTGTTTTATATGGGTGGTGCGTTAATTCATGGTTTTGCTACGGCGTTGTTGTTTGGTATTGCTATTGGTACCTACTCGTCTATCTATGTCGCCAGTGCGATAGCTGAAATTCTCGGTATCAGCCGAGAAGACATGCTACCGCCACCGCCGATAGAGAAAGAAGGCGAAAATACTGACGCTTTGCTGTAATTGCACAGTTAAAGATGCTAAAAATGCCAGTCATTGACTGGCATTTTTTTATGGAGCCACATTAAGATGACGAAGCAACATGCCCCCGGTTTTTTAGCACTGGTTACCCAGGCAAAAGCCCAGATTAAAGAAATTAGCATTACCGAATTACAGGAACATAACCAGCCTTATGTGCTATTAGATATTCGCGAAGATCATGAATGGGCGCAAGGCCACTTACCCGAGGCCATGCATTTGGGTAAAGGCATCATTGAACGCGATATTGAGCAAACTGTTGCCGATAAAAAACAAAAGCTGGTGTTGTATTGTGGCGGCGGTTTTCGCTCGGCTTTATCTGCACAGACCTTACAACACATGGGCTATCAGAATGTATACAGCCTGATTGGAGGCTATCGGGAGTGGTGCGATCGTAATTTACCGGTAGAAGTACCCACGGCAATATAGCAGGAGTATTAAATGGTGAAGTTAACCACTAAGGTAATAGGTCTGTGCGCTATTGCGACGTTATTTTGCAGTGCAGCACTACAGGCAGACACCTCAGTATGGCGCGTTAGCAAAGGCGCGCAGCAGCTGTATATTGGCGGTACTGTGCACTTATTACCGCCAGAGCAGTTTCCGTTGCCACCGGCTTTTAACCAGGCATATGATCAGGCAGATGTGCTGGTGTTTGAAACCGATGTGCGTGAGTTGGAAACTGCCCAAGGTATGCAGTTGTTAATGCAACAGGCCATGTATAGCGATGGTCGCAACCTAATGCAGGTGCTGTCGGCAACGACATATAAGCAGTTGCAACAGTATGCCAAAGTGCAAGGGGTCGATTTGGCAGCGCTAAACGGTTTTAAACCCGACTTTGTGTTACTTACCTTAATGCAGGTTGCACTGCAAAAAGCTGGCATGGCAGGTGAAGGCGTGGACATGCATTTTCTCAAGCAAGCCGTGGCAGACAATAAACCGTTATTGTTTTTGGAAACCGTAGAGCAGCAGTTGAATATGCTGCTAAATGTGTCTGCTAATAACGAAGATGCTTTTGTCCAACAAAATTTGCAGCAGTTATCAGCATTAGAAACGGAGTTAGCTAATATCATTGCGGCCTGGCGCAGCGGTGATCGGTCGGCAATGGCTAAGCTGGCAATGGCCTATACCGACACGCCAGAAGGAAAGCAGTTTTATGATGTATTATTGGTTCAGCGCAATAAAAACTGGCTGCCACAGCTAGAGAAAATGTTTGCTACACCAGAGGTAGAATTAGTGCTGGTAGGTGCATTGCACCTTGCTGGCGAGCAAAACGTGCTGCAGTTGTTGCAACAGCAGGGCTATAACATTACGCAGCTGTAATACATTTACCGTTGTAAACAAAAAAGCCCGCAGTGCGGGCTTTTGACATTAAATAGAATGGCTCAACGAGACAGCGTTTCTGTCAGGTGTGGCCGAATGCCTTTTAACATGCCGGCTAATACTTTTGGCGCTGCTGCAACCACGTTACCACTGCGCATCTGGTTATTTCCACCAACGAAGTCACAGACTAAACCACCGGCTTCACGAACAATAAGCTCGCCCGCAGCAATATCCCAGGGCTTTAAACCAATTTCGAAGAAACCATCAAAGCGCCCTGCGGCAACATAGGCTAAATCCAGTGCGGCAGAACCGGTGCGACGAATGTCTGCAGCGTCAGCCAGTAATGCGGTTAGCATGGCAGCATGCGCTGGCAAATGGGTTTTGTTTTTAAATGGAAAGCCTGTGGCTAAAATGGTGCCGCTCATATCTGGCAGGTTATTTACCCGGATACGAGTACCATTTAACTGGGCGCCGCGACCACGTGATGCCGTGAATAGCTCACCGCGCAGTGGATCAAAGATCACTGCCTGGTCTAATTTACCCTGGTGTTTTAGTGCGATAGACACCGCAAAATGCGGAATGCCCTTAATAAAATTTGCGGTGCCGTCCAATGGGTCAATAATCCATTGAAACTCACTGTCGCTGTTGCCGTAATCACCATGCTCTTCGCCGACAATACCGTGAGTCGGGAACGATTTTTTTAACACCTGAACAATGGCTTGTTCAGCTTCTCTATCAACATTAGTAACAAAGTCGTTAGTGCCTTTCTGTTGTTTCTGAACCATATCAAGCTGGCCACAAGCACGAGCGATCACGTTACCCGCGCTACGAGCAGCACGAACCGCGATGTTTAACATCGGATGCATAGTCATTACCTTATTTTGAAAAGAGCAGTGTAAAATTTGGTCAAAAGAGCGGCGCACATTGTAACGATTTATTGTAAAAAGTAAAGATAAAACCAGCCGCAGCGGCATTTTTGCCGCTGTTTATTTTTGCTTACAAAAGCGTACAGATAACCGCTTCTTTTTATTCTAAAATAAGGCCAATTATTCAGATGAAATTCAGCCAGACACGGCAAAGTAACTACTTAGCACATTGCCAGCCAATATCTCTTTAAAGGAATACCAATGAAAACCCTATTAATGTCTGCGATTGTTATCGCTACGCTAAGTTTAACCGGATGTGGGGCGCTACACACTGCTGTTGCCAAGCGTAACCTAGACGTGCAAACCAAGATGAGCAGTTCAATTTTTCTTGATCCGGTAGAACCAGAGCAGCGCACAATTTTTGTTGATATCCGTAATACCTCAGACAAGCCTGAATTTGATCTTAAACCTCAGGTTATTCAAAGCCTGCAAGCGCGTGGTTACCAGGTTATTGATAGCCCGAAACGCGCGAATTACTGGCTGCAGGCTAATGTGCTGCAAGTAGGCCGCAGCAATGCGCGTGACACCAACAGTGCGCTGGCGGCAGGCCCTGGTATAGCGGCAGGCGCGGTAAGCGGTTATGCCTTGCACCGTGCTACGGGTGGCAGCTCTGGCGGTGCGCTGGGCGCTGCAGTGGGGGGGGCTATTGTGGGTACTGTAGTGGATGCCATGGTAGAAGATGTGTACTACAGCGTGATTACCGATATTCAAATCATGGAGCGATTCGATGGTACGGTAAGCGAGCGCTCAAAACATGAACTTATTCAGGGTGATAGTGGTTCAACAACTTCCAGCTATGCCCGAGAAAGTGATATGCGTAAGTACCAAACCCGGGTGGCCAGCTTTGCCAATCAGGCTAATTTAAAGTGGCCAGAAGCCGAGCCTGACCTTACCCAAGGCATGGTGCGGGCACTGGCGGGATTATTCTAAATGCGTCTGGTTGTTCTAATTGCCACGGTATGGGCGCTAAGTGGTTGTACTGCGCTGCATACCTCAGTGGCTAAACACAAACTGGATGCGCAAACCCGGATGAGCGAAACGGTATACCTTGACCCGGTTGAACCCGAGCTACGCACCATTTTTCTGGATATTCGCAACACAACGGCAGAATACCAACTGCCGTTGGCAGACGATGTGCGCCATTTTATGCTTGAGCGGGGCTACTTGCTGGTTGACTCGCCAATGCGCGCACAATATTGGCTGCAAGTTAATGTGCGTACCGTGTTAAAAGAACGCCCCGACATAGTTCTGGCGCAAGAATACGGCATGACAGCAGATGAAACCCATGCCTTGCTGCATCCGGGGATGGCGCCACCGCCAGAGTCTGAAACGCCAGAGCAGCGTAGAGAGCGATACGGTCGTAATACGGCGGTATTTGTTGATACCTCTATAGGCGCCAATCTGGACGGCAAAGATATCGCCCGCGCCTTGGTGGTATTGGCCGTGTTTGCCGGTGCTGAATATATTGGTAATCAGTTGGTGAAGGATAAATTTTACACCATGCTAACCGATGTACAGATTGCTGAGCGTATTTCACCGGATTCAGAACAAAAAGTACAAGAGTATGCCGAGCATCAATTGCTGCAAGGCGACAGCGGTGCCTTTGAGCAGTTATGGCAGCGCGACACCGACATGCGTAAATATCAGCTTAAAGTGGTGAGCTTTGCCAATAAAGCCAACCTTAAATGGAAAGAGGCAGAACAACCACTACACCAAGGTTTATTACGCTCACTAGCGGGAATTTTCTAGGCCCGCTGTTGGCTATTTCCAATATTGCTCAACCGTAATATTGCCGGGATTACGCCTTAAATTTTTGCTTAACCCCAAGCTTTCAAGCGTGGCCTTGGTGTCGGTTATCATTTGTGGGTTACCACACAACATAACCTGCGATTGGCTGTTTAACGGCTGCTTACACACGTGTTGCAATTCGTTAGTCTGTATCAATTCAGGCAGGCGTTTATCCAAAGCACCGGCATGCGCTTCGCGGGTAACAATGGGTTGGTAATGCAGTTGTCCGTGGTACTGATGCTGCCAGCTTTGTATTAGTTCACGGTAAGCTAAATCGGCTATGGTACGTACCGTATGCACTAAAATAATATGACGGAACCGCTGCCAAATGAGGTGGGTGCCCAGCATCGACAAAAACGGGCCAATGCCGGTGCCACTGGATATTAGCCACAAGTTTTCGCCATCTGGTATTTCATCCAGAATAAAAAAACCGGACGCCGGCTGACTTATTGCTACTTCATCACCCATTTTTAGCTGTTGCAGTAAAGGCGATAGGGTACCGTCTGCCACGGTACTAACCAAAAATTCTTGCTCGGCGGCGCCTGGGCTATTTACCAGCGAATAGGCCCGCTGCACTTTGCCATCCGGGGTGTTCAATGCTAAACGCACAAACTGGCCGGCAATAAAATCAAACGGCGCTGTTTTCACCTTAAGACTGAATAAATTGGCATGCCAGTGATGATTACTGGTTACGCTGCCGCTAAGCCATTGTGCCATCATATGTTTCCTTTTTGCTGCTCTGGCTTTAGCCTAGCAAAGTTAGCTTGATACTCAAGCCTTTATCTGACAAACATCAGATGTTACCAAGGGGCTAAACTATTCTGCCGCAGCATGTTATGTTGTGCAGCAAATAATTAGATACAAGCCATTATGCGCGAAACATTTTTCTTCGGTGACTGGCAGGTAGAGCCTGCAGCAAATACATTGCGTCGGGGTAAACAGCTATGCCAGCTTGAACCTAAAGCGATGGATGTGCTGGTACTGTTATGCTTGCATGCAGGCGAGGTAGTTAGCGCCGATGACATTGTTAGCCAGTGCTGGCCCGGTACCGACACCGGTGACAACCCGCTGCATAAAACCATTACCCAATTACGTAAAGCATTGGGCGATAGCGCCACTAACCCCAGTTACATAGAAACCATCCGTAAACGCGGTTACCGTACCGTGGCAGAGGTGCGCTTTCCGCTGGGGCAAGATCAAAGTGTGCAAGCGCATAGCTGGCTGCAGGGCTCGCCGTTCCCGGGCTTGCAAGCCTATGACGAACGTTATGCCAGTGTGTTCTTTGGTCGTGGTGCCCAAATTGATACCTTATTGCAGCGCATCGCCCAGCAAATACAGTATGGCAGGGCGTTCTGCTTGTTACTTGGCCCCAGTGGCAGTGGTAAGTCGTCACTGATTAACGCCGGTGTTATGCCCAATTTAATGCAAAGCGGCGGTTACAACGGGGTGCAGGTGATGTCATACAGCAGTATGGACCTGGCCGATGTGGCACCAAACCAGCTATTTACCGATTTAGCCAGTGCCATGCTGGATTGGGACATTAACGACACGCCGGTGTTTGCCGGCGACAGCGCTCAAAGCCTGGCCGGGTTGCTTATCTCAACCCCAGAGCAGGTGATACAGCGCTGCGTACAACAATTGCCCAAAGGCGCTGGCAGTAAGCCGCGTTTTGCCTTGTTTGTTGACCGCTTAGAGGTACTGCTGTCGTCACCGATATTTAGCACAGACGAACGTAAGCAATTTACCCAGCTGTTAGAGCAATTGGCTACCAGCGGCGCTGTGCTGGTGCTTAGCGCTTGTCGTAACGAGTTTTACCCGCTATTGGTCGATTACCCCAGCTTAATTGCCGGCAAGGCAAAAGGTGCGCATTTTGACTTAGCTGCCCCCAGCCGGGCCGATTTACTACAAATGATACGCTTACCCGCGCTGGCTGCAGGCCTGATTTTCGATACCGACCCCGCCACGGCTACGCCGCTGGATGAAATACTCTGCAGTGAAGCGGCCAGCAACCCCGACGCCTTACCCATGCTGCAATACACCTTGCAGGAGCTGTATTTACAGCGCAGCAACGACAACCAGTTGTTAGTGTCGGTATACCAGGCGTTGGGCGGCATTGAAGGCGCCATAGGTAAAAATGCCGAGCAGGCCATTAGTGCGCTGGGGGCGGCAGAAAAAGCCAGCTTGCCCCGTGTGCTGTCAATGCTGGTAACGCTTAGGGAAGATGAAAAAAGCATAACCAGCCGCAGTGGCCGGGTGCAGCAGCTGCAAACCGACGCTGAACGTGCCTTGGTCTATGCCATGGTAGAACATCGCTTGTTTGTCTCCCACCTGCAAAATGGTGAGCCGTGTTTTAGCATCGCGCACGAGGCTTTGCTTCGGCGTTGGCCACGGGCAACGGCCTGGATCAGCGAGCACCACCACAGCCTTAGCGTAAAAAGCCGCTTGCTGCATTTAACGCAGCGCTGGCAGGCAGAACAGCAAAACAGCGCTTATTTACTCGCCGACGGTAAGCCACTACAAGAAGCGCAAACCTTGTTAAACAACAGTTTGTTTTTGCTCGACGCCGACGAGCTGCGCTTTATTCAGGTGTCAGCCAATAAAGCCCGCTTAAAGCGCTGGACCTGGTGCAGCACCATAGTGTTGTTGTGTGTACTCACTGTAACCGCTGTTACCATGAGTGTGCGTAGCTTTAACGCTGAACAGCAAGCCCAGCAAAAGCGCCTGGCAGCAGAGAACCTGCTGGGGTTTATGGTAGGTGACTTTGCCGACAAACTGCGCAGTATCGGCCGCATGGATTTACTTGACGGTATTAGCAACAAAGCCCTGGAATACTTTACCGATTACTCGGTAGACAATTCGGCATTAAGTACCCAAGCCCGCTTGCAACACGGCCAAACGCTGGAAGCCATGGGTGAAGTGGCCTATTCACGTGGTAAAACCGACGAAGCCACAGCGGCATTGCAAGCGGCCCGCGTGCAGCTAGAAGTGGTATTGATAGAGCAACCAAGTAATTTAGAGCTATTAAAAACCCTTGGTGCCAATGCCTTCTGGCTGGGTCAAATACACTACGACGCCAGCAACTGGCAAGCCACCCAACCGGAGTTTGAGCGCTATTACCAGTACAGCCAGCGTATGTATGAACTGGCACCGGATAATATCGATGCCATTATGGAGCTATCCTACGCCACCAACTCACAGGGTTCGCTGGCGATGAACTTGCAAGAATTTGCTGCAGCTGAAAAACATTTTGAAGAATCGTTGCGATTGAAATTATTGGCGCAAAAGCAACAGCCTGATAGTGGTCAACTGCTCGCTGATATAGCAGATACCCGCTCCTGGTTGGCTACTGCTGCAATTTCTTCCGGGGAATTAGTGTCTGCAATATCCATCCACAGGCAGTTACAGGAAGAGCTTGAAAACAAGGCTGTTATTCAGGAGCCCTATTTACTGCGCAGATTAGCGGCAAGCTATCAAATTCTGGCTGATCTAATGAGCTATCAAGGAAGGGGGGCTGAGGCGCTTGTAGTTACTGAATCAGGTTATGCTGCGTTGTCAAAAGCAATAGCGCAAGATCCCAAGAACAGTACTTGGCAAAGAAGAAAATATTATTACTTTTTTCAGAAATTTAAATTCTCAACCGATATAACGGTAAGCCAAATAGCGTCTAACCTCGCTGCGCTTTCTGACGCGATCCGCAAAGATAAAGACGTATTGTCAGCGGCTAATCAGAAAGAAAATCTCGCTAGGCATTGGCTTGCAGCGGGAGAGCACTTACAAAGGTTATCGCTGTTTAGCCAGAGCCAAGAAAATGCCGATCTGGCCTACGGTGCCTATCAAGAGTTGGTAGTACAATATCCGCAGGATAATGGCTACTTAGCATCGTTATCTGGAAGTCAGCTATTGCAAGCCAAGGCGTTCGCTGAAGCTGAACAGCACGATATCGTTGTAACATTATGCTTACAGGTAAAAAACCGTTTAGCCGATATCGTCGCTAGCAACAGCGACCCGAAATACAGCATCCCATTCGTTAAAGCGTTAGATTGCCTGGGACAGCTTGAAACACAGCCGGACCTTATTGCAATGCTGCAGCGAAACAGCGTAGTAAATTTTCATTTTTAATAACAACCATAAGGAAATAAAAAAATGCCAAACACCCAAGCCACAGAATTAGTAAAAGTTGTTGTTAGCCTGGTAAATGGCGAACCGGCTTTTAACTATTTAAACAGTGAAGGACAGCAATACGACGGTGATGTTACGGTGACACAAGCCGAAACCATAACGTACCAGTTAATTGATGATACAGGCAGAGGGCTGAAATTTGCCGGCGCCGGTTTCTTAACCCCCTTCGATGGCGTCATCGACAGCATTGAAGTTTCACCCGACGGCATGCAATTGCAGATGATTGACACTGATCAAACGCCAGGCACGACCAAATTTCAGTTCATTTTGACCAACAGCAGCAACAACTTATTTCTTATCAGCCCAGATCCACAAGTAGTTAATGAGCCCAAATAATTCTGAGCTTTGTTTCTAATAGGCTATTCAGAACGTAACACAAGCCCCGCGAGGGGCTTTTTTAACTGCGCTATTTGTTACGCTTTTAAGCACATCCTGTAATATATAGGGTCAGAACAAAATTAAGCGCAGTCAGGCCGGTTTACCCTGTCCTTTTGGCCTGCCTCGTTTTTCAGGGTGCTGCCGCCGCCCTGTTAAGTCGGCCACTTCTTGCTTAAAACGTTCCTTACCCAGCGCCATGCCACTTTTCGCTGCACTGCGAATATCAGCCAGCAGTGCTTCATCCATCTGATTGAACAAACCGCGGTAGGCTTGCTGTCGCTCAGCGTCGTTTTTCGCCAGCGCCAGGTAGCAGGAATGCGGCTTACACAATGCCGAAGTTTTGCCCAATGCATTGATAGCGTAACTTGACCAGCTGTAGTCTGCCGGCACTGGGTTCATTTCAATGTAGCGATACACTGCCAATAGGTAGCGCTCTTCCTGCACTAAACAAGATTTAAAGCGCCCCTCCCACAAGGTACCGCTACGCTGGTAACGCTGATTAAAGTAACGGACATATTGCCGCCCCATGCTTTGCATCATAAGGCTGATGCCAGAGCTATTTGAAGCGCTGCATAACAAATGCACGTGATTAGTCATAAACACCCAGGCATGCATATGCACCTGAAATTTGTTGGCGTACTCCTTTAACCAGTGGGCGTATGCCGCAAAATCTTCGTCACATGCAAAACAAAGCTGGCGGTTATTTCCGCGTTGAATAATGTGTTCCGGCACACCGGCTAAATGCACTCTGGGCAGTCTGGCCATAGCATAATTTTTCGTTATAAGAAGTGTGTTTAAGCTTAGACTATTTTATTTTGTTCTGACCCTAATTTGATGCTGGCTTCCATTACACCTGCGATGCCTGTTAAAAGGCCTTAATTAAGCCGTTAATGCCAACCCTGTTTTTATCCTCAAGCTGTAAAGCACAGCATTAGACGATATTCGATTGATAAATTATTTACATTCACATAAAAACAACAACTTATAACTCAAGGTTATCGGAAGGTTATTTCTATTGTGGGGGCTAGAGTTTGTAGCAGTCTAACCCGCTGTGCGAGATAACCTGACGGTAGCTACATATCACGCTTACCTCATTGTTTCTCTCAGCCAGGTAGCTGTTTTAAAACCACTGTTTCAAATTATCGGCGTTGGCTGCGCAGTTTTGGCTCCTTTGCTTAGGTTTGAGAAGACGCAGGCCAGTGGTATGCAAACCGCTTTACCGTTGTAGTGGATCATACACCACTGAAAAAATGGGCGATCTCCGAAAAGCCAAATGAGTAGGAAAGTCGTTATCAAACTTAAGTGAGGAATAATATGTCTATTGCACCTAATCAATGCACGGTATTCGTTCAAGTATGGGTAGATGTGAATGCGTTAGCGCAGGGCTCTACTCGCGGATGTTACGCCGTTTCTAACCGCTCGCAACAATCTTCTGGTGAAGGTAGCGCAAATCTCCATACCAACGTCATTACATCAAGCAATGTGTGTTGGACTGTCTTGCCTATCGATCCTCAATACACCGGCGATTTTTCTATTACGAATGTTGGCGCAGAGTCTGGCTGGGAGCAGCCGCCTGCACCAGTAGCCGGCATGCCCAACGTGTTTACTGGCAAGCTTACCCAATCAACGGTGGGGGGCAGTGTTAACTCGAACATTCAGTTCAGTTTTGACGGTGATAACCAAATCACGGTGACGTTGCCGGTAACCATTACGCCGGTTACACAGTAATTTTCGTCTTTAACATTGAGTATTAAATAATTAAGGAATATTACACATGAACAAATTAATGCGTCAATTTAGCGCACCTGCGGTAGTTCCCAGCCGAGTGATCAATATCGCCGTAGATACAGTTTACTTGTATAGCCAAACCAATGGTGCTTACGCTGGAACCGGCGTTTATATGATGGACAATAATGTTGCAGGCGGCAGCTCGGGCGAAGGTGGGCTAGAGCTTAGCACCCAATTAACTGCTGGCTTTGGTGTGGCTTTTAATGCCGTAGCCATCGACGCGATGGGGGCCCAAGGTGACCATGTAGAAATCATCGGCTTTGAAGTTTCAAATGGTACTAACATATTTGGCAACTTTGGTTTTCCGACTAAACAACCCGACACTTCTCCATACCAGTGGTTAGGTACCGCTATGTTGCAGGGCAACTGCACATATCAAATTAAAATTGGTGTTTCCGTGGGAGGTGCCCCAACTAAATATTTTTGGTGGGACCCGTTCTTAACTTGCACAGCATAGCACCGTAAGTATTAGCTTTACGGCCCCTTTAAGAAGCGACCCGGTTTTATTTAGCTTAAAAAAACATTTACGACAATCTGTCGTTAAGTAAATAAAGGAAATTTTATTATGACTAAGCATCCGTCTTTTTCAGATCAAGCAGTACAACAAGCCATCGAAGCAGCGAGCAATCACTACAATGCTCAAAACCTGCCGCAAGCGAATACCATCTCAGAAGATGATGGCCATCTTGCACTATTGGCTGAGTGCATCACTGTCACCATTGCAAATGGTAAAGCCTGCATAAACCTGCCATTAGGTATTGGAAGTAAGTGCATTCCTGTACCTATTTCATTTGATGGTAAAGTGGCACAGGCATGTTTAACTATTTGCACCCACTGGGGTATTCCAATGGGTGTGAAAGTAAGCGTAAGCGTTGCCGGTATTGTTGTTGTGTCAAAATCTTTTGGTAAATGCTGAGCTTATATTTTTGTAAAAGGATAATTTCATCCTGAAATAAAACAACAAAAAGCCCCGAGGTGGGCTTTTTGTTGTTTAAAAATCAATAGCTTAAATGAGAAGGTTGTCGGAAGGTTCCTGCGCGTAGTAAAGACTAAAGTTTGCAGCAGTTGAGCTAACGATAGTGAGATAACCCGATGACAACACCGCAGAGTAAACGCCAAGTACTGCCTGAAGCCTTAAACGATGACGCGCTTTGGGGCGACACCATCGACATTGACTCACCAGCCGGGATGGATGTTGGTGGCTTTATTCAATACCTGGCAGAAGCGGTGTTAGTGGTTAGCCCGGATGGGGTGATTGAGTGCGCTAATGCAAAAGCGGCACTGTTACTCAACTGCGTTGCCAGGCCCTTAATTGGCCGTAAATGGCCGGAGTTTTTAGTCAGCCGCTGCCACCAGCAATATAACGGCCTGGTAAATATTGTGGCAAAACGTATTTTATCGTTGCAGGCCGGGCCTACTGAAATGGCATTGCGCTGCGCAGATGGTGAAGTAAAAGACATTGAGCTGTCGGTATCGTTTTTACCCGAGCCAGAACCGCGCTTAGTGTTAGTAATGCGGGATTTAACCCGCTATAAAGCGGAATGCAATAAACTGCGCGAGCTGGCGGCTACTGACGCGCTAACCGGCCTTGCTAACCGTCGTGCCTTCGATGAACAGCTGGAAAACCACTGGCAAAAATGTACAGAAGCCAGAAGGCCGCTCAGTGTAGTTATTATTGATATTGACTATTTTAAGCAGTTTAACGATAACTATGGCCATATTCAGGGCGATGCCTGCTTGCGCAAAGTGGCGGGCGCGATAATACAGGCGATGCCGTTAGACGCTAAACTAGCCGCGCGCTATGGTGGCGAAGAGTTTGCCCTTATTTTGCCAAACCATAACGAGATTAACGCGCTACAAGTTGCCCGCGATGTTCAGTTTGCGGTGCGTGAACTAAGCTTTGTTGATGCCGGTTTACCGGCAACACTAAGTGTGTCGGTTAGCCAGGGTATTGCCACCGAAATTAATGGCCAATACCGAACCAGTACGGCACTAATGTGTGCTGCCGATACGGCATTGTACCGGGCCAAGGCCGACGGCCGCGACTGCATTAATACCAGCTGCTAGACGCTATAGACATAGGCGCTAAGCGAGCCTGCATTAAACAAGCAGGCTCTAAGCTAACTGGCGCCAAGTACTACGCAAATACTGTAACCGTTTGCCGGCTTATGGCCGCTAATTTGCCATCCGGCTGCCATAATTTTGCAGAAATGTGGTGGTAACCCTCTGCACCAAATTCAATTTCAGCCAGATAACGCCACCAATCGGTGTTAGTAAACGGCAAATCATGCGCTATAAACTCGATAGTCCAGGTAAGCGAACTGGCCGGTGCAGGCTGATTTAGCAAAGTTAGGCTAACCGGTGGCCAGGCATCAACTAACGCTAACAGTTCCAGTATACCGGCTTGGCTGCTCTCACTGCCTGCCATACGAATATCGCCACCCAACTGGCGCAGTGGGCTGGCGCTAAATGGTAGTTGGCCATGGCTAATGCGGTAATCAAAATGGGTGGTAAATTCCGGTACCTGGCCTTGTTTGGGTAAGGTGTGTACTTTTTCTGTTTGCCACTGCGGTGCAGTATCTGCAACCAACTGATGTTGTGATTGTCGCGGCGCACCAAAGCTGGCTAAAAGTACCAGCGCAATTTGACCGTCTTGTTCAATTTCGGCCTGCGCCTGAATAACCGACTTACCCTGGCGCAGAATACGCCGGCGCACCGTTGCAGCCCCGGCATTTAATGGCGCGACAAAAGACACCGACACGGAACGAAGCGGCATACCCGCGGGAATAACGGGTAGCAGATGCGCCATAGCAAGTGCAGCTGCCATACCGCCAAATACCGCACGCCCCTGTCCCCAATGCGGCGGTACATCAATACCATGTTCGTCGCTGTTTTCTGCGTTGAACTGCTGTATAACCTGATAAAAATGCATTTAAATGTCCCTAAATATGGCCAAGTTGCGGCATGCTAACATATTTTTATGAATAACTTCTTGGCCAGTCAGTTGATGATTGTTGTGTCATAATTATGTCTTAATAGCATGCTATAACTGCGCCGCTATGGATAAATACTTATATTTTTTACGACACGCTACCGCAGAGGTTATTCGGCCAAACCAGCTGGATATAGACCGCTGCCTGATAGAAAAAGGTCGGTTGCAAGCACGCCGTGTCGCAGCTTTTATGCAGCGTAATGCTATTGTGCCAGAAGCGGTGTTTAGCAGCCCGTATCCGCGCGCGGCACAAACCGCCGCCATAGTGCGTAAAGAAGCGGGTTTGCCTGCTGTGCAGGAACTAGAATGGTTGGCACTTACAACAGACAGTCAGTTTGCATATCAACAGCTACAACAGTTGCTAGCAGAACTGCCCACACACGCCTTATTGGTAGGCCACGAACCAGACTTATCGTTGCTTATCGGTAGCTTACTCGGCAGCGAAAACATGGCATTTAAGATTAAAAAAGCGTCTTTAACCTGCTTGTGTTATCAGGCTGACCAAAACAGCTTTCAACTCGAATGGTCAATACCAGCCAAATTTATGTAGTGTAACCAGTGTGGATTGAACCAAGCTTAAACTAAGCCTGGTTCAAATGGGATTAGAAATAGTAATTTACGCCAAGCGATAGATTATTAGATTCTAATTTAAATGAGTATGAACCGTCGCGGAAAGTTTTATCTGGCAACATGACATACTCCAGGTTAACTGCGACGTTATTGGAAAATTTGAATTCCGCACCAATACCGAGCGCTAGGCCATTTAATGAGTCAGTTTCTGAAAAAGAGTAACCAGGCTCAGACTCTTCGTATTTGAAATCTGTTTTGCTGTAACCAGCAACTGCAAATACTGAAAATTCATTGGACAAGTTATAGCTTGCTTTGGCAACCAACATAGTTTGCATATCTACGCCAAAGCTTTCTTTATAGCCGTCTTCGTTTGATGACTTATCTTTTACTCCAGTACCAAAGCGAGCTTCTACAGCAAGGTAATCATTAAATTTGTAGCCTGCTAAAGCAGTAATGCTGCCAAAATCAACAGAACCAGAAAACCCACTTTCATTTTCTTCTAACGTAGTCTTATTGTATTGACCACCAACATAAAAGTTCTGAACCTCTGCTTGTGCAGCGAAACTACCAATTACTGCAGCAACTAACACCATTTTTTTAAACAACATAAAACATCCTATTTTATTTAACTGCAAAATGCGGCTGAAGTTATATATGAAACGAAAATGTTGGTAAAGTGTTTTATTCGATATTGATCAATGACTAAAAATGCAGAATTATTTGTTTGTCTACGGCACCTTACGCCGCTCTGCCAGACACCCTATGCATAAGTTGCTAGCAACCGGTAGCTGCTTTATTGGTAGGGCGCATTATCAGGGCCGGTTGTATCAGATTGCCCATTATCCGGGGGTTGTGGCATCGTTAAATCCGGCCGATTTGGTCGTAGGTGAGTTATACCAGTTGCTGCAGCCAGATCTTATGCTCGCTGAACTCGACCATTATGAGGCTTGCAGTGCGGCGTTTGCGAAACCGCAGGAATACCGGCGCGAACTGCAGCAGGTGAAGCTTGAGAACGGTGATAACATAACCTGCTGGGTGTATTTGTATAACCTTAACGTTGACGGCATGGCATGCATTCTGTCTGGCGATTTTCTGAATCAGGGTATTGAATGAGCATTTTCAGGCAGTTACTTCGCTGGCAAAAAGGCCGTCAGCTTTCCGGATATGACAAAATGTTGCTGGCTGGCGCATATTGGCCAATTAAGTTTGACTGTTATTTACTGCGTTTTCCGCAAGGCTGCGAAGTACCGCCGCATAAAGATATGCTAAGCAGTGGCAAACATTACCGGCTGAACATTGTGTTAAAGCAGGCTAAAAAAGGCGGTGACTTTATCTGCGCTACGCCAATTTATCAAAGCAGCCGCATTAAATTTTTCCGGCCCGATCTGTGCGAACTTGCCGTTAGCAAAGTAGAGCAGGGCAGCCGTTATTTGCTGAGTATTGGCTGGGTAAAGCAATAAATTAAAAAGGCCGCAAAGCGACCTTTTTATAACTAAAGCAAATGCTTAATAGCGCATGTTATTAATGGCGGAAATGACGTACGCCGGTAAATACCATTGCCATGCCGTGCTCATCTGCGGCGGCGATAACTTCAGCGTCGCGCATTGAGCCACCTGGCTGGATCACTGCGGTAATGCCTGCAGCGGCTGCAGCATCGATACCGTCACGGAACGGGAAAAAGGCGTCAGAAGCCATTACGGACCCTTTTACTTCTAAGTTCTCGTCGGCAGCCTTAATACCAGCAATTTTCGCGCTGTACACACGGCTCATTTGGCCGGCGCCAACACCAATGGTCATGCTGTCTTTTACGTAAACAATAGCGTTTGATTTAACAAACTTGGCCACTTTCCAGCAAAACAGTAAGTCTTTAAGCTCTTGCTCGGTTGGCTGGCGCTGGGTAACCACTTTTAAATCATCAGCGGTGATTTTGGCCTGGTCGCGGTCTTGCAACAACATGCCACCGTTTACTTGTTTAACATCTAGTGCCGGTGCAGCTGCGCTAAACTCGCCACACACTAATAAACGCACGTTTGGTTTGCTAGCCACTACCGCTACGGCAGCGTCTGTTGCAGAAGGCGCAATAATCACTTCAACAAACTGACGGCTGACAATTTCTTTGGCAGTGGTTTCATCCAGCTCACGGTTGAAGGCGATAATGCCGCCAAAGGCCGAAGTTGGATCAGTTTTATAGGCACGGTTGTAGGCATCAAGAATTGAATCGCCAATAGCCACGCCACAAGGGTTAGCGTGTTTAACAATAACGCAGGCCGGTTCATTGAATTCTTTTACGCATTCCAGTGCAGCGTCAGTGTCGGCGATGTTGTTGTAAGACAACGCCTTACCTTGCAACTGAGTGGCCGTAGACACAGAGGCTTCGCTAGCGCCCTCTTGCACATAAAACGCCGCACTTTGGTGGCTGTTTTCGCCGTAACGTAAATCTTGTTTTTTTACGAACTGGCTATTGAAGGTGCGCGGGAACTTGGTTGCAGGTTCCAATGGTGTATCGTAGGCCGGTAACATGGCGCCAAAGTAGTTGGCAATCATGCCATCATATTGCGCTGTGTGTTCAAACGCACTTATTGCCAGGCTAAAGCGGGTAGCGTGGGTAGTGGCACCGCCGTTGGCTTGCATTTCTGCTACAACGATATCGTAGTCTTTAGCGTTAACAATAATGGTAACGTCTTTGTGGTTTTTCGCTGCTGCTCGCACCATAGTGGGGCCGCCGATGTCGATATTTTCAATGGCATCTTCCAGCGTACAACCGGCTTTAGCAACAGTGCTGGCAAACGGATACAAGTTAACCACCACTAAATCGATTGGGCCAATGTTGTTGTCAGCCATGACGGCTTCATCCGTGCCGCGACGCGCTAAAATGCCGCCATGAATTTTCGGATGTAGGGTTTTAACCCGGCCGTCCATAATTTCCGGGTGACCGGTGTAATCCGATACTTCAATTACCTTGATGCCTTGTTCGGCCAGTAATTTTGCGGTACCACCGGTAGAGAGAATTTCAACCTGTTGCGCGGCCAGGGCGCGAGCAAATTCTACGATACCGGTTTTGTCGGACACACTTAATAGTGCGCGGCGGATAGGTCTTAATGTCGTCATGCTTAGACTCTCATTTAGCTTGCAGAAATCGGGTTACACTAATTACAGCGAGTTTAGTGCATCGCAGCTGCCGGCTTGCTCTAAGCCAACCGTTGAAGCCCCGGATGGGCGGAAACGAGCCCCCATGGATGGGTTTACGGCGTGTTGGCGTGAGCAAGGTGGCAGCTGCCACAATCTTAGTTCGATATCTATGTTGTCTGTGCCTGAGTACCGGGGTTAATGCGGAATCTAATGCGTAAAATTCCTCAGGCGCAGCCAATAAAAAAGCACCCGAAGGTGCTTAGTAGCGGGGCTAACCCCGCGTGGGCATTAGCTCATGCCGTATTGCTTTAACTTCTTACGGAGCGTACCGCGGTTGATGCCCATCAGGTTGGCTGCGCGGGTTTGATTACCGCGGGTATATTTCATCACTTCTTCCAGTAAAGGACGCTCTAATTCAGATAATACCAGTTCATATAAATCGTCAACGTCCTGTCCGTTTAATTGCTGCAGGTAGTTAGCGACTGCTTTTTGCGCGGCAGTGCTTAAAGCTTGTGGCTTTTCCTGCGTTTGTACGTGGGCGTTAGTAATAAATGGCGAAGTAACGTTCGAATTAAACATTGCTTTTCTCTTTTACGTTAGGTTGCTGCTAGTTGATGAAAATAGTCATTTAAGGCGTTGAGCTGAACATCTGCCTGCTCAATGCCATTGAATTCACTACGAAACACACCGAGCTTGTCATGCTCGGCTAAATACCAGCCCACATGTTTGCGGGCAATGCGAGAACCGGCGAGCTCACCATAAAGCTGGTGTAAACCCTGCACATGTTCCAGCATAATCTGGCGCACTTCCGAAATACACGGCGGCGCCAGTTTGTCGCCAGTGGCCAGGTAATGCACCACTTCGCGGAAAATCCATGGCCGACCTTGTGCCGCACGACCAATCATTATGGCGTCGGCTCCGGTGTAATCCAGCACATAGCGTGCTTTTTCCGGCCCGGTAATATCGCCATTGGCAATTACCGGTATCGTTACACTTTGTTTTATGGTGCGGATGGTGTCATATTCCGCTTCACCTTTATACATGCAGGCTTTCGTTCTGCCATGTACTGCCAGTGCCTGTATGCCATTATCTTGGGCAATACGGGCAATCTGAATGCCGTTTCTGTTGTCAGGGTCCCAGCCGGTGCGAATTTTCAAGGTAACCGGTACCTTTACCGCATCGACCACTGCGCGAACAATTTGCTCCACTAAGTCTGGGTACTGCAACAAGGCAGAACCCGCCAGTTTCTTGTTCACCTTTTTTGCCGGACAACCCATATTGATGTCGATAATATCGGCACCAATCTCAACATTGTACTGGGCGGCGTCCGCCATCTGCTGGTGATCTGCTCCGGCAATTTGCACGGAACGAATACCCGACTCCTGACGATGGCCCATGCGATTTTGTGATTTTTCGCTTTGCCAGACCAGCGGATTGCTCGACAGCATTTCCGACACAGCTAACGCTGCACCAAAACGCCGGCAAAGCTCACGAAAAGTGTGATCAGTCACTCCAGCCATCGGAGCACAAATTACCTTGTTCGCTAACTGATATGGACCTATGCGCACCACTGAATCCAAGGCTCTACCCTTAAGGGGCGCCAAGTTTACGGATTTTTTCCGCCAAAGCAAAGGTTATTATTTAAACAAAAGTATAAATTTATTGGCCTTTGCGGTCTTGACATTCGCTAAACGGCTGAAAATTGGTGTTTTGTAAAGCAGAAGCAACGGTATGATGGGTGCTAGCGGAAATGAAAATTGTAGTGCTGTTGGTTTTGTAACCAGTATTTTGGCGCTATGACGGATGCTGAAAGAACAAACCTGGTTGCCCTAAATCAACCGTTGAAGCCCTGGACGGGCGTAAACGAGCCTACAGGGAAGTATTTACGGCGTGTTGGTATGGGTAATCCGGTTTGTGACGCTCAAACAAGGATTAGGGTCTTCTTGTTTAGGTACCCAACCAATCGACCTGACCGCGAGCCTGGCGCCGTTTAATCATCAGCTCTTCTACCAGCGGTGTTAATATCAGCTCCATTGCCAGGCCCATTTTGCCGCCTGGCACCACCAGCGTATTCACCCGCGACATAAAAGAGCCATTAATCATGCGCAGATAATACGGGAAATCTACATGCTTGATACCGCGAAAACGGATCACGACAAAACTTTCATCTAGTGACGGAATGTCTTTGGCACTAAACGGGTTAGAAGTATCAACGGTAGGCACACGTTGAAAGTTGATATGCGTGCGTGAAAACTGCGGCGTAATATGGTTGATGTAGTCGTCCATACTGCGCACTATGCTAGCTTGTACCGCTTCGCGTGAGTGGCCACGTTCTGAGGTATCGCGAATTATTTTTTGGATCCATTCTAAGTTAACAATAGGTACCATACCAATAAGTAAGTCGACATGTTTGGCTACATCATGCTCGTCAGTTACCGCACCGCCATGCAAACCCTCATAAAATAATAAGTCGGTGTTGGCGCGTATATCTTGCCAGGGCGTAAACGTGCCCGGTAACTGGTTGTAGGGCACGGCTTCGTCAAAGGTATGTAAATAGTGGCGTATTTTACCACCGCCGGTGTCACCGTAGCTGGCAAAAAAGTTTTCCAGGGCACCAAAATCATTGGCTTCTGCGCCAAAGTAGCTAATGTAACGGCCTTGTTCTTTGGCTTTGCGTATAGCAACTTCCATTTCTGGTCGGCTAAAACGGTGGAAGCAGTCTCCTTCAACAAAAGCTGCGTTAATGTCTAGTGTGCGGAAAATATGCTGAAACGCCGTTGTTGTTGTTGTTGTACCGGCACCTGACGAGCCGGTGATGGCAATAATAGGATTTTTGTGTGACATATAAACCGCTCGCTGCTTTAACTGAACCTCACCTTAAAGCAACAGGCAAATAGCGTGCAACTGTTTATTGCAAATATGCTTGAGGTGTCAGGGGCAAACAGTGTTAGCTGTTTACCCGAGAACAGAGTAACTAGAAGTGAAAGGTTGCCAGTAGCGGGTCATGATCTGATGAGCGATAAGGTGTTGGGGCGTGCAGTTGCTGCTGCAAGTTATCACTTTTAAACTCAACGTTATAATCCAGTAACGTTGGTTCATCGGCGTTAATAGACCAGTGCTGAAACTGAACCAGTTGTTTTGCTAAGGCGGTGCTTGCCAGCGCATGATCAAGCGAGCCGGTGCGACCGCGATAAACATAAGAGTACTGCCCGCCATCTTTTGAGGTTAAATACTGCCAATCTTGTTGCTCAAGCGTGACGACAGGGTCTTCCATCCGGTAGGCATTTAAGTCACCCAAAATAATCTGTTTGTCAGTCTCTATGCCGGTTGGGTTAGTGTGCAACCAGTCACTTAATGCTTTAGCCGACGTAGTTCTAAGGGCATTCCAGCAGCCTTGTCCATCCTGTTGCTCAGCGTCTTTTGACGTGTCTTTTGGACAACTGCCTTTTGATTTAAAGTGGTTAATACTTACCGTTATCAGCTCGTTGCTGGCTAAATGACGAAAGCTTTGTGCCAGCGGCGGCCTGCTGCCCCAATTAAAGGGGGCTGACAACAACATAGCCGCGTTTCCTTCGATACTCACATTGGCAGGCCGATATAACATGGCAACTTTAATGTCATCGGTACCAGGTTGCTCCATGGTCGTAATAAAGCGATAGGGGGTTTTACTGACAGCATTTAGCGCATTTGTCAGGCTAGCCAGCGCGCTTTGTGCGCCATAACCATTATTTTCGACTTCTAATAACCCAATAATATCGGCATCAAGAGCAGCCAGTGCGCTAATCGTTTTTTCCTGCTGGCGCTGAAATTCCATTAAAGAGTGGGCGCCGCGGCGCGTTGGGAACGCCGGTGTTTGATCTGAGCCGTTAAAGTAATTAAGTACATTAAAACTGGCAATGCGTAACGCTTTTTCCGGCTTAGCTTCAGGATTTGCTGGGCGCGGGTTTTGCGCATGATATTGGGGCTGCTGGGTCGGGAACAAGAAATAACCACGTTCGTTTTGTAGAATAACGCCTGTTACTTGTGTCACCGTATCGCCAACCCGCACCGTTGTCTGTGCCGTTAATATATTGCTGCCAAACCGCACCGGGTCGGGGTTCTGCTTTATACTGCCATCGTCTAATACCAGCGTATGACGCTCTTGTTGCTCAGCCAGTGCCATAGCCTCTTTGCCCGGACGCATAATGTCGGTGGGGACCAAAAGGCGTTTATCAGCCAACATGAGTTCGCCATAGCGTCCCAGGCTGTAGGTGTCGTTAACGGTTAGTGTTTGCGAAAAGCTAACCAGCTCACCTTCTAGTTGTTCCCACTGTTGTAATGTGGCAACCGGAAGTTGTACGTTTACCGGGGTAATGACGTGCTGACCATCACACAGTTTAATATCGTTGATATTTGCCAGACGGGTAAGCTGATTTACCTCTGTTACGGTACCGGTTACTTGTAATTGCTGGCCTGGCTTATACTGAGCGGCAGCGTTGCTGTCGGCAATAAATAAGCTGTTTGCTGCAGCGCTATTGTCGGGTGCGATAGCACGCAACACGATTCCTGCCGCCTTGGTGCCAGGATACACAATTGCGGTTACGACACCGCGTGTACTCAGTTGTTTTGCCAGCAGCGGGCTGGTCTCAGCAGTGCCTTGAATGGTGTTGATGCTGGTGAACGAGCTATCACACTGCGCCAAAACGTGATGACTAAGCAACAAAACACTTAATGCTGAGAGCCGGATAAGGTGTTTACGCATAATGCTGACATTCCAGATAAAAAAGACAGGATAGGCTGCTAGTGTTACCACAAGATAACAACGCAAATTCGGTTGAATTAGCATAGGCTGCGGTAGATTACCGCGGCTTATGCGAATGACCGCGGCTATCTGCCGCGGTGTTTTGATTAAACTTATTTTTGCTCGCGGGCAATGGCGCGGTAACCAATATCAGTGCGGCAGAACATGCCATCCCAACTAATTTTGTCTACCAGCTGATATGCCGCTTGCTGTGCAGCAGTAACATTCTGGCCTAATGCGGTAGCGCAAAGCACCCGACCACCGTTGGTAAACACCTTATTGTCTTTAAGCTCAGTGCCAGCATGAAATACTTTTGCCGCTACACTATCCGCACCGTCAAGACCACTTATTACCTTACCTTTGGCATAGCTATCAGGATAACCGCCAGCCGCTAACACAACGCCTACTGCAGCCTGTTCAGTAAAGTTAATCTGCTGTTGGGCCAGGGTAGTTTTCGTTGCGGCTAAGCACAGTTCCACTAAATCAGACTGTAAACGCATCATAATAGGTTGCGTTTCAGGGTCGCCAAACCGGCAGTTAAACTCCAGTACTTTGGCACTGCCATCGGGTGAAATCATCAAACCGGCATACAAGAAGCCAGTAAACACGGTGCCTTCTGCTGCCATACCGTTTACAGTAGGGTAAATAACATGCTGCATTACCCAGTCATGTACTGCTGGCGTCACCACCGGGGCGGGTGAGTAGGCCCCCATACCACCGGTGTTTGGCCCTTTGTCACCATTATCACGGGCTTTATGATCCTGTGACGATGCAAAAGGTAGCGCAGTTTTACCATCTACCATAACAATAAACGACGCTTCTTCACCGGTTAGAAACTCTTCCACAACAACCCGACTACCAGCGTCACCAAACTTGTTGCCTGATAACATGTCGTCGATTGCGGCATCAGCTTCTTGCTGGCTCTGCGCAATAATCACGCCTTTACCTGCCGCTAAGCCATCGGCTTTTATTACCACTGGTGTGCCTAATGTGTGAGCAAAAGCCTTAGCCGGAGCAATTTCCGTGAAAGTCTGATAAGCGGCGGTCGGAATACTGTGGCGGGCTAAAAAGTCTTTGGCAAAGGCTTTTGAGCTTTCCAGTTGTGCAGCTGCCTGTGTCGGGCCAAAAATGGCTAAACCGGCAGCGTTAAACGCATCAACCACGCCTTTAGCGAGCGGCGCTTCGGGCCCAACAATGGTTAGGCCAATCTGCTCTTGCTGGGCAAAAGCCAGCAGTTCAGCCACGTTATCTGCGGCAATAGCAACATTGGTCAGGTTTGCTTCCCGTGCTGTGCCAGCATTACCTGGCGCCACAAACACCTGTGTAGCTAAAGGCGACTGCGCCGTTTTCCATGCCAGAGCATGTTCGCGGCCACCGCCGCCAATTACCAGTACTTTCATTGCGCTTTCCGTTAATAACTAAATAAAAAATTATTTTGCTGCAGGTTTAACAAATTTTAAGGTCATGCGGTCACTTTCGCCGATGGCCATATACTTGTCTTTGTCCTGATCTTTTAACCGAAACGACGGTGGCAATGTCCAAACGCCGCCAGCATAGTCTGCGGTATCTTTCGCATTAGCGTTCACTTCGCTGCTGGCTTGAAACTCAAAACCTGCTTGTTCAGCCGCTTTTACCGTTAATGCCTGAGGGAAGTAACCGCTTTTAATCCACTCGCCAACCATCTTGTCTGCCGGTAAACGGTGTTCTACCACACCTAATACGCCACCGGGTTTTAATGCCGCGTAAAATTGCTTGAAGCTATTAACCAGTGCTTCATCGCCACCTTGGTTATACCAGTTGTGCAGGTTTCTAAAAGTAAGCACAACGTCGGCGCTGCCTTCTGGTGCGATGGTATTGCTGCCTGTTGGCGAGAATTCAGTGAGTTGTACCCGGTTGTATATTGGGTTGCTGGCCAGTTTCTCAACAAAAGCGGCTCGGCTACGTTTGTAATAATCAGATTCAGTTTCAGCAGGAAAGTGAGCGGCATAGTAGGTGCCATGTGCCGCTAACAGCGGAGCCAGAATTTCGGTATACCAACCACCACCAGGGGAGATTTCAACAACGGTGCTGTTGGGTGTCACATTAAAAAAAGCTAAGGTTTCAGCGGGATTACGGAACGGGTCGCGCACAACATTAGCTGGAGTACGGCTTTGATGTTCAACAGCTAACTGCAAAGCATCAGTAGAGGCATCGGCCATCGTTAGTGAACTAAACAGAACAGCAGACAGTGCCGCAGCAAGTTTTATTGTTTTCATCTTCGTGGTTCCCTGTGGTGAAAGTGGCGGTAGTGTAGCAAAACAAAGTAAAAAAAGCAGGTTAGCGCGGCGCATTAATCAGTATAATTTAGATGGCCAGACTGCTATTTTCTCATCAACAATTATTCCAGGCTGTGCTAGAATATCAGCCCTTTTACGCGGGAAGCCTTATGTTAGACCAAATCCGAATTATTCTAGTGGGTACAACCCATACCGGCAATATTGGCTCGGTAGCCCGGGCAATGAAAACCATGGGCTTGTCACAGCTGTGTTTGGTAGCGCCGAAAGAGCTACCCGATGGCCAGGCATATGCACTGTCGGCCGGTGCCAGCGATATTCTGGCAAACGCCCGGGTGTTTGACAGTTTAAAAGAGGCCATTACCGATTGTGGCTTAGTGGTTGGCAGTAGCGCCCGTTCGCGCACATTAAGCTGGCCGATGCTGGAACCTCGTGATTGTGCTGCGCTGGCAGTGAAAGAGGCAGCAACACATCCGGTTGCGTTAGTGTTTGGCAGAGAAAGCAGTGGCTTAACTAACGAAGAGTTACAACTGTGCAATTACCATGTGTGTATACCGGCCAATCCGGATTACAGCTCGCTCAATTTAGCCATGGCAGTACAAATTGTCACGTATGAAGTGCGCATGGCCATGTTGCAACAGGCTGAGCAAACTGCTGTGGTGGATGATGTCGCCTATCCAACCAGTGAGCAGATGAACAGTTTTTATCAGCATTTAGAAGATACGTTAAACGATACGGGTTTTATTATTAAACAGCATCCGGGTGTTGTTATGACAAAATTAAAACGTTTGTTTACCCGTGCCCGGCCGGAAGAAGCCGAATACAATATTTTGCGCGGTATATTAACCTCAGTACAGCGTTTTGGTCGCAATACTATGGGTGATAAGGAGTAACGCATGTTTGCGGGTATCAAAGAAGATATCAAAAGTGTGTTTGAACGCGATCCTGCGGCGCGCAGTAGTTTTGAAGTATTAACAAACTATCCGGGCTTGCATGCTATTTGGTGGCATCGGGTAAGTCATAAACTCTGGCGTGCTAACTGGAAGGGGTTGGCGCGTTTTTTAAGTACACTGTCACGCTGGTTTACTGGTGTGGAGATTCATCCAGGTGCGAAAATTGGACGACGCTTTTTTATCGATCATGGTATGGGCGTTGTTATTGGCGAAACGGCTGAAATTGGTGATGATGTTACCCTGTATCATGGTGTAACACTGGGTGGTACCAGCTGGAATCCGGGTAAGCGTCATCCAACCCTGGCTAACGGTGTTGTTATTGGTGCCGGTGCTAAAGTACTGGGCCCGCTGATGGTGGGTGAAAACGCCCGCATAGGTTCAAATGCGGTGGTAGTTAAAGATGTACCTGCAGGAGCCACCGTTATTGGTATCCCGGGACGTATTGTGGCCAAAGCGGACGCTATTGTCAGTGCAGAGCGCAAGCAATTGGCACAGAAGTTTGGTTTTGATGCCTACGCGGTAGCGGCCGATAACCCGGATCCGGTTGCGAATGCCATTGGCCGGATGCTGGATCACATACAGCTGCTGGATCGTAAAGTGGGTGAATTGTGTCATAGCGTTAATCAGCTCGGTGGCAATGTTTGTGATCAAGTGCCCACTGTTGATATTGAAGAAGAAGACTTTAAATTGGCAGAAAAACGTGCCGCAGACGCTCGTAAACGTGACGTAGAAGCCTTTGACCCGAATATCTGATTATTGCTAGTTCGGAACTTAGTGGCCTGAATACTTGACTAACTTACTAGGTTATTAATACTTGACTAAAATAGTCGGGAATGTACAATGGCGCCATTGTTTTCAGGGAGCAAAGCATGAGATTAACGTCCAAAGGCCGCTATGCGGTAACGGCTATGTTAGATGTAGCCTTACACACAGCAACGGGCCCGGTGCCACTGGCTGACATTTCCGAGCGTCAGGGTATTTCGTTGTCTTATCTTGAACAATTGTTCGCCCGGTTACGTAAACACGGTTTAGTTAGCAGCGTGCGAGGCCCGGGTGGCGGTTATCAGCTGGGGCGTGAAGCCACAACCATTTCAGTTTCTGATGTGATCAGCGCTGTCGATGAGTCAGTTGATGCCACTCGCTGTCAGGGCAAGTCTGATTGTCATGGCGGAACCCGTTGTTTAACGCATACCTTGTGGAGCGATCTAAGCCATCGCATTGAAGATTTTCTTACCAGTATTACGCTGGGAGAGCTGGTTAACCAGCAGGATGTACAGACTCAGGCAAAACGGCCAAACAGCCGTATTGTAAAGAACCCGGCAACTGATATCGAAGTTAGCTGCCAGCTGTAGGCAACACGGAGCAAATAATGAAGCTACCTATTTATCTGGATTACGCTGCAACTACGCCGGTTGATACCCGTGTAGCAGAGAAAATGATGCAGTTTTTAACAATGGACGGCGAGTTTGGTAACCCGGCATCACGTTCGCATCGTTTTGGCTGGCAAGCTGAAGAAGCGGTAGAAATTGCCCGCAGCCAGATTGCTGAGCTGATTAACGCTGATCCACGCGAAATTGTATTTACTTCTGGCGCAACAGAATCAAATAACCTGGCGATTAAAGGCGCGGCTGATTTTTACCATAAAAAGGGTAAGCACCTGATTACGGTTAAAACTGAGCATAAAGCCACGCTGGATACCATGCGTCAGCTTGAACGCGAAGGTTATGAAGTCACCTACATGGAACCGCAAACCGACGGTTTGGTGACGGTAGCGATGTTAGAAGCGGCTATTCGTCCTGATACCAGCGTGATCAGTGTGATGTTTGTCAATAATGAAATTGGCGTAGTGCAAGACATCGCAGCCATAGGCGAGATGTGTCGCAGCAAAGGTATTATTTTTCACGTTGACGCTGCTCAGGCTGCTGGCAAAGTAGACATTGATCTGCAAGCACTTAAAGTCGATTTAATGTCATTTTCAGCGCATAAAGCCTATGGCCCTAAAGGCATTGGCGCGTTGTTTGTTCGTCGCAAACCACGTATTCGCTTAGAAGCACAAATGCACGGCGGTGGGCATGAACGTGGAATGCGTTCAGGCACGTTGCCAACCCATCAGATTGTTGGCATGGGCGAAGCGTTCCGTATTGCTAAGCTGGAAATGCAAGCTGAAATTAGCCGTATTACTGTACTGCGTGATCGCCTGCTTAACGGCGTTAAAGACTTAGAACAAGTATTTTTAAACGGTAATCGCGAGCAGCGAGTGCCGCATATCACCAACATCAGCTTTAACTATGTTGAAGGTGAGTCGCTGATCATGGCGTTGAAAGATATTGCTGTGTCATCAGGTTCAGCCTGTACATCGGCCAGTTTGGAACCGTCTTACGTACTGCGTGCACTGGGTATGAGTGATGAGCTGGCACACAGTTCTATTCGTTTTAGTATCGGCCGTTTTACCACGGAAGAACAAGTTGACCATACGATTAAAATAGTACACCAGGCGATTGATAAGCTACGTGCAATGTCACCGTTGTGGGATATGTTCAAAGATGGCGTCGATTTAAACACTGTGGCCTGGGTTGCGCACTAAGCGTTCCGGCTGCACAAGAGGTAATTATCATGGCATACAGTAATAAAGTAATCGATCACTACGAAAATCCACGTAACGTCGGCTCGTTCGACAAAGACGACGCCAGTGTTGCCACCGGTATGGTGGGTGCACCTGCGTGCGGTGACGTAATGAAGCTACAAATAAAAGTGAGCCCGGAAGGCATTATCGAAGACGCTAAGTTTAAAACTTACGGCTGTGGTAGTGCTATTGCTTCAAGCTCATTGGTAACTGAATGGGTTAAAGGTAAAAGCCTGGACGAAGCGCAGCAGATAAAAAACACTGACATCGCGCAGGAACTGGCATTACCACCAGTGAAAATTCACTGTTCAATTTTGGCCGAAGACGCCATCAAAGCGGCTATTGCTGACTATAAGCAAAAGCACGGAGGCTGAGTGTAATGGCCATTTCGATGACAACTGCCGCTGCTGATCGGGTGCGTAGCTTTTTGCAAAACCGGGGTAAAGGTATAGGGCTGCGGGTAGGTATTAAAACCACCGGCTGCTCTGGCTTGGCATATGTACTGGAATTTGTTGACACACTGAACGACGACGACGAAGTGTTTGAACAGGATGACCTGAAGCTGATAGTTGACGGTAAAAGTCTGGTATATATCGACGGTACGCAGCTGGACTTTGTTAAAGAAGGCTTAAATGAAGGCTTTCAGTTTAACAATCCTAACGTCAATGGCGAATGTGGTTGTGGCGAAAGTTTCACAGTTTAAGCACTTAATTTAGGTATCTAGGGGCCGGATGAATTATTTTCAGCTGTTTAATCTGCCGGCGTCGTTCGACCTTGATCTTACGGAATTGGGGTCGCGTTATTTGCAACTACAGCGGCGTTTTCATCCTGATCAGCACAGTGCGGGTTCAGAGCGTGATAAACTGCTGGCAGTGCAGCAGACCGCCAACATTAATGATGCGTATCACAGTTTAAAGCACCCGCTACTGCGTGCCGAGCACTTGCTGGCGTTACGTGGTTTAAAGATCAGCAATGAGCAACGCAGCTTTACTGATCCAATGTTTTTAATGCAGCAAATGGAACTACGCGAGCAAATTGCTGAAATTGAGCAAAGCGCCGATCCAGATTCTGTCATTGATATGATAGAGCGCCAACTACAGCAGCAAAAAAGAACACTGCTTCAGCAGTTGGCCGCTGCGCTGGACGCGGAAAATACAGCACAGGATCAACTCGCTGCTGATGTGATCCGTAAACTAAAATTCTTCTTTAAGCTGCAGCAAGAGCTGGAGCTGATAGAACAGCAACTACAAGACTAAACGACACTATGCTATTACAGATCGCAGAGCCCGGACAAAGCGCTGCGCCGCATCAGCACAAGCTAGCGGCCGGTATTGACCTTGGTACCACCAACTCTCTGGTTGCAACGGTGCGCAGTGGTGAGGCTAAAACGCTGGTTAATCAGCAAGGTCGAGACATGCTACCGTCCGTAGTACGTTACACCGCAGATAATGTTATTGTTGGCGATGATGCTATGGCCGCCGCCGCTACCGATGCCGATAATACTATCGTGTCGGTAAAGCGATTAATGGGCAAAGGCTATAGCGAAACGCTGGCGCTTAAAGACAAAGTTCCCTATCAGCTTGTTGACCAACAAGGGTTAGTCGCCATTGATACCGCACAAGGCGTGAAGAACCCGGTTGAAATATCCGCTGAAATTCTGGCTACCCTGGCCAATACGGCCAGCGAAACCTTAGGTGGCGAATTAAACGGTGTAGTGATTACCGTGCCGGCCTATTTTGACGATGCCCAACGCCAAGCGACGAAAGATGCCGCTAAATTAGCCGGTTTAAACGTGATGCGACTATTGAATGAACCTACGGCTGCTGCGCTAGCCTATGGTTTAGATTCTGGCCAGGAAGGTGTTATCGCCGTATATGACTTAGGCGGCGGTACCTTTGACATCTCTATTTTGCGTTTACGTCGGGGAGTGTTTGAAGTACTGGCGACGGGTGGTGACTCTGCTTTAGGCGGTGATGACTTTGACTATGCCATTGTTAGTCATCTGCAACAACTCAGTGGTCAAAGTAGCTTGTCTCATCAGGCCATGAGGCACTATTTAACCTTAGCCCGTCATGTTAAAGAGCAATTAACTGATAACGAAGTAACGCATTTTACGTTGCCTGGTGCTGCAGACAGCATGCAACTGTCACGGGCAGATATTGAGCAATTGATTGCGCCGCTGGTAAAGAAAACCATTCGCGCCTGTCGTCAGGTATTGCGCGATGCTGATTTAACCGTTGAAGACGTTGTTAAAGTGGTTATGGTAGGTGGGTCTACCCGGGTGCCATTAGTGCGACAGGACGTAGCCCGCTTTTTTGGCAATGAACCCCTTACCTCTATTGACCCAGACAAAGTGGTTGCCTTAGGTGCTGCTATTCAGGCTAATGTATTGGTGGGTAATAAAGCCGATAGTGATACGCTGCTGCTGGACGTTATTCCATTGTCATTGGGACTTGAGACGATGGGTGGCCTGACAGAAAAAATTATCCCACGTAACACGGTAATACCCGTTGCCCGGGCGCAGGAATTTACCACTTTCAAAGATGGTCAGACTGCCATGGCGCTGCATGTGGTGCAGGGTGAACGTGAACTGGTGGATGACTGCCGCTCACTGGCGCGCTTTGAATTAAGAGGCATACCACCTATGCCTGCAGGTGGCGCGCACATTCGTGTTACTTTTCAAGTAGATGCCGATGGCTTGCTGAGCGTTACTGCGCAAGAGAAATCGAGCGGCGTACAAGCGAATATTCAGGTTAAACCGTCTTATGGTTTAAGTGACGAGCAAGTTACCACTATGCTGAAAAGCTCAATGCAATTTGCGCGGCAGGATATGCAGCTCCGTTTGTTACGTGAGCAGCAAGTTGAAGCCGAGCGTGTACTTGAAGCGGTGTCACAGGCGCTTAATACCGACGTATCATTGCTTGATGAAAAGGAAGTCGCCGATATTACCCAGGCGCTTGCTCGCTTAGCACAGGTGAAACAGGGTGATGATACTGCAGCGATTAAAGCGGCTATTGAACACACCAATACTTTAACAGATGATTTTGCCGCTCGACGCATGGATCAGTCTATCCGAACTGCGCTCAAAGGCCACAACGTGGACGAGGTATAACTAATGCCACAAATCGTATTTTTACCCCATGCAGAACTGTGCCCAGACGGTGCAGCCCTGGATGCTAATACTGGTGAAACGGTGCTAGATGTTGCACTTCGCAACGGTATATCCATTGAACACGCATGCGAGAAATCGTGTGCTTGCACTACCTGCCATGTCATCGTTCGAGAGGGGTTTTACTCACTCAATGAGAGTGATGAACTCGAGGACGACATGTTAGATAAAGCCTGGGGCTTAGAGCCGGAATCGCGTTTGGGCTGTCAAGCGCGAATAGCGGATGAAGACTTAGTGGTGGAGATACCAAAATATACGGTAAATATGGTCAGCGAAGGCCACTAATCCTCACAATGTTAAAAGGCCTGCAAGGGCCTTTTTTTACGTCTATTCTAAGACTTATAATAATAATAAATACTACACACAGGGCAGATTAGCGCATTGTGAGCTAGTCTGTTTATGAAAACGATAATGACGGAGCAACTATGCTTAAAAAATCTCTTATTGCCCTAGCCGTGTCAGGCTTGCTTTTCACGTCAGCTCACGCTGAAGTAAAGGTAAACGGTTTTGCATCGATAAAAGCGGGTATCGCTTTAGACAGTGACGATACCTTATATGGCTATAACGACAGTCTGGATTTTAAAAACGAAAGTTTGTTTGCTGTGCAGTTAATGTCTGATTTAGGCGAAAAACTGTCAGTAACTGCTCAGCTTGTAGGGCGAGGAGCAGAAGACTTTGATGTTGGTTTTGAGTGGGCTTTTTTAAGTTACCAGGCAACAGAAGAGCTGCGTATTAATGCTGGTCGTTTACGTACGCCGTTTTACAAATACTCAGACTATCGTGACGTCGGCTACGCTTATGACTGGTTACGTGTACCTCAGGGCGTATATGGTTTAGGCTTTGATAATATTGAAGGTATATCGTTTTATCACACAACGCAGCTAGGCAATTTTGACTCTAGTTTACAAATTGTTGCAGGCGCGTATAACGGCGATGCGCAAATCAGCGGCGTGGCTGTAAACGCGAAAATTGATAATATTGTTGGCGCAACGTGGGAGATGAGCCAGGATTGGTATAGCCTGCGCGCGGCCTATCTGATTGGTAAAGTAAGTGTTGAAGCCGAAGTTGTTCAGCTACAACCAGACGTTACTTTTGGTGATTTTTTTACTAGCTTGTCAGGTTTAGGTCTTACTGGTCTGGTTGATGAAATTGATATCAAAGAAGAAGACGGCAGTTTTTTTGGCATAGGATTTACTGCAGATAAAAACAATTGGTTGCTCGTTGCTGAATATACGCTGGTTAAGGTAGATAACAGCTTTATTGCCGACCAGAAGAACTTTTATGTCTCAGTGGGGCACCGTTTTGATGTTATAACACCTTACGTTTCCTATGAAAAAGAGGACAACGAAGCGAAAACGGATATTTATGCTCCTTATGCCACCACATTACCTACGCAACTGCTTATTCCGGTTACTGGTATAGTGCAAAGCCAGGCTCGCGAAGCAACAACCTATAACTTGGGTTTGCGCTACGATTTCCACCCTTCTGCGGCATTTAAAGTACAATACAGCTCTGAAGATAACGAGATTGCCGACGTACGTCAGGATGTTATTGCCTTTGGTGTAGATTTAGTTTTTTAAGGAGATATCATGCGTATTGTTAAAATGTCGTTATTGCTAAGCGCATTGTTATCTGTCAGCGCTATGGCTGATATAGCCGTTGTGGTTAATCCCGCTAACGGCAATGCTGTTTCCACCGATGACCTGAACCGATTATTCTTGGGCCGCACGTCAACTTTTGCTGATGGTTCAAAAGCCACGCCGCTCAATTTGCCTGAAGGGCAAGCTGCAAGAGATGAATTTGATAGCAAAGTATTAAATCGTTCATCTGCTCAGTTAAAAGCTTACTGGTCAAAGCTGGTGTTTACCGGTAAGGGCACGCCGCCGAAAGAAATGGCAGATGATGCTGCAGTTAAGGCCGCTGTAGCCGCTGATCCTAATGCCATTGGTTATATAAGCAGTGGTAGCGTCGACGGCACGGTTAAAATGGTTACAACGTTCTAATCGCTGGCAACAGTGTAAAACTACTGTCATTAAAAGCCGCAACACTATGTTGCGGCTTTTTTATCAGCAAAAATAGGTTTTTTTTTACAACTAGCGTATAATTTGCCGCCTTAAAATTTAATCACTCAGTTTATAAACATACTTAATCAGGGAGCCTGTTATGGCGTTAGAACGTACTTTTTCAATTATCAAGCCAGATGCTGTAGCTAAAAATGTTATCGGTGCAATTTACAACCGTTTCGAATCAGCCGGTTTACGTATCGTTGCTGCCAAAATGCTACACTTAAGCCAAGAACAAGCTGAAGGTTTCTACGCTGAGCACAAAGAGCGTCCTTTCTTTGGCGCTTTAGTGTCTTTTATGACGTCTGGCCCGGTAATGGTTCAGGTATTAGAAGGTGAAGACGCGGTACGTAAAAACCGTGAAATCATGGGTGCAACTAACCCTAAAGATGCGACAGCGGGCACGTTACGTGCTGATTACGCTGCAAGCATCGATGAAAATGCTGTGCACGGTTCAGACGCTGCGGCATCAGCTGCACGTGAAATTGCTTACTTCTTCACAGAAGCTGAGCTGTGTGCCCGTACCCGTTAAGCGTTAATCGCCTGCGGTAACGGACTAAGGGGGCAGCAGCCCCCTTAGTGCATGTTGGTACAGTGTTTTATGGCTATTGTTTATTGTGGTAAGGAGTGTTCAGCAAATGACTGAGCAACAAAGCAAAATTAATTTACTTGATCTTACGCGTGCGCAAATGCAGGCGTTTTTTGTCGATATGGGCGAAAAACCATTCCGTGCCGATCAGGTAATGAAATGGATTTACCACTTCTGTATCGATGACTTCGATAAGATGAGCAATATCAATAAAGTATTGCGGGAAAAACTGAAAACGCGCTGTGTTATTGAAGCCCCCGTTGTGGTTACCCGGCAGGACAGCAGTGACGGTACCATTAAGTTTGTTATGGGCTTAAGCGGTGGCCAGGAAGTTGAGACTGTCTGGATCCCAGAAAAAGACCGCCGCACGTTATGTGTGTCATCTCAGGTTGGCTGTGCATTAGATTGTTCGTTCTGTTCAACCGCGCAGCAAGGTTTTAACCGCAACCTAAGCGTGTCAGAAATTATTGGCCAGGTATGGCGCGTGGCTCAAATTATTGGCAGCTACGGTGATACTGGCGATAAGCCTGTTACCAATGTTGTGATGATGGGGATGGGAGAACCGCTACTTAACCTTAATAACGTGGTGCCAGCGATGGAGCTGATGCTGGAAGATTTCGGCTTTGGTTTATCTAAGCGTCGCGTCACGCTAAGTACCTCTGGTGTGGTACCCGCATTGGACTTATTGCGTGACAAAATCGACGTTGCGTTGGCTATTTCATTGCATGCGCCAAATAATGAATTACGTAACGAATTGGTACCGGTAAACCGTAAATACCCGATGGAAGAGTTTTTAGCGGCTTCAAGGCGTTATGTGGCGAACTCTAAGGCCAATGATAAGGTCACAGTAGAGTACGTCATGCTTGACGGTGTTAACGACAGCATGGAACAGGCGCATGAACTGGCGCATGCGCTTAAAGATACTCCGTCAAAAATCAACTTGATCCCGTTTAATCCGTATCCAGGCTCGCCGTACAAGCGTTCGAGCAACTCACGGATTGACAGATTTAACAAAGTCTTACAAGAATACGGCTTTACTGTTATTGTACGGAAAACCCGTGGTGATGACATTGATGCTGCTTGTGGTCAATTGGTAGGCGATGTTATCGACAGAACAAAAAGGCTGATTAAAAAGCAGCAAAAAGGTCAGCCAATAGACATAAAAATGCTGCAATAAATCAAGGAAGTGGGTGTGGTGAAGCAAAAAGTTCTCATTGGTATTTCACTCTGTAGTTTGCTGGTGTTATCAGGTTGCGTATCGGAACAAACGTATGTCGGCAGTGATAAGCCGGTATCAGACCGTAGCTTTGATAATATTGAAGCGGCTCGCACCCGTATTTCGCTGGGGTTGAACTATTTACGTCGTGGCGACACCTCACAGGCAAAATATAACCTGGAACGGGCGCGCAGTTTTGCTCCCAATTCCGCAGAGGTTTATAGCGCCTTAGCCTACTATTATCAAAGCGTTGATGAATTAAAGCAGGCAGAAGAGTACTTTCGGCTGTCTATTTCCAAAGACAGCAATTATGCGGATGCTTACAATAACTTTGGTGCTTTCCTGTGTCAGTTAAATCGCTATGAAGAGTCAGAAGAGTTACTGCTTAAAGCGATTAGCCGACCTGGCTATATTCGTGTTGCTGAGAGCTACGAAAACCTAGCGCTATGTCAGTTACAACAAAACAACTTTGTAAAAGCGAACCGTTTTCTGGATTCTTCTATTAGCCATAACTCTACTAGAATTAGCTCCCTCACTATGTTAGCTGCGGTATCTTATGCGATGGGGGATAACCGCCAGGCTAAAACGCAATTAGATCGAATTCAGCGCTTAGGAAGGGTTTCTGCTACAACCGTGCTGCTTAGTTACCTTATAGCAGATAAAAATGGTGACCGTGAAACCTTACGTAACGCCGAACAATTGCTACTGACACTCTACAGCGATACACCTGAAGCCAGGCTGTTATTGCAAGGTAAGTTGCAAGACAGTGAGTTTGAGCGACTACGTGAAAGGTACAAAGACAGCCTGATGGCAAACATTGTATTGCCTGAAGATGATGCAGTAAAAGCAGAAGTACCAGAAGCCCCTGTGGCTAATCCCAAGTTAAAGATAGTGCGGCGTAAAAATGATAGTGGTCAAACCGACAACGTTGCTGTTGCTCAAGCGACACCAAGGTCGCAGCCTGCCAAAGCCGGCGCAGAACCCGCAGCGTTGAAAAACGCCACCAGCGACATTGCTAATAGTTTAGGTGGTGTTACGCAAACTGCCGTTGCAGAACTGGCGAATGTCGATGTTTTGCCTGATGAGAAAGTAAACGTTGATAACACCTACGACAAGCAAATTGTTGATGCGCAGCAAGCGGAGCAAGAGGCTGCAGCATTATTAGTGTTGCAAGAGCAGCAACGTGAGCAAGCGGAGCAAGACGCCGCAGTATTAGCGCTGCAAGAACAGCAACGCCTGCAAGCAGAGCAAGACGCGGCAGTATTAGCGCTGCAAGAACAGCAACGCCTGCAAGCAGAGCAAGACGCGGCAGTATTAGCGGTGCAAGAAGAGCAACGCCTGCAAGCCGAACAAGACGCTACAGCATTGGCCGTGACAGAAAAAGACAATCTGCAAACTGAACCCTTGCAAACCCAACCTCTGCAAACTGTGCCAGATGTTTTAGCGCAAACCGAACAGAGCGATACCACAGCGGACACCGAGCCTATGCCGTCGGTTGATGCGTCAATCAGTGAAGATTTAGAAAGTGCGACAGCGAAGTCGCAGACCCAGATGCAGGAAGATGAACGTGCCACTGTGCCAGATTCAGAGCAGGCTGTTGCAACAGAGGTATTAGATTTACCCAATTATCATATTGTGCAAAGCGCTGAGTCGCTGTATGCGATATCTGTACAGCATAATATTCGCCTGCAGCGTTTAATGGATTGGAATAAGCTTACGCCTGACTCCGTTATTAAAACGGGGCAAAAAATATGGTTGGGCCCTGTAAGCGAAGAGCAACTGAATGAACAGCCCGCAACAGCCAGAGTTCAAATTGTCGCCTCTGAACCTATGCACATCGTTGCTGAGGGTGAAACCATGTTTGGTATTTCTTATCGCTACAATGTCCGGTTAAGTAGTTTCTTAAGCTGGAATAACCTTAGCGAAAACAGTAAATTACAGGTTGGTCAGCAAGTATATGTTATTGACCCGGAAAGTGTTAATCAATGACAACCGAAGATCAGGTATCTGCCAGTGCCGGCCAGATGTTACTGCAAGGCAGAGAACAGCGCCAGCTTAGCGTACAGCAGGTTGCGTTACAGCTTAATTTAAAACCGGAACAAGTTATTAAGCTAGAGCAAGATCAGTTTGATAACATGCCTGAAACCTTTGCCCGTGGTTACGTTAGGGCATATGGGCGCTTGCTTAAACTACCTGAATCACCCTTGATGGCGGCTTACGCTCAGCAAAGCGGTCGTGAGCAAAGCATTACTAAGCCAATGCGGACGTTTTCTAATCGTACTGCAAAGCAGGCAACGGAAAACCGCTTTATGTGGCTAACTTACGGCATTATTTTGCTGCTAGTCGTATTGTTGTTTATTTGGTGGTGGCAAACCGCCAGAGTCACGGTATCCAATGCCGAACAGCCTGTACCTGAGCCTGAAGTGGTAATATCCGCAACGGTAACTGACGTTATAGCTGAACCGCCGCAACCCACACCGGAACAGTTCAGCGAGATGTTAGAACTATTAGTACCTGCAGAGGAAAATACCGCCGAATCTGCAGCAATTGAGCTTGTACCTGTTGTTGATCTGTTAGAAATGCGTTTTAGTGAAAATTGCTGGGTTGACGTTTTGGATGCCGATGGCAACCGGGTTGCATTTGGTACCAAACAAGCAGGTTACATTATGCAGCTAAGTGGCAAGGCGCCGTTTACTGTTACCCTGGGAAACCCTAGTGTCGTGAAGATTAATTTCAATCAGCAGGCTGTTGATATGTCAGCATTAGCGGCTGGTAGAGTGGCTAAATTTACAATTCCTGAGTCAGATTAAGCATGTTTGCAGAAAACCCTATAAAACGTCGCATAAGTACGCAAATTCGTGTTGGCAATGTATTGATTGGTGGCGATGCCCCCATTGCGGTGCAATCTATGACGAATACGCTTACCACTGATGTGGCCGCTACCGTGGCACAAATTAAAGCAATTGCTAAAGCCGGTGCCGATTTGGTGCGGGTGTCAGTGCCAACGATGGACGCGGCAGAAGCCTTCAAGTTGATAAAGCAGCAATCCCCGGTTCCTCTGGTTGCTGATATTCATTTCGACTACCGCATTGCATTGAAAGTGGCAGAATATGGCGTAGATTGTTTGCGGATTAATCCGGGCAATATTGGCCGGGAAGACCGCATCCGTGCAGTAGTCGATTGCGCACGCGATCATAATATCCCCATTCGTATTGGCGTAAATGGTGGCTCGTTAGAGGCAGATATTCAGCAAAAGTATGGTGAACCAACGCCTGAGGCGCTGGTTGAATCGGCTATGCGACATGTTGATATTTTAGACCGGCTTAACTTTGATCAGTTTAAAGTGAGTGTTAAAGCTTCAGACGTATTTTTGGCGGTAGGGGCTTATCGTTTGCTGGCAAAGCAAATTAAGCAACCGTTGCATTTGGGTATTACTGAAGCCGGCGGCGCGCGTGCAGGGGCAGTGAAATCTGCCATAGGTTTGGGCATGTTACTGGCTGAGGGTATTGGAGACACATTACGCATTTCGCTTGCCGCTGATCCGGTGGAAGAAGTGAAAGTCGCATTCGATATTCTTAAATCGTTACGAATTCGCTCCCGTGGCATAAACTTTATTGCTTGCCCTAGCTGTTCGCGGCAAGAATTTGATGTGATTAAAACCATGAATCAATTGGAAGAGCGGTTAGAGGATATCACGGATCCCCTCACTGTATCGGTAATTGGTTGTGTGGTGAACGGACCGGGCGAGGCATTAGTGTCTGATTTGGGAGTCGCTGGCGCCAGTAAAAAAAGCGGGTTTTATATCAATGGTCAGCGCCAAAAGTTAAGGCTGGACAACGAGCGAGTTGCCGATCTGCTAGAGCAACAGGTGCGTGAGTACCTGCAACAGAAAATTACCGTGCGACAGGTTGAATAAGCCGAGCTTGGTGTTTGGTTCCGTTGCGCCTATAATCGCAGCTGTTTTTTAATTTAAACCGATGGAAATGTAATTTTGTCGAAGCAAATTCAGGCCATTCGCGGCATGAACGATTGTCTGCCGCAGGATACGCCGGCATGGCAACATGTTGAACAGGTATTGCGCCAAACGGCGGCTAGCTATGGTTATAGCGAAATTCGCTTTCCTATAGTGGAAATGACCGATCTGTTTAAGCGCTCAATTGGTGAAGTTACCGATATTGTCGAAAAAGAAATGTACACCTTTGCCGACCGCAACGGTGACAGCTTAACGCTGCGCCCTGAAGGTACGGCATGCTGTGTGCGTGCAGGTAATGAGCACGGGTTGCTGTACAATCAAGAACAACGGTTGTGGTATACCGGGCCAATGTTTCGCCATGAGCGACCGCAAAAAGGCCGTTACCGGCAGTTTCACCAGTTTGGTCTTGAAGCCTTTGGTATTGCCAGTGCAGATATTGATGCTGAAGTGATCATGCTCAGTGCCCGTTTGTGGCAACAACTCGGCCTTACGCCCTATGTGAAGCTGGAATTGAATTCTTTAGGTTCAGCCCAAGCCCGTACTGCATACCGTGATGCTTTAGTTGCGTATCTGGAACAGCACAAGGCGGCGCTGGATGAAGACAGCCTCAGACGCATGTACAGTAATCCGCTGCGGGTATTAGACAGCAAAAACCCGGCACTGGCAGACATACTAGCCGCAGCGCCTAAGCTGGCTGATTATCTTGATGAGGATTCCGCAACACACTTTGCCCGCTTGAAACAATTACTGACACTGGCAGGCATTGAGTTTAGCGTGAATCCGCGCCTGGTCCGTGGCTTGGATTACTACAACAAGACGGTATTTGAATGGGTCACCACTGAGCTAGGTTCCCAGGGGACTGTGTGTGCCGGTGGCCGTTATGATGGTTTGGTTGAGCAACTAGGTGGCAAAGCCACCCCTGCCGTTGGTTTTGCCCTGGGGCTTGAGCGGTTAGTGCTGTTGTTACAAACCTTAGAACTGTTACCTCAGCTGCCGGCCAGCGCCGATATCTATCTGATGGCACTTGGTGAAAAAGCGGAACTTGCTGCACTTTCTGTTGCCGAACGGCTGCGAGCAGATTTGCCACGTAAACGCGTTATGGTGCATTGCGGTGGTGGCAATTTAAAGAAACAAATAAAGCGCGCAGATAAATCTGGTGCAGCTATTGGCCTTATCATCGGTGAAGATGAGCTGGCACGCGGGGAAATTAGCGTTAAGTGGCTACGTGAAGACAAACCACAACAAACCTTATTATTAACTGAACTGGCAAAAGCGCTGGCATAGAAAGCTTAACCGGCCTTTGACGTACAACGGAGTAACGCAGTGGAAATTTACAGCAGTGAAGAACAACAAGTAGAAGCGATTAAACGCTTTTGGCAAGAGTACGGTAAAGCTATTTTGGGTGGCGTAGTGCTGGGGCTTGCGGCGTTGTATGGCTTTCGTTTTTATCAAGCGGAACAACGTGGTGCTGCAGAACAGGCATCAACTAAATATAACCAACTGATCATACAGCGTGATGCTGCAGCAGCGAGTGAAGACTGGCTTGCAAAGGCTCAAGGCTTTATTGCCGCGGCAAAAGACGATAACTATGCCGTGTTGGTGGCGTTGTTAGCGGCTAAAGACGCAGTAACATTACAACAGTTTGATAAGGCCGAAGCCCAACTTAACTGGGTGATGACGCATGCTAAATCAGCTGAAGTACTGGCAGTCACTCAGTTACGTTTGGCGCGTTTGCAACGTGAACAAGGTAATGTGGATGCGGCGTTGGTAACAATAAACAAGCCGATGCCAGAGAGCTTTGCTGCACTACAAGCTGAATTAAAAGGCGATATTTTGCTGCAAGCTGATAAAGCAGCAGAAGCAAAAGCCGCTTATGAAGTGGCGTTAAGCACTGCCGGAAGCAATAAGCAGCTACTACAAGTTAAGCTAGATGAATTGGCACACATCACTGCAGTGTAAAGAGGTAAGTGTGAAATTACAGGTTAAACAGGTATTACTGCTGGCTACCTTGGTACTGGCGGGCTGTTCCAGTAAAGACGAGCTTGTATTACCGCCGGTGACAAACATCATTGACCCTGCCTTAGTGTGGGATCACGATGTAGGTTCTGGGGTGATGCATTACGAATCCAGCTTAACGCCAATTATTGTTAAAAACAGGGTTTATGCTGCTAGCCGAGAAGGCCTGGTTATAGCGTATGACCTGGAAACGGGAGATCGCAAGTGGCAATTTGATTTGCGCAAACCAGCGGGTAACTCTTTCTGGCAAGGGATCAGCGATGTTTGGTCTGGCGATAATGCGCGTATTTCCGGCGGCTTAAGTTTTGGCTACGACAAACTGTATTTTGGTACAGAAAACGGTGATGTTGTTGCTTTGTCTGCCGATGGCGAGCTGGTTTGGCGCGTTGATGTTAAAGGCGAAGTATTGGTAAAACCAGCTATCGGCGATGGCCTAGTTGTTGTAGCAACGGGTGCCGGCACTTTGATAGCACTGCACCCTGACACCGGCGAGCAACGCTGGCAGTTTGAAAACGAGCAACCCGCACTAACACTGCGTGGTGTCAGTGAGCCAGTTATTGAAGCCGGTGGCGTTATTTACGGCTCTGGCAACGGCAAATTAGGTGTACTTATTGCTGAGCGTGGATACCAGGCGTGGGAAGAAGCCATCGCGATTCCTACGGGTACTACCGACTTGTCGCGGTTAGCTGATGTTGATGCTAAGCCTGTGGTAGTAGGGGGCACCGTATTTAGTATTGGTTTTAATGGTGCTTTAATTGCGATGGAGTTACGCACAGGCCGACAACTGTGGAAGCGTGATTATGCCAGTTTCCGCAATATGGCGGTTGCCGGTGATATTTTATATGTCGTCGATGCTGTTGGCCGAATTTATGCCCTTGACACTAGAAATGGTACTGAGAAGTGGTCGCAGTTTGGTTTGAATAATCATTACCTTACTGCACCAACCGTATACAAAACTTATTTAGTGGTAGGCGATAATCAAGGTAACTTGCATTGGATTAATCGTGAAACGGGTGATTTTGTTGCCCGCCAAAGCATGGACAGTTCAGGCTTTTATGCCGAAGCCGTAACGGATGGCAGTTATCTGCTGGTACAAAGCCGCAACGGTGAGCTAGTCTTATTACAAACGCCTTAAACCGGGCTTAGCGGTTGAAGTTTTTAGACAGGCCTAACCCAGGCCTGTTTTGTTATTTTTGAGGTTCACATAATGTTGCCTGTCGTTGCCCTTGTAGGGCGAGCCAATGTCGGAAAATCGACACTTTTTAACCGTCTAACCCGTACACGCGATGCACTGGTTGCAGACTTCCCCGGCTTGACACGAGACCGTAAATACGGCTCTGTGAATTTTGATGGCCTGGAATTTATTGTTGTAGATACCGGTGGTATCGACGGCAACGAGCAGGGCATTGAAGTTGAAATGGCTGAGCAATCGCTAAAGGCCATTGATGAAGCTGATGTAGTGCTGTTTATGGTCGATGCCCGCGTTGGCGCGACGGTAGGCGACGAAGCGATAGCGGCACATATTCGCAAAGTAGAAAAGAAAGTATTTGTTGTTGCCAATAAAACCGATGGATTAGATGCCGACACCGCCATAGCTGATTTTTACAGTTTAGGACTGGGTGATGTGTATGCTATTGCTGCGGCGCATGGCCGTGGTGTGTCGTCCTTGTTAAACCACGCGTTAATACCGCTGTTAACCGAAGAGCAGCAAAAAGTATTAGCCGGTGAAGTTGTGGTTGAGGACGGCCCGGCGCTTGAAACCCTGACCGAAGAAGAGGCGGATGCCGAAGCGGCAAGGCTGCGCAGTGAACATATTAAACTGGCGATAGTTGGCCGGCCGAATGTGGGAAAATCTACGTTAACTAACCGCATTTTAGGTGAAGAGCGCGTAGTGGTATTCGATATGCCCGGCACCACGCGTGATTCTGTCTATATTCCCATGCAGCGTAACGACCGTGACTACACGTTAATTGACACCGCAGGCGTACGGCGTCGCGGCAAAATTGATGACATGGTAGAAAAGTTCTCGGTGGTTAAAACCCTGCAGGCTATTGAAGATGCCAACGTGGTTATTTTGGTTGTGGATGCCCGTTTGGGTATTTCTGATCAGGATTTAAGTATTTTAGGCTTTGTACTGAACGCTGGCCGCTCGCTGGTTATTGCGGTAAACAAATGGGACGGCCTGAACGATTCTGTTAAAGATGAAATAAAACGCGAGCTGGACCGCCGTTTAGGTTTTATCGACTTTGCCCGCTTACATTTTATCTCTGCATTGCATGGCTCTGGTGTTGGTAACTTGTTTGAATCGGTAGAAGAGGCCTTTGATTCAGCTACCAAGCGCCACAGTACGGCACTACTAACCCGCATTATGAAGATGGCGCAGGAAGATCACCAGCCGCCATTGGTTCATGGTCGCCGGGTAAAATTAAAGTATGCGCATGCCGGTGGTTACAACCCGCCATTAATTGTTATTCACGGTAACCAGGTGGATGACCTGCCAGATTCTTATAAGCGTTATCTGATGAATTATTATCGTAAAGCGCTGCAAATGATGGGGACACCAATACGGGTTGAATTCCGTGAAGGTGAAAACCCGTTTGCGCCAACGAAAAAGAACACGGAAACGCCGCTGCAAAAATACAAGCGCGAGCGTTTAATGAAAGCGCGTAAGAAGATGGACCAATAAGGACCAATCGCATGAATTTTCGTTTTCCGGTAATTGTTATTGATGAAGACTTTCGCTCAGAGAACATCTCGGGCTCGGGTATTCGTGACTTAGCACAAGCCATAAGCAGCCACGGCTTTGAAGTCGTGGGTTACACAAGTTATGTTGACTTAAGCGCCTTTGCCCAGCAAGCCAGCCGCGCGTCGTGCTTTATTTTATCTATTGATGATGAAGAATTCGGTACCGGCACGCCGGAGGAAGTTGCTAAGGCGTTAGGTGAGCTGCGTACCTTTATTAAAGAAGTACGCAAGCGTAATGCTGATATTCCAATATTCTTGTATGGTGAAACCCGCACCACGCGCCACGTACCAAACGACGTACTGCGTGAGCTGCACGGCTTTATTCATATGTTTGAAGACACGCCAGAATTTGTGGCTAAGCATATTATTCGTGAAGCGAAAAAGTACCTTGATGCGTTAGCGCCTCCGTTCTTTAATGCCTTAATGGATTACGCTTCAGACGGATCATATTCCTGGCATTGCCCTGGTCACTCCGGTGGCGTTGCCTTTTTAAAAAGTCCGGTAGGGCAGATGTTTCACCAGTTTTTTGGTGAAAACATGCTACGCGCTGATGTCTGCAACGCGGTAGATGAGCTGGGTCAGTTACTCGATCACACCGGCCCGGTTGCCGAGAGTGAAGCTAACGCCGCACGTATTTTTAGCTGCGACCACTTATTCTTTGTTACCAACGGCACTTCTACATCAAATAAAATGGTGTGGCATTCTGTTGTTGCGCCGGGTGACATCGTCGTAGTAGACCGCAATTGCCATAAGTCGATTTTACACTCGATTATTATGACTGGCGCTATTCCGGTGTTTTTAATGCCTACACGCAACCATTACGGCATTATTGGCCCTATCCCGAAAAGCGAGTTTTCACCCGAAGCTATCGCGAAGAAGATTGAAGCGAATCCTTTTGCCCGCAATGCCAAGAACAAAAAGCCACGTATTTTAACCATTACGCAAAGTACTTACGACGGTATTTTGTATAACGTAGAAGAAATAAAACAAGAGCTGGGGTCAACCATCGACACCTTGCATTTTGACGAAGCCTGGCTGCCACACGCCAGCTTCCATGACTTCTATAAAAATATGCACGCCATAGGCAAAGACCGGCCGCGCTCAGCAGATACGCTGGTATTTGCAACCCAGTCTACCCACAAGTTACTCGCTGGCTTGTCACAGGCCTCGCAAATTCTGGTGCAAAACGCGCAGAATCGTAACCTTGATACGCACCGGTTTAACGAGTCGTATCTGATGCACAGCTCAACCAGCCCGCAATATGCCATTATTGCCAGCTGTGATGTTGCCGCGGCTATGATGGAAGCGCCGGGCGGTACCGCGTTGGTGGAAGAGTCACTGCTAGAAGCGATAGATTTTCGTCGTGCTATGCGTAAAGTGGATGCCGAGTTTGGTGATGATGACTGGTGGTTCCGTGTATGGGGCCCGGATGAATTACCGGAAGAGGGCTTGGGCACGCGCGATAACTGGACACTGCATGCTAAAGACAGCTGGCATGGCTTTGGCGCGATAGAATCAGGTTTTAATATCCTTGACCCTATTAAAGCCACCATTATTACCCCGGGCTTAAACCTGCATGGCCAGTTTGACGAACAGGGTATACCTGCCGCTATTGTCAGCAAGTACCTGGCAGAGCACGGTATTATCATTGAAAAAACCGGCCTGTACTCGTTCTTTATTATGTTTACTATCGGCATAACGAAAGGCCGCTGGAACTCAATGGTAACCGAGTTGCAGCAGTTTAAAGACGACTATGATCAAAACCAGCCAATGTGGCGCATTATGCCGGAATTCGCTAAAAAGCATCCGCGCTATGAAAAAGTGGGCCTGCGCGACCTGTGCCAGCAAATTCATAATATGTACCGCAAGTATGACGTGGCCAAAGTCACCACTGAAATGTATCTGTCGCATATTGAAACCGCTATTACACCGGCAGACGCCTGGGCCAAGATGGCGCACCGTGATATTGAGCGGGTATCTATTGATGAAATAGAAGGCCGTGTTACCGCCATGTTAGTAACACCGTATCCGCCTGGCATACCGCTAATGGTGCCGGGTGAGCGCTTTAATAAAATTATTATTAGTTACCTGCAATTTACCCGTGCCTTTAACAGTGCGTTCCCGGGATTTGAAACCGACGTGCACGGCTTAGTGCGCGAAATGGTAAACGGCGAGCTGAAGTACTTTATTGATGTAGTAAAAGAGTAAGCGCTTGGTGCTAAGTTTTTAGTCCTTATGGCTGGGTAACCAGCCGCGTTTTGCATTAAGACCGGGATGGTATAACCCTATACCATCCCGGTCTTTTATTATTCACAGTTAGGAGCTTGCACAGTTAGAAGCATGAACACAGTGCCGTGGAAATATCTTAAGCGTATAAATTCTAATACAAACCTCTCCTGTCATTTATTAATTCTAATGAAGAATAAACGTGCAACTGATAACTATTCGCAATATAATTTGTTTTATTGTGATGTAACGCTTGTTGCTGCACGCCGTCGTCCGCTAATTAGTGGCGGTATGGGCATAGTGTATTAACGATGACAGCAACAGGCACTTCAATAAAATGGAGAGGGTTAAATTGAAATTCCGACTAACAAGTATCGCAGCAGCCGTTCTGTTAAGTAACACCGTTGTGGCTCAGAATATTGATAACGCCGACAGCGTTGAGCGCATTGTGGTTGAAGGCAAATACTTGTCTGTAAACCAATCAAACTCAGTTAAAACGCCAACCCCAATTATTGATGTGCCGCAAAGCTTATCTATTGTCACTGCGGAACAGATCACTGAGCGTGGTTTTAACAGTATTGGCGACATTATCGACTATACCCCGGGGGTGAATACCTCTCAGGGTGAAGGGCATCGTGATTCCGTGGTATTTCGGGGCGTGCGCTCAACGGCTGACTTTTACATTGATGGTAACCGTGATGATGTCCAATATTACCGCGCGTTATATAACATAGAGCAAGTAGAGATTTTACGCGGCCCGAACGCGTTATTATTTGGTCGTGGAGGTACGGGCGGTATCTTAAACCGGGTAAGCAAAAAGGCCCAGCTGGACGATAATTTTGCCGGTTATAAACTGGGCTTAAACAGCTTTGGCGGCGTGAGCGGCGAGCTGGATACTAACGTGGTTACGACAGATAATTCGGCAATACGTATTAACGCCATGGTTGAGCATCTGGAAGGTCACCGTGATTATTATGACGGCGATCGGGTAGGCTTTAATCCAACGGCACGGCTTAAATTATCTGACGAAACTCTGCTGGACCTGTCTTATGAATACGTTAATCACGAGCGTTTTATAGACCGCGGTATTCCAACGGGTGCCGATGGCCGCCCGGTTACCGCGCTAAAAGACGTTGTGTTTGCCGATGCAGAAAATAACGTCCATGAACTGGAAGCACACGTATTTCGTGCTGCGCTGGAGCATCGTTTCAGCGACGTAATTAAGGGTAACTTTACTGCCCAGTATGGTGATTTTGACAAGGTGTACACTAATTTTTATGCCAACAGCTTTAATCAGGCAGAAAATACCGTTGAACTGGATGGCTATGTCGACAACACCTGGCGCGATAACCTGACGTTGTCTGCCAACCTGATTGCCGAGTTTGACACCGGTACTATTGCGCATACCGTGATCTTAGGTTCAGAGTTTAGCCAAACCGACTCTGATCAAAACCGTTTTAACCCGGTATTTGACTCTACCTTAACTGACCGCGAAATCTTCAGCATTGAACGGCCACTGAACTTCCATAACTTAACTGGTGTCAATGCTAACGGTGACACCGTTACAGCAAGCTTTAGCGATTTAAATGACGACACCCGCGTTGACCTGAATGTATTTTCATTTTATCTGCAGGACGAAATTAAACTCACCGACCAGCTTAACTTAGTGCTGGGTGCCCGTTTCGACCGTTTTGATATCGACGTGTTTAACGCCATGCCTGAGGTATTGGAAACCCGCAGCCGCACCGACGAAGAAATTTCGCCACGTGCCGGCCTTATTTATAAGCCAAAGGATAATATCTCGTTGTACGCCAGCTACAGTGAAACTTTTCTACCACGCAGCGGCGAGCAATACACTGATATTAACGGTAGCAATAACCAATTAGACCCAGACACTTACAGCAACCGTGAGGTTGGCATCAAATGGGATTTTGCCCAAGGTTTAAGTTTTACTGCTGCCGTGTTTGAAAATGAGCAAAGCTCACCTCAGGTTGCCGACAGCGACCCATCAACGCTGGATGTGATTGATTCTGATATTTCTGGCTTCGAGCTGCAGTTAAGTGGCCAGATAAGCCAGGATTGGTCGGTATCAGCCAACTACAGCAACATGAGTGGCGAAATTGTCAGCCGTACTGGCCCAACCGGCAAAACACCGGCTGAATTACCGGAGAATACTTTCTCGGTGTGGACCCGTTATCAGGTAAATGATGTGTTTGGTTTCGGTGTTGGTGCAACATACCAGGACAAGAGCTTTATCAACAGCGGCAATACCGCGGTATTACCCTCGTATACCCGTATTGATGTGTCGGCTTACTACGATATCTCTGAAGACTTACGTATTCAGCTGAACGTAGAAAACCTCACCGATGAGCTGTATTTCCCTAATGCACACTCAACGCATCAGGCATCAGTAGGCGCACCACTGCATGCCGCACTGACTCTGGTTGGCTCGTTTTAATCGCATTTTGTTAATGTACTAAGAAAAAGGCCGGTAAATACTACCGGTCTTTTTTGTGGCAATATCCGCCCGTTTTAATCACTCACTTTTCAACCACTCAGGGCATAAGTAACAGCAACTGCCGTTCAATAGCAAACACATGCTCATCGTGTTCGTTCATGTCACGTAGTGCCTGCGCCAGTTTTAGCAGGTATTCGCTATTAGGGCCGCTTGGACCACGGCTTTTGGCAATATGGGCGGCAATTTCAGCGTCACTGGCAGGGCCTAAATAAGCCTCGTTATCGGCGCTGGCTAAATACACCACGCCTTCCGTTTCATCGTGCCCGCTGTTGCCGGACTCGCTGTTATCAGAGCTGGGCAGCCAATGTAATGGCGTAAATACACGCAGATAACCGTTTTTTTCACGATGGTCTAAATGCTCAAAAGTATCTGGTGTAACCTGATACGCCATACCCGCACAGCGCGCGCCGGGTGTTTCAACTAGCGTTAACACCCTTCCTGGTGCCTCTGGCGTACCACGATGATCATGCGAGCCCTGCCAAAACCGCCGCTGCCAGCCATAAATACAGGCAGGCTTTGCATCTAAATAGGCAAAGTCGGTTTTATATATCAGTGAGCCATAACCAAACAACCACACCGAATCGAGGTGGTTCAACGGCTGGCGCTGCTTGTTCAGGGCAATGGTGTTATGCGACATAAAGTTATGTTTAGCTAAATTATGCCAACAGTGTAATAGGCTTTTGTCCGGCAAGGAATGCGTATTCTGGCAGTGGCCCAATCGCAAACCCTGGCATACAGATACGGCAAAGGCATTAAATACCGATATCGAATATGTTCTAGGTATTTAAAGCTAAAAATCAGTGTGTTTGCATACCTGTATTATCAAAGCGTTCCTGCTTTGTTAGACGGGTTAACCCGTATTTGTCGCCTGCATAAGTACCAGCTGTACCTATAAGTAATTGTAGTTTTAAAAGATGCAGTGTAATGTTCTGTACATTAAATTTACAAGTACGGGTTAACCCGTGTTTAAGTGCGGGTCGACCCGTCGAATAAGCGTTATGCATTACAAGGAGTTAAGTGTGAAGGGAAATATCAGCATCAAGGACTTCATTAAGTCAGTAAAGCAAGAAATACTTGAATCAATAGATAATGAAAGCCCGTTGTTTGAGCTTGGTAGTATAGAATTGGAAATAGCATTTCAAGTTGAAGCCACAGCTGGGGCTGGTTTCAATCTCTACGTATTTGAGCTAAATGGTGAATCAAAGGCTACTCAAACACACAAAGTAAAAATTTCACTTAACCCTTTGGCTCAAACTGAGTCAGTGTCGCAGTCTACTGACGTGAGGCGTGCAAGAGTTGAAACTAGAGGTGCACAAATTCACCGAAGAAATTCGCGAACCAAAGGAACCTCACCGAAAATGAGCGTTGAAAGAGAGCCTTCGATCATTAAACAGCCACCTCGCCTTCAGCACACCATCGGCAAAGCGCGAAGAAAAGAACGGTTAGGTAAGAAGGATCCCAGTAACAATGCATAACAATCAAATTTTATCGCCATCAAACAGCGCTGGCTGCGACGTCAACCCGCTGCGCGGCTTTCCGCGCTAAATTTGGGCGTTATACCTTTAGGAGAATTTTTTGATCAAAGGTGTGTTGGTAAGAATCCGAAATGTAAAAGCAGCTGATTTAGATGAGTTCTACAGCTTGTCCTCGAATTATGAAGATCCAGGTGATTTCATGCCGCTGAGTTTTGTCTCTGAGGTTGCTTTCAAGACTGAATTTGCCGATACCGGCTTCTGGAAAGATCATTGTGGAAAGTTGCTCGTTGAAGATTCTTCCGGCCAAATTGTCGGAGAAGCAGGATTCTTCAAAACTGCACACTATATTGACGGCAGAGAAATATATTACAGAATTTTCAGTGGTCATCGAGGCAAAGGATACGCGAGTGAGACCTTGGCTCTTTTGGCCCAATTTTTCTTTGAATCATCTTCCATGAATCGAATTCAAGCAGTTACAGTTCAAGGTAACGACGTATCAGAGCATATGCTAAAGAAATCTGGATTTGTATTCGAAGGAACAATGCGACAAGCACGTTATTTTAAAGGGCGACTTGTCGATCTTAATTTGTTCTCGCGTGTTCGCTCAGAACGTCAGGTATAACAAGTTGCTTAATTTCGTTCCGGCCACAAAAAGCGTGGCCTCCAGAAACCTCCCCCAATAAAGTAGACGCCTATCAAAACGATGAGGTAGGCAAAAAATGGCTAAGATACTCAGTGATCAG
>NZ_JAPJDY010000005.1:0-347479 GCF_030731985.1 Rheinheimera baltica
GAAAGACACAGCCATATTACTAGTAAAAAAAGTGCATAAATAGACTTCATTACGATTCCTTGTTAAATATGTCTAACAGCTTATTCAAAGGACCAAAACCCGCGAGTTGCGTGTTTCAGATCCTGCAAATTCCAAAATTTAATCCAGTCTATTCTGCTATCAAAATGTAAATCAAGCATTTTTAAATTGTAGCAATTTATGTTGCTGCAGAATACGGGTTTAAAACCCGCAAGTTGCAGATAAAAAACTCAACACCAACAACTGTATATTAATACATAGAAAATTTGGGTTATTTTTGCTTTGTTGCACCATGGTTAGAGTTGGGTTTATTTAGCGGTTAGTTGTAGAAATGCCCTATTAATAACGCTGGGTTCTTCTGTGGGTGGACGTTAAATTGCACGCCGTTTGCACGTATGCTGTGGTAGTAGTGCAAAAGTCATTTATGTGAAAACAAAAACACGCGGCATGCCGCCGACTAAGTTAGGCCTGTGATCTTTTGCTTTTACTGCCACAATTGCTGCCTTGCCGCTTTTTTTAACGCCTTTACTACTCGCTTATTATCAACAACCATAATTTGTAAAAATTTGTATTTTTTGTGAATTATTTTGTTTGCCAATAGCCTTACATTCAAATATGTATGTAAAATAGCGGCATTTACTTTACCAACACGAGGTCATTGATATGAGAAAACATACCGCCATATTTCTAGTTAGCATTATGGCAGCCAGTCTTACCGCCTGCATAACCTATAAAGCGCCGCGCTACCAAAGCTCTGCAGAGACATTATTGCACTTGCAGCAATTAGAAGCGGCACCTGTTGCCCTTAAAGGCATTAGCCGCCCCGCTGGCATTAAAGATCACGAACAATGCCAAACGCAAGGCCAGGTAAAAGCGTCTGGCGGTTATGCTAACTATGTTGATGCCGCTCTACGTTCTGAACTGGCAAACGCCAACTTATTGGCCGACAGCGCCCCCGTTGAAATAACCGGTTATTTACAAACAGTAAAGTTTAACTCCTGGAAAAACAGTTGGTATTTAACACTGGAGCTGATGTCATCGAATGGCCATAAGTTCACCACTCAAACTACCTATCGTGGCGAAGACAGAGGGTATGAAGAAGAAACCAGTTGTCTCCTTGTTGCACAGTCTATGCCCTCAGCTGTTAAGCAGTTGCTGCAAGATGCGCTAACCAGTAAGGATTTTGCTGCCTTGCTTCAGACCGCGCCCTAAACATTGACGGCAGCTCACTAAGCGTGAAGCTGCCCTCTACTTGCCTGCACTAACAAGACATAAACCGGTTCTGCTTAACAGAAAAGCAAGTATGTTAATTACACCGCCTACCGCTGCAATGCTTCACGGTTAAGGTTTCGCTCGGCCGGGATATCACTTAGGTATTCGACAAACTCCACTTCAAAACCGGCGGGGTCAACAAAGTAGATATTTTTGCGAAACGGCTCTTCTGCGCCGGGTTTGGCTATGGCGAAACCGGCATCTTCCAGGCGCTTGATAACCGCCTCAAGGTTATTGGTGACATAAGCAAAATGCGCGAAGCCTACGCTATGCCCTGCCAGCTCGCGGTTGTTACCCTCGCCGTGATCACTTAGTGCAATGTAATGATAATCGTCACCAAAATGCAGCCATTTACGCGGCTTGCCATGCCATTCGCCGTGGCCTTGATCGCGAATATGCCAGTGTGGAAATGCCGCGCGGTAAAATGTCAGCATGGCGTCGATGTCACTTACTACTAAATTAACGTGTTCTAAATACATAGTTCCCTCCCTAAGATTTTATTTGCTGCGTACAGTGTGGCTAACCAGCTGAAAATAGCGACGTAAAAAGCCGTTTTCATACTGCCGTGTTTCATCAGTTTGTGTTGTCATTGCCGCGCTCCTTGTTGTAAGTTAGGCGCAGGTTAAAACCTCAACCAAAGTTGAGGTAAAGTGCTTTTTGCAAACATTTTTAAAAAAGGAGTTCGGCATGACAGAGGCAACCTGGAGTGTTGGCCGCGTGGCAAAGCGCTGCGGCATAAATGTCAGTACGCTGCACTTTTATGAAAACAAAGGCCTGATTAAAAGCTGGCGTAACGACGGTAATCAGCGCCGCTATAAACCCGACGTGCTAAGGCGAATTTCGGTGATTAAAGCAGCGCAAAAAATGGGCATTAGCTTAGAAGAGGTAAAACAGGCGTTTGCATCGTTGCCGGATAACCGCACGCCCACAGTTGAAGACTGGCAGCTGATGTCACAAAACTGGCAACAGTTATTGGATAGCCGCATTGCTTACATGCTTAAACTGCGCGAGTACCTCACCGGCTGCATTGGTTGTGGTTGCCTTAGCATGACAAAATGCCCGCTGTATAACCCGGATGACACCCTCGCCAGCCAAGGCAGCGGGCCCGTGCTGTTAGACCAGGCAGAGCAAAAGGGGTTAGCAGGCCTATAAAGCAGGCTGCATTTAACTTAAAGCTTTATACACTGCAATACGAAGCGGTGTTGTTTTAGCAACATACATCGCGCTGTCGGCGTATTTTAGTAACAGGTCTGCACTCTCGGTATGCTGTGGCGATATGGCAATACCAATGCTAATGCGAATATTCAGCTTTAACTCGTTTAGGCTGAAGTCCTCTGCAATATGGTCAACTAACTTCGCCGCCAGCTGAATAACATCACTTTCGAGCTTTATTTCACGCAACAAACAGACAAACTCATCACCACCCCAGCGACTAACAATATCTTCATTACGCACAAAAGCCGTTAAACGCTTCGCAACCGTAATAAGCACTTTATCACCAGTATCGTGGCCATAAGTGTCGTTAATATGTTTAAATTTATCGACGTCAATAAATAGTACCGCAAGCGACCAGTTGTGGCGCTGCGCCTGTAACAATGCATGAGAAAGAGCCTGATCAAACGACATGCGATTAGGTAAGCCGGTAAGCGCATCGGTAAGTGCGCTGTGACGTGAGGCTTTTTCAGTTTGCTGAGACAAGCGTAAATTGTCGCGCACCGTTGCCAAGTCGCTTTTCATCTCACTAAGCTCTACTTCAACACCAATGCGTGCGGCTATTTCTTTTGACAGCTTAATATTAACCTGTTTCAAATCCTCAGCCGCTTTAGCAACGATATCTTCCGCTTCCTCGTTTTGCTGCATGGCCTTTTTAATTACCACAACAGTGGCTTTTTTTTGTTTTAGCGTGTCGTTAACTGAACCAAGATCTTTAGCCGCCGTGTTAATATTTTTCTTAATCGCTGCATTTTTTTTCAGTACCCCCTGTACACCTTTAAGAGACACAGTCTTGCTGGCGGATTTGGCGCCGGGTACTTTAGGTTCTGTCGTCATTGGTACCTCATACACAGCAAGACGACAAGCCTTTGCTGCCATCAAGGGACGAGCCGCAACTTTGTTTTCAGCTGCAACAGTAGACATTATTTCAATATAACGGTCATGGTGTTTCGCGTCGGTACGCTAGACAACACAGCAACCATGAAAATCACCTGCAGCCATAAACAAACACATAATATATACACGTGTTCACTTTAAATGCTAAACAACTACGAAAATTGAATAATAAAAAACCATATTTTTCATGAAGTTGAAATCACCTACTTTGAATATAAAAACAATAAACTGGTCATTCCAGACATTTTAGTGTACAACTGTGCGCTGAAATTAACGTAAGCGAGTGCGTATTCTTTGAAACCGTTGTTAAAGCGCCTGTGGCGTGCCTTTTGTATGATGCTGGGCAATCAGCCTGCGCTGAGTCGCTATCTGCTGCCGATAATTCAGCAGTTTTCGCCAGGATTTCTACCGGGGCATTTTCGCGCCCGTGTAAGCGGTAAATACTGGGCCACTGCAGACATGCTGCAGTTAACCTTTAGGGTATCAAAGCGCTGGCAGGGCTTTATGCCGGGTCAGCACATTTTACTTACGCTGCGCCACAATGGTCGTTATATCAGCCGGCCTTTTAGCATTTGCTCTACACTTGCCGACTGGCAAAGCACCCGCAGCATAGCGCTATGCTGTAAAGTAACCAGCGGCGCTGAATTTACACCGCTGTTAAACCAGCTACAAAACGAAACTGTGGTGAATATCAGCGCCGCGCAGGGCGATTTTCACTGGCAGCAACCTGCGCTACCGGCGTTGTTTATAGCTGCGGGCTCTGGCATTACACCTATCGCGTCAATGCTGCTTAGTCAGCGCCACTGGTTGGCGCCGGTAAGCCTGTATTACCGCTACCGTGGCAGTGAAAACGCTGCACTGCTTGTGCAGTTAAAACAACTGGCTTCGCGGCAACCCCTGTTTACCCTAACCCTGTCTGACAGCCGCGTTGAACCTGCTGCTGACATGACAAATGCACTACTGCCACAGGCAAAAGATAAACAGATTTATCTTTGCGGCCCAGCAGGCTTTATGCAGCAGATACAACAGCGTCTAACCGAGGCGGGCGTAGCCCTGTGTACTATTCACAAAGAGCAATTTGGCCCGGCGCTACCCGCTATCCCCTGCGAAACAATAACCGGTGATGCTGACGAGTCGGCGCGGCAAACCACGTTTATCCGCGCAGGTTCACCGCATCAGGTCGCTGCGAGCACACAGCACAGCCTACTGCACGCCGCCGAGCAACATGGCCTAACACCAAGCTTTGGTTGTCGTATGGGGGTGTGTTTTCAATGCGTATGCGACAAGGTTTCCGGCCAGGTGCGCGATATTCGTACCGGCGCATTAAGCGGAAATGGCGCAGAACAAATTCAGCTGTGCATAAGCCAGCCGGTAACCGAACTTGTGATTAAGCTGTAACAGGATTTGAGATGAAACTAACGATTGAGCAATTTAGCGCTCTTGAACACGAGCTGGACACAGTAAAACAGCAGGTTAAAGCGCAACTGGGCGAGCAAGATGCGCGCTACATTCGCCGCGTACTGCTGGTGCAACGGTTAAGCGCAATAAGCGGGCGTATTCTGCTGGTACTGGGCTTTATTACCCCCTGGCTTTGGTTGGTGGGCGTGCTGCTGTTGGCACTGGGAAAAATTCTCGACAATATGGAGATTGGCCATAACGTATTGCATGGCCAATATGACTGGATGAACGATCCGGTACTGCATTCTAAACGCTATGAGTGGGATATTGCCTGCGACGCGGGTTCCTGGCAGCGCACACATAATTTTGAGCACCACACCTACACCAACATTATTGGCAAAGACCGCGACTTTGGTTACGGCTTGCTAAGGTTAAGCAATGACTTTCGCTGGCGCGTGCGTAACCTGTGGCAAGGCGCTACGTATTTATTGCTGAGTATGTTGTTTCAATGGGGCGTGTCGTACCATGAACTGGCTGCACAAAGGGTATTTGCTGGAAAGAAAAAAGCCGACCGGCATTCTCAGGTAAGCGACAGTGCCTTGAAAAAAGCCTTTTTCAGCAAAGGTGCACGCCAGTTAATAAAAGACTATCTGTTCTTCCCGCTAATTGCCGGGCCTATGTGGCTTTGGGTGCTAAGCGGTAATTTGTTGGCTAACCTCATTCGCAACCTGTGGACGTCAACGGTGATTTTCTGCGGCCACTTTACTAAAGACGTGCATGTTTTTACTGCTGCCCAGTGCGAAAACGAAAGCCGCGGCCAATGGTATTATCGCCAAATGCTGGGCTCGTCTAACTTTACCGGCCCTACCTGGTTGCACATTTTAACCGGCCATTTAAGCTGTCAGATAGAACACCACTTGTTTCCCGATATTCCGGCACGGCACTACCCCGCTATGGCAAAACAGGTGCAGGCGATAGCAGCAAAATATGCTATTCCGTACAACACGGGTAGCTTTGTACGCCAGTACAGCACAGTATTTGGTCGCATTATGCGCTATTCGCTGCCAGGCGGCGGGAAAGCAGTAAAGGCATTGTAGTTCGGTGTAATGGAAACCCGTTTGCCCACGCTAACACGCCGTAAACTCATCCATGGGGGCTCGTGTACGCCCGTCAAGGGCTTCAACGGTTAGCTTAGAGCAAATTGGTTTCCTTACAAGAGTCTGGCTAACCCCAACTAGCAGCTACTGTGCGGTACGCTTATCGGTGCGGTCCAGCGCGCGGATAATATCGCGCCAGCTTAAAATACCCTGCGGCCGGTTCTGGTTATCAACCACCACAATACAAGATACCCCTTCGGTGTTAAACAAATGCACGGCGTCCTTCACGTTAGCCTGCCCTTGCAAGGTTACCGGTTTGCGCCGCATTACCTGATGCGCTTTTTTATTAAGTGAGGCCAGATCGCGCGTTGTTTCTGCCGCGGTGCCCAGATAAGGACTTAACGCTTTAAATAAATCCCGATCTGACAATACGCCCAACAACACGCTGTCTTCCACCACCAGTAAATGATGAAATTTCACATGATCAAAAATCTGTTTTACCACGGCAAGGCTGTCATCCGGTGACACACTGACGGGGTTAAGGCTCATTAATTGTGCGACATTAGTCATCGTGGTACACCGTTAAAATTACTGCAAGGCTGTGCTAAAACTATAACCTGTTTACACCAATTCACCAGCAGTATCAGCCACCTAGCAAAACCACAATAGCCTGATAATACCGGCTATGGTATAACACCAAGCTACTAATCGTGTTGTCGGGCCTTTAATATGCAACCACATTTGTTTATCTCCGCCGCAGTGCTGTTTACTGTCGCCACAGGCGTTAATGCCACCGATGCCAAGCAACAGTTGGAACAACTGCTTAGCCAACACTGGGCAGAAGCCAACAAAGAACAAATTTTCTTTCGTAAAGACCCCGACACGTTTCGGATGAATGGCACATTGCCTGATGTGTCTCAGGCAGGCCGCGAGCGCCGGGCCAAGGTTAACCAAGGTTTTCTGAAGCAATTGGCCAACATTGAACAACGTGAGCTCAGCGCAGTTGATCAAATAACGCTAAGGTTATTTAAATACGAACGTGAAACCGAAGCACAAAGCTATAAGCAATTTGACCACCTGTTTCCCATGCAAGCTTACGCCGGCTATCACAGTTATTTTGCCGGTGCGCCAGACAATATGTCGTTTTTAACCACATCCGACTATGACAATTACTTAGTCAGCCTGGCGGATTTCCCGCGCTACAACCAGCAGCACATTGATAACCTTAAGCAAGCCATCAACAAAGGCTACACGCATTACTGTGCCAGCTTTGCCAACTACGACAAAACCATTAGCAAACATATTGTCAGTGATGTAAGTGACAGTGTGTTTTACGCGCCGTTGGCAAACCAACCAGCACAGTTTAGCACTGGGCAGCAACGCCATTATCAGCAAGCGGGTAGCAAACTGATTATGGATACAGTGATCCCGGAATATAACAAGCTGTATCAGTTCTTTACCGAACAATATATGCCGGCGTGTCGCAAAGACGTGGGTATAACCGCACTGGAAGATGGCAAAGCCTACTATCAGTATTTAATTAACTTTTATACCACCACGAATATGACACCCGAGCAGATCCATCAGCTTGGGGTTAGTGAAGTTAAACGTATTCGCGTTGAGATGAATAACATTATTAAGCAGGTAGGCTTTAACGGCGACTTTAATGCCTTCGTCAAATTTTTGCGCACTGACGAGCGGTTTTATGCCGAGTCCCCGTTACAACTTATCGAAAAAGCCAGCTACATTACACGTAAAATGGCGGGCCAGTTACCTAAGTGGTTTAACACCCTACCGCGAGGAACCTTCGATATAAAAGCCAGCCCAAACGGGGGTGCCTATTATGTAGCCTCTGACGGCAGCGGTACTACCGCAGGCACATACTTTGTGGGCGCTAACGATGTGCGCAGCGAACCGCTGTATAACTTAGAAGCATTAACCTTTCACGAAGCAGAGCCTGGTCATCATTTTCAAAGTGCGCTGGCGCAAGAAATGGACATGCCGGAATTTCGTAAAACCCTGTATCACAGTGCCTATGGTGAAGGCTGGGGGTTATATGCCGAAAGCCTGGGTAAGGAAATGGGATTTTATCAGGATCCGTACAGCGATTTTGGCCGCTTAACCTATGAAACCTGGCGCGCTTGCCGCTTAGTGGTGGATACCGGCATGCACGCCATGGGTTGGAGCCGCCAACAAGCCATTGACTATTTAGCCGACAATACGGCGCTTAGCATGGCAGAGGTAGAAGCCCAGATTGACCGCTACATTACCTGGCCCGCACAAGCCCTGTCTTATAAAATTGGTGAGATTAAAATTCGCCAGTTGCGCCAGCAAGCCGAGCAGCAACTAGGCGATAAATTTGATATCCGCGCCTTTCACGATCACCTGTTAGCCTCTGGCAGCCTGCCGCTGGATTTACTGGAAGAGCTAACAGTAGAGTGGATTGCCACGCAACAATAAGCTATAGGGCATCCGCTTTAAAGCGGATGCCCTCTCTACTACTTACACTTTAATTTAACAGCGCACTGTGTGTTAAAGCGTACCTGCACTGTTGTTTTGGTTTGGCTGATATTTCTGCCAAAACTGGCTGCTGAACCTATTTAGCGGGTCGTATCGCTGCTTTAATCGGAAGAATTCAGGCGCGCGCGGATAGGCCTTAGCAAATTGCTCTGGTGTTGCACTTAACTGGTAAGGAAGATAATAGCTACCGCCATGCTGCAAAACAGCATCGATAAGCTGTTGACTCCACAGATCGGTATGTTGTTGCGCCAGCTTATCAGTACCTTGTCGGTAATACACGACAAAAGCAAACACTTCCTCGGGTGCCCAAGCCAAAATTGACCCGGCATCTGGTAACGCATGCCGAATTGAAACATTAAGGATATTGGCGTCACTGCGTTGCAGTATATTAGCCAGATCAGTAGCAAAATCTGTTACCGCAGTCACGGGTACAAAATACTCACGTAAACCATAAGTATGTTTTTCTCTGGAATAAGGCTCAAGCTCCATTACATCATAGCTGGCTTCGTAATTACGCCAATGCACTGCGTTACGACTATATAAAATAGGATCCAGCCAATGCTGGCGTATCCATTTAGCAAATGCAAAATCAGCAACAAAGTCGGTTAATGCGGGTTGCCACCAGTAAGCTGTACCGGGCTTATGTAAACGGCTCTCAACAGTTGGCATCATGGTCGTTGTTACCCAGGATACGGCGGTTAAGTCTTGATACGAAGGCGGATACAACACCGCATTATGAAATACAATCTGAGGGTTGTTACGTACTTGCTGGTTAAAATACTGACGATAATCAGTTAAGCGCATCTCTGTAGTAACCCGCTGCACCCGACTGTTGTCGGTTAGTTGCAGTGTCGCTTCCAGAATAATACCAACGCCACCATACCCGCCAATAGCGGCATAATACAGCTCACTATTTTGTTCAGGTGTTGCCGTTAAAACGTCACCATTGGCAAGCAGCACACGGATTGCTAAGACAGAGTTAATTATTGGTCCTTCGCCTACATAGCGGCCATGCGCATTAACACTAAGCGAGCCTCCCACGGTAAAATCAGCATAACTTTGCATAATTTTTACGGACAAATTGTAGCTATCTATGTAGGCCTGCAAATCACGCCAGCGTATGCCTGCTTGTACAGTAATTTGCTTACTCTGTTGGTCAAAAGACAACACTTTATTATAACTACGCATATCAATATGCAGACTATTAGCCGCAGCGGTTTGTCCACCCTGACTAAAACGCCCCCCACCAATAGACACGTTGCCTTGCGAAGAAACCAGCTGCTGAATAAGACCAGACTCTGTTTCAGCATTGAATACTCTGGCCACCACCACCGGATTTAACTGTGTAACATCGTTGACAACAAGTTGCGCAGGCTCGGTCTCGATACGCGAGAAATACGGTGCCAGATAACCTAACACCACCACGCCAAAAAGTATGACAGTGGTTAAAACAACATAGCCCAGCTTGCGTAGCATCAATTTGCATCCTGCGAGTTAAATTGGCGCCAAGATAATTAACTTTACATTAAATAACAAGATGCTAACGCCCAAATTGAAGCCAAATATTTAACGTTATAAATCCCGTAATTGCTGATGCAGGTGTTTAAGCTGCTTCACGTCCTCTGGATATTTCATGGCAAGTTCCGCTCTGGCAAGTGCTGCAGTAGAATGATGCAAGGCATGGCTGTGAAAGTCACCGCCCAATTTGGCTAACATAATGAAGCTTTTCTGCAAACGAATTTGCACTTCCATTATCGTGGCACCGTCACGGGCAATAGGGGCAAAAAAGTCATCAAATAAATCACCGCAATCCAAACCTATCTGCCAAACATAAGGGTATTCAATATCGGCTGCGGTGATGTCGGGTTTGCGCCAGTTACTCAGTACTCGCATACCACGACCAATAATTTCAATGGCGGTGCCAGGGTCATTAATGGCTGGCGATAACGCTTTTGACGCTATTTCTGATAGCACAATTAAACCAAAACGAGGGTCTTGGTCAAAAGTACGGTAATCTTTAATTGTTAGTGCCGTTAACAAGCAATCCGCACTGTTTTTGGCTTTGCCTTGCACCCACATAACCGGCCGGTTGGGTTCAGTAAATACGCCAGCGCGCACCACCACATAAACTTGACAATCATGTTGTTGCGCCCACTTATTAATGGCTTTGATATCAACATGTTGAATATAACCAATGGTCGTTGCCATGACAGGTTGCGCGGTCGGTGGCAGCCCGGATAAATCCGCTAACGGTTTAGCACCGTGCCAAGGTTTGGCGACATAACTCATTAAGGCCGCATAAGTTTTGTTTTCAACCTTATTTGCTGTTTCGCCTACCCGGCCAAGCCCGGATAAATGGCTTATCCATACCAGCATGGTAAAAACAATGAGCGCCACCACTAATACGGTGGTGAGGAACAACACCACGGCACCGCGTTGCGAATACAGCTGAGTATTAAGCAGAATAATGCTAACAATGCTAAATAAAAACGAGCCAACAAAAGTTGCCAATGCATTTTGCGTGGTGGCATCTTCCATCAGTAACCGGGTCGCGCGTGGCGACACGCTGTTGGTTGAGGCGCTAAAGGCGGCAATCATTACGCTTAACGAAAACGTCGTTACCGTAAGCATACTGGTAGCCAAAATGGTGAGAATTTTCTCTGCAGCCCCGGCGCCAATCATATCAGCCAGATCTGAGGGGATCTGATCCTGTATCGCAAAGGCCACTAATGCTGACAACAACGCCAAAACGGCAAAGGCTACAGTACGTACCCATAACTTGCGGCTAAGTTGCAACAGTTGCCAGCCCCATTTAGATACCATTACTTTATTCCCTGCCAGTGCCTTAACTATTTAGATAATTCAGTCTACGGCAGCGCACCTCACATTACAAACGGCTATCAAAGCCATGTTGACGCCACCAACTGAGCAATGTAGTAGCATCGCCGCGCAGTAAGATGGGTAAGTTACGTTTTTGTAGTTGGTAGTGATACATCGGATCGTAGTATTCACTTAGTAAGCGCTGTATCCATATTCGATGCAGGCTAATGTCTGCAGTCGTGCGTTGCAGCTCAAGTGCTTGGTTTAATAACTGTTGCAGTTCACTAAATAACACACCGCCTAAACGTTTGCTTATCCGCGCTAAACCCTGCTGAAGCATATCGGCAAACACTGTAAAGCCCTGCTCCGCATCGTGCTGTAGCGCTTCGGCAAACAAGTTTACAATGTAGTCTTGCAGAATAACCTCTACCCGCACCGCCAACGGCTCTTCTAACAATAATATTGGGCTACGTTGCATGCTTTGATAAAGCGGATGCGGAATATTGCGCTGCCCAATCAGCAGACTCTCATCTTCTAACAGTAAATAGGCTGGCCGGGGATGTTGTAACTGCAAGATAGCGCTGGCCAGGTCATGTTCAAAACAAATTTGCGTTGGCTGCGGTGACAACTTGCGACCAAATGCCGAACCGCGATGGTTAGCCAACCCTTCTAAATCAATGGCTTGCAGCTGATTTAGCAAGCGGGTTTTACCGCTACCCGTGGGGCCCGCCAGCAGCAAAATAGGCTGGGTGGAAGCATGTTCAATAACGTTAATAGCCGCGCGACGTAACGCTTTAAAGCCGCCTTTTACCTTGGGGTACATCACACCCACATCGGCGAGCCATTGCTGGGCAATTTGCGAACGTAAACCACCGCGGGCACAGTACAGCATTCCATTAGGGTGTGTATCAGAAAACACCTGCCAACTGGCAATTCTTGCCTGTTTAATGTCGCCGCATACCAGTTGATGCCCTAAAGCAATAGCCGCTTGCTGGCCTTGCTGCTTATAGCACGTCCCCACCGCTGTGCGCTCGGCATCATTCATTAACGGCAGGTTTTGACTGTGACTAAAGGCGCCTTTTGCAAACTCCACCGGGGCGCGAACATCAAGCAGCGGCAAACGTTGGCGCAGTATGGCGTCGTAGTTATCGGATAATGGCAAAGACACTGACATAGTGACTAGTTAACGCACACGGATTAAATGGCCTGGTAACGCGGGGAATAGCTCGCCAATTGGATTCAGCGTTAAATCGTGCTCGACGGCCAAATGAATAAATGCCGCTTCAGCTTCGGGACTGACCGCAACCAGCAAGCCGCCGCTGGTTTGCGGATCGCATAACAGGGCTTGTTGTTCTGGGGTTAATGCTGAAATTTTACCGCCATAACTGGCAAAGTTGCGCTTGCTGCCACCGGGAATGCAACCCAGTGCGATATAATCGCCAACACTAGGCAATACCGGCACCGTATGAGTGTCCAGTACGGCGCTTAGGCCACTGCCCTCGCACATTTCGACTAAATGGCCAAGTAAACCAAAACCGGTGACATCGGTCATCGCTGATATCCCCTCGAGCTTAGCGATGTCGGCACCAATCTGGTTTAACTGCACCATGCTATCGCGTGCCAGCATATTGTGTTCAGGTTTTAACTTTTTTTGCTTTAGAGCTGTAGTTAAAATGCCCACACCCAGGGGTTTGGTTAAATACAGTCTATCACCTGCTTTAGCGGTATCGTTGCGGGTTAAATGTTGCTTGGCAACCCGCCCGGTGACCGCCAGGCCAAAAATGGGTTCTGGCGCATCGATACTATGGCCACCCGCCAGCATAATGTTAGCGTCTTTACAGGTTTGACGCGCCCCTTCAAGCACTTGCTGTGCTAGCTCAGCCGGCAATTTATTCACCGGCCAACCCAGAATAGCAATCGCCATAATCGGCGTGCCACCCATGGCATAAATATCGCTAATCGCATTCGTCGCGGCAATGCGACCAAAATCGAACGCATCATCAACAATAGGCATAAAGAAGTCGGTTGTGCTTAATACGGCGGTACCGTCTCCCCAATCGTAGGCGGCTGCGTCATCTTTACTGCTATTACCAACCAGCAAATTAGCATCTGAGAAGCTAATATTGCTTTGTAGAATTTTATCTAATACTTGCGGTGAAATTTTACAGCCACAACCGGCGCCGTGGCTGTATTCTGTTAACTTAATGCTGGAGAAGTCAGGCATAATAAGGCTTTGCTAATGCACAATAGCGTTAACATAACCAAAGCCATACCTAAGCACAAGGGCCGGGGTTAAATACCAAGTGTGTAATTAACCCCCTTGCGCGCTAGCGACTAACACTCGGCGCTCAGAACCTTATAGCCGTTTTCACCGCTTTATTTACAATATGCCTAAGGCGTAATTTTATAAATAACATTAACGGTTTTGTGTAACGTAATATGCCGCGGTAGCACCAAACTTGGCCCAGCGTCTGCCATTTCAACGCTTTTACGCAACATGCCGTAACTTACGGCACCGCCGCCGAAACCAAAATCGCCAGCCAGCTGGCCAAAGCCGGTACCTTCTGTGATAGCAAATACGGTCGATAATTTTACCCCCTGCGCATCCGCCAAGTGATTTGCCCGTTGCCTTGCATCGGCTCCGGCCTGCTCACTCAGTTTACGTTCAACTTGCTCCCGTTGGCTGCTATCAAAGCTGCCCTGGATCGAGAACACTTGCGGCTGCTTAAACAGGTAATCCATGATAGCAACATAATGGGTTAACTGGTTTAACGTTACGCTGATGGGCTGGCTGGCCTCATAACCTGTAATCGTTCTATCCTGATAATCTTTATACATGGCCTCTTTGTTAATTTGTGCCGCATCAACATCGGTGTCTGTAACGCCGTGTTTGGCAAGAAATTGCATCAAATCATGCCCTTGTTTATACACCGCATCGGTGGCGGCATCTGCTTTTGCTGCCGTTTGACGAATCACAAACTGGATTTTTGCCTTATCCGGCGCAACCTCTAACCGGGCTTCACCGGTGACATTTATAAAAGGAAAATCAGGTAACGGGCTGGCACTAACATTGGCGGTAAAGCCTAACGTAGCAGCAGCGATGATCAATGCACGTTTCATAAATACCTCTTCAAACTAGCTGGGATGATGGAAACCTTAGTACCGTATTACAGCAAAAGTAACGCCATTAAGTTGTCATTATTTGTAGCCTTGTGTTTGCGACAACTTTGCCTTTACACTGCGGCATCTGTTCGTTTTAAGGAAAAACGCATGTCTTTAAAATTATTGTCTCTTGCCTTTGGCTTACTTAGCAGCTCTGTGATGGCAACCACCGATACCTATACTTATGCCAACTACGACGACGTAGTCGTAAAACACCTGCATCTGGATTTAGCCGTTAACTTTGAGCAAAAAGCCCTTAGTGGCTTTGCCGATCTGCAATTAACGTGGTTGAATAACAACACTAATACCATTGACTTAGACACACGCGATTTAGTCATTGACCGCATTTATGCTAAACGCGCCGATGGCAGCTGGCAAAAAGTACCGTTTAATTTGGCAAAACGCGATGAGGTTTTGGGCAGTAAACTCAGTGTTACGCCCTCGTTTCGTGCAGAAACCTTGCGTATTTACTACAGCTCTACCGATAAAGCCTCTGGCCTGCAATGGTTAACGCCAACGCAAACCGCCGGCAAACAGCTGCCATTTATGTTTAGCCAGAATCAGGCTATTCATGCCCGTAGCTGGATCCCTATTCAGGATACGCCCGCCGTGCGTATGACCTACGACGCCCGTATTACCACACCCGACAATATTTTAGCCGTAATGAGTGCTAACAATGAGCCGGAAACCGCGCGTGACGGCGATTACCACTTTTCGATGCCGCAAGCTATTCCACCCTACCTTATTGCGATTGCCGCCGGCGATCTGCATTTTAAAGCCATGAGTGATCAAACCGGCGTCTACTCTGAGCCTTATATTCTGGATGCGGCCACCAAAGAGTTCGCCAGCACCCAACAAATGATAGATGCCAATGAACCCATTTACGGCGATTACCGTTGGGGCCGCTATGACTTGCTCATTTTGCCACCTAGCTTCCCATTTGGTGGCATGGAAAACCCGCGCTTGTCGTTTATCACCCCAACGGTTGTCGCAGGTGACAGCAGCCTGGTTAATCTTATAGCGCACGAACTGGCACACTCATGGTCTGGTAATCTGGTCACTAATGCCAGTTGGCGCGATCTGTGGTTAAACGAAGGTTTTACCTCCTATGTTGAAAACCGCATTATGGAACAAGTGTTTGGCACAGACCGCGCCGTAATGGAGCAAGCGCTGTCGGTACAGGATTTAAAAGCTGAACTGGCAGAACTGCCTGCCGACGACAGCATATTGCATATCGATTTAAAAGGCCGCGATCCGGATGATGCTTTTAGCGGCGTACCTTACGTTAAAGGACAACTGTTCTTAATGTTTTTAGAGCAGAAATTTGGTCGTGAACGGTTTGACAGCTTTGTTAAAAACTACTTTGATCAGTTTGCTTTCCAAAGCATCACCACCGATACCTTTATCAAATACCTGCAACAACATTTATTGCAAAAATACCCTGGTATTGTAAGCGACGCCGAAGTACAGCAATGGATATTCGAGCCAGGCTTACCCGCCTCCACACCGGCGCCGGTATCTGGCGCCTTTGATAACGTCTCCGCGCACATCACTAGCTGGCTAAACAACAGTAGCAGTTTGGCACAACTGCCTACCAAAGCGTGGACATTGCATGAGTGGTTATATTTTATCAATAACCTGCCGTTAGATATGCCATTAGAGCGTATGTCACAACTGGATGCTGCCTTTGATTTAACCCATTCAACCAATGCCGAAATTGCGCATGCCTGGTATCTGTTAGCTCTGCGTACGGGGTATCAGGAAATCACCCCGGCATTGGAGCAATATTTAATCAATATCGGTCGTCGTAAGCTTATTGTGCCGTTATATAAGCAACTGGCAGAGACTGCCCAAGGTATGGCTTTTGCCCGTGCCGTGTACGCCAAAGCGCGGCCTGGGTATCACCCTCTGGCGCAGGGTACGGTAGATGAGCTGTTAAAGTAGTTTAATCAAGCCCTTATTTATAGCGCACTGATCTAAAGCCCACAGACCGCGTATTTGCTGGAAGTGGGCTTTTTTATGGGTAAACAATGCAAAAACTGTTTTATGACGGCAGCTGTGCGCTATGCCAGCGTGAAATAAACTGGTTGGGGCCAAAATTGACACCCCATCTTGAGCTGGTGGATATTAGCACTGAGAGCTTCAGCGGCTTTGCCGGCGTTAGCAAAGCCGCCATGATGCAGCAAATTCATTTGTGGCAGCATGATCATTTTTTAATTGGCATTGACGCGACACTGCACTATTGGCAGCTGGCTGGCCATAGCTGGATGGTAAAGCTGCTACGCTTACCACCTTGTTATTGGCTGGTAAAAAAAGCCTATGCTTACTGGGCAACAAAACGCAGTAATTGCGCAAACGGCGATTGCACACTGTAACCATGCGACGGCGAACCTTAACCAAACAAAGCGCTGCAACCGATGCGCAAATCTTACGCCTGCATAGTGCCATGGCCGATAAGTTACTGGCAGAGCCCCAGCGACTGGGGCAAATATTAAACACGCTTGAACAACGTTATCAGGCCGGTTTACTGCGACATAGTGGCTACATTCACTGGTTTAGTATTTTGGATTGTATTGATCAGCCGGAGTTGTTTAAAGCAGCACTGCTGGATAGCGGCGAACGGATGAATAAACTGCGCCGGCGCACAGTGCTGGTTGGCATTTTAACCGAAGATGAGCGTCAGGCTATTTTAATGGAGAACGTATAATGTCACGCCTATCCGTATTGGGTTATGCCGGTTTAATTCCTTTTATTACCCTGCCGCTATTGTACCTGTACCCTTTTTACTTGAGTGCAGACCAGACACTTGAGCTCTATAGCTTTTACAGCGCACTGATATTAGGTTTTATGGCCGGTGTATTGTGGCCGGTGCTACACAGCAACGCTGTAAAACCGTTAAAAAACCAACGCTTGGCACTGGTAGCAGTAACCTTTCCGGTACTTAGTATCTTTACACTGCTACTTGCCAGCGAATACTTTTTGCCGGCCCAGGCTTGCTTGTATGTGTTATTGCGTTTGGCAGAATACCGCAGTGGAATAAACCGGCAATACCAAACCCAATACCGCGCCCTGCGTAACCATCTGACAGTAGTGGTTTGTATCAGTCATCTGCTGCTGTATTACCTGCTAACAGCAGCAGGCTAACCCGACATGCTGCGACAATATGTCACACCCGCATAACAGCTTGAATTTATTACACTAGCAGCCGCACATTTTATGTTAAGGACTGCTATATGTTTTACGAGCCCCACGCCATACAAAGCCACCAATGCCCTGCATGGCGCTACTCTGCCATTAGTCTGTTACTGTTAATTTCTTGCAGTGCGCTGGCTCAAGCTAGCAATACTGAACTGGAAGTGATTGAAATTAAAGGTATAAACTGGCAAACCAACCAGAGCAATAGTGAGCAGTTATTGCGCACCAAAGGCGTTGATTTCTCTGCCGCAGGTGGAGTTTCAGCCTTGCCGCTGTTAAACGGCATGATGGGCAACCGCATTAAAGTATTAATTGACGGCAGCGATATCGGCGCGGCCTGCGCCAACGAGATGAACCCGCCGCTATCGTATATTTCTGCCAATCAGATAAATGCTGTCACAGTGGTAGCCGGTATTTCCCCGGTGAGTATGGCTGGCGATAATATCGCCGGAGTTATTAGCGTCAGCAGCATTAACCCTACTTTTACAGACAGTGCCAGCCTGTCTCACCAACAAAGTTACCTTGGCAGCCGTTATCAGAGTAATGGCGACGCAGTTAATATTACTGGCGGCACGGAGTTTTCCAGCAAACAATTCAGCCTGAAATATGACGGTGCCTATAGCGATGCCAACAGTTATCGCGACGGCAACGACGATAAGGTGCCAGACACCTTGTACCGCGCGCAAAACCATCAGTTGGTTGGCGCCTGGCAGGATGGCAAAGAGCAGCTGGCGGTAAAACTTAGCCATCAGTACATTCCGTTTCAAGGCTTTGCCAATCAGTATATGGACATGACAGAAAACCAGAGCTTTGGTGCTACGCTGCAATACAAGCGTCCTCTGGCTGATGGAGACTTACTGGCGCGGGTAAACTGGCAAGGCATTAAGCACGAAATGGGCTTTTTTACCGCAGAAAAGCCCGGCACCATGCCGATGCTGACCGACAGTGACGATTACAGTTATCAGTTGCACTGGCAAACTATGCTATCAAGCGCAAGTTCGCTAAAAGTCGGCCACGAGTTTTATCAGTTCCGTTTAAACGATATCTGGCCGGCAGTACCAGGCTCGATGATGATGGGCCCGAACGATTACATTAATATTAATGATGGTAAACGCCAACGACTGGCGGTTTTTGCCGAACTTAACCAGCAATTGACGGCAAAATTACTACTTAACTATGGCGCGCGACTGGAGCAGGTTAGCACCAATACAGGTACCGTGCAGGCCTACAGCAATATGATGATGGGCATGATGGCCGCCGATGCAGTAGCCGCGCAGGCCTTTAACCAGCAAGACCGCAAGCAGCGCGATACGCTGGCAGATCTGACTTTTTTGGCTGGTTATCAGTTGGATGATGTGCAGCAACTGCAGTTTGGGCTGGCACAAAAAAACCGTGCGCCTAACCTGTATGAACGTTACAGCTGGGGTCAGGGCCAAATGGCCATCAGCATGATTGGCTGGTTTGGTGACGGCAACGGCTATATCGGCGATATTAACCTGAAGCCCGAAACAGCCCGCACAATAAGTGTCGCTTATCTGTACAGCAGTGACAATGCGATACTGCAACTGCGGCCATTTTACACCAAGGTAGCGGATTTTATCGACGTGAACATCGCCGGTAGCTTTAATACCGGCGACAACCTGCGCCACCGGCTGCAGTTTGTTAATTTAGATGCCACCTTGTATGGTATTGAAGCCAGCGGCCAATGGGCTTTGGGCGGTAATACTTACTTTGGTCAATGGCAATTGCAGGCAGATGCCAGGCTAAACCGCGGTAAGCGCGACAGCTCCGATGAGCCACTTTATCAGCAGCGACCACTTAATAGCACGCTTAGCCTGCAGCATCAGCTGGGTAAGATGCAAACAAAGCTAACATGGCAATGGCAGGATGGCAAAAACCGGCTAGATAGCCGCCGGCTGGAAAACCCCACAGCCAGTTACGCCTTATTGGATTTTAACAGCCAGTGGCAACATAAGCAGCTAACCCTAAGTTTTGGTATCAGCAACCTGCTGGATAAAGACTATGAGCTACCTCTGGGCGGCGTAAATATCGCTGAATACCGCCAGGACAACAGCAACGGCTTCAGCCAGCTAAAAGGCGCGGGCCGTTCGGTAAGTGCTGGTATCCGTTATAGTTTTTAGGAAAATAAGAGCGCGTAACTATTACTACACCTAGGCGGCACCTTCAGCCGTGCGCGGTATTCTGTCGGGAAGTTGGGGCTATCCAGTAAGCGGCTACCATCAGGCAGTTGCAGCGAAGCGGCACCGCCTACTACCAGCAAGCGCCCCACTTTGCCCACAGTTGCCGCGTTAAATACTGAGTTAAAAAATGGACATAACAAACGCCAGCACAATACGCCTTCTCCGCTTGGCAAACGCGGTATTAAAACGGCGCCGGATACTGGCGTAAAAACAGTGCCATGTCAGCCATTTGCTCAGGTGTTAACGCTACAGAAAATGCGGCAATATTCTGCTGCAGCTGCGCCATGCTGGTGGCGCCAATAATGGTAGATGTCACACCATCAACCTGATTAACCCAACTTAGTGCTAACGCTGCCGGGCTAAGGTTATGGCTATTTGCTAACTCAACAAAAGCGGCTATCGCTTTATTCGATTCAGGAGTGTCACGAAATAAACCGTTACGTTGCAACATACTCCAGCGCGAGCCTTGCGGCCTGGCGCCACCTAAGTACTTACCACTGAGTGCGCCACCGGCTAAAGGCGACCATGGCAAATAGGCGATGTCTTCATGGACACATTGCTCAATAAGATAAGGCCAATCTTTAGTGTGTAACGGGCCAAACTCATTTTGAATCGACACCATTTTAGGCAAATTATACTGTTGGCTGAGTTTAAGATACTGGCTAATCCCCCAGGGTGTTTCATTAGACAAACCAAAGTAGCGAATTTTGCCCGCATCAACACAGTGTTGTAGTGTCTGCAATATGGCCAGCATATCATCAGTTTGCTGCTGGGCATTAATGTCTGAAAATCCAATCTGTCCGACGCCGTGTTTGCCAAAATGTGGCGACACCCGGTTTGGCCAATGCAGTTGATAAAGGTCGATGTAGTCGGTTTGTAATCGCGTTAAAGAATCGTCAATGGCACTGACAATACTTTGCGGACTAATACCTGTTCCCTCGCGGATATAGGGCAAGCCGCTACCGGCTATTTTTGTTGCTAATACCAAGTTTTGGCGCAGTGCCGGATGACGATGTAACCAGTTACCAATTATACGCTCGGTTGCGCCATAAGACTCGGCCGTTGGGGGGACCGAATATAACTCTGCGGTATCAAAAAAATTAACACCTTGCTCAAGTGCATAAGCAAGTTGAGCGTCGGCGTCAGCCTGCGTATTTTGAGTGCCCCAAGTCATAGTCCCTAAACACACGCGAGATACTTTTACACCGCTGTGACCCAAATTGGAGTATTGCATTAATGTTCCTTTTACTACGTATTGCTTTTCAAAAGCGAAAATGTGAGATAAAAACAGGCACCTTGGCCGGGCGTTGAGTCAAAATATATACGGCCATGCATTGCCTCTACCAACTGCTTACTTAATGCTAAACCTAACCCTGTCCCGCCTTCAATCCGCGAATCACTGGCATCGGCTTGAGAGAACTTTTGAAATATTCGATGCTTGAAATCCTCAGCAATACCGGGGCCGTTATCTTGTACGCTAATACGTATAGCGTCATCAACAACCTCAGCGTTGACAATAACCCTTCCATTCGCTGGTGAAAACTTAATGGCATTTGATAATAAATTTGCCATAACCTGTAAAAAGCGAAACCGGTCTAACTTAGCATCCAGCGCGGCGTCAATTGCTGCAGCAGCATTTTCAATAATAACCTGTTTTTCAAGCGCATAAGTTTGATTTTCAGCAATAGCTTGCGCTAACAATGCGGTTACAGAGTGCGGTTGCAACTTAATACGCATTTTACCGGCCGCCAGTTTTTCGATATCCAGTAAATCATTAATTAAAAACGTTAATCGCTGGCTATTGTCGCTAGCTAATTTTAATAAGTGTTGATGCGGCGCTGACAGCGGGCCCAAACGTTCAGACAACACTAAACCCAAGGCGCCTGAGATAGCGGTTAGTGGCGTGCGCAGTTCATGGCTTACGGTAGAGACAAACTCGGTTTTCATCAACTCAAGCCGATGACGCTCGGTAATGTCTTGGGCGGTGGCATACAGTTTACCCGTGTCCGGATCGGGTGTGGTAAACCATTCCAGCGTGACATAGTGGCCATCATGATGCTTTAACCGGTTAACAAAACCAAGTGACTTATCGCCATCATACAGCCGCTTAATTTCTTCGGCGGTCTCATCAATATCTTGCGGATGAATAAGCTCAGCATAAGGCGTTAACAGAAGATCTTTTTCAGAATATCCCAGTATTACCGTGAACGCATGATTTACCCGTTCAAAATAGCCTTGCAAACTGATAATACACATTAGGTTTTGGGATAAATCAAAAAACTGTTTTAACTCAAAACTAATATGTTCTTGCAAGGTAATATCACGCGCCATGCCAAGGTAACCCGTTAATTGCTTTTGGGCGTTATACATTGGGGTTACCACCAACTGCACCCATAATTCAGTGCCATGTTTGCAGCGGTATATCCAGCGCCGGCTCTCTTTGCCATCACGCCTTGGCAAATAAGCAAAAACATCAATGCCAGTAATAGGAACTTGAAATTCTTCTCTTAGCTCTTTTGCCCGCAGCGTTACTTCATCGCTATCATGAAATTGCATCGGTGTGTGTTTACCTACTAACTCGTCGGCTTTATACCCGAGCATTAATTCGGCGCCACGGTTAAATAACGTAATAACACCTTCGAGGTCAGTAGCAATAATGGCAATTTCCGAGGCGGCATCCATAACATTGTACAAAGTACTACTTAGGCTCTGCAGTGAATCATAGGCCGTTTTTACTTGAGTAATATCCTGAAATAACCCATAAACCCGAATACACTCACCATCATGAAACTCTGGAATACCTATCGTCCTAACCCAACGCAGCTCATCTCTAGCAGTAACAATTTCAAACTCCTCATCAAATGTTACAGCCTCGTTGACAGCAGCAGAAAACACCTTAGCGATCCGCTCCCGACTCTCGCCCTCCTGATAAAACTCAATAGCTCTTGCCATGTCGCAATTAAAATCATCCTCAACCTGATGTATACGCCGGGTTACGGTATCCCAACGTGGTGACGTTGGCGGCATGGTCACCTCCCAGGTGCCGATATTGGCAATATCACCAGTACGAATTAACAAATCGTAAGTGTGCTTGTGCTGCTGCTCAGCAAATTTAGCTTGCTTATCTGTCGTGATGTCGCAATGCGTACCAAACATCAGGATCGGCTTACCTTCAACATCCCGTTGCACTACTCGCCCACGCATGCGTACCCAAACCCAGTGGCCTTGTTTGTGCTGCATTCGGGCTTCAACATCGTAAAATGGCGTGACTGCGTTAAAATGCTCGTCTAATGCTTTTTCTGCTTTAGCCAAATCGGCAGGATGTAAAAGATTGCGCCAAATAGTTAAACTAAAGGGCATTAATTCTTGCAGTTGATAGCCAACCATTTCAGCCCAATGATTGTTAAACACCGTATCACCGCTGGGAATATGCCACTCCCAGGTAGCAATATTATTAGCGGCAATAAGTTCATTTAACTTTTCTTTATCTGACAACGACATAGCGTTAATTTGCCCTTTAAAGCTGGGAAAGCGGCAGCACGATACTGTTTTGTAGCACAATAGCGAGTTAAATACATCTGCATAAAACAATGATAAATCAGACTTAGTCAATTAGCCAAAGTTAGGCGAGGCTAGTCTCTTAGGAACATTTGCACGTTGCTGAAACCCACAACGCAACAACGCGCTGTAATAGGCCGCAATGTCGCTATTGTGTTGGCTGCTAAACCTCACGCATAATAGCCGTTTAATTGTAAAACAGAGCCTTGTATGATTCGACATTTACCCGCTGCCATAGTGTTAGCTATAAGCTTGACTGCCTGTTCAGACACGCCAAGTGAAAGTAAACTCGAGCAGTTACTGCAGCAGCAATTTGATTCACAGTATGATGCTTTAATTAACATTGAACACCTAAAAAAAATAAACGGCTGGCAAGAAAGTGAATATCAATATGTTGCTGAAGTGTCTTATACCATCAAATTTCAGACCTCGTTTAAAGCCTATATGGATGAACAAACCGCTAAACCAGGCAACCCACTTGAAAAAATGGCTAAAGGCATCTCTGCAGGTATGTTAAAGCTGCAATATGGTGATTTTAAAGCTGGCGATGAATATCAAGTTAAGCAACAGACATTATCATTGCGTAACGCTGAAAATGGTTGGCTACTGCAGCAATAACTATATTCCAGCTATTAGATCGCACTAATCAGGCAACGTGCTCTCAAAGGCCACTTTGCTCGCTGCAGCTAATAACGATCGTGAGCCGGATATTGTTGGGCCAGCGTTTCAGCTTGCGACAGTATCTGTGCGGCAAGATCAGTATTGTTAAACCGCTACAGCAGCACGGAGCGCAATAGCGGCGACTACACATACATTTATTAATCTTTACTACGATTCAAATACCACGGTAAGTTCAACCCGACGATTTGCGGCTCTGCCCTGAGCCGTTTTATTGTCAGCAATAGGCTCTGCCGGGCCGCGTCCTTCAGCACTGACGCGATCAGTTGCTATACCTTGCTGCACAAGAAAAGACCTAACCTGATCTGCACGTTGTTGTGACAACATATTGTTATGAGCTAATTTGCCAGAACTGTCGGTATACCCAAGCACAACCACACGACTGAAAGCCACATTGTTAAGTGCGTTAGCCACCTGAATAAGCTGTTGCTGTGCCTCTGTACTTAAACTTGCGCCGTCATGAGAAAACATGGTGTTTCCACCAAACGCCACTTTCACACTATTATTGGGTACATCAAATGTCTTTAAGCCCTCTACCGGGTATAGTCTGGCAGCAAACACGGTACTGGCTGGCGGACTGTCATTCGTTGCAGCTTGAGCGCTGTCTTGGGTTTGGTTTGCTGTGTTAACACAGCCTGTTGTAATTAGTGCCGCTATAACTGCAGCGGTAAGCAATGACGTACGCAAGGTTGCACTCCGGGTTAATCAATGAGAATAAATGTTAAAAATTAGACTCAATTTTAACTTAACCATGTACATTAATAAATATTAATATTTACATATGGCAGACAATATCTTCTTACAAACATAATCATCTTTTTATAGCAGACAAAAGACGAGTAAACGCTGATGCAGCGCGGGTTGATGTACATGAATACCCCTGAAATAGGGCCCACTACAACCGATATCGACAGATTAGAACAACTCCTTGATACACTTAGCTCCAGCGTTACCGGTGTAGATACATTGCGTCAGGAGCTGGCGCGTGCCAGCATCGTTTCGCCTCAACATTTGCCCGTTGATGTGGTCAGCATGAACTCTACAGTACGTTTTACCTTTGGTGATGGAAAAAGCAGTTGCTTGACGCTGGTTTACCCTAAAGATGCCGATCGAAGTGGCGAAAAAATTTCAGTGTTAGCGCCCGTTGGTAGTGCTTTGCTGGGACTTCGTACCGGTGATAGCATTAACTGGCCACTTCCAAGCAGCATCATGTCTACTATCAAGGTAAATGAAATTATTTATCAACCTGAACGCGAAGGAGCCTACCATCGATAATATATTGACACGGTGCAGTTGCCCGCGGTCATCTCAATACAGATGACCGCGGCTGTAGGCCAATAGTAAGCAAAATGATACAATAGCCGAGCTGTTGTATTGTTTTACATCAGATACTGTTTAACCATTCTTCCATTAACTTACAGAGTTGTATATGCGTTTATTTTTTCGTTTAGTTCGTCTTATCTTAACCCCTTTTATGCTGTTGGCGGAAAAATTGACCACCCCAAAAGCATTAGAGCGCAGCCCGGCAGAACAATACAAAGTAGACCTTGCCTGTCAACAACTGGCTCTGTATCAATTTAAGGCTTGCCCATTTTGCATTAAAGTTCGCAAAGAAATGGCGCGGCTTGGTCTTAATATTGTTAAATATGATGCGCAGCATAACCGGCATCACCGCAAAGAACTGGAAAGCGGCGGCGGAAAAACGAAAGTTCCCTGTCTTCGTATCGAAACCAGTAATAATGAGGTTCAGTGGCTGTATGAGTCTGCAGACATTATTGCTTATTTACAGCAGCGTTTTGCGGCTACAACCGACTAAACATAAGTACAAAACGGCTGTTATATTGGCACTTCGCAAACGCAGTAAACTACTATAAAATGCGCCACCGAAATTCAGCCCGAGCGGCACTACCTTATGTTGTCCTCTACTGCGTTATACACCGACTTGTCTGGCTACTATGATTTAATGTGCTGTGATATTAATTATCAAGCACAAAGCAATATGGTACAGCGGTTACATCAGTTGTTTGGCAATGGCGGTAATGCTCATCTGGATTTAGCCTGCGGTACCGGGCCACACATACGCCATTTTATCGACTATGGTTACCGCAGCAGTGGGCTGGATATTCATCAGCCTATGCTGGATATTGCCCAGCAACGCTGCCCTGAAGCCAGCTTTACACTGCAAAATATGTGTGGCTTTGAACTAACACAGCAGGTTGATTTAATTACCTGCTTTTTATATTCAATTCATTACAGCCAATCTATTGCCTTGCTAAAACAATGCATTGTAAGCGCCTACACAGCGTTAAATGCAGGTGGTGTATTTTGCTTTAATGCCGTAGATAAAGACAAAATTTGTAACCACAGCATTGTGCGCCACAATACAACCTTGGGTGACAACCATTTTGAATTTGCGTCGGCCTGGTATTACAGTGGCACAGGTGAGCAGCAGACACTAAAGTTAAACATTACCAAAACCACAGCGAATATTACGCAACACTGGCAAGACCAACATAGCATGGTTGCCCTGCACTTTTCCGCACTTACGGCATTGCTCGCTCCCTACTTTGATGTGCAGATACTGGCGCACGATTACGACAAAATACAACCATGGGACAACAGTGCAGGTAATGCGTTGTTTGTTTGTGTAAAACGCGACAATTAAGCAGCGCAGATCTGCGCTGACTGTTATTTTACGTTTTCTGCAACACGGCTACTGCAAGTTTTAGTTGTGGGGCTCTCCTGTCTGATAACTTTTTGCTGATTTTTTTCATTTACTGCATCCAATTACATAACTCAGTCGTTTCTGTGGCTGGGGTGAGCATTTTTTACGCGTGCCGGGGTTAGTGCTGTCGGCCTGTTGTTCACCAAACGCTATTGATAATGTAAGGAAAACAGAATGAATACAGTAAAACCGACACGCTATATTAGCGGCACACTCTCTTTGAGCGCATTAACATTAGCCATGGTAATGGCCCTTTCTGGTTGTAATGGTGATGATGGAATGGACGGAGCAGCTGGTCAGGCTGGCAGCAACGGTGAAGCCGGCCCCCCAGGCCAAAATGGCACTCCGGGTTTTAGCGCCGCTAATTTTTTAGTCTCTAACAATGGCTCAAGCAACAGCGGTACTGTCGATGTAGTCGATCAAAACGCTACTGCCTTAAAACGTCTACAGGGACTGAATAATGAAGGGATCGCTCTGGACCCCCTGGGTAATATGCTGCAAGCCGGTGACAGCACTAATGGCAGCCTGAAAACTTTTTGCCATATTGCCCAGCGCCCAGATGGCGCCGCATTTGATAGCAATGTCGATCGTGAAATAACCGGTACTGCCACGGGGATGGTGAATCCTAAAGGGATCGCCGTATCGAAAAAATTGGGTTTAGTGTTTATTGCTGACCAAAACGCCATGCAGGTAACTGTTTATGGGGCCGCAGCTGCCGGTAATACTGCGCCATTAGCCACCACTACCACCGAATCTATGCCGTGGGATCTGTTTTATGATGACATGAACGACCGCCTGTATGTTGCCCTGACCAATGGCATATTGTCAGTTTACGACAATTATGTCAGCAGTGATTATGCCGCTATGCCAACACGCAGCATTACCCCGGTTAATGCTGAAGGTATGCAGGTATCGGTTAATTTGCACGGCATTGCCTATGACAGGCTGTCAGACAAGCTGGTGCTATCAGACGTCGGCAGTGCTAGCGATGCCAGTGACGGCAGTTTATTTGTACTGAATAATATTTCTGTTGCCGATGGCGAAGTGATACCTTCCCGCGTCATTACTGGCCCAGCGACCCAGTTAGGTAATCCGGTCGATATCCTACTATCAGGCACTGAGCTGCGCGTGGCAGAAAAAGCCAATGATGCCATCTTGGTATTTGCCAATATTTTTTCCGGCCAAAGCGGCGATATTGCACCAGATTTAATCACCTCTGCGCTTAAACCAGAATCACTGGTACAACTGACAACACCCAAACAAGATGCCGATATCTCTGATAGCACTAGTCCTGTGGTATTACTGGGCGTCGCCGTATCCAGTAACCCCGCAGCTGCGGGCCCCACCACTGGTCAAATTAGCCGGGTAAATGCCGCACTCACCAGTGAATTGAGCCAGTATAATGCCATGCAGAATATCGAAAGTGTGACGTTTGATATCGCAGGCGACAGCTATACCAGCTTTGACACCGCAGATAGCGGCGGTATTGTGATATCAAACCGCGTTGCCACACGACGCAATGGCGAGCAATATACTGCGGCACAGGATCGTATTATCAGCGGCAGTAATACTGGTTTAATTTCGCCAAAAGGTTTGGATGTTGACTCTGCCACCGGCCTTATCTTTGTTGCAGAAAATAACGCTACCAGCCCTGGCGTACTAATTTACTCGGCTTGCGCCAGCGGCAACGCCGCGCCACTGCTGAGCTTGAATACCGCTCCCGCCAGGCCGTGGGATGTCGATTACGACCCAGCAACGGACAAAGCCTTTGTTGCACTGACAAACGGCACAGTCGCAGTATTTAATGAAGTCAGAAGCAAATGGTTAGCCGGTGTCACTAATATCAGTGCCGCCAACAGTATTATTACGCCGGCCATAAACGGCACCGCTGTGGCAGCACCCACTAACCTGCATGGTATTGATTATGACTTCGCCAGTGATGTATTAATGTTATCTGATGTTGGCAGCGCCGCAGATGCGAGCGACGGTAAAGTGTATGTGTTGAACAATGCCGGCTCTGCCAATGGTTTAACAGAAATAGCCGTGAATATCGTGGGCAATAACACCGCGCTGGGCAACCCTGTAGATATTATGTATAGCGGCCAGCACCTGTATGTTGCCGAGAAGTCTAATAACCTTGTACTACGCTTTGACAACATCCTAAGCAGCGGCGGCGGTAATATAGCGGCTGATGCCAGCTATGTATTTACAGCGCCAGAATCGGTCGCCATTGTACCGGTTTACTTGAACACACCTTAACCAACCATCCCGGTTATGCATGCCACTGGAACACCTGTTCCAGTGGCAATTTAAACTCAGCGACAACAATTACATCATTACCCCCTAACCACACCAAAATATAAAACATAAAATATTTTATGTTTATCATAAATATTTTATTGATGTACGCAAAAAAATCAGCTACAGTTTGCGCTATGAATATACAAATTAATCTCGATATAGAACTGGCTAAAAAGAAGATGTCACTTACTGAGTTGTCACAGCAAGTTGGTGTGTCCATGACCAATCTTTCGCTGTTAAAAACCGGCAAAGTAAAGGCAATCCGCTTTAGTACGCTAGCCGCCATTTGTCAGGCGCTGAACTGTCAGCCTGGTGATATTTTGCAATATGTAGACAATGACTCCGGCACCGACTAAAGCCGGCATATAGGAGGTTTTTATGTTTAAAAATGATTATGCTGCCCCGGGTATTGCGGCGCTGATACTGGCAGTAGCCTTTCCAATATATTGGCTTTATGCCTTTCATATTGGTTCAGAGAATTTTGTTGAGGTTTATCGCGCAGATATGCTTAGCTTAAGTTTGTCTGACTTAGCGTTTGTATTTGTTGGCGCCTTAGAGGTTTACATTTACGTCAGTTTACGGCGAAGCTTTGCTGAGCGCTTAAGCTCTGCCACCCCAGCTGTTTTATTACTATTAATGGCAGTGCTGGTAATTATTTTTCATGCGACAGTGTTGGTTGATGTTGCACTTGCAGTTACCGCAACAACGCTGTCAGAACAAACTATCAACACTATTGGTGAGTTTACCGTGGTGGTTGCCCTGGGGGTGTTATTTGCCTACGCATTAGTGGGCCTCGTACTAAGCGTAGTGCTACTACTTAACCGAACTGGCGCGCCAAGTATACTAAAGTACTTCGCAGTAATTCTGCTTGCAGGCTGTTTACTGCAACTAAGCATTATTTTCAGCCCGGCAAACATCTTTATTTTTCCTGTTGCTTTGCTACTACTGGCTTATTATTTTCTTGCAGCACCAAAAATGTTAGAGGTGGTATAAATAAAAGGCTAATAGTTCAACTGTTATAATCCGAGTAATGCACTACCACCGCAGTAAACTGCTATGCTCGTTGCGCTGATACAACTTATTAATTAAATGTCAGCATGACGAGCTAATTTCTTTTCTGTATAACACAGCATCAACTTCCCCCAGCGCATCCTTATGCCTATAACGCTTTATAAAGTGCATGCCTAGTTTACGCATTACACCAATGGAGCCGGCATTCTCAACCATTGCCGTAGCCGACAGATAACGCACCTTTGGATTTGCTTTTACTACCGCATTCGCCACCGCTGCCGCGGCTTCACTGGCATATCCCTGGCCCCAAAAGGGCTTTTTAAAACGCCAGCCAATTTCAACGTCATTGTTACTTGGCGTTTCGGTGTCAAACCCCATGGGCCGGATCAATACCCACCCCATATAGGCATTATCGTCAGTCCGGAGTACCTGCCAAATCCCATAACCCAGCTCCGGCTTACGGTACAGCGCCATGCGAGGTAACATAACGTCGATAATCTGCTGCATTGACGTACGCTTACCGCCATTGAGATAACGCATCACATCTTCATCTTGATCAACCTCAAACATAAGGTCAGCATCTTGATCACTTAGCAAGGAAAACGATAGCCTTGCACTAGGTTGTACCCGTATTACCATATTGTATATCCATCTTACTGTGTTAGGCTAAGCCTCTGTTTTACAGCTGAATTATGACTATGCCTTTTGCTATTTCTATATGTTACAGCCTGTTAGCGCTGGCGTACATATTGCTTTCTTATCAGGGCGAATTTGCTTTGAACTTTGCAGTAAAAATTTTGCCGTTGCTATTACTGTTGGCTTGGATAATACATTCGTCAGCCAAGTTACCTCGTGGGCTTATTCTTGCCCTGCTCTGTTGTATGACAGGAGATGTGCTACTGGCTTGGAACGCACAAACGCTGTTTGTTTATGGCTTAGCCGCGTTCTTGTTCGGGCATATAGGCTACTTATTGCTGCTACGCCCTTTTGTCCGCTTTAATGCTTTATTATTAATCCCCTATACACTGTTTGCCACAGTTGCGCTAAGCCTGATGTGGCCAGCCCTGGGGGAAATGGCAATACCGGTGTTAGTTTATATCGGAATTCTGGTAGCGATGTCGTTTGCTACCTGGTGCAGCCGAGACAGCAATAACTGGCTTATTATCGGCGGGCTGGTTTTTATCAGCTCAGATGCATTGCTAGGCCTGAACAAGTTCTATCAGCCAATACCCGAGGCAGATAGCCTGATAATGCTGACATACTATTTGGCGCAATACGCGCTTATACGAGGGTTTATGCGTAGACAGGAAAACAAAACTTACTAGCTGAATCCATAACATAAGCCCCAGTCAAGCTGGGGCTTATAAGCATGAATAATGTTATATTGCAGTAGTCTGACGACGTTTACGCGCAGCGCCTACAAACAGCAAGCCCGCACCTAAAATTGCAATAGTAGCAGGTTCAGGAACCGACGCTGGGGTATTGTAAGTTAGGTTGTCGTAACGCACATTGTAAGAAGTGCCTGCGTTCTTCGCATTAAGTATCACTTCACCAAAGTAGGAATGACCGCCGTTTGATGTAGTAAAAACATTATTACCGTTTACCAGATAGCTAATTACGCCACCACTGATACTAAACGCCAAATTGTTAAAACTATCTAGCGCTGCGCCACGAAAACCAATATCGACCCAACCGTTGTCACCGTCCCAGGCTTGTAAGCTACCCACACCGTTAGTAACAAAATACTCTAAAATTGGATAATAGCTAATGGCATCTGATGCGTCATACGCCACACCCCAAATGCCTCCGTAACGACCATCAGCAGTCCAATTGGTGCCATCTATAAACATATCGATGCCAAGATAGTCAGACATGCCCGTGTTCAGCTTCATGCCTTGGGTAGAAAAAAATGGGTCAGCATCACACTTGGTGACTTCAGCACCGTCAATGCCTAACACCAACTCATTGTTAGAGATAGCAAAATTTGCCGGCGCGCAGCGATCGGTTTGCCAGGCAGATAAATCATCACCGTTATTAAACTCGTGAGTAACTACCCCAGCACTAACATGCATTGATGCCGCACATGCAACCAGATAAAAAAATGTTTTCAGCTTCATAAACGTCCCTTTTCGGTTGTTATTCAACATAAATTTTGCAAAATACGCGCCATTTATTTATTTGTTAAATTACAGAGAGTTATCTCGTCCCTAAATTACATCCGTAAAAAATACTGACGCTGAAACATATTAAATTACCTATATATAACATACATTTAAAATATTTATTGCGCTATATAGGCGAACCTGGCGGTAAGGCCTTTGGCACAAATACCGGCTGCCATAAACCGCTTTCCAAGTAGCGTTGCCACTGGGCCAGCAACTGTTGATAGTTGGCGTCTTTGTGTTTCGCCAAGCCCTTCGCCAGTTCTGTTAACTTGTGTTGCAGTAGCGCTTTTGCTTCAGGCGCCAGCTCTACAGAAGTAAGGCTTTGCATCAACTGATAAAACGCTACATGAGCTACCCGTTGTTGAATTAACGCGGCTGAACCGTTTTGCCACTTTTGTTTTAGGGTTGCAGCCAACACCGCATCCAGCACAGTACCCAGCTGCTGTTGGCCACTTAGCCGATTGAGCCGCTGCGGATGCAATATCAGTTGCAACGTATGGTTAGCCGACGCTTCAGCTGCAGATAGTGGATCAAATGCCAGACCATAACGGCCCTGAAAACTCTCGCGGCCATTGCTGTCGCCAAAAGCTTTCGGTGGAATTAGCGCCAGGAGCGACGATGGCAATGTCAGATAATCAGGGCTTAATGTGTCAAGCAATGCCTGCAGCGCTTGTTGCTGCTTGGTGTTGTCTACCCAGCGAAAGCCCTTTGGTGAGGTGTAATCCCCTTTTAGCTCGTACTCATAATAGGCGCCACCGAGCAACTTACTGACCGCTTCAACCTGATAACGATGCAGTAAATAAATTGGCACTAATGCCTCTTGTAAGCTCGATAACGGCTGACCACTATCAATGTTGTTCAAACCAAAACGGTTTAATGCCGTCTGGCGCACCTCTGCAAGACGCTGCAACTCAGCTACGGCATCGCTGCCATTGTCCCATAAGTGACCAATGGCACTTACGCCTCCTTGCGGCCGCGCATCTTGATCGGCCATATATTGCAGGCCTTGCTGTCTCGCACTTTGCACCAATTCTTGCCGTTGCGCCGCTGAATTATCGCCATAACCATAGGCAATAGCGTAATTATCCCATTCGCCAAGTCCTTCACGATAAGCATTATCCAGTGCTGGTTTACCATCATGTAAATCAATTTGCGGGTGTGGGTAATCCATCACGGTAGAGCGGCCGTTGGCACTGCCGGCAAAATTATGAATAAGGCCCAGGGTATGACCGACTTCATGAGCGGATAATTGCCTGATACGTGCCAGTGCCATGGCTTTTTGCGACGTTGTATCAGTATTATCCTTGCTATAAGGTGCGGTTAAACCGGTGGCAATCAAAAAATCTTGCCGCACACGCAGCGAGCCCAGCGTAACGTGGCCTTTGATAATTTCACCGGTGCGCGGATCAGTTACACCAGCACCATAAGACCAGCCGCGGGTAGCGCGATGCACCCATTGGATCACGTTGTAACGCACATCCATCGGGTCGGCATCAGCAGGTAACAACTTCACCTGAAAGGCATCTTTATAGCCAAGCTGTTCAAATGCGGTATTCCACCACGTAGCGCCATCCAATAGCGCAGTACGAACCGGCTCTGGCACAGCAGGATCCAGATAATACACTATGGGTTTAACTGCCTCGCTAAGCGCGGCGGTTGGGTCTTTTTTCTCCAGTCTGTGTCGGGGCAACAAGCGCTTTACGATAGGCGCATCAAAGGCGCTGGCATAATCCATATATTCCACCGGCCAAAAACCGGAATACGGATGGAAGTCCCGGCTTTGGTAGCCCGGATCTGGTAAAGCAATAAGCGAATGATGCAAATGCACGCTAATAGCCTCCGCCGCTGGCGTAACCTGCTTAACGAAAGCCCCCGCTTTATCGCCGCTAAAAGTCACTAACGCTTCAAGTTCTGTATTTTTAACAAAGGCCTTACTACGCGGTAAATAAACACCACTGCGTTTACTGTCAACCTTATAGTTGCCTTGCTTTTGTGCCGCCAAACTGGCACTTATCTGATGTATATCACTTAGTAAAAATTCGGTGTAATCCACCAATACGGCAGAGTCATTACTGGCCACCACCGGCAAACCCGCTATAACAGAACTGGCAAAGGCTTCCTCTACACTTAAGCGCTCGGCAAGGCTGTCAGACTCAGCTCGATAATAGGTGTTTAGCTGCTTTAGCATCACCTTATTGCCAAAACGCTCAAACTGCACCAAGCGGGTATCGCCTAACTGACCGCGGTCCAGGCCAATATCATTTGATCCAATCCCTCGTGGCAAAGAGCTTTGAAAAATAAAAGGTTGTGCCAGTTTATCAACCAACAGATACACTTTATCGCTGGAGGCATCGTAGTAAAAATCAAAGTAACCGCGTTGATGCACCATATTTTGGCTAAATTCTGCGATGGTCACGGCCTGTTTTACCGCAGTGTCACCGCCTTGGGGTGTTGCTGATACCACACCCGTTGTAGCAATAAATATCGGGGCCAGTAATAGCGCACCGAGCAGACTAATAACCTTCATCTATTCTCCCGTTGTTATTGTTTGTTGCAAATATCCTGCATGGCTTTTGCAACCAAGGGTTCTTGTTGCTCTAACACCTGCATAATTTTGCGGGTGTAAGCGTCATTTTCCTCAAACGGTACCCCGACTTCGTAGGCATCTGCAACCGCAAGCATAAATTCGCGGTCATGCTGATTAAACACCTGAATCATTTTATCTGCGTTTTCCCGGCTAACGCCCAGCGCTTCAAAAGCAGAACGGCCAATGCGCAAGGTACTGTCATAGGTTTCACGTATAATGTCGCGACAACCGTATGAATAAAGATCGTACACATGGTGTCGGTCTATGGCTCTGGCAATTACATGCACATGCGGGTAATTTTGCAGCACATAGCGTACTAATTTGGTAATTTGTTCAGCATCATCCAGCGCGACAACCAGCAAATTCGCGTCTTTAATGCCGGCGGCGCTTAGTAAGTCTGGCCGGGTTGCATCACCAAAAAAATAGCGTAAACCTACCCGCTCCAATGCGGCCAGTCGCTTATAGCTGTAATCAACTACCGTTGCGTTGTAGCCTGCCATTTTTAATATGCGATCGACCAAGCCACCAACCCGGCCAGAGCCGGCAATAATAATCTTACTATGCGTTGGAAACGTCTCTTCACGACTTGGAGCTTCGATAACAAAACGCGGTGCAATCACGCGTTGATAACAAATAAACAGTAGCGGCGAAACCAGCATAGATAAGGTAACAACTAATAAGAGTTGATCGGCCAAGCTTTGCGGTAATACATTGTTAGCCACCGTAAACGAGAGCAGCACAAAACCAAATTCTCCGGCTTGAGCCAGGCCCATCGCCATTAGCCATTTTTCGGCGCCTTGAATCTTAAATAGTTTGCCAAGTAGCAGTAATACCAGCATCTTAATGACGATAAGTGCCAGAGTGAGCAGTATAATTGTGCCCAGTTCAGTGCCAAGCAGCGTAAAGTTCACACTGGCTCCCACTGTGATGAAAAACAACCCCAAAAGCAGTCCTTTAAACGGGTCGATATTACTCTCAAGTTCATGCTTATAGGGTGAGTTAGCCAGAACGACACCAGCCAAAAATGTACCCAACGCAGGAGACAACCCCACCAACGACATCATCAACGCAATACCGATAACAAATAGCAGCGCCGTTGCCGTAAATAACTCTCTTAACCGGGCTTGTGCAACAAACTTAAACAGCGGAGTCGTTAAATAATTACCACCAAAGATAACAGCAGCAATAGTGGCTATAGTGAGCAAAGCCGCTTGCCAGCCGGGTAAATTATCTACCAGACTAAGAGAGTGGGAAGCGCTTTGGGCATCAGTACTTTGGACATCAGCACTATGTGCCGCCATTACCGCTGCGGTATCAGCAAACTCTGGCATGGCCAGCAACGGGATCAATGCCAGCATAGGAATAACCGCAATATCCTGTGTTAACAACACCGAAAACGACGCCTGACCGCCGTCTGATTTTAATAATCCCCTTTCTGACAATGTTTGAAGCACAATAGCGGTAGAGGACATTGATAATATCAATCCCACTGCCAGTGCCATTTGCCATGACATGCCCAAAACCATCGCAACGCCCATAATGGCCAGTGTCGTTATAACAACTTGCCCACCGCCTAGCCCGATAAGTCGGCTGCGCATAGACCAGAGCTTTTTAGGCTCCAGCTCTAGGCCAACGATAAACAACATCATCACCACACCAAATTCAGCAAAATGCTGAATGGACACCACGTCTACCTGCAATGACGTGAGCAACGGACCAAGGGCAATGCCAGCAAGTAGATAGCCTAACACCGAACCTAACGACAGTTTTGTCGCCAGCGGAACAGCAATAACTCCTGCCAATAAAAAAATGAACGCAAGCAACAAAAAATCGGTCATCAACATATCTCCGTCGAACAGGCAGGACCAAACCAGAACAGATGCGGTTAGCGTTACAAACTCTAGTTTAATGGCGACGCTTACCGGGCAGCATTCGGCTTAGTGTGGTATCGCGTAAAATATAGTGATGAAACAACGCAGCAACGGCATGAACACCAATTAAAACATAACCTACTGTGCCTGCGGTTTCATGAATGTCTTTTATCACTTTAGCTAAGTCTTTATTCTCGCTTGCCAACGCAGGCAGCTCCAGGCCAAAAAACGGTATTGGCTTGCCACTTAGGCTTAAAATCAACCATCCTGCTAATGGCATCCCTACAATCAGGCCATATAACGCAATATGCGCTACCTTAGCCAACATCGCCTGCCACTTTACAAGTGGTGGCGTTATAGCCGGCGTCGCCCCACTGGTAAAACGCACGAACAAACGCAATAGCACCAGAAGCAGCACGGATAACCCCAGCATAAAATGCCACATTTTTAATGCCTCGCGCGGGTCGCTCCCCTTAGGATACAACTCTCTAAGCTCAATGCAGGCGTACACGGCGATAATTAGCACCAACATTAGCCAATGCAAACCTATGGAGACCGCGTTATAACGACCGGATGTATTTTGCCAGTTCATTTTACCCTCGATATTTTGTCAAAACAGAAAACCGCCCACGTATCTCGGATAGTAACACCAAACAAGCAAAATAATGCTGCGGTAAAGCCGTTTGTTCTTTTTGTTAAAAGAGTAAGGTAAACGCCAATGCCCGTGCATTTGAAACGACATATCTCACTATCCTACAGCCAGTAACGCTTATCCATCTATTTTAACGGTTAGGACAATCGCTTTAATTCGTATAAAACCATTAAGCAACTACTATACTATTTTCACTGATGTTTTCCTGAGCAGACAAGGTGTTACTGCCTCTGCCTGGATAAAAATCCTGTTGCTCAATTGTACTAACTAAAGGGTACTACTTAGGTGTTGAGCGACATATTTGATGACTATCAGGACGTTACTATGTAACGACATTACGTTAACTTATAGGACGCAAATAATGAAACAACGTATATTCAATAAAACGATGTTGGCAGCCATGATGAGCTTAGTGCTGGCCTCCGGCACAGCCTTAGCCGACACACCGTCAAAAGCTGAAATGACCAAGCCTGCTGGAGCCTCAGGGAACGGTATGGCCAAGCTGGGCGCAGTAAGAACCAATCAATTCTGGTGGCCGGATCAACTTAACTTAGCGCAGCTGCGCGATCATGACACCCGCTCAAACCCCTATGGCGCTGAATTCAACTATGCCAAAGCATTTAATAGCCTTGACCTGGCCAAAGTAAAACTGGACATCAATGCCCTGCTAACAGAGTCACAAGATTGGTGGCCAGCTGACTTTGGCAATTATGGCCCTTTCTTTATCCGCATGACGTGGCATAGCGCCGGCACGTATCGCACATTAGATGGCCGTGGCGGCGCAGGCGGCGGCCAGCAGCGTTTTGAGCCACTAAACAGCTGGCCAGATAACGGCAACCTGGACAAAGCCCGCCGTTTGTTGTGGCCGGTAAAACAAAAGTATGGTGAAGCGCTGTCCTGGTCAGACTTAATGGTGCTAGCCGGTAATGTCGCACTGGAGAATATGGGGTTTAAAACCTATGGTTTTGCCGGTGGTCGTGCCGATGACTGGGAACCTGATTTAGTCTATTGGGGGCCTGAAATTGAAATGCTTGCCAGTGACCGCGAAGAAAAAGACGGCAAGTTGCAACGCCCACTTGGTGCAACACACATGGGGCTGATCTACGTTAACCCCGAAGGGCCAAAAGGCGTGCCAGACCCTATTGGCTCAGCGAAAAATATCCGGGTAGCTTTTAGCCGCATGGCAATGAACGATGAAGAAACCCTGGCATTAATTGCCGGTGGCCACACCTTTGGTAAAATGCATGGCGCCCGAAAACCAGCAGACTGCATGGGGCCAGAGCCCGCCGCTGCAGGTATTGAAGAGCAAGGGTTAGGCTGGAAAAACAAGTGTGGTAAAGGCCATTCTGAAGACACCACCACCAGCGGTTTAGAAGGTGCCTGGACCCAAGCTCCAACACAATGGACGTCACTGTATTTAAGCAACCTACTTAATTTTGAATGGAAGCAAACCCGCAGCCCGGCGGGCGCTATTCAGTGGATCCCAACAGATGAATCGTTGCATAAAGTGGTCCCCGATGCCCATATAAAAGGTAAATTCAACCCACCGGTAATGACCACAGCCGACTTAGCGCTGAAATTTGACCCGGAATACCGCAAAATTGCCGAACGCTTCTTAGCCGACCCGGAAGAGTATCGTTTAGCCTTTGCCAAAGCCTGGTATAAATTAACTCACCGCGATATGGGACCACCACGTAATTTCCTGGGTAACGAAGTGCCAAAAGACATTCTGATTTGGCAAGATCCTATAGATCAGAAAACACAATCAACTATCAACGCTAACGATGTGAAATCGCTTAAAGCAAAAGTGTTGAAATCAGGGTTAACAGTATCTGAGTTAGTCCGCGTTGCCTGGGGTTCTGCTGCAAGCTATCGCGGCACCGACATGCGCGGAGGGGCAAACGGCGCACGCATTGCCTTAGCGCCACAGAAAGATTGGGCAGTAAATAATCCGGCAGAAACAGCAAAAGTATTACAGGCATTAACCGCCATTCAACGTGATTTCAATAAAGCCAAACGTACTGTTTCACTGGCTGATTTAATTGTACTCGGTGGCGCAGCCGCAATAGAACAAGCGGCTAAAGACGCCGGTTACAACATCACAGTGCCGTTTACGCCAGGGCGTGGTGATGCCACGCAGGATATGACAGATGAAAATGCTTTTAGCTTACTTGAGTTAACTGCAGATGGTTTTAGAAATTACTTTGACAGCAGCGCCAGCTATAAATCACCTACAGAAATGTTGGTTGATAAAGCCGATCAACTGAACTTAACCGTACCTGAGATGACCGTACTGGTGGGCGGCTTACGGGCACTGGATGCAAACTATCAGGGTGCTAAACACGGCGTATTCACGGCAAAGCCGGGAACGTTAAACAACGACTTTTTTGTTAACTTGCTGGATATGTCGACGGTATGGAAAAAATCTGCCACTGACGGTATTTACGATGGTTTTGACCGTAAAACCGGCGACAAAAAATGGACAGCAACCTCTGTTGATTTGATCTTCGGTTCAAACTCAGAGCTGCGTGCCGTTGCCGAGGTTTATGCCTTTGATACGTCGAAGAAAAAGTTTGTTGACGACTTTGTCGCCGCATGGACCAAGGTAATGAACCTGGACCGTTAAGCCTTTAAAAACTAAAAGCGCTGCACGTTAACGGGTGCAGCGCTCTATTTTTGGTTATCTTCAGCTCCGTTAACGGCGCGTTGCTAACTATTTACTGCTACGTGGTTTCGCTTTAACTTTGGGCTTAGTTTTAGCCGTATTTGACAGCTCGATCTGGGTTTCTGTTGATTTATTAGAACGCCCTGACAAAACTTTACGCGCATTATTTTTTAGCAATGACTCACGGTTACTCACTTCAAAACCCGGCTTAATAACGCGTTTCACGTCGCTTCCCATCAGCCTTTGAATGCGCTGTAAGGTTTGCTCTTCTTCACGACTAACAAATGAAATAGCATTACCTGACGCCCCTGCCCGCCCGGTACGACCGATACGGTGTACGTAGTCTTCCGGTAAATACGGCAGGTTAAAGTTAACAACATAATCCAGGCCTTGAATATCCAAACCCCGGGCTGCCACTTCGGTGGCTATCAAAACTTGTAATTTAGCCGATTTAAAATCAGCGATAGCACGACGTCTGGCGCCCTGGCTTTTATCACCATGGCATACTGCAGCATCAATTTTACGCTGTTGCAGGCCAGCTAACAGACGGTCTGCCTGCTCTTTAGTACTGGTAAATACCAACACCTGAAACCAGTTATTTTCCGCTAATAACTGCTCAAACAATTCGATTTTGCGTCCTTCTTCGACCGGATAAACCACATGGTTAACGGTATCGGCAGCACTATTAACTTTCGCTACGCGAATTTGCTGGTGGTTTTTCAGAATTTTATGCGACAACTCATTTACTGCCGGCGACGTGGTAGCAGAAAATAACAAGGTTTGCCGTGTCTGCCCAGTCTGTTGCAGTAAGTTCAGCACATCGGTGATAAAGCCCATATCTAACATACGGTCTGCTTCATCTAATACCACAAATTCTACGTCACTTAATATCACGTTACCCAGCGCCATGTGCTCTAACAAACGGCCCGGGGTGCTGATCACAATATCAACGCCTGCATTAAGTTTATTCGCCTGGCCACCCATTTTAACGCCACCATAAAGTGCCGTAACACTGATAGGCGAAAACTGAGCATAAGCGGCAATCGTGTTGGCAAGTTGCTCTGCTAATTCGCGGGTTGGCGTTAAGATCAACGCCCTTGGGCGTTGTGCAACAGTGGCTTTGGGCTTATCCAACATGCGCTGTAATATAGGAATAGCAAAAGCGGCCGTTTTACCAGTACCGGTTTGCGCGGTTACTTGTAAATCTTTGCCACGACGCGCTGGCACAATGGCCTGCGCTTGAACGGGTGTCATTGCACTGTAGCCACACGCAACCAAAGCACGTTGCAGGTCTGGCGCTAAATCTAAAGATGAAAATTGCATAAGAGATCCTCTGTAGAATTGCTACAGTCAAAAATGAGCGCAGAATATACAGTATTTTAGCGGTATAAGAGAGGATTGTTTGTTATTCAGTGCATTTATCGCCGTTTTAGCTGGCAACACTGTAGGATGCTAACAACATGGCAAGGAGTTACCCATGAAACGATGTCCTTGCCTGCTGCGAAAACGCTATTGACGCTTAGCCTTCGTCAACCTCGTCATCGGCTTCCTGACGCGGCGCATGGTTGCATGCTCTGGCAAGAATTTCGATATAAAACGCGGGCAGTTCTTGTGCTACCGCAGCATCAATATGTTTATTGATCTCAGAGGTAAATATTTGTTCTGCAACGTCTTCTGTGGCACCAAAGCGACAATCAAACGTCCAGTAATCCTTATCATCAGGTAGCTGCTTGCGACGCTCCCGGTTAAGGTACTTTTTAATATCATACTTAATGGCGTCTACCAAACGAGCCGGTTTAAGCTTGGGATCAGTTAACGCGATTGTCTTTTTCATCAAAATTCCTACCAATATACACTGAAGAGTAAAAGCTAAACGCGCTTTTAAAGGCGTATTCTACATGGATGACGCAAAGATAACTGCCACTATCTGCTATTTTCTTGCAAAAGCTAAACGCTGAACCATTCCCGACAGCTGAAATGCAGTTATTACGTTTAATCATGTGGCCAGCTGCCTACCAGGTCGCCTTGGCTTCGCTTTGATGCAAACGCCAGATAAAACCAACACCGATACTATAAGTTATGTCTTTCTCAAATAACGGGCTATTACGGTTAGCCGCGCCGTAATGTGACTTGATGCTGCCCCCGGCAAAACCTCTAATGTTTTTATGTAGCGAAAATGCAATTCCGGCTGCAAGCTCTGCCCCCAAAAAACCACCAGATGCATCAAACGCCGCTCTGGTGTTAGATACAAACTGATCATCTACCTGATAAAAATAATCTTGCAGCTTTTCTGTGGCAAATATCAAACTAAAAGAGGCACGAAACCCGGCATCTTCGAATAACGCGCCCCGCTGTTGGTAAGACAGTGCTGGCTGAAATACATAACCACGATGATCAATACGGCCAAAATCAGTCGAAAAAACCGACCTTGCCTGCAAGTGTGCAGTTAACCTGGCATTGCCACCGTTGTCGAAAGAAAAGTCTTTAATTCGATAAATCAGTTGCGGGCCAATTTCAAATAAGAAATCCAGCTCTGGCATGCCTTCTCTGGCGGTATTGTCGTCGCTGTCAGCAGAGAAAGCGCCGCCGACTGAAATATCAATTTCAATATCACTGCCTTCAACAACAACCGCGCGAGCATTACCATCGCCAATACGAAATACATCGCCGCGATACACAACATAAGGTGCTGCAAGGGCAATAACATTGTGCTCAGATGACGCAGGATAATTAGGCACCTGGCCCAAACCGCCACCCACACCAAATTCCCACAGAGGCTGCGCCTCGTTGCCCGCTTCAAACCCAGTAATATTTCTGTCAGGTGAAGCGGTGTTTTGGGCAATAGCGGATGCTGTCACACACAATAACATACTGCTTATTAACCACCGTGATGCCAGAACTGCATAATTCATCGCTTACCCTTTTAATCTTTGTTACAAAACTGCATTTTTACAGTTTATTCGCTGTCAGTATACACATCGGATTCTCACTATAGGGTTTATACACAACAGTGCCTAATATAAACTGCCCTGTTACCTCTTCGACAATGCTATGCTAATGAAATGCTGCCAAGGTGGCTGTGTTGGATAATAAACTTCTGTATCAAACAACGCAGTGAAATCACTAACTAAAGGAAACCCTGCAATGCGCCCTATATTCTGTGTATTACTACTGCTAATGATTACCGGATGCGACAAGAATGAAGTAGGCGACGTGTCATTGGGCGTGTTTACCACCAAAGATATCAAGCTGGATGCCTTTACCGATCCAGTGGTGACAGGCGTGACCTGTCATGTATCCAGCATCGAAGCCAACCTGAATTTTTCTGACCCGTCTGACAGCGCTATCGCCTGTCGCCAAACCGGCCCTATTACTGCCGACATGATTGCCAAAATTGATAAAAGCAAAAACGGTGAAGTACTGTTTACCAAATCAAAGAGTATTTTTTTTAAAAGCATGAAGATACGCCGTATTTTAGACGCTGAACACCAAACGCTAATGTATCTGTCTTACTCCACCAAAGAAACCTCCGGTAGCTTTAAGCACAGCCTGTCTACCGTGGCACTGTGGGGAACAGACGCTTATGGCACAAAGAGTCTTGGGGAAAATACAACACGCGAATAATTTCAATTTAATTAATTTTTCAACTTGTCTAATTCGTCAGCTCTTAGTGTTTCAGGGGTTACCCGAGGTAAGCCTGTAGCATTAAAAAGAGCAGATTTTTTGTACCCTCCGTTGATACGGTTCGTGGTCACGATCCAAAGAAAGCGAAATAAAAACCCGAACAGCCCGCTTTGCTTTGGTTTCACATGGCCTAAAGCGGTATCTGTGTTTAACACGGCAACTTTTGCTCCAAAGTCTTTATCCATTTGCTGACGATCAAGGCAGTTATGAATCAGGCCAATAAATGACATTTTTGGGCTGGCCAAGGTATTGCCAATAGGCGTTCCACAACATGATGCATACCAGCGGATCATGCCTTTTTCGCTAAGGCGCACTGCCGATAGAAATTCTTCCCCTTGGCTAAATAGCAGGTGTTGTTGAGCCACCTGGACAATCTCAGTTCCGCCTTGTGCATCTAGTATTGCAGGAGCTTTATCAAGAAAATGTGCGAACGCCCGGCAATCCGTGCAATAGCAAATAAGACGATTGCTGGTTCCAATGTTTTCGAGTTTGCCTTTAACGGCACCGCAGTTACATTGAATTGAATGCATAAATATCACCATTCCTTGTCCAGATTAGGTTAAGTGCTGTGCAGTTTAAATCTTATTCTGCAAGCCGCCCGCGTATTTAAACACGGCTTACCATGCATTTGTAAATTTAATGTATATAACATTACGCTGCGCGATACCACATTTTATTGCACTGAAGGTGTCGTCAAGTTATTCATGTTAAGTGTAAATTGTGACCAACTTTGGGTATCTGTGACATGTTTGACTACGAGAAAATCTGCGCAGCCGATTGACGGTCTAGAGCGATTTTTGCTGGCGATAAAATTATGGTTAAGTACCATTTACAACCTACAGCAGTTTTTTATGCGGACTTAAAAAAAACATTTTTTTCCAGCCCTGGCTTTCCATCGTTGCGAGCCACGGAATAGGAATAATAGATAATATGGAATAATGCAGATGTGGTTGTTTGCCAGCAGCGTTACCAGTATCACCCAGTGTGGCTATTTGTGTATTGATATTAACAAAGTCACCAAACGCTACGTTATTTTGATTTAAATGAGCATAGTAATGTATTCGCCATTTAGGGCCCAATATAGCAATAGCATTACCACCTTTACCTAATACACCAGAAAATATGACCATCCCACTTGTGGCGGCTACAACTGGGGTATTTTTTAAGCCGAATATATCTATTCCTTTGTGTACGCCTGACGTACCCCAGGGCTCATACCAAAACGTATTATGGTTCCAGTCATTTTTTGTGGCACCCAGAACAGGAATTACGATTTTTTCTGGTATCAACAATCCAATTAATAGAATCAAGCCCAGGCTAAAAGCTCCGTACTTTAACGTTTTTGCAAGTTTGGTCATGGCATAAATACTTATTCGGCAGGTCTGGCTGTATTTAAAACACGGCTTACCACGCACTTGTAAAGTTAATGTGGTGAACATTACACGGCATATTGATAACTTACAACGGCTTATGGGTACAGCTGCTATTGAGGCTGGTGTCAATAAGCTCATGCCGACGCTCAAAATGTTTACTAATAGTTCTTTTTATGTAAAATATAAGCATCAGTTTTGACAGAGAACTTAACATGGCGACTATTCAACTTTTAATCGGCGGCAGTGCATTAGTACCAAGCGCTAGCAATAAGCTGAAAAAAAAGAAGGAAATTGCAGAAAAATCGCTTCAAGACAATAGTGTTACTATCGATCGAATTCTCGCAGCTCGTATGCGTGATGCCTTAGTATCCGAAGCAAAAATACTTGAGCGAATGGGCATAGCTGAATTCAGAAACATGCTTAAACTGCAAGGATTTAACACAAATAAGTTTTCTGATGTTTTGATGGCAGCATATTTGCAATCTGAAGTATCTGCTATAAAAAGTATTGCACTTAGGCTATTACGAGATGACCTAATTAAGGCTGAAACACCGATTATTATTTCAGGTAATGTTTCAGGCGCAGTAGGCATGGTGGCAAAGATTTTAGGTCCAACTGCAGTTGCAGGTTTCAGCCCAATTAGTACAACAATCTGGTGGGACTGTAAAACTGATTGCCGTATTGAAAGCATTCATTTTTTTGATAAAACGCTGAAAAAGGTCATAAAACTATGAAGAAGCTACTTGGCTTAGTTCTATTGATTACCGCTTGTGGCACCACCGCGACAAGCCATAATTTTATCGGCTGCAACTGGCACATTCCCGAAGGCTTTAAAAAGCTGTCTGAAAACGAATATCGCAAATTCCCGGCAAATGAAGACTTAAACACATCGTTTAGTTCGGTAATAATGTCAGAAACCATAACCGATGATCTAACAACGCTCACAGAAATGAATAAAATGCCAGATACTGAAGTGCTGGTTATTTCATATCCTGAAGATAACAATTACAGCTACGAATCTATTTTTATTAAGCGTAAAACAAGATTTGGCGATAGTATTAGTAACGATACATTGCGGGTGTCCAAAAAAAATCAAGCGGTTGGATTGGTTTCGCTTTCGCAAACTGATAGCTTTCACCTAACTAGTGAATGTGTATCACCCGAAGTTATTGAACAACACTACGCAGTACTAGCACAGCTAGCGCAAGGGGTAGATGCATTTCTAAACACAAAACATGGTTTTAACATTTTAGTACCGCAAGCTAATTAAATCGTCTTTATCACCCACGCAGAGCAGTACTCTCGGCTCGTCTAACAAGGTTGGCGCAGCTAAATAGTTGGTATAGCCGATGGCGCACGGTGAAATGAGTTTATGATTTATTGGAGGCAGATTAAAATTAAGCTTGGCCATTGCACAATCATATAATTACAAAAGAGTGGCTAAAACTTAGGCTTATTAATTTCTAACTGTCCCAATAGTTTCCTTTGTGATCTGAGTTAATTGCATATAACACGCCTGCTCATCACGGTAACTGGCCAGCGCACTTATCGCGATATCCGACAGTTCGTTAACCACAGCAAAACCATTGCGCTGCCAATACGGCACCGAGCCCTGCACCGCTACCAGCGCCAGTTTTGTTAGCCCCAGGCTTAACGCATGCTGTTTTGCCGTTGCCAATAATTGCTTGGCCAGCCCTAAACCGCGAGCTGCCGGGTTTACCGCCATATCGTGCAAATACAACAGCTGCGGCGCAGCTGCCGGCGTAAAAGCCGACGCCAGCGGCGTAACATAGCCGTTTATGGACGGATAACTAAATAAATACGCCAGTAGCTCACCGGCGCTATCTTGTGCCAGCCAGCAACTGTTCGGCGCCGCTTGCAAGCGCTGGCTTAACAGGGCCGGGCTTTCATACAAGGCATCGCTGTAGCAGCAATCTTGCAATGCCACTACTGCGGGTAAATCAGCAGGCTGAATTAGCCGTATTGTTATTGTCATAAACGGAGCCTTCCTAGATCAGTGCATCATTATAGGTACGCCGTGCCTTTTAAATACAGTACCGCAAAGCCTGACACTAACACCCGGTCACCGGCAAGGTGGCAAAATAAAAAACCGCCTCGCTGTGATGCCTGGTACGCCACCAACTCAGATTTATCCAATTGCCTGGCCCAATAAGGCGCCAGCCCGGCATGAATTGACCCGGTGACCGGGTCCTCATCGCCGCCATTAGCGGGCCAAAAATAGCGTGAGATAAAGTCATACTCCTTTGTGATGGCACTGGCTTTGGCGGTAACCACCACATCATAAGGCGCTAGCTGCTTCAGCTGTTCTGAAGAATAGGTCAGGCTTTTTACATCCTGCTCGGTGGCCATCACGGCAAAATAGGCTTGACGGTTTCTTAAAACCTGTACTGGCGTTTCCAATAAGCCGGCTAATAACGCCGCCGGCACCTGTTCAACAACTTGCGGGCATTGGTTAGGAAAGCTCATTTCAATTCTGCCGTCGCTATGTTGATTAACCAGCAGTGCACCCACTTTAGCGGTTAAAAACTCAATTTCACCCTGAGCGCCCAAATGATTGAATATCACATAGGATGCCGCTAACGTGGCATGGCCGCAAAAGTCGATTTCGGTTAATGGCGAAAACCAGCGAATGTCATATTGATTGGCTGATAATGCGCGGATGAAAGCAGTTTCCGACAGATTATTTTCAGCGGCAATGCTTTGCATCACATCAGGCGCCAGCCAGTTTTTTAATGGCACCACCGCAGCTGAATTGCCTTTAAACTGTTGTTTGGTAAAAGCATCGACAATATAAATATTTAATTCCAACACAAGCTCCTTAGGGTTTATTGTCTAAGCGACAGGTATTCGCAATTAACAAAAGCGCGCAACCAATGTGGATGATTGTATACCAAGTCTGTACACAGGCAGGTTTTAACCGTTTATATCGTGAAACAGTACGTCCAGCGCTGCTTTTGATTCAATTGTGATACCTTCGCCACTTTTGTTTCTCGCATTTTTAACTAGCAAGAATCAAATATATCTATTAGTCAAAAAAAAGGTGAGCAAAATGCTCACCTTTTGAAAGTTGTGTTAACCCACTTAAATAAGTTAACCATCTTAATTAAAACGTTAACCCACTTAATTACATGATCACATTAACGCTAAACGCTTATCGATACGATTCCGGGCTTGGGCAGGCACAAATTAGGTTACGGTCGCCGTATACGTCGTCGATACGACTTACCGTGGGCCAGAATTTGTTTTCTGCAACGTAGCTTGCCGGGAAGGCGGCGTATTGACGGTCGTACGCGCGGTCCCATGCCGGGTCGAAAATGTCCTGCATGGTGTGTGGTGCGTAGGCTAATGGGTTGTTGTCCACGGTCCACTCACCGGCTTCTACCTTGGCAATTTCAGCGCGTATTGCGGTCATCGCTTCAATAAACTTGTCCAGCTCGGCTTTGCTTTCTGATTCGGTTGGTTCAATCATCAGCGTGCCAGCTACCGGGAAGCTCATTGTGGGTGAATGGTAACCAAAGTCCATCAAGCGCTTGGCAATGTCCATCTCGGTAATACCGCTGGCTTCTTTTAACGGACGAATATCAATAATACATTCGTGCGCTACACGGCCATTGGTACCGCGATACAGTATTGGGAATAACGGGTCTAACTTTTTCGCCATGTAGTTTGCATTAAGAATGGCAAACTCAGTGGCTTGCTTTAAGCCCTCACCGCCCATCATCGCAATGTACATCCAGCTGATAGGCAAAATACCGGCGCTACCAAATGGCGCGGCCGATACTGCACCGTTTCGCTCACCGGTACCGTCAATTTTTACCACAGCATGGTTTGGCAGGAACGGGCTTAAATGGCTCTTAACACCAATAGGACCCATGCCCGGGCCGCCGCCGCCGTGTGGAATACAGAAGGTTTTGTGCAGGTTTAAATGTGACACATCTGAACCGATAAAGCCTGGCGAGGTAACGCCAACCTGTGCGTTCATGTTGGCGCCGTCCATGTACACCTGGCCACCGTAAGAATGCACTACATCACATAGCTCACGTATGCTTTCTTCAAACACCCCGTGAGTGGACGGGTACGTTACCATGATGGCCGCTAAACGGTCGCCCACTTCGGCTGCCTTGGCTTTTAAATCTGCCATGTCGATGTTGCCAGACTTATCGCAGTCTACCAGCACCACTTCAAAGCTAGCCATTGCTGCCGTTGCCGGGTTAGTACCGTGGGCGGAAACCGGAATTAAACAGATATTACGGTGCGCGTCACCACGGCTTTCATGGTATTTGCGAATGGCAACCATACCGGCGTATTCGCCCTGTGCACCTGAGTTAGGCTGCATAGAAATATCGTCGTAACCGGTGATATCTACCAGCCAGTTGCCCAGCTCGCCTATCATCTGATAGTAACCTTCAGCCTGATTACGTGGCACAAACGGGTGCAATGACGCAAATTCTGGCCAGGTAACCGGGATCATCTCGGCAGTCGCGTTTAGCTTCATCGTGCATGAACCTAACGAAATCATCGAGTGGTTTAAGGCTAAATCTTTGTTTTCTAATTTTTTGATATAACGCAGCATCTCAGTTTCACTGTGATACTGGTTAAACACCGGGTGGCCTAATACGCTATCAACGCGGCGCAAATCCGCCGGAATAGACGTTGAGCCTTCAGCAACAATAGCACTGTCCAATGCTGCCACGTCGATACCGTGGCCATGACCTAACACTACATCAAATAGCTCGGCAATATCACCAGCCGTGGTAGCTTCGTTAAAGCTTACCGCTAACGATTGCGCAACGTCAGTACGCAGGTTAATACCTGCCGCCAAAGCACGTGCGATAACAGCGTCACGGTTTTCAACAGTAAAGGTTACGGTATCAAACCAATGCGCATTTACAATATTTACGCCTTTAGCTTTTAAACCAGCAGCAAAAATATCGGTGCTACGATGAATACGCTCGGCGATATTTTTCAGGCCTTGCGGGCCATGGTATACCGCATAAAATGACGCCATATTGGCCAATAACACTTGTGCAGTACAGATGTTTGAGTTGGCTTTTTCACGGCGGATGTGTTGCTCACGGGTTTGCATCGCCATACGCAGTGCTGCATTGCCACGACGGTCTTTCGACACACCGATAATACGGCCTGGCATAGAGCGTTTGTAAGCATCACGTGTAGCAAAAAACGCCGCATGTGGGCCACCAAATGCCATGGGCACACCAAAGCGCTGTGCCGAACCTAACACCACATCCGCACCTAGCTGTCCTGGCGCTTTTAATAGCATTAAAGCCATAGGATCAGTGGCTACGGCAACAATGGCTTTTTTCGCCTGTAGTGCGGCAATTAACGCGCTGTCGTTACGAATATCACCGTTGGTGCTGGGGTACTGAATTAAGGCACCAAATACATCTTGCTCTGCTGCCTCAGCTGCGCTGCCAACCATGATGTCAAAGCCAAACATTTCGGCACGGGTTCTTACCACGTCGATAGTTTGTGGGTGCACGTCATCGGCAATAAAATACAAGTTTGACTTGCTCTTAGTTACCCGTTTAGCCAATGCCATAGCTTCGGCCGCGGCCGTGGCTTCGTCCAGCAATGATGCACTGGCCAGTTCCATGCCGGTTAAATCCAGCGTTAGCTGCTGAAAATTTAACAGTGATTCAAGGCGACCCTGGGCAATTTCTGGCTGATATGGCGTGTACGCCGTGTACCAGCCCGGGTTTTCCAGCACGTTGCGCAAAATTACATTAGGCGTTAACGTTGGGTGGTAACCCATGCCAATGTAAGATTTAAACATTTTGTTTTTGCTGGCAGCTTGCTTTAAATACGCTAACGCTTCTGTCTCGTTTCGCGCGTCACCGGTAGCCAGTGGCGTTGTCAGACGAATATCGGCAGGAACCGTTTGCGCGATCAGCGCTTCCATAGTGTCTACACCCAGCTCGCTTAACATTGCAGCGGTTTCTGCGGCGTCCGGGCCAATATGGCGTTGAATAAATTCTTCGTGGTTCGCAAGTTGCGACAGGGTTTTCACAGCGGAGTTGGTCATGCCTTGAATGTCCTGGTAATGGTTCTGTGGCGACTAAAATTTAGCCCCGTATTCAAATTGTTAATGCAATACGGGGCTTAAGCGGGATGTGATCAGTGCTTACTCGTCAATCGAGTTTTTATAGCCTTCGTCATCTAACAGCGCTGATAACTCAGCAGTATCAGACACTTTAATTTTAAACATCCAACCGTCTTCGTAAGGGCTGCTGTTAACCAGTTCAGGTGAATCAGCTAAGGCTTCATTTACCTCAACAATTTCACCAGACAGCGGTGCATAAATATCAGATGCCGCTTTAACCGACTCGGCTACTGCGCAGTCATCAGCTTGCGTTACGCTGTCACCCACGTCAGGCAATTCAACAAATACCATATCACCTAACAAACCCTGGGCGTGTTCAGTAATACCTACAGTGTAAATGCCATTGCCTTCATCGCGCGCCCACTCGTGGCTACTGGCGTACTTTAAACCTTTAGGAATTGAGCTCATTGTTTAATCCTTAGCTGGTGTCTTTAATTAATTTAGTTAGTTTAGATGACTTTTTTACCCATGCGAACGAATGCCGGTTTTACCACTTTAACCGGAACCATCTTGCCGCGAATATCAACGTCTGCGGTATCACCTACTGAAGCAGGTACACGCGCCATGGCAATACTAAACCCTAACGTTGGCGAGAATGTACCAGAGGTAATTTCACCCTCTCCGCCATTAACAACCACACGTTGGCCGTGGCGCAGCACACCTTTTTGTTCCATTACCAGGCCGACCAGTTTAAAGGTGCCGTCGGCTTTATGCTGTGTAATAGCGCTGCGACCAATAAAATTACGATCTTCAGGTGCCCAGGCAATAGTCCAGCCCATGTTAGCCGCCAATGGTGATACCGTTTCGTCCATATCCTGGCCGTATAAATTCATCCCTGCTTCTAAGCGCAAGGTATCACGTGCACCCAAGCCAGCCGGTGCCACACCAGCTTCTAGCAGTTTTTGCCAAAAATCAGCCGCCTGCTCGTTTGGCAAGGCAATTTCATAGCCGTCTTCGCCGGTATAACCGGTGGTAGCAATAAACAACTCGCCAGCTTGTACACCAAAAAATGGCTTCATACCGTCAACCGCGGCTTTTTGCCCGGCAGTTAATAACGTAGCCACTTTCGCTTTGGCATTAGGGCCTTGAACAGCAATCATGGCAAATTCCGGACGCTCGGTAACAATCACGTCAAATGCTTTGGCTTGAGCGTTAATATGCGCCAGGTCTTTTTCACGTGTGGCTGAGTTAACCACCAGACGGAAAAAGTCTTCCTGCAGGAAATACACAATTAAATCGTCAATAACGCCACCGGTTTCATTAAGCATGCCGCTGTATAATGCTTTTCCCGGTACGGTTAACTTTGCCACGTCGTTGGCAAGTAAAAAACGCAAAAAGGCGCGGGTTTGCGCGCCTTTTAAGTCAACGATGGTCATGTGAGAAACGTCGAACATTCCGGCATCACGACGCACAGCGTGGTGTTCTTCAATTTGAGAGCCGTAATTGATGGGCATGTCCCAGCCAAAGAAGTCGACCATTTTGGCACCGGCTTCCAGGTGTTTGCCATGTAACGCAGTTTGATTAGCCATTGTTATTTCCTGCTTATTGTAAGGCCCGCTGGCGCTAAATACAGCGCAACTATATAAGTAATCAAAACAAGCAATTGAATACCCATGTAGTTTAAGCGGATAAAAAGGCATCCGGATTATAACGCAAGCTTGTGACGGCAAACAGCCCCTGTTTAATTAGTTTTTATAATGCGAAAGCGAGAATAACTAAAAAAACTAACTCAGGCGCTATGGGCTGTTTTTACCTGTGGCTGTGCCAATTTTGGCAGGTCGCCACTGTTGCCAAGGGCTGCAGCGATGATCTTACTTTTTAACCAGGGTAACTTATCTACCCCACTCATACTTACAGCTCTTACCAGCTTAAGTAGCGGTTGTGTGTTGCTAAAACCACGTTTAAACACCTCCATTGCTCCAATCAGCGTTTGCGCTTCAGCCTTGCGCCAGCGCTCGTAACGCCTTAATAGTCGGCTTTCACTAAAATCGTTGTTATCTGCCAGCGCTTCACTGATAAGTTCTGCTAATGCTGCAACGTCCATCAAACCTAAGTTCATGCCCTGCCCGGCCAGTGGGTGTATGCTGTGCGCGGCGTCAGCAACTAAAACCACTCTGCCACGCTGCCAGCTACTGCTATAACGCATTGTCAGGTTAAAAGACTGTCGCGGCGTTTGTATATTAATCGGCCCCAGTACGCTATTACTGGCCGCCGTCAGTGCCTGACTAAAACTAAGATCATCCATGGCCAGCAGCGCAGCAGCAAGCTCTGGCGCACAGCTCCAGACAATAGAGCATTTATTTGGCTGTGGCAGCGGTAACAACGCCAGCGGGCCATCGGGTAAAAATACTTGCCTCGCGATATTGTTGTGGGGTTCATCACAGATAATGGTGCCAACAATGGCCTGCTGTTGGTAATCCCAATGGGTTAACGGTAACTGCATGGTGCGCCGCACCATCGAATTAACGCCATCTGCGCCAACCAATAACCGGCTTAACAACAGGTGCTGTTGGTTAATGTTCACCAGCACATCCCGCTCGCTTTGCACCAGACTGTTTATTGTGCAGTTAAACTCGCAGCGCACATTATTAAACGGCTGCAACTGCTGATACAGCGCCAGGCGAATTTGTTCGTTGTCGCAAATCCAGCCTAATTGTTCCAGCCGCTCGGTTTGTGCATTAAATTCAATACGGGCAAAACTGTCGGCGTCCCATACCTGCATTGCGTTGTAACTGCGGGCATTCGCCGCAATGGCTTGCCAGGCTCCCACATGATTAAGCACACGCTGTGAGGCCAGGTTTAACGCACTCACCCGCTGCGGGTTAGTCAAGGTGCTATTGGGCGCATCGCCTTGTTCCAACACAACAATGCTCAAGCCTAAAGGCGCCAGCAACAACGCCAGCGTTAAGCCCGCACTGCCTGCACCAACAATGGTAATATCAATGTTTTCCATATTAACTTCGCAGCCCCATAGCCTGCTCTGCCAGCGGGCGTTTTAATTCATCACATAAGGTCATGGCTAACAAGCCACTGTTTCGTGCTAATGCTACTGTACGAGACCGATTAGAAAACAAACGTACCAAGGCGTCAGTTGCGGTGGTAACGACATTAATATCTTGCTGGCGCGCGGCTTGATATGCCCGCAGCATGGCATAGTCGCCAATCTGTTGTGCCGTTAACACTTGCTGTACCATTTGAGCAATGTCACGTAGCGCCAAATTAAAGCCCTGTCCGGCAATGGGATGCACATTGTGTAGGCTGTTGCCTAACAAGGCGACACGATGGCGCACTATTTCGCCACTGCGTTTTAAGCTAAGGGGATAACTAACACGGCGGCCAACGCTACTAAATACCCCTGCCCTGTAGCCAAATGCTTGCTGTATATGGTTTAAGAAATCGGTATCAGATAATTGCTTTAGCGCATTAACATTATCTGCAGCAGTGGTATATACCAAAGAATAACGCTGTTGATTTAACGGTAATAAAGCAATAGGTCCATGTTCGGTAAAACGTTCAAACGCGGTATTCCGATGAGGTTGCGCCAGCGCAAGATTGGCAATTATTGCATGTTGGCCGTAAGGCTGCTCTTGCAGGGTAAAGCCCGCCAAGGCGCGACTGGGCGCTGCTCCACCTTCGGCAATAACCAGCAGTTTAGCCTGCAGTTCAGTGTCATCGTGCAGGATCAAATGTTGCTGCTGTTGTTGCGGAATAATTTGCTTAATATGGTTTGGTGCAATACGGGTAATTGCCGCACAACCAGACAATTTATCGGCCAACACGGCACCTAAATAGTCTACTTCCAGTACATAACCCAGCGCCATCTGCTGATATTCATTTGCACTAAGATGCGTTTTACCAAAGTGTCCCCGGTCGGATACAGCAATATGTTTAATGGCACAGGCATGTTGCTCCAGTGCTGACCACAGGCCCCATTGCCGTAATAACCCTGCACTCGCTGCAGCCAATGCGACACTGCGGCTGTCAAAGCTGGCTGAACTGACCGTGCCAGACTGTTGCTCAATAATGGCAATGTTAAGCGACGGCATGGCTTTAAGTAAGGCCCAAGCTAACGTTGCGCCTGCCATACCGCCACCACTGATCACCACATCATACTGCTTAATTGTTTTGGCCACGTTGCTCGTACCTGTATTTAGTGCAGGGTTTTATTTGCTGCCGCTTGGTGGCCGAATTTTTGCCCCACTTCAGTAAAACACGCCAGCGCCATTATGCGAATATGCTCCAACACCAAAAAATAGGCTTCGTCGTTTTCTTCAACACTACCATCATCAGTGGTATGAATATCAATGCGGGTTACTTCTGATAACTGGTCCAGCGCTTCACGCACATCATCAGATACCAGCGATAAATCGGTTTGTTGTACGGCAAAGCCTACTAAAAAAGCCTGCGTCCACTCAACCATGGCGTCTAAGCGTTCTGGCAGGCTGTCATCGTCGCTGGGCAGCAACATGCTGAAACTAAAATCATTTTGTGCCAGCTCTTTGGCGGTAGTTTCCACCAAATTGGCCACATGTTGTTTTACGTCTTGCGACAGGGCTTGCCCATCATTTAAGAAGTCTTGCAACACAGGCAGTAATTGCTGTGGATTGGCTTCAACCCCGGCACTGAGTAAACCAGTAATTAAGCCATGTACTTCTGCGGCTGACGCCATTACATAAGCCTGGTCAAGTTTGTACATCCACTCATCGTATGTCAGTAAAAATGGGCTGCTCATATCACTGTTCGTGCTGTTATTAACTGTACTTTATGCTACCACCACAACGCAGCAGCGCCAACTTTCCCTGCATAGTTTTACCTGTGGTATAAAGTGTAAACAAAAGTTGCTGTAAAACCATGCAACTAGCGTTGTTTGCGATAAAACACCATGCAATAACCTTATACAGCAGAAACAGTGGTGTTATACTCAGGTCTGTTCTCTGGATTGTTGGTGATCAGGTGGATGTCCCTGAGCCGATAATTGTTTTTACCTAGGGATTCTTCTGCACTACCAGTGTGCAAGCCCGGCTCGTACCGGGAAGCCTGAGGTAGTCATCTGACTCCCGCCTTGAACCTATGGTTCAAGGGCTAACACCAGACACGGCAATTTGGAGAACCTCTTTTTTTCTGCTGCAAATCAGGCATACTCGTCTTATCTTTGTCCATAGTAATGTATTATCGTGCCTGCTACTCCCTCGTTACGCCAACAACTTAGACACCTGGTTCGCCAGCGGCGCCAATTGTTAAGCCCGGCGTTACAACAACAAGCAGCAAATGCATTAGCAAAACAGCTTAGTGGCAACGCACTGTTGGCTAACCGACAACATATTGCCGTGTATTTGGCCAATGACGGTGAGTTAGATACTTTTCCGCTGATACAGGCGCTGTGGCAATTAAATAAAACAGTGTACCTGCCCGTGCTTCACCCGGTGGTTGCTGGCTATTTACTGTTTGTGCGGTATAACAGTGAAACCCTACTTTACCCGAATAAATTTGGCATTCCCGAGCCTTTGCCGCAGTGTCACCAGCTGATCCCGGTTAATCAGTTAGATATTATATTTACGCCATTAGTCGCCTTTGACGAGCACGGCAACCGGTTGGGAATGGGCGGTGGTTTTTATGATCGCACTCTGTCGCAATTGCCAACAGATAGTCATTGTCAGTTGATAGGGTTGGCACACGCTTGCCAGCAGGTTGATGCCGTGCCGGTTGAGGCCTGGGATATTCCGTTAAAGCAGATTATTACGCCGGCAAAACATTGGGTGTTTGCATGAATCCGGCCACAATACAAAGCAGCATCTGCAAAACAGTTTTCGCCTTTTTCCATTTTTGTCCTTTTGTCGGCACCCCCTTTAGATATAATATCCATCTGTATGGCTAAACGAATTTGGATCACTGATGACACAAGATGAAATGAAAAAAAACGCCGCCTGGGCAGCATTAGAGTACATTCCGCGTAACACAGTAGTGGGCGTAGGCACCGGCTCAACGGTGAATCATTTTATTGATGCGCTGGCCAGTATTAAGCATGAAATCAGTGGTGCCGTATCAAGCTCTGTACAATCGACAGAAAAACTCATCGCCTTAGGGATCCCGGTACTGGATTTAAATAGCATTGACAGCTTTAGTGTTTACGTTGATGGCGCAGATGAAATTAACGCCCAAAAGCATATGATTAAAGGCGGTGGTGCAGCGCTAACCCGCGAAAAAATTGTCGCCGCCGTAGCTGAAACCTTTATTTGTATTGTCGATGCAAGCAAACAAGTAGACGTTCTGGGTAAGTTTCCGCTGCCGGTAGAAGTTATCCCTATGGCAAGTCGCTCGGTCTCGGGTGAGCTTGCTAAACTAGGTGGCAGGCCGGTATTGCGCGCGGGTGTAACCACAGACAACGGCAATGTGATTATTGATGTACACGACTTACAGATTATTGACCCATTGATGTTAGAGCAGCAGATTAACAATATCGTAGGTGTGGTCACCAACGGTATTTTTGCTCACCGCCCCGCCAATATGGTTTTGGTTGGCAGTGCCGAAGGCACCAAAGTAATAAAATAAGTACCACAGCAGGGCCCGCTAAGTAACACCATAATAATAAGAATAATAACTAACTGATTTTATTTTTTAATTTAATGAAGAGATGTGACATGGAAAAATTTTCGCTGGCCAAAGACAAAATTAAAATATTGCTGCTGGAAGGCTTACACCAAAGTGCGGTGCAAAGCTTCAAGAACCAGGGGTACAGTAATATTGAGTACTTAAAAACCTCATTACCTGAAGACGAGCTTATAGAACGCATTAAAGATGCCCACTTTGTTGGTATTCGCTCACGCACACAGTTAACCGAAAAAGTGCTGGATGCAGCAACAAAGTTGGTTGCCATTGGTTGTTTTTGTATTGGCACTAATCAGGTCAACTTAACCGCGGCGTTAAAAAGGGCTATTCCGGTTTTTAATGCCCCATTCTCGAATACCCGCTCGGTAGCGGAACTGGTATTGGGCCAAATTATTATGTTGCTGCGCGGCATTCCACAACGTAACGCTGCAGCACACCGTGGCGAGTGGCAAAAAACCGCCAACAACTCATTTGAAGCTCGTGGCAAAACTCTGGGTATTATTGGTTATGGTCATATCGGCACCCAGCTGTCTATCATGGCAGAGAACATTGGCATGCGCGTGCAGTTCTATGACATTGAAGACAAATTGGTATTAGGTAATGCAACTCAGGTGAATTTTGGCACCCTGCTCAAAACGTCAGATATCATTACCTTACATGTGCCAGAAACTGCACAAACTAAAAACATGATTGGTGAAGCCGAACTGGCCCTGATGAAACAAGGCAGCATTTTAATTAACGCGTCGCGCGGCACGGTGGTCGACATCGATGCGTTAACAGAAGCATTGCGTTGCAATAAACTGGCCGGGGCTGCTATTGACGTGTTTCCGGTAGAGCCCAAAGGAAACGAAGAAGAGTTTATTTCACCACTGCGTGAATTCGACAATGTTATTTTAACGCCACACATTGGCGGTTCTACACAAGAAGCACAAGAAAACATTGGTTTTGAAGTCGCCGGTAAAATGGTGAAGTATAGCGACAATGGCTCTACGCTCTCTGCGGTTAATTTCCCTGAAGTGTCACTGCCAGAGCACAAAGGCCGCTCACGCTTATTGCACGTGCACAAAAACCAGCCTGGTGTGATGACCAAAATTAACGAGGCCTTTGCTAAGCACAATATCAATATCGCCGGTCAGTATCTGCAAACTAATGCTGACATTGGTTATGTGGTGATTGATATCGACTCTGACGATGTTGACCAGGCATTGAATGAGTTAAAAGCCATTCCGGGAACATTGCGGGCCCGTGTCCTGCACTAAACATTAGCCTGATAAGAAAAGCCCGCTAAGCGGGCTTTTTATTAAGAACTTCAGCGCCGAAATATTCACGCTGACACGCCGTAAACCCATCCATGGGGTCTCGTTTACGCCCGTCCAGGGCTTCAACGGTCAGCTTAGAACATCTCGGCGCTTCGTATTAATCCTCTTGCATTTCGCTTAACAGTGTCTCCGCCAGTTCGTCTGGCAATACCACTACACCCGGGCCATCGGTATCAGGCAGAACAGCAATAGCCAGCTCGTCGCCGTTTAAGCCTGAAGTCCATTTTTCCAGCCAGGTATCTACATCTACTGCCTGAGCACTACAATGCGACCATTCACCTTCAATCCACTGCTCAGCCAATTCAGCATGTGGCCATACCGGAATACAACGCTCGTCTTCAGCACTTACCAGAACAAAACCCTCTTCGTCGGTTAAGATCCAGATTTTCTCCAAATCAGCCACGGCCTGCACAAAATAGGCATAACGCTGCTCTGCATCCAGCGCAAGAATTCGGCTAAGCTCTTCGGCGGTTAATTGGTATTCCATAAATAGTCCTGTACGTTAATCGATCATTGCGCTAATGATGACGGATCTAACGTCTTTTTACCAATAATTATTCGGTAAAGACCGCATTGCCAAGCCAGATTAACAGCGCATAGCGCGCCGCTTTTCCCAGTAAGACTAAAACAACAAATAGCTTAAAACGTACCTTCAACACACCGGCAATCAGGGTAAGTGGATCGCCCACCACGGGTAACCAGGCTAACAATAAACTCCAGACACCAAAACGGGCAAAGTGCCGCTGGGCATTATTAAGAGCATCTTGGGACACCGGAAACCAGCGCTTGTGTTGAAACTGCTGCAGTTTAAGCCCCAAGTACCAGTTAATACACGACCCCAAGGTATTACCAGCAGTTGCCGCAACAAATAACCAAAATGGCTGATAGCCCTGTTGCAGCAGGGCCAACAACAGCACCTCACTGGAAGCCGGAAAAAGTGTCGCCGCCAGTAAACCACTTAAAAACAGTGAGCCATATACCAGCACCGTTTATGCCGCTAATACCTGCCACACTAAACGCAGCCATATTGCCCACAGCACCACGCAACCCAGCAAAAACACGTTAAAACGCATTCGCACATTATTACTGCCAATATGGACAAAAGTGTGCACTAAACGCAGTAGTACAAAAGCAGCCCCCATCACCACATACCCCATATCTGCCAGGCCCAACTGCAGGGTAAACAACACGCTAAACAAATACAGCATGGGCATTTGAAACTGGTTTTCGAAATTACGACTGGTAGCAATAACCTGCTCGTTGGCACCGCTTAGGTTCATTGTTTTAAAGGCTGCAACACTGATTTCTTTATTTTTTGCCGCTCGGATACGACGTCTACCCATCAGCACCAGCACTACGCTGGTCAAAAGTATCTGTAAAAATACCGGCATTAAGATTAATTTTTCCATTGGAGGCTCCTAATTTAAAGTGGTCAGAGCTTAATCCAGTCAGCTAAAAGATACCAGCGTCTTAATTCTGTCATCTATGGCCTTTATATTTTACTCAAAGTTGTTGTTATACTGCGTCGTCTTTTTTGTAAGGTGACGCTATGGCGCAATTATATTTTTATTACTCGGCAATGAATGCCGGTAAGTCGACCTCTTTACTGCAAAGTGCTTATAACTATCAGGAAAGAGGCATGACGGTGGCGATTTTCACCGCTGCACTGGATAACCGGTTCGGTGTTGGTAAAGTCAGCTCACGTATTGGCCTGGCAATGGATGCGCAAATATTTGATTGCAACTTTAACTTTATGGCGCATATCCAGCAGTTAAAAACACAAGGCAGGCTGGATTGCGTGTTAATTGATGAAGCGCAGTTTTTGTCCAAGGCTCAGGTGCGTCAACTAACTGACGTAGTGGATGAACTGAATGTACCGGTGCTGGCTTTTGGCCTTCGAACCGACTTTCTTGGCGAAACGTTTGCCGGTAGCGAAGCGTTGCTAGCGTGGGCTGACAAGCTTATTGAGCTAAAAACCATTTGTCATTGTGGCCGAAAAGCGAATTTTGTGGTTCGTCTGGACGAGCATGGCCAGGCCGCTACCCAGGGTTCACAAGTGCAGATTGGCGGCAATGAAAGTTATGTATCCATGTGTCGAACGCATTTTAAAGCCCTGGTGTGGCAAGAACCCAAAATGGAGTAACAAATGAAAATTCTTTATGGCGTGCAAGCAACCGGAAATGGTCATATCAGCAGAGCGCGCGCCATGGGAAAGTATCTGGCTAAAGCCGGCGTTGAAGTAGACTATTTATTTTCTGGCCGGCCAGCAGATCAGCTATTCGACATGCAGCAATTTGGTGATTACGAGGTTAAGCGAGGTCTGACTTTCGTAACCCAGGCTGGCAAGGTGAATTACTGGCAGAGTTTTTGGCAAGCCTCGGTTAAAACCCTAAAGCAAGATATTCAGGCGCTGGACTGCAGTCAGTATGATTTGGTATTAACTGATTTTGAACCCATAACCGCACAGGCAGCAAAACAACAAAATAAACGCAGTATTGCCATTGGGCATCAATACGCGTTTTTACACGACATTCCCATGCAGAACGCCAATATGATGACTCGGATGGTGTTTAAACATTTTGCACCTGCTCAATATCAGTTAGGTTTGCACTGGCATCATTTTAATCAACCCATTTTACCTCCTATCATCGATGAAGAACCGCAAAACGTAGCAGCGCAATCTAATCAGGTTTTAGTTTATTTGCCATTTGAAGATCAAGCCCAGGTTATAGCCATGCTAAAACCGCTTACCGACTATCAGTTTAGCGTTTATGGCCCGGGGTTAAGTAAGGCAACACTTGGCCATATTAACACCCACCCATTGGCAGTTAAGCCATTTAAAATCGATTTAGCCAGTTGTCGCTTTGTGTTAAGTAATGCAGGGTTTGAACTGATAAGTGAAGCATTACAACTGCAAAAACGCATTTTAGTGAAGCCTTTAAATGGGCAAATGGAGCAGCAATCGAATGCACTCGCCTTACAACAGCTTAACCTGGCAACGCGCGCTGAGCGTTTAAGTAGCAGCATTATCGCGAACTGGCTTAACGATAACAGTGAGAAGCCAAAGGTAACCTACCCTAATGTTGCCAGCGCCATTAGTGACTGGCTATTAGCTGACACTCCTGACAGTATTAATACACTAAGCCAGCAGTTGTGGTAGTAAACCTTTGTTATAATTGTTGCAATTTTTGCCAACGGCGCTAAATCAGTTATAGTAAAGTCAGATCACAGAGTGAGCGCTGAATGACGATACAAACTGGTACTCTTCCACATTTTTGGCCCCTGCTGGACGCCCTTCCCGTTGCGTTGTTGTATACAGAGCATGCCAATCCGGCGGTGTTTGCAAATATGGCAGCATTATCGTTGTTTCACTTACCGACAAACAAAACCGTACTGACAAGATCTGATGTACAACAGATCCAGCTGCGTTGCCCGGAAAAACTTCAATCATTTAAATTAGAAGAAAACCCTATTTTACAAGCGCTTAGTGGCTGTTCGCTACAAGTTCCTGTTGTTTTGGAACATCATAGTGCTACCTTGTTTTTACATAGCACTAGTGTAGCGGCCGAAGTTTCTGATATTAGTGGCATTGTGATAACACTGCAGCCACTGTATTGCGCGCCGAATGTACCCACATTACCACAGACATCATCAGATAACGCTGAACTGGAAGAAGCACTCGAATTTGACAAGCTTATGTCGGTTATCTCAACCAAGTTGATAAATGTGCAAGAGAATATGCTGGACCAGCATATCGAAGACGCACTTGCCGCAGTCGGAGAGTTTTGTCATGCCGATCGCAGTTATCTTTTTCAGTTTTCTGACAACATGTCTGAAATGAGCAACACCCATGAATGGGTTCGCAGCGGCGTAACATCACATAAAGACCAACTGCAGCAAATTCCAGAGATCGCGCTACCGTATTTTTTTCAGCAAGTAAAGCGCTATCATGTGTTCGCAATAAATGATGTGAGCACATTACCGGCAGAGGCCACAGCAGAAAAGCAGGAGTTCGAAGCGGAAGATATTCAATCTGTTTTATGCTGCGCTATGTTGGCTGATGACAAATTGTTAGGTTTCGTTGGTTGTGACATGGTGTCACGTCAGCGTAACTGGACTAACAATGACTGGCGGCGGTTGAAACTGGTAGGTGAAATTATTGCCAACACACTGCAAAATGTTCGCTATCGCCGATCGCTACAAGATATGCAGCAACAACTGCTGCTGGTTAATCTTGAATTGCAAAAACAAGCGACACAAGATGGCCTCACTGCTATTGCTAACCGACGTCAGTTTGATATCAGTCTGCAGAATGAACTGCAGCGCTGTGCACGCAATCAATATCCATTAGGCCTTATCATGATCGATATAGACCGCTTTAAACGCTATAACGACTATTATGGGCACCAGGCGGGAGATGATACGTTAAAACAGGTGGCGCAGCAGTTTCAGCGTTTAGCAAAGCGCCAGGGAGAACTTGCCGCACGTTATGGTGGCGAAGAGTTTGCGATGATCTTACCCGGTAGCACTATCGAAGACTGCGAACGCATAGCCAAACAAATTCAGCAAGCGCTCGTAACATTAAATATCGCTCACGCTAAATCAGATATTGCTAGCAACATAACGGCAAGCATCGGCATTACTTGCCAGTATCCAGATAAAACCAGCACAGTCGACAACATAATTAAAGCCGCCGACCAAGCTTTATATCAGGCAAAAGCAGCAGGCCGCAACTGCATTCGTAACAGCAGTAATTAGCGCAAATAATCATCGTCCTGCTAGCATCACCTTTTAAATCTGCTCATTGCTTACACATTAGCAAATTCAATAAACCATGAATTAGCAGCTATCGTCGACGTTATAAAATACCAGCAGCTTGATACGCAACAAAGCGGGTAAATACTGATAACGAATGCTGAGTATAATCAATACGGGCTTTATTATGATCTAAAAACGCACCGGCCAACACGCCATCTGTTACCTGATAGCTGCGCAATTCTTGCATAAGTTGCTGTAAAAATAACCGCACACCAATATAGCGCTGTACATCACCGACAGCATGCAGCACCGCCAAATAAGACAAAATTCCTTCAGCGCGGCATGCAACCGGGGTATTACGCCCAAGGTAAACCCGGTTGGTGAATATCTGCTGATACAAATCATGTAAGTATTGTAAGCAGAACTGCACTATTTGCGTGGCTTCCGGCGTTTTCATTGGCAGATAATGCAAAATTATCACTTCCAGTGCCTGCATTAGCCAATGATCTTGGGTCATTTTCACCTTATCGCGAGTGTCTCGCAACGTGGTAATCATGCGATAAGCGGTATCAAAATCGCCTGCTGTACATAACGCTAATGCTGCTTCACCGGGGTAGTATTCCGATACAAAATCCGCGGCAATGCCAGTATAGGGATCGAATTTAGAAAATTTAATCAGTCCCTCAGGTGTCAGAAAAAAGCGTAATCCGTGCAATAAGCCTTGCTTAAATAATGGATCTTGATCGGCGAAACTGTCAAAGGCAAGATAAATCAGTGCATTACCACCTAATTTGGCAATAGATTTTCTGTCTAACACAAACAACAGGTCAGTTTCAGCTTCAGGAGAACTGCATTTCACCGTTTCTCTGCGGGCAAAGCCCAGAGCAGCTAAACACTTTTGCTCAGTTGTCGCATCAGGCTCAAGACGCAGAAAAGCGGCCATGGCCCAGATGGAACCGCAGTGACGCAGCATATTGTAGGGTTTGTGCGTTAAGTGCTTACCCTTAGCAGACCTTAAATAGACAAACTGGCCATCATCTTGTACTTGCTGTGACAGATATTGACAAGCCGCTTTGGCTACAGCGAAATTATCTTCAAGCATCATTTGTAATACTGCCTTGGTTTTTCGCGTTCTGAGGTAACGCCATGTAAATAAACAGGCCGTTTCAGCATCTGGCCACCATCACGAGCCAATGGGATCCATGGGATCTGTCCCATGCCTTTGGCAGATTTAAACGACATTAAATCAAATGGAATTTTTACATAGAACCCTTTGGTAAAACTGCCCTCACCATATTCATCCGCACTAGCATTACTCAGTGCTGCATAGGCCCCCACAATGATACCACTGTCGAACCGACGGCCAACATCAATATTAACACCCACATCTTTGGCCAAATAGCGTCCGGCACTAATGGTTATAAGAGAGTCATCAAAAAACTCGGGTTCCCAATATAGCGATACAAAACCGGTAACAACAGAATAATCAAATAGCTTGTATTCGCTGTTATAGTCGCGCTGCCTAACGTAATTTATATCAGCACCAATGGCAAAACGACTATCCAATGGCCGGTAAAGCACTTCCCCACCTACACCGGCAAACATAGTTTCCAGATAACCACCGTAGGCCTGTGCGTACACATCTTTTTGTAAACGTTCGCGATAGTTTAAAAACAACTTATCCAACGTAACGTAACTGCGTGTAACATACTCACGCGAAAAAGTACGAACACGCGGTAGCGTCGAATTTTGGGTATCCACTTTGAAATTAAATTTATCAAAATTTTCCAGTAGCGTGGTTTTGATCACACCTGTCGCAGACCAGGGTTCAGAAAATTGATAGGACAACGACGACAAAATACCGCCCTGATACATAAAGAACGCTTCAGGATTACCCAACATTTGCATCCAGAACGGTTCAAATGAATAGCCGAAACCATGATTCAGTGTGGTAAATTGCCAGTCGATGTCATCCATATCGGGTGTCTGGCGCACATAGACTGAACTTACCGGTTGGTCCAATGACTCATAACGGGCATAGGTTCTAAACTCATCTGCCTGCAATACGACTTCCGTAATCGGCATTTCAAGCTCTTCCAGAATGATACGATAACGACTAACTTTATCTGGCGCAAAATTCGCCAGTACCCGTCCTACACGCTCTATTGAAACGTCAAATTCACGAAATGCCTGTTGCTGGCCACGAATAATCAGCTCATCACCATCAAGCTTAATACCTGTGGTAACAAAACCTGCCCGATAATATAACTGATTACGCAACGTGGTGCGTTTGAACCGTTTAGCAGATAACCCTGCGGCATTCACTTCTGGTGGTGGTCTGTCAAATTTAGGCGTCTTTATGGTATTAAAGTTTGAGCCCACAGACACACCAAACGCTAGCGTGTTACCGCGCTGATAGCTTAAATGAAAATCCAGACTGTCATAGCTGTATACCAATCCATAGTTAATATTACTATCCTGAACTATGCCGCGAGCACGATCCTTGGTGTAATTATTGCCTTCATATTCAACTTTAAGCCGCAATGGCTCCCAAGGGGTTTGATATTCCAAACCGGCAAATACCGACGCCGGACCTTTATAGAAACGCTGGTAATCAATCATACCGCCGCGACCAGAAAAACCACCTGGCCGCTGACAATAGCCATCACTGAGTTCACAAAAGGGGTTGCTAATGTTGCCACCTGAACCTAAATAGCCCCAGCCCATGCCTAAATGAAGGTCAAAAGGTCCTACCCGTTTACTGGCGGCAATGTACTCGCTTTCAAAAAAGCCAGTACCACCAAAATCACGCCAACCGACACTAACCTGAGGTAGATAATAACTCTCTTGCCACAACCTTAACTTTACATCTATACCCTTGTCTTTTAACGTCTGATCGCCACTAAACTCAGGATAAGGGCTATAAAGGCGGGTACGAACGTCGGTATAACGCACGGTCGTTTCCAACCATGGAAACAACTGAATACTGGCGCTCCAAAATCGATACTCGTCTAAATCATTGTAGTTAAGACTAAAATTACCAGATGGAGCCATCCGTGCTGTCGGCGTCTGAAATATACCCACACCGCCGTGGCTGGCCTGACTGTAGTCGCTATCCTGTGCCAACGTACTAGCGGCAAACAAGGCGCAAAACATAACCCCAAGTTGAGTTGCTCTATTCATTAAATATTTACTCTTGTCCTATCGGACCCAGTTACGCAGCAGCATTAAAATTTGCTGGTTAATCTCTTCACTATCGCCACCCAATACAGATGACGAGAAAGGGACGTAAAGCATGGCGCCAGCAGCGAGTTCTACTTGCTGTTTATTCCAGTACGCTATACCAACCTTATGCCATTCTGCGCCGCTTACAGACCAGTAAGCCCAGCTATTATCTGCAGCGTCAGCTGCAAAATTATGGTGCAGCTCATGCGCCTGCGCGATACTATCAGCACTGATGTCAGCCTGGTACTTTGTTACTGCACCAAGCAATAAAACCTGCTGTTGAACATATGAAGCACGAAGATAGAACAAGCCTTCTTGCAGTAATGGATTCGATTTTCTAACATGCCGTGCTCGCTCAAATTCAACAGGCAAGTCGATTCGTCTCGCTACTCGAATACCTGACAACCAGGCAATAAAATCTGCAAGCTGTGCCTTCTCTGAAGATTGCGCGGGTAAACCGGCTAGTTGATTGATCAGGCGTGTCATTAGCGCATGCTTTTGTTGCACAGTTTGTTCTGACGCTAAAAATAAGCCGGCATCAGGCCAGTAAACTAATTCAGGATGTTCAATATGCGAGAGTGCATCAGCAAGCTTGATTGGCTCATTAAAGACATGCAGCTTGCCATTAATTTCAACATTGATGTCAACGGCAGCAGAATTGAAAGCAGATAAACTAATGATAAAAAAAGAGGAAACAGCTTTAAGAAGTCTCATTTGCTCTCTCCCGGTATCACTGACAAAATGCGATTTACGCGACTAAGAAAAGTTACGGTAACCGCATCCGTCATATTGGCAGGATGTTGCTTGGTCTTAATCAGTTCACCGGATGTCTCGTCAAACCAGTAAAGGTTAACAAAACTATCTTCATTCTCAGGATGTACCGTCTCAGAAAGCAATACCGTTGTCAGTTCACTGTTTAAAAGGGTTAGAACGCGCTGCCCTTCAATATTAAACTGCGCACTATTTACCTTTGCTGTTAATGTATTCGTTTGTTCTACGTATTGCCAACGACGGCCACCTAAGACCGAGAACGACTGCTTAAGTGGGTCAGCAGCTAAATTGTGAACATGCAGCAGATTATCAATAAAACCTGCAGTACGAACTATGCGACCATTGGCAAAAATAACAAAACCGTTATCTGCGGAAATAAATTTATCCTGCCCCTGCTCCACAAAAGCTAATGCCATAATGGCCTGCTTATCGGCAATGTTAACTTGAATAATATCGTATTGACTGGCTGCTACATAAGCGCGATCAGGAGAAACAACTGCAGCTGATTTAAATAATAACTTTACGTTTTCTTTATAAACATACAAGGTGCCACTGCAGCCAATTAGACTACTGAGCACCATAGACAACAAAATAAGCCTGAACATTACTGCACCCTAAAGAAAAAAAAACCGCCATTTAGGCGGCTTTTCGAAAACTATGAGTTAGAACGTGCCAGTAACTGTTACAGGAACCGTTGTGGTCGTTGTAGTTGTCGTGCTTGTCGTAGTAGTAGTTGTCGTGGTGGTAGGAACACACACACCATTAACTAATTCTTCGCCTTCATCACAATCGTCGTCGTCATCATCGTCATCATCGTCGTCATCGTCGTCGTCATCGTCGTCATCGTCGTCATCGTCGTCATCGTCGTCACCAACGATTGTACCGCCACTGCCATCACACAGCACTGTACATGCGACAACACTGCCAACAACACCGGCAGTAATGGTTTCTTCAGTTATATCAAACTTAGCGTCTGAAGATGTTGCACCAGGCGCTTGCAGTGCCTCAGCCTGTGGCACACCTAATGCAGCCGCAACTGCAACGGCGATTAAAAGTTTATTCATACTTTAATCCTTTCACCCAAATAGTAAACTGCGAGAATATTATCTCAATTTTAGAACCAGTTCAAGCATTCATCAGTTGCCAAACCACTATAACTTAGTGCTATTTGTCAACCCGTCAACCCGTTTATATCAACCACTTTAGCACTTGGCACTTTATCTTCACTACGCGGTATACCGAACCGCGAGGCATATATCAAATCACAACTGGTGTTAACATAATTAAACCCGGTTGGTGAACGTCGAACAATGTCAACGATTCGCTCCACATCATAGTCATCACAAGCCAAACTGAGCTCTTCCAATAACGTATGCATATCGCGCCATTCCAGCATAACTTCATCAGCAGCCATTATACGGGCATGCTCGGTACTGCGAACATTTTCGCCAATTAACAGCTCTTCATACAACTTTTCACCCGGTCTAAGGCCAGTATAATGTATTTCAATATCACCATTAGGATGCACTTCATCCTTAACCTCAAGCCCCATTAGATGAATCATGCGCTTGGCCAAATCTGCTATTTTTACCGGCTCGCCCATATCCAGTACAAAAACGTCGCCGCCCTTGCCCATTGCACCAGCTTGAATAACCAACTGAGCCGCTTCCGGGATAGTCATAAAATACCGGATGATATCTTTGTGGGTTACAGTTACCGGCCCACCTTTACGTATTTGCTCTCGGAACAGCGGCACCACAGACCCGCTTGAACCAAGCACATTACCAAAACGCACCATAGAAAAACGTGTACGGCTTTGTCGTCTGGCCAAGGCTTGTAAAACTAGCTCTGATAAACGTTTAGAAGCACCCATCATATTTGTAGGGCGTACGGCTTTGTCGGTAGAAATTAATACAAAGGTTTCAACACCAGAAGAGATTGCGGCTTCGGCAGCGTACCAGGTGCCAAACACATTATTGCGCACACCCTCAACAATATTATATTCAACCAGCGGCACATGTTTATAGGCAGCAGCGTGATAGACCGTTTGCACGTTGAACGCTGTCATTACGGTTTCCAGCCGCTTACGCCGTTGTGATGTGCCCATAACAGGAATAAGTTTAACATCAAGCTCAAACTGTACAATCAGGTTTCTCAGCTCTTGTTCAATGTTATATAAGCTAAACTCTGAAAGCTCAAATAACACCAATGTTTTCGGTTGATAATTTATAATTTGTCGGCACAGCTCAGAGCCAATTGACCCACCTGCACCGGTTACCATTACCACTTTATGCTGAATATTAGCCTGCATTAATTTGGTTTTAGGCGCTACAGCGTCACGGCCCAGTAAATCTTCAATTTTAACATCTTGTAATTCATCTATACGCATGGCGCCATCGACCAAGTCGCTCATGCCCGGAATAGATTGCACCGGAATAGGCAACTCCTCCAACGCGTCTAATACTTCTCTGCGCCTTGACCGGCTAACTGACGGCAACGCCAATAGAATACGGCTAATGTTATGCGTTTTAATTAAACTGGTAATTTGTGCTGGCGAACCAACGGGAATACCCAAAATAGTAGAACGCTGCAGCGTTGTGTCATCATCGACAAACACCACCGGATGATACTGCTCGCCGTTCATTAACGCTTGCGCTAACTGCCTGCCTGAGGAGCCGGCGCCGTAAATGAGTACGCGTGCCTTATGGCCATTGTTACGCTGCACTAAAAACATTCTGGCTAACAGCCTTAAGCCACCTGAAGTGATTAATGCCAGTAAGGAGTAAACAAAAATCAAATTGCCTTTATCCGGTATATCAAAGGCCGCAAATAACAAAGAAAGCACCATGGCACTGCTTACTATACCCGCCAATACTGCACCCAGCGCGTGCTGACCGATATAGCGAATTACCGCCCTGTATAAGCCCAGTTTGGTAAAAATAAGCAACGTGACCGGTAAACTAAGACAAAATATGATTAGCACTACCTGGAGATCTGTTGATTTGTTTGCTTGCGTCAGGATAAAAGCCGTCACCAGTGACACACATAGAAACACAATGTCGACCAGAACGGAGATGATGCGTTTTATCGACCGTGGTAAAGTGAGCAACCAGCCCAGCATGCCAAACTCCAAAAAGTAATTAACGCTTATTTAGCAGAACAAGCAAAACCCATATTATAGCGGGTTAAGCCACTTTCCCCTAATACATAAGTCACTACGGACTTAGTGTTGCCAGCAACCATTGCCTAAACTCTGCACCCAGGTGCTTATCCCGCAGACCATATTCAACAAAAGCACGTAAATAGCCTTGTTTGTTACCACAATCATGGCTGCGTCCGACAATATGGTAAGCATTAACCGGTTGTTGTTTCATTAAAATGGCAATCGCATCAGTCAGTTGCACTTCGTCACCCGCGCCCATCGGCGTATACTCAAGTGCTTCCCAAATTAATGGCGTAAATACATAACGGCCAACCACGGCAAGGTTTGACGGTGCATCTTCAACGTCTGGTTTTTCAACAATAGCCGTCATGTTAACAGAGTTTGATGGCAGTAAGCTGTGGCCTTCTACATCCGCCACGCCATAACTACTGACACTCTCCATCGCAACCGGCTCAACCATCACCTGGCTAGTGCCAGTATCAGAAAACATTGCACACATTTGCGCCAGGTTGTCTAGTTTTAAGTTACTGTCGTAGCCGTCAATTAATACATCTGGCAATACTACGGCAAAGGGTACATCACCAACTAACGGTCTTGCACACAGCACCGCATGTCCAAGCCCTTTCGCTTCGCCCTGGCGCACATGCATAATAGTGACGTCTTTAGGGCAAATATTCTGTACTTCTTCCAACAACTGGCGCTTTACGCGCTTTTCCAGCATCGACTCTAATTCAAAGCTCTTATCAAAATGGTTTTCAATGCTATTTTTTGACGAATGCGTTACCAGTATGATCTCTTTAATTCCGGCAGCAATACACTCTTGTACAACATATTGAATTAAGGGTTTATCTACCACTGGTAGCATTTCTTTTGGAATAGCCTTGGTTGCTGGCAGCATCCTGGTGCCAAGCCCTGCAACCGGAATTACCGCTTTTCTCACTTTATTAAGGTTTATCATGCTTTTTTACACTCTCACCGCGTCCAATACCGTAGTATGTAAAACCTTTACGCTGCATGCGTTCTGGCTCAAATAAATTTCTACCATCAAAAATCACCGGCACCGCCAACTGCGCTTTGATAAAATCAAAGTCTGGTGCCTTAAATTGCTGCCACTCCGTGCAAATAATAAGGGCAGCTGCACCTTTTAGTGCCGCTTCTTTCGTGCCAACTAACGTAAGGTCGTCCCGCACGCCATAAATGCGCTGTATCTCTTCCATCGCTTCAGGGTCATAGGCCTGCACCGTTGCGCCCGCTTGCCATAAATGTTCTAGCAATACCCGGCTGCTTGCTTCGCGCACATCATCAGTTTTAGGTTTAAAGCTCAAACCCCAAACTGCAAATGTGTAGCCTTGCAAATCGTTACCAAAATGGCGCTGCACTAATTGGATTAATTTCAATTTTTGCCGCTGGTTTACCGCTTCTACCGCGTACAACATTTCAGGTTTATACCCTTGCTGCTCCGCTGTACGAATTAACGCTTGTACATCTTTAGGGAAACACGACCCACCATAGCCACAGCCCGGGTAGATAAAGTGATATCCAATTCGAGGATCTGAGCCAATCCCTTTTCGCACGGCTTCAATATCAGCGCCAAGAAGCTCAGCCAAATTAGCCATGTCGTTCATAAAGGATATTTTTGTCGCCAGCATACAATTGGCGGCATACTTGGTTAGCTCAGCGGAGCGAACATCCATAAAAATTAATTTTTCATGATTGCGGTTAAACGGTTCATAAAGCTCACGAATAGCGTCTTTAGGCCGTTCATCATAGGTACCAACAATAATACGATCTGGCCGCATGCAATCAGAAACTGCGGCGCCTTCTTTTAAAAATTCAGGGTTTGACACTACGTCAAACTCTACGTGCTGTCCGCGCTGCGCCAGCACGTCTATAATGACTTGCCTTACTTTATCGGCAGTGCCTACCGGCACAGTCGACTTATCAATGATCACCTTAGGTGTTGTAATAAACTGCGCGATAGTATTAGCAACAGCCAGCACATATTTTAGATCAGCCGAACCATCTTCATCAGGCGGAGTGCCCACTGCAATAAACTGCACATCACCATGTGCAACGCCCGCAGCGGCGTCCGTAGTAAATTCTAACCGGCCAGCCTTTACATTGGCTTCTACTAAAGAGGCCAAACCAGGCTCATATATAGGTACAACACCTTGTTGCAATTGCGTAACTTTGTCAGCGTCCACATCAACACATACAATGTGATGGCCCACTTCAGCTAATACTGCAGCCTGCACTAACCCGACATATCCTATGCCAAAAACGGTAACCTTCATCTGATGTCCTTAAGCGGAAACTGCTACATGGTTAACTAACACAACTGTCTCAGGGTAGAGTGGCATTGCTGATAATGCAGCAATGATAACATTAATGCCCTGTTGTAAAAAACCGCTTAACGCTGTTTGCTTTAGTTTTAAGCACACAAATCAGAAACAAATTAACACGTTCGTCCGGTTGCTGTGTCAGCGACATAGCACTGTTTTATCACCAATAGCTGAATTACGGCTTAATAGCTCAGTTTAGTATTTACAATAACGTATATTATGCTGCAGACCAGCAGAAAAGCAGTTCGAACTTAACGTTTAACCCTGTCGCCGCTGCCTTTTCCAGCCACAGTCATCAAAATATACTTGAAGTAATGTTTTAACGTTAAGTTAACCAGCATTTCAGCATCTGTTTGCGCCAACAAGACCGGTGTAGACATATCAATTTCGCTAACCTGTGCCAAACCGGTTATGCCAGGACGCGCCGCCAGCACGCCGCGCTGCTCACGCTCAGCAATTAGCTCCTGCTGGTTAAACAAACACGGGCGCGGGCCAACTAAACTCATTTGTCCCCACAAAACATTCCATAACTGCGGCAACTCGTCTAATTTGGTTTTACGCAAAAAACCACCAAAAGGCGTTATCGCATTCGCATCAGCTAAATGACTGGCTACATGTGACGTATCTTTTTTCATAGTGCGAAACTTTACTAACGTAAAAGGGCGTTTATTCCGCCCTACACGCTGTTGGCAAAATATTGGTGCCCCCGTATCAAACAAGCCAATAAGGGTCAACACAACCAACAGCGGCGACGCCACTATTAAACCAGTTAACGACAACACAATATCAAACAACCTAATAATCATAGAACTTCAGTATCCTAACGAAAAAGTAACGCAATTAGCGGCAATTGTACGCGGTTTAACGTAATGTCGACAGTCTGCGTGTTGGACGTTCAGCATCCGCTCTGCCCTTGCCTAGCAGCTGAAGTAGCTGATAAAAACTACAGGCTTGCTCAGTCTCTACTAAGATATAGCGACCATAGCGAATAAGCGCTGCATAAGCCAAACGCGCAATATCAACTTCTGTGGTTTGCTCGCGCAACAACTGGCGCCGTTGTGGTGATTGCTGCATGTCATGGGTTAACCCCCATCCGGCATAAAATGGCATACCAAACACATAGACCGGCTTTTGCCACATTAACGCCTCAAAGCCAACCTGAGACGTTACCGTTAACACCGCACTAGCATGCTCTATTAACGCGACCACATGCAGCTTTTCCGACACCAGCTGCACGCCTTCCAGCGCGGCTGGCGCTAACTCGGTTAAATAGCCGCGCTTTTTGCCAGCCACCACATCAGGGTGTGTTTTAACAATTAGTTTATGGCCGGCAAAAGTCTCTTTAGCAAATTGCAGCATGTTGGCAAAGCTTTCAGCACTGGCTAAACCACATTGCACAGAAGCATCATTTAGCGTTTGATCAATTAACAGCACATAGGGCTGCTCAACCAACAACTGATAATCCTGGCCGTTATTATACTTTGATACCCGATGCTGTTGCCACAATGTTGGCAGCGCCTCAGCTTCAGTGCGCTCTTTTGATGTAAGTTCGGCAACAATCAGTTGCTCCAGCTTTGACGGCAATCTGGCATCGTAATAAATACCCACATCGTCCATGACCAAACCACAGGGCGCAGAATCAAAGCCTTGCCCTACCGAGCGTAAAAAAGCGTCTTCTAAATAACACATGGTTATATTGCAACGCTGCGCCACTTTTTCTGCTTTTTCAGCAGAAGCTTTGCGGCCCCATGCCAGCATGGTGTGTTGTTTGGTGTTGGCAGGCCAACAACACCAAGCAGGCAAATAGTGTACCGGCGCCCCCAAAAATGTAGCTAAACCGGGCGTATCAGCCAATGCCCGGCTCACCGTAAGGTAGCGATTAGTCATCCTGCGTAACCCCATCGGGCCATTGTCGCACCTGCTGCCTGGCCGTATCAAGCAATTGCAGCCTACGCTGATTATCATTGGCCAGAGACACTATCGTATCGCGCCACAACTGTGGCTGCATAGGCAAACGGATGCCACTTTTATCTTGCTGCACAGCTTGATAAATAGGGCTTTCGGCATAAATACCTACCGCACCGGCTTGCGTAATATCAAAAAACTTAGTTACCGATCTCGCCTGATTAAACGGCAAAGGCAATAACGGTGCTAAGCCAATATCATAGCGTTGTCGCTGCAACAGCGCCTGATAACTGGGCCATGACATAGGCTGTAATACATGCGTTTTTTGCAGCCCCCGGTATAAGCGGGCAATTTTTTTATCTGCAATAATTTCAAAATTAAGTGCCGGTACCGCCTTTAACGCATCAGCCACAATGGGAAATAACCAACGCGCTTCAGCCTGATGTGATGAAGAGCCATGATAAAACAGTGTCACAGGCACCTGTGGTGCTAACGCCAAAGGCATCGCTTGCAAAGTATGTGGCTGCCAGTGATGATACTTTTGCGCTAAATACGAATTAGCCACCCATAATTGTGCAGCATGGTGTTTTAACCACGGCACGGCTCTATAACTTAAACGCCATAACTTAAGCCTATATCGCCACGGCATGCCGACACTGGCTGCCGGGTCTAGTACATCATCGTCGATAAACAGCACAATCTGGCCGATTTTATCTGCAACCGTGTCTATAAGCTGACGCCATGGCGCGGGGATATAACGCACAAATATCAGTGTTTTACCAACCAACGCTTCAGGCTCTGCCAATTGCGCAAAGGTGTAGCGCTGCACATTGGCGCTGTGCAGGGTTAAATACGGCAGCACAAAAAAATCTGAACTTGGGTTCGGCCGCTCCTCAATCACAATCACATCTTGTGTGCTTAACGCTGCCATGGTGCTTTTACTCTTTGTTCGCGCCCTAGGGTAAAATCGGGCCTGGCATAATTCAGATTGGGATTATAAAAAGGGTCATGCTGCATTATATGCGCCCAACGTTGGCGCATATAATCGGCTTCAGCGCGGGTACGGCGGACTTTCTCATCGGTATCATCTTTACCGCGCGACACTGACTCATGGTGATACAACTGTGCATGTGGGGTATATACCACGCGTTTGCCAGCTTCTCTTACACGCAAGCAATAATCAACATCGTTGAATGCCACAGCAAGCTGCCGGGCGTTAAGTCCATTAAGTTGCTGAAACAGTGCTTTTGGTGTCAATAAACATGCCGCCGTTACCGCAGACAACTCTTGGGTTGCTACCGCCCGGCGCATATAGCCTGCATCGTGCTCATCAATACCACTATGCATATGGTCAGCACAGCCACCCGGGCCTACTGCATCACCGGCATGTTGCACCGTTCTGTTTGAGTAAAGTAATCGTGCCCCAACGGCACCAACGTTCGATTGCAACTGTACGCCTACCATCTGCCCCAGCCACTGTGGCGTAATCACCTCAGTATCATTATTTAATAAACAAATCAGTTCACCCGCGGCCTGCTCAACGGCATAGTTGTTAATTGCCGCATAGTTAAAGGGCTGATCGTAACGTAAAATAGTCACTCTGGGGTCGGTACTAAGTTGTTGCATATAGGCTAACGTATCGGGGCAAGTACTCTGGTTATCGACAATAACAATTTCAAATGCCGGATACTGGGTTTGCGCAAGCACACTGTTCACACAAGGGGCCAATAAGTGCAGCATATCGCGGGTTGGAATGATAATACTTACCAACGGCGTTGCGCTAAGCGCATAGTCTACCCATACTGTGTTGTCTCTTGCTGTTCGGGCTTCAGCACGAATATTTAATCGGTTTAAATGCTGTTGCACCGGCTCTGGCGATGGGCCACCCGGCGCTAGCAAATCATGCCACAGCACTGCCGAAATGTGCTCAGGCTGCTGTGCTGGCAATAGCTGCTCAGCTAAACGCAGTACCAGGTGCTGCCCTGCAGTGCACTGTTGCCAGTCTGCCTCCAACCAGCCAGACTTAGCCAATAGGCCAGCACTAACGCCAACCACATCGCCGATGTAATGGGTACTACGCAGTAGCTCTAATGACCAGTCCGGTTTAAATTGCGGCAAACAACGTTCAGTAGTGAAATAATCATGATCGCTATAACTAAAGGTTTCACTATTGGCCATAATACGCCACCAAGCCAACGCACGAGGTGACAATATCGCACCAGCACGAAGTAATAATAACGCGGTGTTCGATGGCAGATTTTTAAGCCTGTCGGCAGTGGTTATTTGCACCGTTTCAGGCAAAGAGTCCAGCGCATCTATGCCTACTGGCAACAGAACCTGAACCGATGCCGACGTCCATTGTTGTACAAACACGCTGTTTACACTGCTTTGCCAATAGGACTGTGCAATACTGTTGTCGCCGTAAACCACAACAACAATATTCTGCTGCTTTTGTAGTAAGCGCCGGGCACGTCGATGCTGCGCTGGCGTGTCGTGTTCATTCAGCTCTTGCCAGCGGGAGTAAGGAATTTCAGCACTCCACTGGCGCAACTGCGACACTTTGCGATAACAAGGCTCCAGCCCCGCACACAATGAATACCAATGTAATGTAGCGATACGTCTCTGTGCCGATGGCTGCCTGACATACGTCAATGCCACACGCCGCGCCATACGCCATAAACGCTTGACCGCACCAATTGCTGACACTGTTATTGTGCAATGCGCCACGCTTAGTTTTTGGCCTTCAAGTTGTAACCAGACACGTTGCACGTTGGCAGGCAAATAAAACACATCAACCAACAAACCTTTTCTGGTCAGTGGCAGCATAATGCACACGCCATTGTCTGTCATCAGCATTAAGCTATGCTGTTTGCTTTGTACCTGCAGTTGCCCTTCCAGGCTGTACCAGCCAGCCTGGTTTATTGGTAGCTTAATAGCAATATGGCTGTTGTTAGGAAACCAACGCTGCTGAGTCTGTTCGAAATACACATCTTCCAACGACGTCTCACTGAGGTAGTGAACAGCAGTCATGAAATTTCGCTCTGCGTTAACGTTGTGTGTAACAAACCAATATGCATTTGATTAAACATTGTTACCCAACTGCCGTGAAACTGCACTCGCTGGGAATGAATATTCAAAATAGCACTAAGGGCCATTATGCCGTATTGCCTAATACAAGATAAAAAAATATGCATTAATCCTTTCCACAAACCTCAATAATGGCGTTAATGACTAAATCTTGTTCTGCTTGCGTTAAACTCCCTGACATGGGTAAACACAACACGCGCTCTGCAGCGTCGGCAGCAACCGGATAACAACTTTCATCAATATCCATATCTAACAATACCGGCGTTAACGGGTAAAAATATCGTCTGGCAAAAATACTCTTTGCTTTTAACGCTTCATATAACGCCTTGCAACTCATGCCAAATTCATCAGTTACTAAAATTGGAAAGTAAGCATAGTTTGGTGCCCCATCGGCCAACAGTGGCACACACTGCAAGCCAGGTATTCGTGCTAATGCATCACAGTAATATTGATGTACCTTAGCGCGCCGCTGTAACGCACCGGCTAAACCCGGCAGCTGAGCCAAGCCAAACGCGGCCTGAAGTTCATTCATTTTGCCGTTAATACCGGCCGCTTCAGCTTTAAATTCGTTAACGATACCAAAGTTTTTCAGCCGATCAATTTTCTGCTTCATCTGCGCACTGTGGCAAATTACAGCGCCACCCTCAATGGTATTAAATACCTTAGTGGCATGAAAGCTCAACACGGCTAAATCGCCCTGTTGCAGTACACTCTGGCCCTGGTGTTTTACGCCAAAGGCATGCGCTGCATCATAAATAACTTTTAAGCCATGCTGCTGTGCTACCGCTCGAATGGCTGAGGTATCGCACGGATTACCATAACAATGCACCGGCATAATGGCGCAGGTCTTATCGGTAATGGCTGCCACTATAGCGTTGGGGTCTAAATTAAGGCTAACAGGGTCTATGTCGACAAATACCGGCGTTAAACCCTGCCAAATAAGCGAGCTGGTGGTCGCCAAAAACGTAAACGGTGTGGTAATGACCTCGCCTTTTAACTCCAGTGCCTGTAACGCCACCAATAACGCATTGGTGCCATTGTTAAACACACTGATATAGTCAACACCCAGATAGTCTTGCAGTGCCTGTTCCAGCTGCTGATGAAAGGGACCATTATTAGTTAACACACCACTTTGCCAAATTTGTTGTAAATAAGGCAAAAACGTTTCCAGCTCAGGTAGATCTGGCCGGGTAACATATAAGGGTTTGGTCATGTTTATCCCTTTGATAATAATGCGTGGAAATAGCTATGGTGCGTCGCACCGCTTTTGGACGCAGAAGCCAGTTTCAACTCGGATGCACTAGCCGCCGTCATATCCGCTAACTTTTCTTGTATGGTATTAGCTAGCGAATAATGCGCCACGGGTGCCCGCACAATAAAACGTTCATTGGTCTGACAAATAATGCTATCAGGTACTATGGCTGCGATTACATCAGGGTCAACATTACCCGCAGTATGCACAATGCTAATTTTGGCATATAGCCTAACAAGATAATTTAACATACTGTATGAGGACGACGCACCAAAGATTAAGCAATGCTGCGGGGATAATGCATTGTCATTTTCATATAACATCACCCGGCCAAAATTAGGCAAGCCATTATCATAACGCAAATATTGTTTGTAATTAAAGCTGCATAACAACTGCTCCGGTGCCTCGCGTGGCGGGAACAGTTTATTGCCTAAATCACCACAGACACTGCGTTCAACGTATTGATCGTTAGCAAAGCAGGCATTAACCGCAGTCACATCTAAGCCTAATTGTACTGCCAATAATACACTCACCTGCATCGCAGCATGATGGGTCCAGTGCGTATCGGTGTAACGAAAACTGCGCTGGTCTGCGCAAGCGAGCTCTGCTGCAGGATACAACAAAATGGCGCTGGCCCCCACATGCTCTCGCAATTGCTGCACCGGCGTATTTTGCGCCGGCGTATGCGGATAATACTGCGGGTAAACCATTTCTTTGGTCGGCGCAATCAAGGCAGCCAACTTGCGCCCCTGTTGCTGTAACGTTGCTAGCGCATCCAAATACTGCTTCCAATCATTCAGCGTTTGGCCGCACAGGGTGAGCTTACCGGTAAATTGTGCCACGCTTTGGTTAGTATCATTATCAAGAAACAACCACGGAAAAGTGCCTTGTAGCACCTTCATCGTACTTTCAATACGAATATCAACAAAGTCAAATTGCTGTCCATCAATGATAAAACCTACTACAGCGTGATCAGCGCACAACGCCAAACGTTGGCTAAAACCACATTGCAGCTGCATATGCCCAACCGCGGGCTGTTGCAAAACCTTTTCAATAACATCCGGGCGGCACACACTAAGCTCTGCAGTGGCTAAATGCTCGCCATGACGCACATACATTTGTGCCTTTTTAACGCCATCTTGCAATAACAACCAGCCCTGAAATAACAGCCCATCGGTTAGCTGTTGCAGGCTTATTGCAGCTTCAGGCTTGGGAAAATCAAGACACCAGCGTAAAATACCGGGTGCACTGGCTCTCAAGTGCTTTGTTTGAAGATTATAACTGGTCAAATTCTATTACTCTGGTAGCACTACACAGCGTCCCTGTGTCAGCATGTCACGCAAGGCATTAAAAATCAGTACATGGCCTTCGTCATTAACATGCACACCGTCGCCTGAATCAAGGGCCGGGTTTAAACGCTGGTCTAATTGTAAAATATCAAATAACGGTACCACGCAGTCTTTCACTTCCTTGCTTAGCAACATATCAAACTGCTGCAAGCGTGTAATCGCCGCCGCAGACATATTACGCGGCTTGGCCGACAGCACCACACTGGCAACACCCGCCTCTGCAAGTAAAGTGCGCAGTAACATAATATTGCTAACACTTTCTGTGGCAGCCCAGCCCAAGGCCGCATCGTTACTGGGATACGCAATTAAAACTAAATCTGGTTGCTCTGCCAATACCCGGCTAATATTGTGCGCTATATCTGGTTGCGCGCGCGACTCTGCCGGCTGGCAATACTCAGGGAGCGCATGATAAGTGGTGTGTCCCCCTTTAGCAAGGTTCACGGTAGTTCTGTTGCTTTGTTGCTGCCAGGCGGCATATTGCCCGGCCCAACTTAATGACGGCGAACTTGCACCCGCGCCCGCTGCAGAGGACGAGCCCATAATCACGGTACGAAAATTATCGGGTAATACAGCGGCTGGCTCTGGAGATAAATATTGTATCTCACCACAACCTGCCAGCGTATTCTGTGATACCAAGCCCATGACAGTTTTACCCTCGCCAGTATCATCCTCGCCAGCACCACAGCCGGTTAAAAAAGCTAACATGGCTAACATGGCAAAAATGGAAATAGTGGGCAGCTTAGTCATTTATCATGCTCTCGTGTTACTGCTGACAGCAATTGCCGCCAGATAGGGATTGTTTTGGTATGTGCATAGTGTAGCCAGGCAAAATCGGCGCCTTCTTCTAACATGTTTTGCAGTCGCACAGGCTCAGTTAACAACACGTTGAGTTGCGCCAGCAGCGCTTGCCAATCTCCTACCTCAGCCAAAACGCAGCAGGTAGTCGGCAACCAATGCGCTAACGCGCCATGTCGATACGCCAGCACCAAACGTTTGCAGGCTAAGGCTTCTAATACCGTTCGGCCAAACGACTCCGCCACCTGCGATAAATTGACTACTGCATCCAATTGAGCCAGCGCTTGCTCAGGGTGTTCAACATAACCACGGTACTGCACTATATTAGCTGTACTTTGCAATAGCTGTTGCAACAGCGGTGTATCCGGGCCGTATAGCACAAAATCAATTGCCAGCTCTTCATCGGCTGCACGTTGTGCCAAAGCAAAAAAATCGACAATGCCTTTTTTAGCACTGTTACTGCTAATCATACCCAGTTGCAACCTTGAACCATTTGGCCTTGGCGGGCAATTCGCCAGTGTCGGCGACAGCGCATTAGGCAGCAATACGGTGCGTTCCGGGCAGGCCACAAAGCGTGCTACCGCGTCTGAGTTGGCAATTATCACATCAGCGTAATCACGCACGTGCTGTGCAAGCTCGCTGGAAGTGGCGCCTAATATACGGCACAGTTCAGCATCGGTATCCGCCACTTCACGCACATGAATAAAAGTGCGAAGCGCAAGCTGCTTTGCGGCCACAACCGGTTCATGCAATACACTGGTATTTTGGTAGAGCACATCCGGCTTTAACTGTAACAATAAAGCGCGAAAGGCGGCAATGGTTGGCTCGCATGGTGCTTTATCCGCGCGCCACCAGGCATAAGGTAATACAATAAGTTGCTGACACAACGGCAGAAGTTGCTGAATATAAGCGGCATTTATCGCGCTTGGCAGCACAACGGTAAGCGTCAGGTTAAGGTGGTTTAACTGATGCAACACATCAATAAAACTGCGCTCAGCCCCATAAAGTTCGTGGCCCGCAGCATGGGCTACCAGCACCATATGCGGCCTATCAAAAGCGGCTGCCTGCTGTTTAAGCCATATTGGCCCGCTAACCGGTTGGGTTGACATTAACCAGTGCGACAACACCTCGCTTAGCGGCACTTGGTGCGCCAGTGCATAGGCCGACAGGCTAAAGCCCGGTATAGGGTCACGCCCTTCACTCGCGCCATGGCTGACAAAATGCTGCAGCGCATCCACGCCTGCCGCGGCAACATCCGGGTATTGCGCCAGATACCAGGTGGCATCAAACACCTTTTTAGCTTGCAGTAACAACATCAGGTTATGCCGCTGCACGCTATCACTACCACGACACATTAGTGGCGGCACCGCAAACGGCCGCTGCGTTAACCGGGCAGGCATATACAAAGTGTTTGCGCTGCTGCCAGTCGAACTTTCTGCTGAGCGGCCTTGAGAGCAGTCTAAAGAAGAATGCCAGTTCTCTGCCGCTTCACGATAATCGCGGCGTAAGCCCCTATACTGGGTGCGTAAGTGAGTGGCTTTAGTTTGGGTTAAGCTTTTTACATCAGCCAAACCAAAAGATAACGGCAAGCCCGGTTTTACATCTACCACGGCCTGCTGACCAAACTGCTTTAACGTACGCAGCATGTATTCCGTATCTGCGCCAACGCTTACACTGTCCCAAAAACCCAGCTGTTTAACAACCTGGCGCCGATATAACAAGGATGAGGTATTACGGTAGGTCCAGCTGTCCTCTACACGCCAGTGGCCAAACTGCAGTGTCTCGGTACATCTTACCCAATGCGAAATAGACGCCATGGCATTACGGTTAGCCTGTAACGCCGCTACCTGCAGGGCAATTTTCTGCGGATGCGACCAATCGTCACTGTCATGCACAGTAATAAAACGGCCTTTCGCTGCCGCCATACCAACATTACGCACAGCATAGGCGCCTTGATTCAGGCTCTGGCGTAGCAACGTAATCCGCTTATCTAAAGCAGCATACTGCTGCACAATGTCAGCTGAGTTATCGCTTGAAGCATCATCAACCACAATTATTTGCAGTTTGCGCCAGCTTTGCCGAAGCAGACTCTCAAGGGCATAGCCAATGGTTGCCGCCGCGTTATAACACGGCACAATGACGCTGACTAAGGGTTGCCATAAATCGCTTATTTTAGCCGGCAACGTGGTGGCTTTTAAGGTGCCAGCTTTTAACGTGCTGAGCAAAGCCCCACTGTTATCGGCCAGGCCCAATAATCCCTGTTGTTCAAACACCTGACTTAAGGTGCGCAGTTTATCAGCGCCTTGCTGCAACATAGACGCTGCAAGGGCTTTATCAGCGGTTTTCGGCCAGTCTTCACGCTTAAGTAAAGCCAATGCCCGCTCGGGTTGCTTGCAGTTGATAGCCGCAGAAAACGCCAATAAAAACGGACCTTGGTTTGCAAGTATTGTCAGTGCTGCCGCGTCATCCAACATGGTGTCGATTAACGGATAAACCTCTTGCCAGCGCTCTAAACTGCCATACCATCGTGCCAACACCCAGGCTGCAAGCGCGCTATGCAGTGGTTGCTGCGACGCAAGCAAAGCCTTAAGTGCTTCCAGGCTAGCAGTAGCATCTTCGGCTTGCCATAACGCGACATCCAACTGCAGTGCCGGCAAATCACATGGCCAACGGTTTTCAAACCGGCCATGTTTCAGGTAGTGCTGCAATGGGTCAATGCCGGCATCCGCCACGTCGGGGTAAGCTTTCAGGTACCAGTCTGGTTGAAATAACTCATCAAAATTCACGTTGTTACTATATTCCTGTGCAAAGATGCATGTCTTACCGGGGCATTTCAGCTCTTTTCTGGGTGAAGTACCAGTCGATAAACAAGGCAACTTTTTCCGGCTGATTTTTACACCAATAAAAACCCGCATATTTGTCAAAATTTTCAGGTGTAATATCCGATATCGGCTTTGCTGGTAAACCCGCTACAACGGTAAACGGCTTAACATCATTCAATACCACAGCATTGGCACCAATAATGGCACCATCACCAATCTTTAAGCCCCCAAGTATCTTGCATCCCGTAGAAAGATAAACATCATGCCCTATAATTGGCACCCCAGAAGCACTGCCACCAATAGTAACTCCCGAGCCGATATTACAGCGTTCGCCAATTCGGGTTTGAGCGTGCAAAATAATACCAATCCCGCCATAAGCTAGAATGGAGTTTTTACCTATTTGCGCTGTATATGGGACTTCTGAATTATGTAATAAATAATTAAGTCGTTTAAGCTTCTCAGCTTTTTCAATATCCCCAGCAACGTAAGCAGCTCTGGCGTGCTGATAAATAGAAAAACCACCGGGTACATCGTGTGTCAATAATTTATCCAAATTACCCAACCATTGTTCAATCATGCTTGGGCCCTTGGTGTATTGTTATCAGGGTATTTATTTCCAGCTTTGGATCCAGCCCGGTAAGTACAAGTACCTTACAAGGTTGTACTTGCTGATAACGTTCGGAATAGTGTCCTGGCTCAATATTTAACGCCACCGCGCTTGTGGAGTTAAAAGAAAGCAACAGGTAAACATGCTGACGTTGTAGCTTAACTTGTTCACCAACCTGCGTTACGACGACATCAGGATGCAATAAAAACTGAAGTCGCCACTGCGCTGCCTGATCTGCTTTTAACCTATCGCACAACAGCACTTTGTTAAATTGATTTTCCTGCTCACCTAATAACGTAATTTGGCGTTTCAAACCAACATTGGGATCCAAAAAGCTATCCCCACTCATGTGAATAATCTTTCCGTGATTATCCATAGTATTCATTCGTGCTAGCTCATCCGCAGCAGCGTAATTTGAATATCTTACATTCGCGCAGTTTTCGGTAAAAAAACCGCTATGCGCTTTATAAGAAGTTAAGAAACGTCTGATGTCATTACTATTGTCATAACTATACATGCCACCATCACAGATAAAATCGAGCCCATCTACACGCAGTGTAATGCTGGTATCATCATTATGACGATGAGAAAAGGAGGAGCCACCACATTTAAAGGTAAAATGAAAACCTGGCTGTTTAACAATACAGAAACCTGCTTCGGGGAAGTAACCAACACCAAACTTATTTTTATGATAAGTGTCCGAGACAAAAACCGAGGCGTTGGTTTCAGAGTCGCCAATTAAGGGCAAGCTGCCGTCTTCATATACCTGATATGCTGCCGCGGCTATCGCTTTTTTCAACACCGCTGTAATAGCATTATCTTTAGCTACCAATTCATGCTTATTGATAAATGAATTTATTGCACCGAACAAAGAAAGGTTAAGCATGTGATAAGACGGGCTATTTTCAGTGCAACACCCACCATTATCAAAGGTTCTATCTAACATGATCTTAATGCGACTCAGCGCTTTTACTAGCCATTGCTCGCTTTGATAGCGAGAATATTCAACGGCATGCTGCCTAAACTGAACAACAAGGTTTAGCAACGCTCTGTCCATCATAATGCCATGGTTATTAAAGACATAATGCTTGTCTTGCTCTAGCCAATTAGCATGTTCACTTAAATCTTGCAGTAATTGTTGCTGCAACAACTGCAGTGGCTCGCCTTGTTCAACCCGGTGGGTTACAACATGCAACAACTGAGACAACACACAAGCGCGATTAGTCACAGCATGCTCATCTTTAAACAAAAATGCAGTAGCGGTTTGATCGTCTTCGCGCCACTGCTGATAGGACTTATGTAACTGCAACGCTTTTTGCCAACAGTGTTCATTGTTTTCTACTACTGCGGCCTTCACCAGATAATCTATAAACACCAAAGAGTAAAACCACAACGCTTTGCTTGCCTGATTATTACCAAAATCTGGTTTCCATTGCAGCGTGCCATTTGCCCATACCGGTAATTCACCAACATAAGGAAACACATATTTATTTTCCAACACCTGCTTAGCCGCAGTAAGAGGTTCAACATTTGAATAAGGTGTTACCCCATCTCTTAATGCACCACTTTTTATTGCTTGATGTAAAGGCGAGCTCATCAATTAAATCTCATCAAATAATTGCCTAACCTTTGTCACAAACTGGTTGGCAGAGTAATGTTTTGTAATAAAGCTCACGCCTTGCTGGTGCAGTTCACGGTATGCGGCTTCATCATGGCTTAGCTGCCAAATTCGCTGTGTTAATGCCTGTTGATCCTTGCTAATTAGCACCTCTGGATAGACATATTCACTGCCAGTCCAATGCTTTACCAAGCCAACGGCGCCGGCTGCATAGGCATCGGCTACTGCCAGGTGGAAACTTTCAAAACCAGGCAGCTCACGCATCGACTCGCTAACCGACAGCACAAAACCCACCTGATGTTGCGCCAACGCTTTTTTTATATCGGCAAAGCCAACATGTTCAACGGCGTCAGTTAAGCCTAAGTCGCGAATATGTTGTTCACAATCGGCAAAATACGTCAGTTCGTCAGGGTGATTTTTTAGCCAGGGTAAATCTGCCGGTGCCTTGCCAAAAAGCTTCAACCGGTAACGGCTATCTTTTTGCCGCAGCTCAGCCAAAATCTGCAAGGCGTGCAACAGGCCTTTTTTGGCAGGCACATAACCTATCATCGCCAGGGTAAAACGGCTGTCGGCAAAACTCACTTGTTCATAGCCTGCCACATCCACAAAATTGGGTAACAACCTCACCTTTTGCCGAGGTATGGCAGGGAAGCGCTCCATTAAACGCTCGAAAAACAACACTGAAACCGCGGTTATCGCATCCACGCCTGACAGGGTAAGCTGCTCACCAAACTCCCGGCTTAATTCAAAGCGGTGCATTCGGCAAACTAATTTTTGCTGTGGTGTTTTATGCTGGCTATACCACACCACATTACCCAGCAGCCATTCGCACCAAATATAATCGGCCTGGCTCAGCTTTTGTCGGCTTAGGGTTTCATCATGGCTGTTATGTCCCGGCCATTCATCCACATCCAGCGTAAAATATTTAGCCAATGCCGGCAGCACCGGCCGGATAAACTTTAAATCGTAGCCTGCAATTAACAAACGCGGCTTACACAGTGCAGAAAAACCGGTAAAGTCCCGCTCTAACAGCGTTTGCAGTAACTCTCTGTTACGCGGAATATAATTAAAGGTGGCAATACGCGGCCAGTTTTGCGCAATAAAATCGGCAAACTGTAAAAACAAAGCTTCATCAATGTCGTAACGATTACGAAATATCAAACTGGCCAGCACTGCCTGCAAGCCTTTTTGCAATCGTAATGCAAAGTAATCTACCCCTGCCCCAGCCAGTGCCTGCTGTACGCCCTGCCAAACAATTAAATGGTTGCTCAACTCACGGGCACCGTAAGACTGTGTACTGGAAGCGACAAAAGAGCGGCGCTGGTTATAAATATAAGTGGGGTGAGAAAGGTATTCTACCTGCTCTGCCACGCTTAACACCTGCGCCAGAAAATAACTGTCTTCGCCCATGCGCAGGGCTTCAGGCCAGGTAATAGTATGCTGTTGCAACAGGCTACGCTTGATCAGGCTACAGGGTATGGTGCTTTGGTGGGCAATAATGGCGGCAATTCGTTGCTGTCTGGTTAAGTTGGCTTGCCAGTTATGAACTTTGTTCATCTCCAGCTGCTCGCGGCCGGTATCAGCTATCAAATACCCCCGGACAATACAGGCATTGGTTTGCAGCGCATGCTGATAATGTGTGTTTAACGTATCGGGGAAAATTTCATCATCACTGTCGAGAAAAAACACATAGTCACCGCGTGCCTCAAGCAGGCCTTTATTGCGCGGTGCAGAGGGTGAGCCTGAGTTGTTAGCCAGTTGAAACACCCGCCAGTTGGGCTGCGTTTTAGCCTGCTGGTTTAGCAATGTCAGGGTGCCATCACTGGAACAGTCATCAACAAAAATCACTTCAAATTGTTCAGCGGCAAAATCGATTGCCTGCAGCGAGCTTAAACAGCGCTCAATTTTACCCACTGCGTTATAGCAAGGCACGATAACAGAAATGTGCATAAAAAGTCCTTACAGCCTAAAAACAGCCATAGGCTGTGCGGTTAACCAGGCATCCAGCCAGTTTTGCCATTGCGCAGACTGCATTAGCAGTACAGCATCAGCAGCCAAGGTGTCATGTTGCAGCGCCATATCGTTATTGGCCGGTGTTGCTAAGTGCGCATTCAAATACACCAAATGATGCCGCGCCATGTTTAACCAGTCCAACGTTGGTATTTGTTTAGGTCTTGCTATTAACACGCTACTTGCCTGCGCGGGCTGATAACGCCCTTCCAGCGCATAGTGCCGGGCAAAATGTACCGAGCTAACACTAATGCCAAAACGGTTAAAACGCTGATACATTGAAGCCAGTTCTGTCACCGCAAAGGCTTCAGTACAGAGCAACAACAAGCGCGCTTGTGGTTCGCGGCCAAACTGTTGTTCAAATACACTAATGGCCTGCTCAGCCTCAGATGGGCTATCAACTGGCGCGCACCACAATAAACTGGTGTTATCCGCTGCGGTAGCATAACCAATACAGTTAAGCATATAGCGCCAGCGCACACTGTAGGTATGGTTGGCCAATACGTTGTCCAGCGCCTTTCGGCGTAGCGACGTAATGGTCTCTGCGGTTAAGCTGCCCAGTCGCTTCGGTTCACGATCGGCAAATACCACAAGCTCACCAAACATGTCGGCAACGCCTTTAGCATAGTTAGACACCACCAAGGTATTAGACGACATCAACTCAAACACCCGGCGGGCAAACATGGTACTGGACTCAGTAACCGTATTAAAATTTAAGCCCAGTGCAGACGATTTATACACCAACGGCATCTGATCATGCGGCTGCCCCGGTTTAACATAAGGCAAATATTGTTCAGGCCACTTATGCAGCGGATCCGGGTCGCCGTAATAACGGTCATAAATTTCCGGCTCAAAGCCCTCTGCAATCAATCCGTCCAGTACCTTCGCCATCACTTCGCTGCGCGCTACGTGATTGGCATACCAGCTACCGGCAAACACCACTTTATTGCTGCGCGCGCTTTCAGTTAACGGGTTAAATAACCGTGGGTTGGTAGCAAAGGGCAAGGCAAAGGCATGCTTTACACCATAATCGGTTTTATAGTGCTCAACGCATTCGGCTGCAGAGGTAAATACATAATCAAATAACACGGCCGTTTTAACAAAATCATGCTTGCGATCGGTGTAATGTGTTGGGTCTTCTTTATTCCAAAACAGCGTGGGGATATTATGCTGCTTGCAGTAAGCCAATATCTCTAACAGTACCTGACGGTTTTCATGCTTAAAGTTCTCACTGGCATACACCTTGCCCTTCCATGGCCGTACACGCGGATCAGTTCCTGACCAGGCCGATTCACAGAAAAAGAGCTCTGGTTTTTGTGCAGCAAACACCTGCTGCCAGTTATCCGGCGTAAAGGTAATTGCATTAAACTCATCGCGAAAACTGTTGTAGGTAAACTCATCCGCCAACAATGCCACCCTTAACTGGTCTGGCGTTTTAAGCTGCGACACTACTTCAGCCGCTGCGCTTAGCGAAGGTCGCACGGGGTTTGGTAACCAGCTGGGTACAATCGCGTTGCGCACCCGTACTTGCTTACCTTGCCACGGGCGCAGTGTTAAACGCAGCAACGCGGCAGCAGGCGGTACCGGGATAACAAAAACATCATCTTGTTGCCTGGCCGACATCACGTAGCGATACCACTTACCAAAAACAGTTGAAAACCGCAGCGGACCGCAGTGTGTAAGCGTCATCACCTTGCCTTTGGCATCTACCAGCTCGGCCAGCAGCAAACCACAGGTTTTGTCATCATCGCTGTGCAAACGCAGGGCTAACTGTAACTGCGATGTTTTATTAAATAACGGCAGCGTTAAGCTAACCTGCTGTTTATCGTTTAGCGCGAGCATATCATCAGCGCCAGACAACTGATTTATTAATAGAAAATTATTCGGTTTGCGCCCTTCAGCCCTGCCATGCTGTAAAAAATGCACAAACGGATTAGCACCGCTTTTGGCGACATCGGTATTGGATTGCAAATAATACTGGCTATCAAACCACGCAACCGGCTGGCGACCTTCTTTAGCGCCAAATTGCAAATAATGCATCGCCGGTTGCTGCCGCCAGCGTTTATCGGCGGCAACATCAGGGTTGTGCGCTAAATACCAATTCGCATCAAACTGCCCTTGTTGTTCCATTAAACGTGCCACAGGGTGCGGTGGCGGCAGGCGTAAGTCCGGTTTACCCGTTAACTTACGCACCAACTTTCGAGATCTGTTAAACATGCTTTGGCGCTACCACTTTAGGTGTCTCTTCTATTTGTAAATACGCGATTAAACGCGAACTAATACTCTCCAGCGCATAATGCTGGTGGATCCAATCATGCAGCTGTTGCGTTGTATCAAGTGGCTCAGCTTTACCAGGCTGTAATGACAACTGCTTGATGCGGGCACAGGCCGAAGCTACATCATCAACACACCATGCTGCCGGATACAACGTTGTTGCCCCTTCCCAGTTAAAGACCACAGGCTGACAACCACAAGCTGCGCCTTCAGCCACACTATAGTGGAAGCTCTCAAAATCACTGGTCGAGAGAATAACATCCAACTGCTGATACCACTGCGGCATATCATCGCCATGGCCATCAAAGTGCACAGCCCCCTGTAAAAAGGGGTATTGCTCAATGCGGGCAAACTGCTTATCAAACCAGGCCATTTCGTCCTTGCGATGTGCTTGCATCCAGGCAAAATCGGCCGGCAATTTACCTTTAACCCGCAGCACATAATCGGCATCTGTTTTTCTTAATTCAGCCAAAATATCCAGCGCCCGATCAAATCGCTTTGATTTTGGCACCACGCCAGCAAAGCCTAAAACCTTATTAACACCCGCTTTACGTGCTAATGGCGCAAACCGCGACGTATCAACAGCGTTATGTAGCACGGTAGTCCGTTTAGCACTATCTGGTGTTAACTGTATTGCCTGCTGGCGAATATGTTCTGCCACAACAAACACCTGTTCAAAAGCATTAAACCTGAGCTTTGCAAATAACTCTGAGCGCAATTCTTGCGAATGCAGCCGGCCAAATAAACGCTGCGACGGTACCTTGTGCCTGGCATACCACAGTGCATTACCCAGCATCCATTCGCAAAATATAATGTCGGCCTGTTTTAATAACTGCAGACTTTGCTCAGCATCATGTTGTTGATGGCCTTGCCATTGATCAATTAACACGTTAAAGCCGGCCTGCGCTAAGGCAGGGTAAAATGGCGCAATAAATTTCAAATCATGCCCGGCAATTAACAGGTTTTTCTTGCGCCCTGGCAAGGATAACGCTGTGCTACCAACCGGTTTTCTAATCAATAAACAGGTGCCCTGCTTACTGCTTTTAGCAATCTGCGTTAGTAGCGTTTGTTCGTCGGCTTGCTGCAACATTTGTGCGCTTGCACTAAACGCAGTCAAACTAAAATCGGGCTTGCCCACCAAGGTGGTTAACCCCGGCCAACTGCCTGCCATAGGCTCGGTGTCACGGCAAAAGGCGGCTGTACTGTATAGCGAATACAGCGTGCTAAGTTGCAAATCCAACAAGTCATTTTGTTCAGCTTGACACAAAACATCTGGGTTTCTGGCCACAATTAACAGCGTAGCAGTCTCTATTGGTTTGGCTAAAGCCGTTTGAATACCCTGTTGTTGCAGCAATTGTTTGGCGGCCTCCTGCCACTGAACGGCAAGCACACATTGTGGCTGCTCACTTTGCATCAGCAGAGCTTGTGCTGCCTGCAGCGTCATGTTAGGTACCAGTACCCATACCGGCAGTGGCGTTGGAGCGGCCAGTTTTATTCCGGCAGTGCGCAACATCAGGCATAGCCGATGTGCCGCAGTATGCGCCGTATACACCTGGCGCACACCGTCAAGCCCGGCATGCCAACGAGCACTTGGGTTTTGTAGAATTTGCAGCGCCGCCTTGGCCTGCGAATTGTCATCCGCAAAAAACACGCCCTTACCGGCATAGGCCTGCATAGCCTGTCCGCTTGCACTTAATACCGGTGTACCCGATGCAGCTATTTCCATCACCCGTCGGGAAAACATAGTTGGCGAGTCGGCTACAGAATTCACATTAATGTGCACCGGGTGTGCTTTATAGGCTTGCACCATTTGCGGGTAACTTAAGCCGCCTTGTACATGAGACGCCAAATTATCAGGAAAACGATAAGGCGAAGCGGGATTATCATGTTGGCGATCATACAAGGTAAGCCCGCACTCAGACGCCGCTTGCAGCAAAGGTAATAACGCTGCGGTGCGCTTCGCGTATCGCTCGCCATAATAACTGCCACCATAAGCAACAGTATCTTGCCAGGCTACGCTTGCAGGCAGTGGGTTATGTAAGGCTGGCGAAGCAAAAAACGCCATGCTACTTACGGTACTAATGTCCCTGGCAGCTAAATTTAAGTAACGATGCAAGCAGTCTGCATCGGAGCTAAACACATGATCAAAAAAAGCCGCATTTGCCGCAAAACGGTCAAAATGTACCGGATCTTCTTTATTCCAAAACAACGATGGGATCTGGTGCGCACGACAAAACGTTAGCATGTCACGCAATGCGGCACTGCTAGTGTCATCATAATGGCCTATCATCCGATGCCACTGCCCGCTGTTACCATTCCAGGCCGATTCAACCAATAAGGCATCAACTTTGGTGTTGCTAAGTTGCTGTTGCCAGTTTTGCGGCGTAACACATATAAGCTCAGCCGCATCAGATAACGCCGTTAAACTAAACTCATCCGCTATTATCGCAATAACCGGTTTGCGATTGGCGGGCTTATTTGGCGTTGCGTTATGTTGTTGTAGCAGTGGCTGAATCCTAGCACTGTATTGCTGTGTTACCGCCTGCCACGTGCGGTGCTGGCGTATCCAGTTAACAGCCGCTTCGCCAAGCGCTTCACGACGGCTACTATCGGCAAGGCAATACTTTAGCGCACTGGCAAGCGATCTGGCGTCATCATGACGGCATAACACCGCACGCTGATGTAACCTAACCCCGGTATCCTCATCTAAAATCTGCTTAACCGCCCCGGCAAACTCGTAATGCGGAGAAACATCAGATAACACCAGGGTTTTCGCCATCGCCATGGCTTCTAGCGGTTTAAGTGCCGACACCACTTCCGTTACCGCACTTTTGCGCCGTGGAATCGGCATAACATCCATATTGCTAATATAGTTGGCGACCTCAGCAAAGGCTACCCGCCCGGCAAACCTGCAGTAATCAGTGATATTAAGCTGCTGCGCCTGCTGTTTAACCAGCTCCAACACGGCACCATCGCCTAACAATACAAAGACAAAGTTTTCGCCCTGACGAGCCAAAATGGCCAGTGCTTCCATTAGCACATCTAAGCCTTCATAGCCTACTGCACTGCCAGCATAACCAATAACTAATGCATCATCTGCTATGTCCAGTTGCTTACGCACGTTGATGTCCGCTTCACGCGGATAAAACACGCTGCAATCTACTGCGTTAGGCGCTAAGTTCACCGGTGTAGTCACACCCGCTTGTGTTAGCACTTTACTCAGCTCATCGGTCAGCGTAAAAACATGATCCGCTTCAGCCGCTACCAAAAGTTCAAGTTGCTGCTCTAACTGAAACCGCTCTGAACTGGCCCAATCCGGGCGTAACGAGCCTTTCGTCAGATGCCATAAGCCGCGCAGTTCATAAACAAATGGAATACCCAAGCGTCTGGCCGCAATAAGGGCCGGTATAGCAGTAACATGATTTGATGCCGCGATAATAAGCCCGGCACGGCTGTGCTGCGCTTCTCGGCAAAAATGATCAGCGGTAATAGCAATATAACTTGCCAGGCCAACGTCTTCTAAATGGCTGCCATTATAGGCGGTGTAGCAAATTCCATCTATGTGTTGTTTGTGATAGCTTGCCGCCGCCATAATGTCTTGCGTATCCCAGGGGAAGCCGGGGCGTGTCGCGACATTAACCTGCCACCCTGCGCCAGCTAACCCCGTCGCAATACCATGTGAGCGCGTGGCATAACCGTTTGTGACATAGGGCAAAGACTGATGTAAACAATACAACACCGTATTGGCACGCGGTGTATACAAGGCATCCGGTTGGCGTTTAGGAATAGTTATACCCTGCTTAACCTGGTACAAGCCGCGCACCTGTTGCCCCAAGCGCAGTTGCTCAGGGGTGCAGGCTTGTTGTAATAAGCGTTCCAGCCTGGAGCGAACAAAGGTCACTTCACCTTTATTGTAAAAATAATGGTTAATGTAATTCCACTGCTCAAGCAACAATGCTTGTTTATTATCCTGGTATAACCGCATCTGCTGCAGATACACCTTAGCGGGCGCCTTTAAGTAGAAACCACGAACACACAGCGCTACCGACACACAGCTATCCGGCAACACCCAGGACACAATTTGTTTATCTTTGCTTTGGCTATCGGGTAAATAAACAAAATGGCTGTCAAACACTTCAGACCAACTTAGCCCCGCACAAGGCGTCTTTAAACGCTCACCCTGGCTGTTGCACAGTTTTATCAACAGTACCGCTTTACGGCCCATTTCATTACCCGTTGCTTCGTAACGCACAGCGCCATGAATAGCAACGGTGCTTAACGCCGCCAGCGTAAACGTCTGCCAATCAGTACTGTCGTCAACCGGTATCCAGCTATCCGGATTATCGCCAACCGGCAATATAGGCTCCGCCTGTTGTTGTTGCTGTTGCAACACCCGGCTTAGTTTTAGCTGCTGTGGGTTTATCCGGCTTTGTATAGTCCCCACACCGATTAACGGCGCTAGTTCCGCCGCCAACTCAGGCTGGGTTAATGGCCAATCAATAACCTGAGGTAAACCTGATATAACGTTGTTGCTTAACACGAGGGTGTAATCAGACAATAATTCAGCGGGAAGCGCTGGCAGTGTAGCCTCGTTATAACAGCGTAAATCAGCCACTAAGGGTAACCCAAGTGTGGCGGCAACCTGGCTAGCGGCGTTCAAAAGGTATTCTGGCAAGCAAGTCACTAACAGGGTCGGTTTATACAAACTAAGCGTTTGCGCCAGCGTATCCGCCAGAGCGTTACCTGCTTGCGGGGTTAAACCCAGTTGTAAGTAATAAATGCCATCTTGTATTGGCTCTTTATCTGTTGAAACAGGGCCAAAGCAGTCAAATACGACAACATCTACGCCAACGGCATGCCATTGCTTAGCGGCGGTATGCACAAATGTGGCATAGCCATCCGCCACTGATGAACTCGTCACCGAGTGATTAGCCAACAAGATCACCCGGCGAGAAATGGAAGCCAATGGTTGCACAACCGCTGTTGTCATAACACTATATCCTTAACGCAACAAGCCCACTGCATCCACTACCGCACTGTGGCTGGCAAGTTCAGCAGTTATCGCAGTAAACGCACTGTGGCGAACCAGCACACAAATAATATCAGCATCTAATACACTGCGAACATCGGTTAGTGCAACGTCAGGTTGTGATAGTGCAGCAGGTAAAGTATCAATATTGGGCTCGGCAACCAGCAGCTGACAGCCTAATTCCGCCAGCGCTATGGCAATATCCAGCGCCGGACTTTCACGTAAGTCATCAATATCCGGTTTAAACGCCAAACCTAATACCGCTACTTTTGCCTGCTTGCGGCCCGCATCCGGGTTCGCTTTGTGCCAGGCATCCAGCTGCTGTTTAACTTTATCCAACACCCAATCTGGCTTACTGTCATTCACTTCACGTGCCATACGAATAATACGGGCGTAGTCCGGGCAAGAATCAACAATAAACCATGGATCTACTGCGATACAATGGCCGCCAACACCGGCACCGGGTTGCAAAATATTCACCCGTGGATGACGGTTAGCCAGGGCAATAAGCTCCCATACATTGATATCAAGCTTGTCGCAAATCATTGACAGCTCATTGGCAAAGGCAATATTAACATCGCGAAAGCTATTTTCTGTCAGTTTGGCCATTTCTGCCGTGCGGGCATTGGTAATAACACACTCACCTTTAACAAACACTTTGTATAGCGCAACGGCCGCTGCCGAGCATGCGGCTGTCATTCCCCCAATAACGCGATCGTTTTGCACCAGCTCTCGTAGCACATGGCCTGGCAATACACGCTCAGGGCAATGCGCAACGCGAATATCTGACGCTTCACCTTCGCTTTGCGGGAAAGATAAATCAGGCCGTGCATCCGCTAACCACTGCGCCATTTGTTCAGTGGCGCCCACCGGCGAGGTTGACTCCAAAATAACCAGGTTACCTTTGGCCAACACCGGCGCAATAGCCTTACACGCCGCCTCTATATAACGTAAATCGGCCGCATGGTCGTCTTTAAATGGCGTAGGTACTGCCACAATAAAAGCATCAGCAGGCTCTGGTATTAAGGTCGCCTTTAAATAACCATCGCTGACAACAGAGCGCACCACGATATCTAAATCGGGTTCAACAATATGAATTTCACCACGGTTAATGGTATCAACCGCCTTTTGATTAACATCAACACCAATGACTTTTATCTTACGCGAAGCAAACACGGCTGCGGTGGGCAGACCTATGTAGCCCAAACCAATAACCGACAGCGTTGAAATTGTCATGCAATTCTCCATGCAAAAATAAGCAAATTATTGTTTAGTCACAGCAGTAAACAGTGACAATTCCTGATGAATGATCAGTGCAGTGCTGCGTTCAGCAACACGGTTGGCAGCCTGTTCTGACAAACGTAAAAATAGCGCAGGGTCGTTGTACAACTGCATTAACGCCGCTGCCAATGCCTCAGCCGATTCGGGCTGACATAACATGGCGTTTTTATCGTCGCAAAACTCCGGCACCGCCGCTATCCGGTTTGTTACCGCTACCAGCCCCGACGACATCGCTTCGTCACGTGACACGCCCTGGCTGTCCCAACGGGTTGGGCATAAAAATACACCGTATTGTTTATGCTCGGCCGCAATTTGCTGCTGGGTTAAAAAACCACGTTGCAATTTCACGTTTTTCAGCTCCACTAAGGGTGCTGTAATCGCCTCAAATTGCGGGCCGTCACCCATTACGGCAATATCAAACTGATCAAACCCGGGTTGTTGGCTTAACATCACCAGCGCCGCAACCGCAAGGTCATTAGCATACTGCGCCGAGCTGAACGGACGCAGAACAAGGATTTTCTTCCTATCACCTAACTGCTTAGGCTGATACTGAAATAAGTGGGTATCAATTGGGTTTGGCAGTATCTGATACTGTGTGCTGGGCAATGGCGTGGGCAACGCCAAATCAGCCATCACCTCATCGGCAAAATGCTGCGAAACAAAAATAAGCTTCAGTAAAGGAGGGCAAGGTTGCAACACACTGCGCCAAAATTGCAGTCGCTGTTCACTTTGCGCTTGCGCCTTGGCAAAACTGGCCTCATCGGGGTAATTATACTTGCGCCGCTCTGCGCTGTGTATTTCAGCACCGTGCAGCCACACGGTTACAGGTACCTTTGCCACAACCTGTTGTAAGGTGCGCCACATGGCATTATCTAAAAAGTGTACCAGCACATGTTTATATTGCCCGTCGCGCAGCGCTGGCAACAATAAACTGGGGCAGCCGGTTGTTACATTAACGCCGTCAAACTGATGCACGCTTAGCGGTGCATTTGGCCGGCTACGAAACACGTCAACCTTTACGCCCCGGGCCGCATAGCCCTTTACCCGGCTATGAACAAAGGCATTGCGATACAACGAATCATCCGACGGGTAATGGTTAGTGATCAGCAAGTAGTCGCTGGCCGGCTTGGGCATTATGGCATCTACCGCCTGATGCGAAAAACGCAGTGCATTGAGCGTGATCGCTACCTTACCACTGCAACGCCAGCCTAATTTAATCGTGCTACATTTTGCCGGTAAGTGCAGGGTTAAATTGGTTGCCGGCGCAAAGAACTCATGCCCCAGCCGGTTACCCTCTGCATCAAGATAAAGCAGCACCAGCAACACATTATCGCTAAAATCGGCATCAACAAACACCGGTAATGCAGCATCGCTATGCTCATCAGTTTGCTGCGGCCGTAAATTCGACGCTAATAGCATCTGTGTGGCATATAAGTATTGATGTTTACCCGCAGCAAGCTCTGCATTTAGTTGAAATGCAGTATCAGCTAAGGTAAACATTATTCCAGCAGCACTGGCTTGGTTAAACAGCAACGCTAATGCCGCAGCCGACAACGACGCAGGGCGCTTAAAAACAGGCGGAACAAAACCCGATAATAACAGCTGGTAATCGGTATCAGGGGCCTGATCAGCCTGATAATGCTGCGCTACAGTCGCTGCGTTTAGCAACGCATGCTTTTGTTGATATAACTGCTTATGCCAACTACGCACACCGTGGTTAGCCTGTAACTGATTGCCATTCTGTTGGTAAATATCGGCGGTTAAATTATTGCCATCATAACGCTGATACAACACCGGGTAACGATACCAGGGCGCCGCACTTCTGCCATACACTGACTTTAAGCGGTCAATAAACTCACTATCGGCGTTTTTGCACAGGTTTTCATAGTATCCCAGCTTCTGATGCAGCGTGATGGGAGCACATAACGTTGCCGAACCATAACGCTCAGACAAGCCCTCTAAACTAAATAGCTGTCCGGCGCTGTCAATACGCACCATATCTGCAATACACACATCAAAAGCCGGGTGTTGCTGAAGCTGCGCCACCTGAAATAATGCCCGACAGCTGCTACTAATATCATCGGCATCCTGCACCAAATAATAGCTGGCATGGTCCTGCCAATGCTTAATAATACGGTTACGAATAACATAAGTGCCTACACCACCACCGCTGTTTTCAACGCGTATAGGCAAACTAGTGGGAGCAAGTGCTTGAAATTGCTGTAACCGCAGCACAGAGCCATCAACACTAGCATCATCAATAATATGCAGTGCAACCTGGCTATAGGTTTGCATTGCCACGCTGTACACCGCCTGGTGTAAATACGCGGCCTTATTGTAAAGCGACATGGCAAACACCGCGACACCGGTTTGCTGCGGCAGCTGCCAGGCACCCGCTGGCAAAAGACGCAGGCTTAGCAACATTCGCGGCACGGCTAATTGGTGCCAATGCTGGCTATCAGCCTGCTGCGCGGGCAATAAATCAAACAACACCGTGCTGCCATCATCGCAACGTAAACTAACCGGCAGTATGCCGGCGTCAATATCAATGTCAGCCCCTGCAGTTAACTGCCAACAGCGCGCAATACTGCCCTGCAACATATCGCCCTGATAAAACGGCAAGGTTAAAAAGGTGTCTAAGCCGCCAAAACGCTGCACACCGGCGGCACTGACAAACAATGCCTGCTGCGTTAGCGTCGGCGCTATTTGTGCGTTGGCACTTACTGCCACATTGTCGGCGCGGGCTTGTCCAGCTATCAAAGCCGGTAACATAGCGCCGGGCAAACAAAAGGCGGGTAAGGTGCGGCTGCGGAAACTGGCGGTCGCGGCTACGGCCATCTTCGAATTGGCACAAGAGGTTATATCACCGGATGACAGCACGCTGTCTGGTGCCTGGGCTTGCTGCCAACAAGCTTGCAATGCGGCAATATCGCTTCCGGGCTGTAATAACGTTAACCAGACAATGCCATTAGGTAAACACTTCACCGCATCCAGCGCATCTGTCACCAATAAGTGCTCTGCCGTGCTAATTAGCACGCGCTCAAACACCCCGGCTTTAAGTGCAGCCAGCATGTCGGTATCCGCAAAAACTTGCGTTACGCTGCACCCTGTCAACAACACACTTAGCCCATCTGCTTTAGCCTGGGCTGCTAAAGCAACAGCAGCAGTGCTGCTGGCTTGAGGGCTTAGCACAAGGGCCAACCATTGCACTGGCGCCTTGTCAGATGGTTTTGACATTACAGCCTTAGGAGTGACAAAAAAATAGTTTGGGCATCATAATAGAAAACCCACTAACAGTTCAACGCGACGACCATTTTTAACGCTCAGCAGTTGCTTTTATCAGCAGAATTGTCAGAACTCGCTGCAATCTGTTAGTTTAACAATTCAACGGTTGTCTGTATTAGCGTTTCGTTAGCAGGATAATGCACGACTAAAGTTATCGCCGCACATTTTTGATGATAGCTCCGGCTTATCCAGCCTTGGATCTCAGGTGTTACCTGGCCACAAACTATACTTGCTGAAATACAGGCTTGTAAACGCAATCTCGCGAGCGCTTTTTGCTCATGAATAAGCTCAAAACAGAATTCACCAGTTTGTTCCAAACTAACACCTTCAGCAAGATGCCAGCGAAGCTCGATCAAATTATCACTCAGATTCTCGACATCATCACTAATGTGAAGTTGTCGTTCTCTCAATGTAACCGAACGTTGATGCCATAAAGGCCCTCTTTTCACCAAGCCTCTTAACATTATTTTGTCTGCATTTATTCTAATGGGAAACAATTCGGCTTGCCCCAGTTTAATATCCAAAGGCATAAAACGCCGGCCAAGCAAGCCAACGGTATTATGTGCAGCGTCACTAATAAAATAGTCTCGCCAAGCATCCTTTTCGTAGCTAAATTTGCCAGAATCACTAAATAGCTCTATTCCTTTGAAATAAAGGATAAAACTCAGATGATCAGAATGTGAATGATTATAACTTTGATTAGCTGCATAAAATATTAAAGCAAACCCCTCCTTCAAGGTCACATCACGAACAATTTGATAGCCCGATGATGCCAAATCTTTCACAACAAAATGTTTAGTTAATTTCTCTGATGTAAAAGCGTTTGGCCTCAATAAAGAACCGCGTCCTTCAGTATCACCTATCTGATAATAGCTGCCCACTGGCGAAGTAAACCACGCGCTATTCGTTTTTGCCTTATCCAGGGTATGTTTAAGTTTATCTGCAAGTGAGGCAAACAAAGATGGCTGTATATGACTAAATATACTTATATGGTAATGATGATAAAATGGTGAGTTTTCCGTACATACCGCGTTTTCGTCAAAAGCTTCATCTATAAGTTTTGTTAGTTGTTGAGTGCAAAAATCTATACATTCGTAATCACTCGAAGTAGAGAGTAATCGTAGACCTATAATCTGATAAATAGCATGATTGCCTTTGGTTATAAAGGTTGCATCATGCAATTTATGGTAGTGCCTATCAGCAAGACTTCGTAGCAAAACAGCTTCTGCGTTTGAAATTTCTAATCTATGCTCGTTTACATACTCAATGGCTAGAGCTAAATGCATTGCACGTATTCCAGTAGACATATCGTACCAGCAAAAATGACTATGTTCGCGTTGCTGCTCATGCTCGTACCAATCTTGCATAAACTTTAGCGCCAATGAAAAATATTCGCTGTCTGCCGTATCAAAAAGAGCTTGCCAAACTGGATTCAAAAATCGCCACGCATGTAAATTAAAAGCAATATTACGATCATGATGCTGCCACGCCATTGGTAGCTGTATAGCAACAGGCTCAGCACCGGTTCTCGCAATAAAGCCTTCTTTCATCAGTTTCTCAACATTCCCAGAGATAACAATAGAATACTTCTGCTGAAAATAGCCATCTTGGCGACCTGACATCACAATTCCTATAAATTTAAAAAAATCATTCAGACAAAGCAATCACGGCGCCCACACCATGCTGTTTAAAAGCCTGTTGCAATGCCTGTTTAGCCTCGTTGTCACCGTGTACTATGCGTACTTGTTGTGGCCGTGTTCGCATGCCCAGCACAAAACGCAACAACCCATGCTGATCGGCATGGGCAGAATAGCCAGACAGCGTAATAATTTCAGCCCCAATGTGTATCCGAGTACCGTCAATATCAACGTAACCGCCATTGGGGCCGTAGTGTTGAATTTTTGCACCTAAGGTGCCTCGCGCCCGATAACCCACAAACACCACCTGATGCGCTGCGTCCGGCAACAGTGCCGAAAAAAATTCACTACCCGGCCCCCTTCGCACATACCACTGGCAGCAATAACAAATGCCGGTTGACGCGTACTGGCTAAATAGTGCACTAGCGCCGTATGCTGGGCATGGCTATCTACCGTGTGCAGTTGCGCAAAACTTAAGGGATGCCGGCCTTGCTGCACGCGCTGTTTAGCTTCTTTATCCCAGCGGGATTTAAGTGCGTCATAGGCTTGGATCAATTTTACTGCCAAACGCGAGTCGACAATAATTTGTAACTAGTTACGCCAATTTTAAGCGCATCTTCTAATACCAGCGGCAATAGTGTCGCTGACGCTATTGTACAAAAAACGGGCCCGTTACACCGTTTACCGCGCCATGTTGAATAAACTGCGGTGTCGCAAAAAGGGTTTCCATACCGGCTCTCCACACTAAAGCAAAGCCAAATAGTAACAAATAAAACCCAAATTGCTAACACTCAGTAAAGCAGTCGTACGTTGCAAGCAGCGCTTAGCTAGCGCCTTTAGCATGAGGCCCTTAGCTATCGCTGTTAACATCAGGCGCTTAACGGGCCTGTTCTATCAGCTCTACGTTAATACCGCGGCGCAGTTGCAATTGCCAGGCGCCACCTGCTGGCACAGCTACACTGCGACAAAATGCCGGTTCAGTGACATTTAATGCTACTACCACTTGCTGCTGTGCATCGCGCCACAGTAAGTTCATGGCATCAAAGGTGTTGCTGGTAACATCAACACAAATATCACCATTGATCTCTTGCAGTGTTACACCATTGGCTGCTGATGCCGCAACCGCACGCGACTGTGCCGCCGGCATACGTTGGTTCGCTGGCACCCTGTAATCATGCACTAGCTTATCACCACGATACAGGCTCCAACGAGTTAATGCCTGATTTTGCCAGTGTACCGGCACAATAAACGACAGCTCAACCGGGCCGTCACCATGCCCGGGCACCAATTGCTCTACGGCCAGCTGTTGTGGTGTTGACGCAACATACCAGGCCGATACCTGATACGGCGAATTAGCCCGCACCACCCGCTGCTGCTGCAGTAAAATAAGCTGCTGTAATTGCACCTGATCAGCGCCGGTTAACGCCATACGGTGATACCATGCCTCGCCCGTGGCTGTAGCACTTAAGCTAGTGCCTGCTGCCTGCATAGTGGCAGACAACTGTAGTTCAATCGCCGGGTGGTCGAGGTTTTGTTGCAAATAATCCTGTACGTTTTCAAAGTTGTAATCTGACACATGCTGATTACCGCAATAGCCCATCAAATCTTTGTAATCATCTGGCGATAACAGCGTTTGCATGTCCAACGGCACGCCGTAACTACCGGTACTGCCACCCGCGTAAGGGTAGGCTGAGTCAGGGTTACCTGCAGTACCACAAGGGGCATGTGGCCTGCCAAAGTTGTGGCCTAACTCGTGGTTTAGCACCATATCCAGGTTACTACTGTTTACCACGCCTACAGCACTAAAGCCGGGCACATAGCCACGCCCCCCCCATTGATCCGTGTTCATCGCCTGCTCAAAGTAGCCATAGTAATAGCCCTCACCGCCTTCAATTACCCGCAGGTCAAACAGCTCTTGCAACATAGTAGAGGTGTTATTTTCTTCTGCACTGGCCGACACCTGATAGGGTGCGCGTGTAGTAATATTCACACTCGCCAGTGGCCAGGTGGTTAACAACGAACGCGAAATTAAACTGTTATCCGGCAAGGTTGTAACCGCATCGCCCACCTGAAAGGGCACCACGGTAAGGTTAATGCTATTGGCTAAGGCAAAAGTGGGGCTAAGTACCACATTGTCTAAACCAGCAACCGACACCTCAAAGGTGGTGCCTGGTTGCATTTGCGCAGCAGGCACACTGACCAAGTAGCTACTGCTAAGCTCGCCATGTTGCTTCGCCGGCGGCAATGTGGCAGGTGCCTGCACAGCCAATGCCACAGCTTGCCCTGCCCGGTTGGCTACCGCACTAAGTGCAGGTGGCGTTGCACCATCAGCGGATACCAGATGCACACGCAGCACCGCGTCGCGATTAGGCACCAAATACGGGTTAGTTTTCACCACCCCTTGCAGCCAGTCGGTGCCCGCTATCGACACCCCGGTTGGCGGCATATCGGTATTAATAACTTCATCAATCGTTATTTGTCTGGGGATTATAGCCAGGCCGGTATCTAACACAAAAAACGGCCTTATCCTGGCCTGGGTTATATCAGGCAGTAGCCATTGCTGCTGTAAATGACAATTATCTAACACCGCAACCGGCGCACGCGGCAGCTGATAATCCAGATCTACATGCAGCTCACAGCGCCAGGGCCCAGCATCATCAGACGCTACCTGCCAGTCAAGCTGCAAGCCGTTGTTACTTAGCTGTGCACTAACGTCTAAGGTGTCAATGCCGTCTTGGTTCGGGCAGGCTATATCACGCGGTTTAGCCCAGTTGTATACCTGCACTACCACACCTTTAGCACTAAGCCCATCAATCACACTTTGCGCCCGCGAAAACCCATTTAGTTTTAAGCAGCCGCCCACACTCACGTAGCCACTTTCGCCCAGGTTAGTGTCAAGCAAAGGGGATAAGTCTGTTACAGCAGTACCGTAACTGGTTAACTGGCGCAGTTCAGGAAAATACGACAGTACCGATAAGTCACTCACTCGGGTGTATTCTATGCCAAGCAGGCGCAACTGTGTTTGAGACGACAAGGGCTCCAGAGAGTCAATCTTCGTCTCACCCATAAAGAGAAACTGCAACGACATACCTTGCAAAGCCCACAGCGCGTCTGTGCTAAGTGGATTATTGTAAATAGTTAAGCGCAATATTGGTAACGCACTTAATGGCGATAAATCGCTAATGTTGTTACCCGATACATCCAGTTGCTCCAGATTAGTTAACCCTGCCAGCGGTGATAAATCGGCTATTTTGGTAAAAGGCATGGATAAATTAACCAGCCGACTAAAACCAGATAAGTCGGGTAAATGCGTCAGGCTGTTGTAACCCAAGTATAAAGTGCTTAGCCGAGGATTTTCGGCTTGGTTATCGGCCAAAGCAGCTAACAGACCAACATCGGTTAAACTATTGTTTTGTAATACTAACTGGCGTAAACCAGTCGCATACTGAATACCATCCAACCGGCTAATTTGCTGGTTGTCCGCATTAAGCGCCGTTAACCCCGCCAGTGTATCTGCCAAAATAGGGGCCGTATCGCTAAGCGCTAAATGCTCACGTACCACACGGTCTAAATTGGCATCGGCAAACACCACAAACTCAGCATCATTAAACTGCACCTGAAGCTGACAATCTTCAGTTACAGATGGAATAATAAACTGTGCGCCATCAAACTGGCCATTACAGCCATCTACTTGCTGCACATTAAAGCCGCTATCCGCCGTAATGGTAAACACAACCTTGTCACCAAAGTTTGCTTCAACGCTAGTGGGTGAAACAGAACCACCCGCGCCTGCCACGGCGGTAATACTCAACGTTTCCACAACAAAACTAACGTCAACTTCACAGGCGGCCATCACCGGCGTGGTGGTAAAACTATTACCCTCAAGCGTACCTGCACAACCAGTTACGCCCTGAATAACAAAGCCATCATCGGGCAAAATTGAAAACGTCGCTTGTTGGCCGTATTGCACCTGCTGGCTAGCCGGAGAAACAACCCCCCCGGCGCCTGCCCGGCTGGTAACCTCAAACATCACCGGCTCAAACCGTGCCGTTACCGTACAATTAGCGTTTAGCGGGCCAATAAGGTATTGATCATCAGTTAAAGCCCCATTACAACCGGTTACCGCAGCGGTAGCAAAGCCCTCAGCAGGGGTAACTTTTAGCGTAGCTTGTTGGTCTGATAACAACGTAAGGCTTTGTGGGGTAATAGAACCGCTGCCTTCAATAGCGGTACTAACGTTAATTTGTGCGCGTTCAAAACTGGCTGTAACCGTACAATTTTCGCTAATAGCACCGGTGGTAAAGCTATTACCATTAAGCTGGCCATTACATCCCGTCGCACTGGCAACCACAAAACCGGCATCGGCTTGCAGCGTTAACGTGGCAGTTTGGCCACTGCGTACACTAACACTAGCCGGTGTAATACTGCCGCCAGCGCCAGCCGTTGCCGACACCGTGTAGCTCACCACTTCTGGTGGCTTAGTGCCAGCGTCATCCCCAGAGCCCCCGCCACAGCCCAATAACCACAGCGGTAACGCCAAACAAATAATACGCGGATTCAACAACATAGCAGCCCCAATGCAAATGTAATTAAGGCCAGTATAACCATAAATTTACACCAGCCTCCAGAGCAAAATGGGAATATGCCGTGCACTTTCGTCATTAGAATATCTAACCTTTGGACTACTCGCACAAAATCGTCAACAGGCATGTCGTCGATATGACTTAGACAGCAAAAGGATATAGATCAGCTAACAATACAGAAAAAATACATCTTAATTGAAAACTAACTTGATTTGACGAAAGCATTAATTGACGTAACGTTGTAATACTTAGCCAAAATTGATTATCAGCCTTGCTAGTACTATTTACATACACCAATTGATAACGACTATCATGATGAATGAATCGTCCACCTTCATCGGATTGTTCAAACGTAATATGTGAGATAGATTCAGGGGGCAATTCGGGTAACGTTGCACTTTCGCCTGGGTAAATTACAGTGGTCGGTAATATCGTTCGCCCACCGCTGATACCAAATTCTTCTGCAATTGTTACCAGGCATAATAAGTCGTCCTTGTCTTGGCGCAAAAGCAAACGTACCTGTCCTTTGCTTTTAGCTCGCACTAACGGCTGTACCCAGCTGAACACTTCGCGCGTTGAACTTAGCGTACGATACATTTGCACATCAATACTGCTGTTATCATTGGTAAAAATACCATTGTCGTTAAGCTCAATACCCTCTACCGTTTCTAATGGTGCCAATCGCCAATGCCACCAATCTGTATACTGGCAACTTATAAATTGCTCATTAAACAACACACGTTCATCACCTTTAGGAATGAGCGTTTGCTGTGCATAAAACACTGACCAATCAAACACGGCCAGTAAAGAACGTAAATCAGCATTCAAAAAATGACTGAGCGTTAAGGCGGAAAATACTGCTGGTACCGATGCCCAAATCATAGTGTCATCAGCAAATACGGGCTCATCCAGCAACACATAATTATGAAACTTACTCTTTTGAAAATATCGGCAGCCTAAGTCAAGTTGCATCGATGTGCCAAGCGGTGTTATTCCGGCTTTAAAATGAGTAAACCAATCGACACATGCAGAACTTTTACCACCATGCAGCCGCAGATAGTTAGCCGGTGTAGATTGCACCGTGGGGCCAAATTGAGCTACGTTTGGATTTCCGGGTTCTACTCTTGCCTGCAGCAAAACATACACCTGTCCGTCTCTTACCATAAACGCCAAGCCAGTTAATGCACTTTGCGGCTGATACAGCACAAAATTTGTCTTTTTGGTGACTTGATGCTGTATTCCGCAAACGTGGAAAAAACCATTAGTTCGATGCGAAAGCGCACCATTTTCCAGGCGCCAATCGTCTTGCTCAGATAATTTAACCGGAAAAAGTGAAAAATTAGCGGTATCAACTACAGATTGAAGAAATGATTGAAGATCTGCCAAAGAACGAGCGATTAAATTTAAATTCGACATTTATTTACTGTACACCACTCAATATTTGCTCTCTATTAAGCTCAGGGTATGAAGAACTCACGTCAACCTGCCGATACTCAAGCTCTAAGAGCTCAGCTAAGAAACGCTGAAAAGGAGGGTTTTTTAATGATTCAGGTTGAATCAACGTAACTTTAGTGCCTGGTTTTAGCCAAATCATATTGGCAAATTCAGCGCCTCGCATAGCAAAAATACCACTGCATTGGCTAAAAGCAACTATCTGCTGTTTTAAAGATACGATGCCGGGTTCAAACATTGCTGCTGCAATACCTAAACTGTGTAGTACTTCAGCAATAAACTCTGGATTTTTGATCCCTCGACGACTCATACCATAGCCTTTAATTACCGCACTACCGGAATCTTTATTATAAAATTCTGGTTCGGCGGAGCGTTTTAAAATCAATATCTTATTTCCAACGTAAACATTAATGTCATGCTCTAATTTAATTTTAAATAGTAGAATAAATCTGACTCGCCAAATTGCAGACTTCAAATTAAAACTGCTTAATTCCTTTGCTATATCCGAATGTATTTCAAGCTGCTTTAATAGTTTTTTTATGACCTGGTTATCGCTATATTCTGGCTCAAGCATAGGTTTCAGCATGAACATATCCCAACGTGATACCCAAATCACGTTGTAGTTATTTCCAGAGGGAAGTTGAGTTAGAATCGCAAAATTAACCCCTAAGCTGCTTAACGCCTCTTGAAGAATCGGGTCCATCAAAGGACCACATGTCACAAAAATATACTGGTTACCGGGGCTGGTCCTAGAGGAAACAATATAAACAGAAGGTAGTAAATAACCCCACATAAAATGGAAAAAATGCTCACAAGAGCCGAGATCAAACCTATCATCAAATCGAAGAACAATACTTTTATTGCTTTTTAGCACGGATTAAATCCAGAGAAAATACACATCTTTATTGAGGTTTATTACTAAAGCGACAGCAACCGTTCAAAAGCAACAAAACTGCTAAAAGCCACTCTCTCACGCTCTTGAAATAACACAGAGAAACTACCAAGTTTATTGATTAAGTGTTGCTGGGCACTCATGTAACTTTCTGCAATGGATATATCTGGCAAGAAGTCTTGAATAAACTCCGCAGCTTCAGGCGCTGATTTGCCATAAATATTCAGCACCGCCTTGCTATTTCCACCAATAAGCTCAAATAATCTGCTATTTTCGGCGGCATAGACAATAGGTACAGCATTGCAGGCATAGGCATCAAACGGTTTCTCGGTGAGATAATGTGGCAGAATGGTATTTTCAATCGACGACAATAACTTGGTGTTATTGTGCAGCGTTGTCAGTTTATCCAGGTGCCAGTCAGGTAGAGACTGCCGCGGTGTATCATTGTGCCAGCCCCGCCCCTGAATCAGGCTCTCTGACTTTTGCCAAAACAAGCTTGCGATGTCCGAACGGTAAACGCTGAGCCCTACCAGCTTATTTTGTTGGTCTTGCTTGTTGTATTTCAAATCAGTGCGTTTTTCCGCGAAGAATGCCTGTTGCCACTGCGCTGTTTGCCAGTGCTTTAGCCTGGCTGACGGTGACACAACAGCATTTTGCTGTAACAGCGTTAAGTACCGCTGTATGTAATGATTTTCAGTGGTAATAAAATACGGGATACGTTCAAAATTAAACACATCACTCGTTTTATGGTTAATACAATGGTACACGAATCCTTGCCGTTTACCGCTCACAACAGCCGAAAACTCACCATCAGGCTGAGTCATCAAATCCCATAACGGCTCTTCAGAAAACACCACTAACTGCAATTGCGGTTTGGCACTAAGCCAGCGGCTGATATGTTCAGCTTGCGCACGAAGGTCAACAAAATAGCTGGCAACAATAAAGTCTGCTGCCAGTGGTTCAGAGACAAATTCAAAATAAGGGGTAAAAAACGGCCGGTAATCGCTATAGGCAAACGGTGTGCGTTTTGCATGCTGGCCAGGAATAAGATAAATGCGCAATTTCGTCATGATACCTGCATCTTCGTCTGCAGCGATACAAAAGCTTGCTGCTCGCGAGCACTTAACGACAACAAATCTGCCGTGATCTGGTGTTTTGCCGCCTGAAATACCGGTAATGCCCCATCAAGTAACAAGTAACTTTGCCAACTCAGTAGAAAAGTCTTTGCCGAACATCCCACTGCTGATTGCCTGGCAGCCAACATTTGCTTTAGGGCGGTGTAACGTTGCTGCTGTCGCTGCGCTATCAGCCTAGACACGATTAACTCTAACTCGGACAGCCAGGCAGGCCCCAGCAGAGACGAGTCAGTGTTGGCGACAATAACCGCTGTATTGTCGCTTATTTTAGGTATTGCCTGTACTGGCAATGTCGTTATCACAACATCAAAGGCCAGTTTTTGTAATACATCAAGCACTGAGGGGCAAATCTCGACATCAACAATCAGCAGCCGGCACAATAACTTATTGTCGTAAGCAGATGATTGCATGCCGCTAACCGCCGATAATTTATCGGCACCATTTTGTTTATTAAGCACGGCACAATAAACTGAAGGTAAAGCTGATATTAAGCTGGCCTTTATCTGGCAATAGATATAGGCAACCAAAATGTCAGTGTTCAAAACCGTATTCTTACTACTGTTATACACATTCAAGCCTTATCGCACCGGTTACCCATTTACAAAGTCATTTGTAAAAAGACTTTTTCGGCTATCAGTCACTGCCAAACAAATCACGGGTGTACACTTTGTCGCTAACATCATCCAGTACAGCGCTTAACCGGTTGGCCACGATAACATCACTGATTCGTTTAAACTCGGCTAAATCGGTAATCACACGGCTATTGTATAAATCACTCTGATCAAGTTCAGGCTCAAACACTACAACTTCAACACCTTTGGCTTTAATGCGTTTCATGATGCCTTGTATTGCCGAGGCGCGGAAATTGTCAGAGCCACTTTTCATAATTAAGCGGTATATACCAACGACTTTCGGCTTCCTTGATAAGATTGCCTCCGCAATAAAATCTTTACGGGTACGGTTAGCATCTACAATCGCCTGAATCATGTTATTAGGCACATCTTTATAGTTAGCCAACAGCTGCTTGGTATCTTTCGGCAAACAGTAACCACCGTAGCCAAAACTGGGGTTATTGTAGTGGTTACCAATACGAGGGTCCAAACCTACGCCCTCAATAATTTGCCGCGAATTGAGACCGTGACTTTCTGCATAACTGTCTAACTCATTAAAATAGGCTACTCGCATCGCCAAGTAGGTGTTACTAAACAGCTTTATCGCCTCAGCTTCAGTACTGTCAGTAAACAATATCGGTATATCTTGCTTTATAGCCCCCTGTTGCAATAACACGGCAAATTGTTTGGCGCGGGCACTTTGCCCACCAACAATAATACGACTGGGATAAAGATTATCGTACAATGCCTTTCCTTCGCGCAGAAACTCCGGTGAAAAAATAAGGTTATCTGTACCAAATTTATCACGCGCGCTTTGTGTATAACCCACCGGCACGGTAGATTTAATTACCATTACTGCATTTGGGTTAATAGCCATAACGTCGCTAATGACTGCTTCAACACTTTTAGTATTAAAGTAATTGGTTTGCGGGTCGTAATCCGTCGGAGTGGCTATAACTACAAAATCAGCATCGGCATAAGCCTCTTGTTTATCCAGCGTCGCGGTAAAGTTAAGCACCTTAGACTGTAAAAATTCGCTGATTTCTTTATCTTCAATCGGCGATTTTTTGGTATTAAGCAACGAAACCTTTTCCGGAATAATATCTATCGCGACAACCCGGTTATGCTGAGCTAACAGCATGGCATTTGAAAGACCAACATAGCCGGTACCGGCAATTGCAATTTTAATCATCAGTATTCTCAACTAACTTAATTTAATGTGCTCAGCTATAGCCTGCAGTGCCAACGCTACAAGATGTATCGCTTTTTGCTCTGTGTCACACTCTGCATAGCATCTTACCTCGGGCGCGTTGCCTGACGGACGTAAATGCACAATATCACCGTCGACAAAGGTCATTCGAAGGCCATCAGTGTTATCGATACCCAACAACGTCTTAGTATCCAGCGACAGCATGTTTAAGCTTTGCTCTGGATTAGCATTCAGGCTGTCTAATAATTGCTGGCTGCGCGTCGCAGGCACATCTTGAATACGGTCACTGGCGGTAAAGCGTTGCGGCAGCATAGCCAACAATGCCGACACCGGACGTTCCGCAGCCAATACAAGAACAGCCAGCGCAGGTAACAAGGCGTCGCGCGTGGGTAATGCTTTAAGCGTTTTGTCGGCAATAATAATATCGCTACCCAGCAAAAAACCACCATTCGCTTCAAAACCAGCATAGCTTCGCTCTGTTTTTAATGTTTCAAAGGCAGCAATAACATAAGGCGAACCAATGCGGGTACGAAGTACTTGATTAAACACACCACTTTTTTCAATGGCGGTATTGCAGCTAACAGGAACAGCCAGTGCATCTATACCTAAGGCTTGAGCACATAGCAGCCCAACAATATCACCACGCAGCCAATGGCCATTCTCGTCAGACAACAAGGGCCTATCGCCATCGCCATCGGTTGAAAAAATCGCATCAAATTGATACTGCTTAGCCCACTGCATGCCTTTTTGCTTATCGGCGTTACTTACCGCTTCTGTGTCAATGGGCACAAAATGATCACTACGTTCAAGCCGGGTGACTTTGGCACCTAATGCTTCAAACACTTGATAATAAAATTCTCTGCCTGCACTTGAATGTTCATATATGCCGATATGTTTACCCGACAAAATACCTGCAGGGTAAATACTCAGATAACGCTGCAGGTAGTTTTGTGCAGCAGTAGCTAATACTGATTGCGTTACAGGCGTAAACAGGGGTAAAGGGTTATTTACCGATATAATTGCCTGCTCATCCGCTTTACTAATTTCGCCATCCGGTCGGTAAAATTTAATACCATTACGATCAAACGGAATATGGCTGCCGGTAATCATTATTGCCGGTACCATATCCTGCATAGCCTGATACGCCAGTGCAGGTGTAGGTAATACCCCATAAAAATCAACTTGAATGCCAATAGCCTTGAGTACACCCGCCACTGCGGCCGCCATTTGTGGGCTACTCGGGCGGTTATCTATCGCCACAGCAACCCGGTCAACAGTGAAGTTTTGCTGCATAACCTTGATAAAATTAACAGCAAAGGCCGCACAAACGTCATCGGTGAGATCAGTAACCAAGCCCCTAACCCCACTGGTGCCAAAGGCGACATGGCTACGTTGAATAACTTGCGTCGTACTCAATGCCATTTTAAGCCCTACCGTAGCGGTCAGAAAAACGCACTATATCGTCTTCACCTAAATAGGAACCCGATTGCACTTCTATCAACTCAAGTGGAATTTTACCCGGATTTTCTAAGGCATGTACTGCCCCAAGTGGGATATAAATCGACTGATTTTCACTTAAAAGTGTATCTTTGCCAGCAACCGTTACATTTGCCGTACCCGACACCACTATCCAATGTTCGGCACGATGATGATGCATTTGAATCGACAACTTTTCGCCAGGTTTAACCGTAATACGCTTAACCTGATAACGCTCGCCGTTATCAATAGCATCGTATTTACCCCAAGGGCGGTAAACTTCGCGGTGAACCTTGTGTTCGCTTCGTCCGGCCGCTTTTAGTTGCTGCACTATGGCTTTAACGTCCTGCACTTTATCTTTCGCGGCAACCAGTACAGCATCTTTGGTTTGCACCACCACAACATTGTCCAAGCCCACAGTAGCCACCAGGCTGGTTTCAGCAAACACGTAATTGTTACTGCTATTTACCGTTAACACATCGCCTTGATGCACATTGCCGTTAGCGTCTTTATCGCTAATGTCCCACAAAGAAGACCAGGCACCTACGTCACTCCAACCGGCGTCCAGCGGCACCACTACCGCATCAGCCGTTTTTTCCATTACCGCATAATCTATTGAGTCGTCCGGACAGGCGATAAAAGCCTCTTTATTTACCCGAATAAAGTCTAAATCCGGGTCTACTTCCGCCATGGCTAGCTCACAGGCGGTATAGATGTCAGGCCGATGCTGTTTTAATTCAGCCAAAAACACACTGGCTTTAAACATAAACATGCCACTGTTCCAGTAATATTCCCCACTGGCTAAATAAGACTGCGCCGTTACCAAATTGGGTTTTTCTACAAACTGCGACACAGCATAAGCACTACCCGTTGCGGTACCCCGCTTGATATAGCCATAGCCCGTTTCAGCCGCTGTAGGCACAATGCCAAAAGTGACTAATTTATTATCTGCTGCAAATATTGCTGCCTGCTGTACAGCAACGGTAAAGGCGGTGGTATCGGCTATAACATGGTCTGCCGCCAACACTAATAACAGCGGATCCGTGCCCTTTTTCACTGCCGTTAATGCGGCCAGTGCAATGGCCGGAGCGGTGTTACGCCCGGCAGGCTCTAAAATAATATTGTGGTCCAGCTGCTGTATCTGTCTAAGTTGCTCAGCCGCAATAAAGCGATGCTCTTCATTGCAAATCACTAATGGTGGCAGTGCATCAACATCTCGTAGTCTTTGCACGGTTGCCTGCAACATGGTTTGCTTACCGTCCAGTTTTAAAAACTGCTTAGGCATTAAATCACGCGATAATGGCCACAGCCGGCTGCCGGTGCCGCCGGCCATAATAACAGGAAGTATCATGTCTCATCCTTTGAAAAAAAATAGGCTTTAGTGTTTGAATGCACATCAGGGTGTAATAACAGCTCTGCAACACTAAACCATTGATAATCAGCATGCTGCTCTTGCGGTAAGTCTACCAAGTGCAAAACCCTAAGGCGATATGCGATGGCCACATAATGCGTTGAGGGCGCATCACCAAAAACACTGTCCGTGTAGAAGTGGTCATATGGCCCCTGCAATGTCGCATCCTCGATTGAGAATTTTAACCCCAATTCATTTAACGTTAATCGCTCAAAAGCAGACGCTAAGGTTTCGTTTTTTAAAATACGCCCGCCTGGGACAAACCAAAAACCTTGCGCCGGCCGATTGTTACGCCGGCCTAATAGTATTTGTCCCTGCGCATTTTCAACCAGCAAATCTATCGACACCAAGGGCGTACTTGCTAATACGGTGGTAAACGTAGTGTTATCTAAAAACATCAACCTATGCTCTAAAATTATCCTGGTTTTCCAAAAACCATTGATAGGCGTTGCGCAAGCCTGTCTCTAGTTCAATAGAATACTGCCAACCCAGCGCCTTTAGACGGTCAACATTCATCAACTTGCGTGGCGCGCCATCTGGCTTAGAGGTATCCCAGACAATGCTTCCCTTAAAGCCAACTACCTTCGCTACCGTCTCCGTCAGTTGTTTAATCGTGCAATCAACACCGGTGCCCACATTAATATGGCTTAACATGGGTTGGGTATTCGCTTCATAGGTAGCGCTATCCAATTGCATTACAAAAATGCTGGCAGCCGCCATATCGTCAACATGCAAAAACTCCCGCATTGGCGAGCCACTGCCCCAGGCAACAACTTCAGCAGCACCCGCAAGCTTCGCTTCATGAAAACGGCGTAACAAGGCAGGTATCACATGGCTATTATTCGGGTGAAAGTTGTCATTAGGGCCATATAAATTGGTTGGCATAACACTGCGGTAATCACGGCCATACTGGCGGTTATAACTTTCACACAGCTTAATACCGGCAATTTTTGCTATCGCATAAGGCTCGTTAGTGGGCTCTAAAGTACCGGTGAGCAGTGCATTTTCTGCCATAGGCTGAGCAGCTAATTTCGGGTATATACAGCTTGAACCTAAAAATAACAGTTTCTGTACATTATTAAGGTGAGCTGCATGAATAATATTGGCTTCAATCATCAGATTTTCGTATATAAAATCAGCCGGATAGGTGTTATTGGCAATAATACCACCCACTTTAGCCGCAGCTAAATAAACTTGATCTATCTTTTCTGATTGGAAAAATTCAGAGACAGCATGTTGATTTGTCAAGTCCAGTGTTTTACGACTACGCAAAATCAGCTCAACATTTTCTTGCGGCTGTAATTGCCTAACAATCGCGGACCCAACCATGCCAAGATGACCAGCTACAAATATTTTTTTCTTCATAATACGCTTTTCTTTCTATTGTTTATATTTTGGGTTATCAGTAATTCGTCAGCGTTATTCAATTTAAGCAGATTGCAGGCATTCTGATATTTTTCTGAACTGCTGCGCAAATGCCTGAGGAATTAATTTCTCTGCAAGATGAAAGGTGTTATTCCCAACCCCGATACCACCATAGAAGCCTGCTTCAATATGTGTATGGTAGTTGTCCAGCCAGGATTTTTCCCAGTCGGTTTCATGCTCGAATTCGGCAGCATCTGGCATATCAGCCAGTTCATAAACCAACTGCCCTTCGTGATACCTTGCATCAATCCAAAACGAAGGCAACTTTTTACTCCAGACATAGGGTGCAAAAAAGTTGTTGTAACAAACCGTCTGGCCGGCCAGCAAGTGTTCAACAGCTCCCTCTCCTGGATGAACTGATCGTTGATCCATAAATATCAGTAGCTTTTTATTTTTTTTAATCAATCGATCCATTCGACTGAGTTCATAAAGGTTATGACCACCCATAAATCGAGGGCCTAAGTTTATGGCTCTTTTATCCGAAGACAAATTAGTAACGGGAATAACGGCAGACTTTATATAATAAAGGTCAGGCAACAACGTCATTAATGCTGCTATTGCACCCGGCACAATACTATGAGAAGTTACCAAAACAAACGGTTTATTATTAAATAAACTTAACCGACTTAGCACCTGCTCATGGATGTTGCCTTTGCGTTGCATTAAACAAGCAACTCCATCATCAGTAGACAAAAATGGGGGTAATGTATTTTGCAATGCTGTGAGTGCTGACTTTTGATGCAGCCAACTGTCAAAGGTATAATTTTTCCCTTCATATTGCCATAAGTACCGCCACATAATCCGGTTGTCTATACTCTCCCAAACGGGCGGTACTATTACTTGGTTGTCTAAAATACGATTAAATTGCAGATTAGTGGCTGGGGTAATCTCATCATTATTAACCTGCTGAATGAGCTGATTAAAAAGCTCTGGGAGTTCTGCTCTCAGATAAAAGTAATGGGTTTGCAATAACTCTCGGTGTTGTTGCCTGTCCTCACTGAGTTGGGCTAATAAAGCATTTGCTTGCTGCTTGTTTCCATGGGATAACAGTAACCAAGGCACCTGCATCGGGGGCATTCCCTGTAATCGCACCATAAACAACGCTAGCACGCGCTGAGAATCCAGAGTTCGTTGGTTAATCTGCAACCGTACAACCAATCTTAACAGATAATTGGCGGCTATCTTCTTCGCATCGAAATAACGTTTATCAAGAAGCACTAAAAGATCATCAAACGCATTAAACGTGATGAAAAAGCTAAACAGAAGATTCATCAAATCCAGTGAGTCAGGTAGAGATTTTAATGAACGAAGCAGCAGCTCAATGCCTTCATCAAAACGCAGATTACCTAATAGACCTTTGACCATTTCAATGGTTATTTTTTGACATACCGAGATATCTGTTTGGTAAAATAACACGCGGGCTGAATCGATATCGCCAAGTAAGCACAAAATTTTAATTTTCTGCGCAATAAGCTCAGGCTCACTCTCAGCGTTAACAGTGTGCAAATCAATTAGTGCATCAGTAAATTTAAATTCGGCCAGTTTAGCATTAACCCGCTTTTCTAACTCATTCGGTAGTGATAACGCCAAGTGTATTAAGCTCCCTTACTCCAAAAAATCTGTGCTAAACGACACCATAAGCATTGTCTAAAGCGGTTTACAATTTTTCTTTAGTTAAAAGAAGTGTTCCAATAAGCACAGCATCAAGGCCGCTAGTCATAAAAACACTTAAAGCATCGTTAACTGAGTGTACTATGGGTTTGCCCATTACATTAAAGCTTGTATTAAGTAATATAGGCACACCTGTTAGTTCACCAAAATACTCCGTCACACTTTTTAACCAAGGCGCGGTTTCAGTAGTTAACGTTTGTAATCGTCCTGTGCCATCCTGATGGACAACAGCGGGAACTTGTTCACACTCCGGATACTTCCATTTTAATGTAAAAGACATATACGGTGACGGTTGAGGGTCAACAAACCAATCGGCGACTTTCTCAAGAGGGATCACAGGTGCAAACGGCCGATAAGACTCGCGCCCTTTTATCACTGCATTGATCTTGGCTTTCATCTCGGGCGAACGCGGATCAGCTAATATGGAGCGGTTACCCAAGGATCTGGGTCCAAACTCAGCTGCACCGCGCATCACACCAATGATTTTGCCCTGGGCAAGCAATAAGGCGACTTCCTTAGCACCATCGCCGTCACAATATCTAGCATGATAAGCCCCTGCGTTGCTAAAAATTTTATCAATTTGTGCTCCAAATGGCTGACTTCCCAAATAAACACCATACTGATTATGAGGTATTGCGGCATCTCGGCCCGATTCAGAAGTCGCTTTTTGCCAAGCGAGTAACGCAGCACCAACCGCATTTCCATCATCGGCTGGCGCACTCGGTACATGTACCTTTTTAAAAGGCGTTGTCTTAATAATTGTTCCATTAAAAGCCGAATTTAATGCACAACCACCCGCTAAAATCAGATTATCACTGCGAGATTGCACATAAACATCGGCTAGTATTTTCTGCGCATACAAACTAAAAGCAGCCTGAGCAGAGGCAGCTAAATTAGCCGCCTCCATATAAGGCTTATTTTTAAACGAAACGCTAGATTCAAAAAAAGGAATGGTTTCGGCTAACAATGACCGGTTGCCCCAATGAATGCGACCATCGGCAATTTCAAGCAGGTTAGATAATCTGTTTACCCATTCCTGATCAGGCTTACCAAACGCGGCCAGCCCCATCACCTTCCATTCCTCACCTTTTACCGAACTAAACCCACATAACTCAGTTAGCCATGCGTAAAATGCGCCTAAACTTCCTGGCCCCCAGGAACGCCATATGCGTTTAATTTTGCCATCAGACCAAGTAAACAAAGACGCTGCGCCTACTTCGCCTTCACCGTCCAAAATAACACAGGCAGCATTATCGAATGGCGCAGAATAAATAGCGTTTGCCGCATGGCACAGATGATGATCAAACCGCCATACACTTTCACTGACCCGATCCCCAAGTACATAATAGATGTTTTGTCCAGCATATTCTTGTTGCTGCTTCTGCAAAGATGCCATCCAGTCAATAACTTGAGAAGAAATAAAAGCATCCTGTGGATTAGCAATCGTATCTGTTTTAGCAGCCTGCCAGCTTGTTGCAATTTGAAACTGTGCAGCAGGATCATCAGCAAGAATGCGCTCAAAAACCGGGCTAATATGATTAAGTTGGTCAGGCATTGCTCCCCACGCCCTTTTATCTTGCAAAAAACGCTCGGTAGCTTCTGCCAAAATAACCTTACCCTGATCATTAACAATAGCAAAGGCGGGATCATGGCCAGTTGTAGAGAGGCCAACAAAATAGTTACTCATTTTATTTCATTCATTCTTACTATTGCATCGGCGACTTGTTTGGCGGTTTTGTACTGAAACATCACTATTGGTTCTATTTCTAACTCAAACTCATCTTCTATTTTCCCACATAACAATACTGCATATAAGGAGTCCACTCCTACAGCAGCAAGTAAAGTATCAGCGAATAATTCTTCGCGTGGTTTTTTACATAACTGCGCCACATTATCCAAAATAAAGTCGATAATGTTCTGATGATTAGCTTGATTCAATTATAATAACCTCTTGATATGAATATGATTTACATTTATAACTCAGAATTAATGTGGAACATTAACAGGCGAAACCAGAATTTGCTTGTATGCATAAGCAATGTTTAATTCGTCATCTGCAACTTTATGTAACACATTAAGATGGGTAAAACGTGCCATAAACATGGGCACAAGCTCTTTGAGGATCCGCTTTGACAACATCGCACCTACGCAAAAATGCGTTCCAAATCCAAAATCTAACTGCTTAGCTATTTTGTTATTAACTTCAGATTTTATTACAGCTTGCTGTATATCAATCAGTACGGTCATCCCCTCATTGATCTCAAGACCTTCTAATAATATCTTTTTCTTAGAAATACGGTGAATGTATCTAGGCGCAGTAGATAAATGAAACAGGAAATCAAACTGATCTTCAAACTGTGCAACAGTTAGCGCCTTACCATTATTTTCAGAATAAATAAGTGCCAACATATTAACAGTGGTCTGAACTAAGGGTGCCATGGCCGCATACATTGCCGTTACAAAGGCATAGCAAGTTAGCTGGTCAAAAGGCTTGTCAATTTGCACTTGTTCCAATAAAGATTTAGTGGGCAACTTACGATCACCGGTATTCGTTTGCCCAGCCGCCTCCGTAGTTGCTGCCTCTAGCATTTTTATAAGATATTTAAAATCAGATTCACTCTGAAGCCTTTGCTTAAGCGGCAACATTGGCTCTACCATGCGCTGAAGCACCGTAGCTATGCGATCAAAATCTTTTTTATTACTCGGGAAAACCCCCAGTAATGGGCGGGCTATTCTGTCGAAAATTGGCAGGCCAACATTGGCAACTAAATCAAATGAGCCAAGTAAAGGCAAATCATTAATAATGCTCTTAATTTTCTCGGAAAAAAAAGCATCCCACTGCTTGAGATTACTTCTGCTTAAAAACTCCAAAGCGATCTGGCGCAGCATTTTGTGCCGTGAGTTCTCCAGAAAAAACGGTGAAGCATTCACAAAACACCGGGTCATTTCAAACGATTTACCAGATGCCTCTTCCAAGCGTTCTAGATATTGATAAAGATTCGGTATCTCAAAGTATTCATTTTTTAAAATTTGCAAAGCAAGCTTGTAATCAGTTATAAAAACCATGTTAGGGTTGTTTGCAAATTCGTCAATCTGGCGCATATCCGTTATCACTGCTTATTTCCTTGTTCCTCATCTCCCAATAAGACACTGGCAGAAGCGATCCTCTTAGCTAATAGAGATGACTTAAATATTACACTGTGTTGTTCAACCCTAACATCTGGGAACCGCCGAAATAGACCGGAGATAAAAGTCACAATCAGTTGACGGGCTAATTCAGAGCCAGGGCAACGATGAACACCTGCCCCAAACGCAAGATGGCGCTCTGGAGGGAAGTTGGCAATCTGTTCATATTCACAATTACGAAAGTGAGACTTATCCCGGTTGACCGATGGCACATGAATAAACAGAGAGTCATTCTTTTTTAGCTCTATATCGTCTATCACTACATCCGCAGATGCCACTCTGGTCAAATATTCCGTAGATACACAAAACCTTACCAACGTCTGAAAATATGCTGCCACCCACTTTTTATCAGAAAATTTAGACCGCAAGGGCTTCGAAAGAGAGTCGTTTTTAATCACGATGTGCGAAATAGTCTCGCTGCTCGTACGCGAGGCAATTAGAAGTATTGCTATGGTTGCAGCGATTTGATCTAACGAATAAGACCTATTTTCGCCCATTAGCTTACTATGAATATCATACATTAAGCCTGATTTACGTGGGTTTTTCAGCTGCTCAATAATAGAAGTGATCATATTACGCAATACGGCTTGTATTTTTAGTAGCGTTTTTACTGACTGAACAGGCTCTACTATTTTTACACTTACATCGACATCTCTTAAAAACGACCTAACACAAACTGGCGCATAGCCAAATACCCGTTGAACCAAACCCACAAAAAGTGGCTCTTCAATGTCACAAACAATATCGACTACGCCAGATTTTTGCGCCAAAGTAAACAATACCTCTTCACAAACATCGTCGATAATCAATTGATACCGAGATACGTTTTCTGGTCCAAGGGGTTCACGCAATCGCTCTTTTATATCTTGATGAATACTACCTTGCATAAAAAACAACATCTGCTGTGAATAAGCAATAAGTAGCTTTAGATCGACGTTGGCACTATTTTGTATTTTCTCTAAATAATCAACTGGTGAAGGTGCCAGCATAACAGGTTTTGCTAAACACTTTTGTGCTGCCTGATGCAAGCATATTAATGGCCGTTTAGAATGCTGCATGCTACTCCTCGCGCTTCACCCAGCGCTGGATCTTACCACTTGTTGTTCGAGGTAGGGTATTACGTTTGTATAAGTCTATATCTCGTACAAATACCCCAAAAGCATCATTAAAAGCTAACTGAAGCGCCACAGCGATTTCGTTATGCGATAAATTGCTTTGGTTTTGGTAGGTCTCAATCGAGAAACGCAACACATCACCACCTTCCGCTAGTTGAAGTATAATTGCGTGAGGGTTAAGTTGCGGGCAAATTTTATTTGCCAACACAGCAAAATCAAATGGATAGAGGGTTTTCCCCCTTAGTTTGATAATATCTTTTAATCTACCAGTTATAGTTAAAAAATCATTTTGGATGATACCCACATCACCCGTTTTAATCCAACGACGTTGCTGATACTCGAATGAAGGTAGTTCACCTGAAGTGTAGTTTAGCGCCACAGCATCCCCGGTAAGGCAAATTTCACCTTCCAGGCCGTCTTCAAGTGATTCATTATTTTTCAGGGAAAAAATACCTATATCAGCGTGTTCCCGTCCTAAGTAACAAGGTAATGTATTATCACTTTTAGGCTTCATCAGCAGCGGCAAAGCACAAGAGTCTTGTCCCTCAATACACCTTTCGCCACCAGCGAATAATACGGTTTCAGCAAGCCCATAGCAGGCAAAAAACGCACTTTCTGAAAATCCAGCATCAGACAACCCTTCAACTAGATGTTGCTTAAGGCTTGCAGGAATATAGTCAGCACCACAAAAAGCTGAAGTCCAACAACTCAAATCCAGTTCAGCTTTTAACTTGCTGTTCAGATAGCGCAGACAAAGCTCATAGGCAAAAGGGGGACCGCCACTAAAGTTTACTCTATACTGACTAATAAGCTTTAACCAGATTGATGGACGACTTATAAAATCCTTAGACGCCATCATCATTATCCAACCGCACGCCAATATGGGATACAGAATACCGCCAAACAACCCCATATCATGATAATGCGGCAACCAGTTTAAATAACGATGCTGCTCTCCGAGTTTCCAGCTCTGGCGCATCTTCGCAAAATTAGCGAGTATCATTTTCCCGGTAAGCAACACCCCTTTAGGACTCGCGGTAGAACCTGATGAATACTGAATTATCGAGATATCATCCACTGGTTGTAAAAACTCAGTAACTGGCTTTAACACGTTAGCCTTCGCCAACAAGCTTTCAACCGTAACAATCTCAATATTTGGTAAACGCTCTGCTATCTTTTGCTCATCACTGGTATGAACAATCGCCCACTTAAACTTAGTGTCATTATGTATAGCAGATAAACGCTGATAGTCTTGGTCTTTTGTAGGAACCGGACAAGGTGCAATAGTCGTACCGGCGTAAATACCGGCAACTAAAACAGATAAAAACGCCAAACCTCCATCCAACAACACCAAAACCGGTGCTTGCGCTAAATGAGTGTCTATAAACACGGCAGCTAGTTGACGCGCTTCGGTATCAACAGCCGTGCCACTTACACCGGTAACGTGGCCAGACTGATACTGGTTGATAGCACAGGCATGCTTATTGGCTGTGAGGCTTGCATGTAACTGCTGAGCAAGGAACTGTGATTGAATAATAAAAACTCCGATTAATGACCTTTAGGCGAATTTTTAAAACACTTTACACCTAAGGTCAGTGAAAAATGAGCAAAAGCGATCAACACTACTATTTTATTTTCCTGGCAAATAAAATCCAACCTCGCGATACGGTTTGATAGCCCTTTGATCTTAGTAAAGCTTGTATTTCCAGCAGTGGGCTTTGGCCATTGCGTTCTGGCGAGCAGTCAATAGCAAGCTTTTGTATAAGATGCGCCTGCATGCCTTTCACTATTTCTAATTCAACCCCTTCTGCTTCAATTTTGGCAAAAGTAAACTTATCAATGTTATGTTTTTGAGCTAAGGCATCAATGCTCAATACCGGCACTGTGCGTGATTCCAAACGGTTGCCCGCATCTGGCGCTAACATACTATGTTCAACCGGATTATCGACCACATTGATGATCATTTCGCCAACACAATCATACAAACCGGCACATTCAATACTAACGTTATCAAATTGAGCGGTATTTTCGGCAATAAAACGACAATTATTAGTGTCTGGCTCTACACAGAGTACTTTGCAACCTAGTAAAGCCGCCGCATAAGCAAAGCCACCAACAAAAGCACCGCAATCCAGCACAGTGTCACTGCCGTTAATGTCTAAAAAACCCGGTAGAGTGTACTTGCGATATAGCCATTCATTGTAACCAAATGAGCACATTAATAACTTTACTGATGGTATACCTAATGGAAACCGAAAGGCCCTACCCTTTGAAATGATCTCCCAACCATCGCTAAGTTGTTTAGCTGATAGAGGATATCTACGCTGATTAAGGTGAGTTACGTTTGCATATAATTCGAACTGCTGCGTTATCGGTAACGTACTGCAAGCTCTTCGGATAGCAATATCAATCTGCAACTCATTTTTAGACAAAGGAAGAAAATAATTATCGCTATTAGATCTATAACCTTGCTCTTCAGCAAATACCCGAACCCATTCATCACAGATTTTGCCATAATCAAAGCGTTGCTGAACAATTTCAGGGCCATTATTACCAAGGCTTGCTGCATAATCAGGGTTTTTAAGCATACAAATGAGGTTATCTGCCAACTCTTGTACACCTTGCCCCAACAAACCAGTAAGGCCATCATCAACAACATCAAGAATACCTTCCGATGCAGCGGATACAACAGCAGTACCAGCGGCTAAAAATTCAATAGCAGAACCTGGGCAGTTTTCACCTTTACCGGTGGGATTAACTACACCGCAAAGCGCTTGTTTAAGAAGTGGAATTTTTTCCACGCCCATAACACCTTTAAAGTCGACGGAGGGTAACCTATTTCCTTGTTTATCAATCAAGTACGGAATAATCGTTTCATTTTCAAAGGCCTCATCTGCTACACCCCACAAACCAAGCTTGGCATTACGGTTATAAAGCTGACCCGAGCCTATAACAACCAACCTTGCGTTTGGGCATTTTTCAAGCACCCGAGGCCAAGCCTGAGCCAATAGTCCAAACCCTTTTACCGGTATAAGGGAGCCAGTATAAACAACAAGATTTGGATCTTTGTTACAAATCCCTTGATATGCAAAAGGGTAAAACCCGTTGTGGATCCGGGTTAGCTTATGCTGAATATCGCTATGATAAATTGCTCGCTTTTGCCATTCTCCCACTGGAATAAAGCGCCTTACGTTTGGTGCATTTGCCAAGGACTCAATAATATTATTCTGCGGCGTGTTGTGGGCCCAGATAATAAATTTAATCGCATAAACCTGAATACGCTCAACTAACTTTGCAGCGTCTTCACGCACCGTAGGCCGCCAGACAAAAAACTCAAATCCTTGTTCGAGCGCTTTTTCCACTGCAATTAAACAGTTATCTGCCTGCTCTGTGCTTAACTCCTGAGGTAATAATTGCGTAGACTGCGCAAATATTTTAATCTGAAAAAAGTCGTATCGGCGGTGCAATTCCAACGGCAAAGTCACAAAATTAAACTCAGTCCCGCCAATACCAGGGTTACCCTTTTCAGGTTCGCGCAAATCGACGCTTTTTATATTTTTATTTTCCAGATAAAAGGCTATTTTCACAAATTTTGCCATCCCAAAGTTTTTGCAGTGCGTTATTACTATCAGTATAAAAGTCTAAAACTGACTGTTTGGTCTGTGGTGATAATGTATATTGAGCTTTCGGCATTAACTTAAGCGCATTGTTTAGTAGCAGCCGGTTAGTAAGTGAACTGTTAAACCCCGCCAGTTGCTGCCACCGTTGGCGCTGCCGCAGCCTATTGTAGATTTGGGACAAACCTCGATTTTCGACCTGATTAGATAGACGGCTCTCCACAAAATCGCGGGTCACGCCAAGTAAGTTGGCCCACGCCTCATAAAAGCGATAAGGCGCATCTTGCAGCCATTCGTAGCGTATAACCGTTAATCGATTAGCGCCAAATAACCGCTGACATTCACATATTAGATCATAGTAGTTCAATGCGGCTCTCGCTTTTACTAATTGAGGATGCAATAAAAACTTCACCACCCATTCCTCAAACGTATAAGGAGAGCCTCTAGTTAAATTAATCGGATCAAAAGGATGATCAGTATATTGAGAATGCAACCAGCTTAACTGATCTCTTATTACGATTATGATCTTTGCATTAGGAAAAACCGCTTTTATACGATAGAGTTTTTCGTACACCGGTATAGATGAGAAAAATGCCGAGGTTAATGCTTCATGGCTCAGCAAGCTTACGCTGTGCTCGCTATGAGCATTGAGCAACACTTCCCACATGTCCTTAAGCGAATCCGGGCTAACCTCTGGCTGATTATGCAACGCTTTATAAAACGCAAATACTCTGTTGTCTTTTAAATAAAGACTATTCAGGCCTTCTGCTATTTCATTACTACCAGCGACATTATTAGTAGGGTAAAGCGAAAAATTATTTACGTTAGGAACAAACGGAAAAAGCTTCTTTTGCAATGTACTGCTGGCGGTTTTGGGTAAGCCTATATGAAAAATGTATTGCTGATGATTTTCCGTCATGTATTCATCCATATATTTAGCAACAGCTGATACTCTTTTGCTGTATTGGCTCGTTTTACATGTGTTTGCATTTTTTGGGTATCGGTCTCATCAATACCTTTAGGATGAATACGAGATACAAACTTGGCATAGTCTTTATTATAAGAAAGATCAGTTGCCAGCAAAGGCTCAATAGTATACGCATTCACTCGTTCAAACTTGGCTGCCCAGTTGTGTATGAAGATATCAGAGGTAGTTTCAATTGCTACAAACCTGCTTAGCAAAAGCCTAGCCATCGCTTGATTTAAAATGAAAGCAACATTACTCATAACCACGGCCTGGGTAATGTTTACTTCTTGCTTTTCTAATAACGAGACTTGCGTGTCTAAACCAGAATGCCCCATTCTGATCAACAACGGTTCTTCAGTTTGAAGGTTTATTTTATCCAGCGCCAGGCTTAACAACCCCATGGCACCGGGGTAAAACAATACATCATCCTCGCATATCATGGTAAGCCCTTCGTGGATAGCGGCTTTAACCCAGGCTTTTTTAAAAGCCAGCCAGTTGGCAACTTGTTGTGGAATTAGAATATTGTTAGGGCAGCTGCAACTCCGTTGATTGCACCGAAAACAATTAGGGGGCGCTTTTACGCGGTTACTCAGATAAAACTGCTTTACCGCCTGGCTGTTGTAAGCTACGCCATCACTAAACGTAAAATTATCTATGCCTATCTCTGTAAAATGGCGTTTTACGTGCTCACGACGCTCTGTATCTTCAGGTAAAGACACCACACAAACCTGTTGAATTCGATTATCCGGCATATAGCGCTCCTAAAAAATGACACAGCCAGAGACGATTTTAAGCTAAATACGTGCCGTCTTGGTGGGTGAAGCCGGTAATAAAGGCCTTTTCCATACAAACAGGAGCACCAGGCGCCCGTTTGTATTAGAACGTTAAGCGTTATTCTACAGACACAGGCAATTCATAACCATGTTGCTTTAACAGTGCATGACGTTTCGCCGCTTTTAAATCTTCAGCCACCATTTCTGCACACATTTCTTGGGTAGTAATCTCCGGCACCCAGCCCAGTTTTTGTTTGGCTTTGCTTGGGTCACCTAATAGCGTTTCTACCTCAGCCGGGCGGAAATAGCGTGGGTCTACTTTAACAATAACATCCCCCACTTTTAATGCCGGAGCATTGTCACCCTCTATAGCCTCAACAATGGCCACTTCATCTTCACCCGTGCCTTCAAAGCGCAAGGTGATACCCAGCTCTTTGGCAGACCAGCTAATAAATTCACGCACTGAATATTGCACACCGGTGGCAATAACAAAATCGTCCGGCGTGTCTTGCTGCAACATCATCCATTGCATACGCACATAGTCTTTGGCATGGCCCCAATCGCGCAGTGCATCCATATTACCCATATAAATACAAGATTCTAAGCCTTGAGCAATATTCGCCAAACCGCGGGTAATTTTGCGGGTAACAAAGGTCTCACCACGGCGTGGGCTTTCATGGTTAAATAAAATGCCGTTGCAAGCATACATACCATAGGCTTCGCGGTAATTTACGGTAATCCAGTAAGCATACATTTTGGCTACCGCATAGGGCGAGCGCGGGTAAAATGGCGTAGTTTCTTTTTGCGGTATCTCCTGCACTAAGCCATAAAGCTCAGAGGTAGATGCCTGGTAAAAACGGGTTTTTTTCTCTAAACCCAAAATACGAATCGCTTCTAAAATACGCAAGGTGCCCATGGCATCTACGTCAGCAGTATATTCGGGTGCTTCAAAGCTTACCGCAACATGGCTTTGTGCACCTAAGTTATATATCTCGTCTGGTTGTACTTGCTGGATAATACGTACCAAATTCGACGTATCAGTTAAATCACCATAGTGCAAAATAAAATGCTGGTTATCTACATGCGGGTCTTCATAAATATGGTCAACCCGTTGGGTATTAAAGCTGGATGCCCGACGCTTAATACCATGTACCTGGTAACCTTTCTCCAACAGAAACTCGGCTAAATAAGAACCGTCCTGGCCTGTAACACCAGTAATAAGAGCTTTTTTCATTAAAGTAATCCAATTAATTCTTTAGAAATTCTAACAATTTCGTTGTACGAAACCGAACTCACTAACAACCCACCAACATAGTTTACTGGCCGTTCATTAGACCCGAAACCTTTTTTAAGGGTAACATTCGGAACAATATCTAAAGTCTCTATAAAAACGTCACCCTGTAGTTCTCTATCTTTGAAATAATTATAACCCGCCCTCGTGTAGTAACTAAACTCATCTCTGCAAGTCACGTTAATACTTTTCGAAGCATCATTTATTTTTAAAACCCCTGTGTCTGGCCCTAACAAATAACTAACACCATGTCCAAAAAGACCACTTAGTTGAATCTTAATTTTTCTAGTGTTACCTTCCAACTTTGAGTAAACAGCAGAATAACCAGACCTTGAAAATTCAATAACATCTAATCCAGACTCCAAAGGAATAATTAAATCTAATGAAACATTGTCTATAACATTAAAAATGGGATTTAAAAACCCTGGATTCACCCTATAGTCAAGCCTATTGAATGCATCAGAAAAATATTTACCTACAAATCTTGCACCACTCTCGTTGGTATGAATACCATCTCTTAAATAGGGTGATATATCATCCACAACATCCGAAATATTAAACCGGAGAATATCAAACAAACGGGAAACTTTACTGTTTATCGCGAAGACCCAGTCATTTTTAATGTCCAGATCTGCTCTGGGTATGTCAAGAAGTATAGGAGTAATTCCTTTTGATAACGCAACCCTCAACACATAAACCAAAGAAAACAAGTACATTTGTTCTGAAAGAAAACTTCTAAACCCTGCAGTTGCAATTTCAAAAATTACAATATCATAGTTATTCTTTTCTAATATAGAACCTACAAGGTAAGCAAGATGGTGCGGTTGAACTCCACCCAAGGCAACCTTCTCAATTTTAGCATTAGGGATGTCAATATACTTAAAATACCCATTATCTTCAGCCGTAACGCTGAAGCCTAGGAATAAAATATTCATAAAACCCCATCTATTCCACAAAATTATTGATAAATGTTCCTATAACGGCATCAACCATACTTTTTGACACATGCAAACTGTCACTTTGCCAAGCGTTATCTCTAGGTGAATGCATAACCATTTCATAAGATGGAAAGTAATCGACGAAATCATACATTTCAGCAATTTGGTTAGCACATACACGCAAGGTTGACTTAGAAACAGTGTTTGCAACTACAACGTCATTGCTTGTCCAAGTTGTAGATAAAGGCACCGGACTAACCGTAACAATAAATTTGACATCTTTAACACTTTTTTCTCTTACCAACTGAATAAAAGATTCTAAACTAGAAAAAACATCGTTAAAACCGGGAGTTGAAAAAACAAACCTATCACTATTTCGTTTTAACAGGGAAGGTGGTGGACTCGAATTCAAAAATGAACTAGTTTCGTTGTCGAACCAGACCTCATTAAGGCCAAGAGTCAAGAATACAACATCCGCGTCTAATATTTGTTTTAAAAGGTTATCAATATATGTTCTAAATTCACATAACTTGTCAAACTCCATTGGCTTCATTACAGATGCGAGCTGAGGGTCAATCCAATAACCATCGGAAACCTCAATAAATCCGTTATTCACGATTGACCTAACATTTAAAATTCTTTCAAATTCTTCACAGATAGATAGAGTACTATATTTATTCAGTACCGAACGCGGCCCAACCGTATTTGATAGTGCACCAACGGAACCGAGCAACATGTCTGATGGCACTTGAAAATCTTGACCTATAACATCAATACCATTCTCGACTAGAGCTCTTTCTACATTTCGAGCAAAACAAGACCCTATAGTAAAAACTTTACTAGCTTTATTTAATTTAAACTTGGGTATACAATTCACTAAAAAATATGGTTGTGAAAATCTTTCAACAGCATTATTAGTATCACCTTTTTCGGATTCTACAGCAGGAACCCAACGTTTAAATTTATTTTTAAATGCTGCTTTAAGAGCTAGCGAACTAGCCTGAAAATTTAGTTTCATCTTGTTCTCGCATTAATAATATTATTTAATTTTTCTACTATTGACTCTCTTTGAGCTTGTATACAATCAAAATCAGCAAAAGTTTTAGATAGTGACATCAGCTGAGTATAGTAGCAATCTAAGTAGCTAGAATCGATTTTAGTGCTGTTTATAAACTGAATTAGATCGAGGCCATCATCTCCATGCACCTTAAATAGACTTTCTAAGTTAAAATATCTACTCAGCTCTTCGCATTGCTCCAAATGCACTAAAGGAATAGAACATGAAGCAAATGCATCGTATACTTTTTCAGTTACATAAAAAGGTGCATTAACATTTTCAATGCTCATCAGAAACTTAGTCTTTTTTGACGAAAAAGCCAATTTATCCGCATGCCAATCTGGTAAGGCTTGCCGTACAATGTTTCTTCCCCAACCTTTTCCTTGAAGTTCTACATTCTTGTAATTCTCCACATTCGTAGACCACTTAGTTCTTAGAACACTGTATCCTCTAGCATTTTTCTCTATATATTGAACCGCATACTTTTCATTAACTCTCTTTTCAACAAAACACGTTAATGTTTTTTCGGCAAAGTCCCATTTATTTTTTACGTGAGATTTTCCCGCCGACAAGATCTGATCTATCATAAATTTATATCTTATAATATACTTACTTTCCGTAGTAATAAAATATGGAACATAATCTGATTGAAATATTGAAGAGTTATAGTAATTATAGTATTCATACTGAATTCCAGACATTTCGCAAATTCTGCTGGTGACGAATGGGTCACTATTCCATGTCAAATCCCACAAAGGCTCCTCTGAAACAATAAGAACTCGTAAACAAGAGTTCAAATTAAGTAATCGTCTAATTTCGTCTTTGTTCTCAAAAATATCAACATGAAAAGCCAAGACAACTATATCTGGTATTAAATAGTCATCTACCGTTATCTTAAACCCCTTTGACTCAAATATTTTTCTATATATTGGGTAACTAAATGGAGTTCTATTTGAATGCTTTCCTATCAATTTCACAACCAAACTAGTCATCAAAATTAATCCCTCTGAATTTACAAATAGATTCAAAAATTGATTTCTTCCTTGAACTAACTAAATTTAATTGATTGCTTCCCGATAGGTATATAGATTTTAAGTGACTCAGCTCAAAATCTAGAGTAAGAGCTTTAGTACTCAACCAAGTCAAAAGCAATTCAGGGTTACTTTCAATTTCATAGTGAGGTAAAGGTAAATGACAATAATCCACAGATATCAAAGAAAGAATATCATTAACAAATCCATCACGGCCATACAGTAGTTTATAGGATTTCATAATACTGATACGATTTTCATATTCTTCATGCTTAATATTTCTGAGCTCGTTTTCTATTGACTTTACATCATCTATGCACTCTTCAATTATTATTGCAAACTTTGAAAATAAAGTTAGATGAGATGGAGCTTCATAAGTATTGGCAAGAACAACAGGTAAAACCCCCATTTCAATACATTCCCATAACCGTATCGAATTAGGTCCAGTACCGGATGGACAAAGCGCATACTTTGAACGTTCAAGTATATTTAAATATTCTTTCGACTTTACGTCATGTTCTGTGATATCGCTATGTTTTAGCGATTCACCTTTTATTTGTTTTTTATAAACCACATCGTTATAGTGCCAACTATCTCGACCTTTGATAATAACATCTCTCTTATTTTCTATATTATCAAGAATGATATTTCTTATATTAGTCAGGTACCACTGATTAGACCTAGCTCCGACAAATGAAAACAAAATATCTTTAACGACTTCATTCTCACTTATATTTGTTGGAAACAAAGGGAATGGATAAATGTCAATACTGTCAATACAATCCTGACCTTTTATCTTATGAGACCAAAATACATCAGTAATTTTTGCTAGATTTAAATAGCCAGAAAACTCTATCATTCTTATATGCTGACAAACAGTGATTACTCTTTTGTAATTATATTTAGATATTTCAGTTTCGATATAAGAAAGAAAATCAATAAGCTCTTTACAATCCTTACCATTTTTCATTTTATCAATTAGTGTCGCCCATGGAAATGCAATATAGCAATTATCAATTGATCTAATACCAAGTGATGCTATTTTTTCATACGCATGCTTTTCAGTTATCGCTGGAAACTGCCAGTCTTTATTAAAGATATATATCTTCAACTCGATTCCTCTAGATAATTATAATCTTTAGCTAATTTCTTAAACCAGTATGATTGTTTCATTATGCAAATATCGCTAGAAGGTAATTCAACTCTATCTCTTACGCCTATTAAATCCGAACTTCTCCCACTATCGCCTGAAACAATAAACTGCGAAAAAACATCCTCAAACATATCATTCAATTGCAAAGAATAAGCGCCACACATCCTCTTCATATGAGGGATAGGGTCTATTACAAAATCCTCATAACGAAATACATCACCAAAATCAAAACCTTTTAGAAAATTATAAAGGCGCTTACAGTATTCATCGAAATTATCAGGCTCAAAATGAACCCAACCATTTTTACGTAACGATGAAAATGAATCTATCGGGTTTCTTAAAGTAATTACATTCTTAATTTCAAAGTGTGGCGACAATAGACGACTGATAGTGTCAACTTCTGGTATTTCAATGGTAGTGCAATAATCTGCATGCGTATGCGCGCGTATTACTAAATAGCCGCCACGTTCACGTACATGCTTTTCTGTAGCAATAATATTTTCTACAAAGAGCTGCTCAGCAAGTTTATCTACTTCTGGGATCTGGCTGTAAAGCGCTTGAGTAATAACATCCCTCGGTGTGTAGGTGCCCTTATTAGCATTGAAACCAAGCCGGGTAGTCGGATGTAATTCACTTAATAGAAACACATTGGGTTGTGCCGCAATACATTTAGAGATTAGCGTGCCGCCACTGCAGGCAAAATGATGAATAATTCGTAATATTGGCTTTTGTGGCTGACTAGCTTGTACAACCTGCTCACAACGCTGTAAAAGGCTTTCCGTGTGATGAAAACTACGAAGGTCGGTTAATGCAACATCTGGCTTATTGATATTGTTATTTTCAATTAACGCCAAGGCCTGCTGCAATTGCAGCTGCAGCTCACTTAAGTTAGGCATAGTATCTTGCTGTTTACTCATCGTGCTGGCTTTACTTCTAAAAGTTCGGGATGTTCTTGTTCTAGCTGATTATAAAACTTACTGGCCGCAGACAACTTAATATAGAGCTCGCCTATTAGACTGCGCAGTTCTTGTTCTGTTTTTAATAACTGGGCATAGCGTCCACGAAGCTCTGATGCATCTGCTTCTACTTTTGCCAACAATTTAACACTTAACTGCGAGCTACGTTGCTGCTCTTTTAGCTCTTTATTAAGCTGCTCGTTTTGCGTTTTAAGTGTCTCTGCCCAGGATTTATGTTTTTGGTTTAACTCTGATTCTTGCTTTAAACTCTGACTTGTTCGTTTTAGCTCTTGTTCTAACTCTGCCTTTGCAGTGTTCAATTGCTTTGACTGACTATCGCTATCAGCGATTTTAGTGTTTAGTGCGGTCTGTGTGTTATTCAATGCCGTGACTTGCTGCTGTGCTGCTTGTAGCTGCTTAGCTAGTTCAACTTTAGCCTGCTCAGCCTGTTGTTTAGCTGCCTCTAACTGTTTAACCAGCTCTGCTTTAGCCTGCTCGCTTTGTCGCTGCTCTTTAGCTAATTGCTGCTTTGCGGCTTCAAACTGTTTAGCCAATTCAGTCTTATCTTGCTCAGCCTGCTGCTTATCTGCTGAGGCTTGCTGTTTAACAGAGTCCAGTTGTTGTTTACCAGCGTCAAACTGTTTTTTCAGCTCAGCTTTAGCTTGCTCGCTTTGCTGCTGCTCTGTAGCGAATTGCTGCTTGGCTGCTTCAAACTGCTTAGCCAGTTCGGCCTTTTGCTGCTCCGCTTGCTGCTTTGCTGCGTCTAACTGTTGCTTCGCCGCATCAAGCTGCTTTGTTATCTCAGCTTGGGTAGTAGACTGTGCATTAAGTGCTTCATCATGCTGCTGTTTGGCTTGCTGTCGCTGTTGCTGCTCCGTTTCAAGCTGGGTGGTAAGCTCGGCAATGCGCTGATTAGCCTGCTTTAGTTGCTGCGCTTGCGCATCACGGTAAAACCGCAGTAATGGGAAGTCGGCATCAGAATTGTCGGTTTCACTAAGTTCAAAGCCATTAGCTGCCAGGTATTGCGTTAACTCGTTAAGCGGCGCTGCCGACTTGTATAACGGCTGTTCGCTATGCTGTACCACTAAATGGCTAAAATGTTGCAGTATATCGGTCTCGGCCAGATGGGTGAGCAAGGCCAAATTCTGTGCTGGCAGCTCTAATAACAACATATTTTGCTGACCATGCAGTTTACTGGCATTTAACTCGTTAGCTAACGCCAGCGTTTGCACTTCTTTTTCCGGCAAAGCTTTAAGGCCGGGAAATAGCTCGGCTAGAAGCGCCGTGGCCGGGGCTAAGGCATTGCACTGTGCCAGGTTAAAGCATGACATAACCGCCGTACCTGCCTGATCTGATACCGCGTGCGCTTTTACGTTTAGCGCTTTATTACCAGCAAACTGCTTAGCAAGCTGCTGCGCCAATGTGGCGTCAGCCTCAAAAACAGTAACCGAATCTGCCGGTATAGTTAGACACTGAGACAATACGTCACCGGTGCCGGCACCGATGGCAATAAGCTGTTTTACTGAAGGTATTGAAGACCACTGCATGGGAGTTAACATCCTTTAAGGCTTTTGTTTTAGCTGTAATAGCTTAGGCGATGTTTGCCGGCCTTCTATTTGGCCAAACTTAATATAATGAATAAGCGGATTAATACCACTGCTGCCTACATCGGGATAATGGCTTAGGTACCAGTTGCCGTCAAAATCTGGCCCCGGGGTCCGGCCTTCTTTGGCACCGTATTTTAGGTAGTGCTCTATGGCATCGGCACCCGACTGCTCTACGTCTGGGTAACTTTGTAAATACCAGTCTTGGTTAAACAAAGCGCAACTTCTAATAAGGCTGATGTCTTTTTGTAATTGCAGCTGCTTTTTCTTAGCCGAACTGCTTAATTTACGCACCGGTGCCATGGCTTTCCACATGGTAGAGCTTTTAACAGTTTTTAACTCTGCCATGGCCTGATGGCCGCTTAAACTGGCACCGGCTAACTGGCGTTGCAGTTTTTCAATTTCGGCCTGTGCTTTTACCAGCTCTCGTTCGGCTTGTTTTTGCAGTACATTAAGGCTGTTGTGGCGTGCAGTGGCCTGGCGTAAGGCGTCGGCATGTTGCTGCTCTGCCTGATTGCTGCGCTGTTGTAACTGCTGATAGCTTTTAGTTTGCTCGGTTTGCTGCTGTTGATATTGTTTATTTAGTTGTTCCAGCTGTTGTTGATGCTGCTTGATGCTTTGTTCCAACTGCTGCTGATGCTGCTTGCTGTTTTGTTCCAGCTGTTGTTTCTGTTTAGCTAAATCAGCATCTGCTTTTTGCAACACAGTTTGTTGCTGCTTATACTGCAGGTAATATTTTTCCAGCTCTTCTTGCACTTGCAGCAGTTGTAACAGCAGTAATTCGTTTTCTTGCTTAGTGTTGTCGGCTTGTTGTTGCGACGCAGTCAGGCTTGCTGCCAGTTGCTGATTGTCAGCATTAGCCTTAGTCAGTGCAGCGGTTTGTTGCTCTAACTCGCGCTGTAATGGGGTTAATTTAAGCTGCATTTGCTGTTTTTCTGCAAACACCACTTCCAGTTCTTGCTGCACTAATTCCAGTTGCAGCCTAAATTCCTGCAGCTGTTGTTCTAGCTGTGGTATGCGCAGCTGGCTTTGTTGTAATGCACGGTATTCGCTAAACCAATGCTCTACACAGCTTTCTGCATAGCTTTCTGCGTTACTAGCACTGGATTGCGTGGGCAGGCTACTGGCATGCAGCAGATCGGCTAATTGGCTTAATTCAGCCGTTTGCTGAATGGCCTCTTTGGCCATGAGTGCCAGCAAAGACGGTGCTCCAGGCTTAGGCATACCTGATAGCACGCTATCGATATTAGCGCTGTATGCTTGTATTAAGCCGTTTTGCAACGCGTCATCTAAACAAATAAGTTTGAGTTGGCGACGATGTTTGCGCTGGGTTTGTAGCAATGCCTGAGTGCTTTGTTGCCAGGCGTTTAAGGCGTCAGTCACCGATAAATTAGCTAACTGCCCGGCTACAACGACCTGCGGTAAACTATAAAACACAGTTACCTGCGTACCCGCCGCCAAGCTGTTATCAAGAGCAGTGTACGGCATTGTTGTTAAGCGACTGTCGTCGGTTAGCTGTGGTGATACTGCTAGTTGCAACAGCTGCCAGCTGGTGTCACAACCAAGAAAAAAAATGTCTGTCATAAACTCTCTTTGCTTTTAGCCCAAAGTTTCGGGTTAGTTTTTTGCTCGTTAGCCATAATATTCTGCGTTAGAAAACGCGACTGATTGCTGATCTTTTTCTGACAAAATCACCCGCTCTACGTTTGGCCAGACGATACCAAGCGCTGCGTCGTCCCAGCGAATGGCCCGTTCAAACTGTGGCGCATAGTAGTCAGTGGTTTTATATAACACGTCGGCGGTGTCTGACAACACTAAAAAACCATGCGCAAAGCCCGGTGGAACCCACATTTGCTGCTGATTATTTGCCGACAGTGTTGCACCTGTCCACTGGCCAAACTGAGGTGAGCTACGGCGTAAATCTACCGCTACGTCGAATATTTCGCCCTGCAATACCCTAACTAACTTGCCTTGCGGTTGCTGTATTTGATAATGCAAGCCACGCAGTACACCCTTTGCCGAGCGTGACTGGTTGTCTTGCACAAAATTAACGTCACCAATTAGCTGGTTAAAACTTTGCTGGTTAAAGCTTTCAAAAAAATGTCCGCGTTCATCGCCATACACTTTGGGCGTTAACAGCAGCACGTCGGCCAGGGATGTCTTAGTTACCTGCACTTTACTGCTCCGTTAAAAGCCGCCATCCAGCAGGCGGCGTAAATAGTGGCCATAACCGGTTTTGCTTAATGTCCGGGCTATACGTAACATGTCTTTGTCGTTTATCCAGCCATTGCGCCAGGCAATTTCTTCTAAACAAGCAATTTTAAGGCCTTGGCGGTGCTCTATGGTTTGCACGTATTGTGAAGCTTCCAATAACGAGTCGTGAGTACCCGTGTCAAGCCACGCAAAACCACGGCCTAGTTTTTCTACCTGTAACTTACCCTGCTGCAGATAAGCATTATTAACACAGGTAATTTCTAATTCGCCACGCGCTGAAGGCTTAACGGCCTTAGCAATTTCAACCACGTCGTTGTCATAAAAATATAAGCCGGTTACCGCATAGTTAGATTTTGGCTGTTTGGGTTTTTCTTCAATCGACAAGGCTTTACCGGCACTGTCAAATTCAACCACACCAAAACGCTCGGGGTCTTTTACCATATAGCCAAACACCGTGGCGCCCTGCGCTTGCTGCGCGGCTTTTAGTAACTGCCCGGTGAAATGCTGACCATGAAATATGTTGTCACCTAATACTAAGCAAACACGGTCATTGCCAATAAATTGCTCGCCAATAATAAACGCCTGAGCTAAGCCATCTGGTGAAGGTTGCACTGCGTATTCAAATTGCACACCAAACTGACTACCTGTACCTAACAGCTTTTTAAATGAGGGTAGATCTTCAGGCGTACTGATGATCAATATTTGCCGGATGCCAGATAGCATTAATACGGAAATTGGGTAGTAAATCATTGGCTTGTCATAGATTGGCAGCAATTGCTTAGACACACCCAACGTGATGGGATGTAACCGGCTACCTGCGCCACCTGCCAATACTATACCTTTTTGAGCCATATTGTTCCTGCTATGCCTGCGTGTTGCGCCTGTTAGCTGGCGACGATAAAACGCGATAGTTTACTGTTAGCGCTGCCTAATGGCAATCAAGGGTTGCCCAGTAGCACCGGGACAAGCTCTTTACCAACATAAAGTCCTTCGGTGTAACTGACTTTTAATGCTGTGTTGTCAGATGTCTCTATGTCTTGCTGCAGTATTTTTGTGTAGTCGAAACCGGCCATATGCGTAACAGGATAGTGCCCAGATATACGGCAATTTAATTCGGTTACGTATAAGCCATCTTCGCAGACAAAGCAGTCGACAGATAAAATACCTTTATGCTTTATTGCACCAGACAAGCGCTTTGCAATCTCTTCAAAAGGTTGGGCACTTTTTGTTAGGCCAACATCGGTTTCACCGGCACGCATTGAGACTTTTTGTTTTGCAGCACAACCAATGTAGCTCTGGTTTAAACTATTTACCACATCCAGCCCGTGTTCCTGGCCTGCCAGTTTCTGCTGAATAATAATGGCAGCATCTTTTGTTCGCTCACTCTCATATTTGAGGTGTGATTTCTCGATATCTTGCTGACATTTGGCATAGAACACTTCCAGCTCCGCCAGGTTGTCCGCAAAATACACGCCTATAGATGCCATGCCCCAACGTGGCTTCACTACCAACGGAAATTGCAAGCTCCCATCGTTGATAGCCTGTTTCGCCTGGTCCAGATTTAGTACGGTATTAGGTGAGCCAATGCCAAGCGATAACAATAACTGATGTGTTTCCCATTTATCGTTACAACGTTCAACACTGTCTTCAGGTGCAAGAATCAATGTAATTCCGGCATCGGTAAAACGTTGTTGATGCTGCGCCAAAACTAACAGGTCAATATCAAATACGGATAAAACGTAAGTGATTGCATGCTTTTTACAGTAATGCAGTACCGCATCTATATAGCCTGTATCGTATATAAGTGGTGCAATAAAATGGCCATCAGCCAGCGTAAAAGCATGGCTGGGTTCGGAGTTACTCACGTGAATATGACGCTTTGGATTGAAGGTCTGTCGGAAATAACGGACCAGATAGCTTCGCCGTCCAATCGACGTTAATAAAATATGCATTATAACTGCTCCAACGTTGTTATTACCTGCTGTATATCATCACTTTGAAACACGGCGATATGCTTGGCAATGGTATCAAGCGGTAAGTCCCACCATCTTAATGCCTGTAGCCGACAGACGGTATCGGCATCAAACCGGTAGCGAATAACCCGAGCCGGACTACCAACCGCTATGGCGTAAGGCGGTATATCTGATGTGACGGTAGCGTTTGCGCCAATCACGGCACCATCACCAATTGTACAGCCACGAAGCACCGTTACATTTGCGCCCAGCCATACATCATTGCCTAAAATACAAGGTCGACTATACCTGTCGTAAGGGGCAGCAGTGGTGTTTTCGGTTAATTGATATGTTGGGTTATAAAGAAAATCATGTGATGTAACTCTGTGATAATCGTGCTCACCAGGGCCCACCGTCACGCCCCAAGATATCGCACAAAACTGCCCAATCTGGGCATGCATTACCACTGTGTTCATGCCGGTATATGTTAGACGCCCGACATGGCTATGATAAATTAAACTATTGCGGTCTATTCTAACTTTCTCTTGCAGCATTGAGTCATAAACACGACTAAAATCACCCACTACATTGTTACCGGCAAGTGTTGAACGTACGACCCGGCTACCACGAAAGCACTCAGTATTAGGACCTATTGTAGAATGCGGGCAAATATCCACGGCCAAATTAAACTCAGTCATCGGCTTTTCCTGGTTTGATCCCAATGACAATATGTCCGTTCCAGTTCACTTTGCCAATCAGGGAATGTCAGCCCAAATACCTGTTCAGTTTTGTGCAAATTTAATCTGGAATTCTGCGGCCGTACCGCTGCAGTCTTATATTGGGCTGTTGCTATAGGCGTAACGGCATTCGGCGCCAACGTTAATTGCAAACCATGCTTTTGCGCTAACGCAAAGATAGCTTGAGCAAAATCAAACCAGCTCGTCGTCCCCTGAGTTGCCAAGTGATAAATACCACTAAGTGCATGCCGCTGTGCCGTTGCTTGCTTTGTGTCTAACACTTTAGTTAAAGCGTGTACGGTGCTCTTTGCAATAAGCGCTGCTGATGTAGGTGCGCCAAACTGGTCAGCAACGACTTGCAGGCTTTGCAAACGTTGGGCTAATTGCAGCATCGTCAGCATAAAGTTGTTACCGCGCGCGGCATACACCCAACTGGTACGAAAGATAAGGTACTTCTCACAATATCGCTGTATTGCTTCATCACCCGCCAGCTTAGACTGGCCGTAAATCGATAATGGCAGCGCCGTATCCTGTTCTTGCCAAGGAATATCCCCAGAACCAGAATAAACATAGTCCGTTGAATAATGCACCAACCACGCATCTAACCGCTGCGCCAATTCAGCAAGCGCCTCCGGCAAGGTAGCGTTAAGCAGGTAAGCTGCTGCAGGTTCAGTTTCAGCTTTATCTACCGCAGTCCAGGCTGCCGCATTGACTATAATGTCCGGCTTATATTGCTCAATTTTGTCTATTAACTGCGCTATTTGGCTAAAATCGACATCAGCCCGGCTAAGGCAATGCAACTGCCCTAACCCTACCAAACTGTGAGCCAGTTCAAAGCCTACCTGGCCGTTAGGTGCAAGTAATACAATGTTGCGCATTTAGCTGCCCTGCCCCTGTTGATAGCTACCGTCTAAAATTGCTTGCCACCAACTTGGGTTAGCTAAATACCATTGCACTGTTTTACGCAAGCCAGACTCAAAGTTTTCTTCTGGTGTCCAACCCAGCTCGCGCGCTATTTTGCTGGCATCAATGGCGTAGCGCACATCGTGCCCGGGGCGGTCGGTAATATACGTAATCAGGTCTTTATAATGCGTTACGCCATCTGGCTTGTTGGGCGCAAGCTCTTCCAGTAGTGCACACAAAGTTTGCACCACCTCAATGTTTTGTTTTTCGTTGTGCCCGCCAATATTGTAAGTTTCGCCTACGTTACCCTCCGTAGCCACTTTAACCAGCGCGCGGGCATGGTCTTCTACGTATAACCAGTCACGTATTTGTTTGCCATCGCCATATACCGGTAACGGCTTGCCGGCTAAGGCATTTAATATCATTAGTGGAATCAGTTTTTCCGGGAAATGATACGGGCCATAATTATTAGAGCAATTAGTGACAACGGTTGGTAAACCAAAGGTGCGCAGCCAGGCCCGCACTAAATGGTCTGAACCGGCTTTACTGGCCGAATACGGGCTACTAGGCGCGTAAGGCGTGGTTTCGGTGAATAAGTCATCTGTGCCGTGTAAATCGCCATATACTTCGTCGGTAGAGATATGGTGAAACCTAAAGGCGGCTTTTTTTTCGCCGGTTAAACCGCTCCAATACGCGCGAGCAGCCTCTAACAAGGTATAGGTACCGACAATATTGGTGTGAATAAAATCGCCCGGGCCGTCAATAGAACGGTCGACATGGCTCTCGGCTGCCAGGTGCATGACGATGTCGGGCTGATACTGCGCTAACACTTGCGCCATGGCTTTGGCATCGCAAATATCGGCCTGTATAAAGCTATAACGGGCAGAATTGGCAACATCGCTTAACGAATTTAGATTACCGGCATAGGTTAGCTTATCGACATTGATTACCTGATGCGGGGTGTGATGAATAAGATGGCGCACTACTGCCGAGCCAATAAAACCCGCGCCGCCAGTTACTAAAAACGTTTTACTCATGCCTTGTTGGGATCCTCTGGTGCTAAAGCGTTAATAACAATAGCGTTTATTTTTCGTACGTCGTATTTTTGCTCGGCAAGCGCGCGGCTTCGCCGGCCCATTTGTTCAGTTAATGCCGGGAAAGTCACCAGTTTTTGCATGGCGGCAACCAGCGCGTCAACGTCGTGCGGGGGTACTAATAAACCGTTTTCATTGTCTATTACGGTTTCGCGACACCCTGGCACGTTAGTGGTAATAACCGCCAGACCTGCTGCCATGGCTTCCTGGGTGCTGCGTGGCACGCCTTCGCGATAGTATGACGGCAACACAAACACATGCGACTGCTTAAGGTATTCCGCCACATTAAGCACCCGGCCCGGATAAAAAATAGTGCCCTGCTCTACCAAGTGTTGTAACTGCGAGCGATTAATCGCGCCGGGGGCGTTGTCAGGCTCACCCAAAACGACAAACTCAGCCGCAGCACCTTGTTGGCGCAGGATCTTTGCCGCTTCAATAAAATAGCCAATGCCTTTTTCTGGTAATAACCGCCCAACAAAAATGAACCGAATGCTACCCTTTGGCGTAAATGGCTGGTAATCCGATAAATTAATACCAATACCTCCCAAATTAATGCAGCGTTTAACCTTGATATTATTGTTGCGGATAAGGTCTTGCTCATCGTCGGGGTTAAGTACAAATACGGTTTCACAACACGGCAAGGCAATACGATACAGCTGGGTTTGTACCCAACGCAGCAGTTTGGCGCGGCGGGTATCACCGGTGGCCGGTATAGTAAAAATACGGCCCAGGCCTTCAATTTTAGCAACCCGGCGTGGCACGCCTGCTAACCTGGCTGCGATGGTGCCAAAAATAACCGGCTTGGCAAAGTAACAGAAACTTAAATCGATGCGGTATTTTTTAAATAGCCAAATCAACTGCACTAACGTGTAAATGTCTTGCAGCGGGTTCATGCCAAAACGGCTGATATGATATGGCACGGCAATAGCCCCCAGCGCGGTAATTGCACTGCGGGTTTTGTCGGTGTAGTCGCCGGCAAAGGCATAAACAATATGCCCCTGGGCCACAAGGTCTTTTATCAGTTCTGCGCGAAAACCCAGTTTCGCATCTGCGGTTGTGCCAACCAGCGCAATATGTTGCAAGCTTTGTCCTTCGCTTAAGTGGGTTTAACCAACAGATTTACTGCGGTACGCATTATGCGCCGTTTTAAGTCAGCCAGGCTGAATTGCCGCTTAGTACGCAATAATGCTAACTCGTTCAAAATATTTTCCGGTGAAGTATAACAGCCCGTTAGCGTAGAGATATACACCGGATATAAGATCAGTGCCGCGGCAACTAATTGCGCCAGGGTAAGCGTACGTTCTCGCCGCAGTTGCGATACCTGATCTTGCGTTAAGCCCCAGCCCGCATAAAATGGCCGACCATAACAATACACTGGTATACCGCGTAATAACGCCTCAAACCCGGTTAATGAGGTAAGCACATGTACTTCATCTACCTGGCTAAGTAACTGCGCCATACCCACATTACTTATTATTTCGTCGCAATATTGCCCGGCTAATTGCTCACCATCACCTTGCGCCCGCGCTTTAACCACGACGTCCGGGTGCGGCTTGTACAACAGATAAGCATCTGGGCAGTTAGCCCGCACGGCTTTAAGCAGTGCCAAATTATGCCGGATATCTGCCGCACCAAAGCGAATTGATGCATCAGACTCAACCTGCCCCGGCACTAACACTACCCGCCTACCCGCCGGCCGCTGCCAACTACCCTGGCCGGTATTATATTTGGTAATATTTGCCGCGACGATAGCGTGCTGCAAGGCTTCTGCACGTTTTAGCAAGGTGTCGCTGAACGTAGCCTGATTACACAGCTGCTCTAATTCACTTTCGGCCGTGCTGTCAAAATAAATGCCCTGATGATCAAACACCCAGGATACCGGTGTGACAAACTGTGCGCCCAGGCCAACGGAGCGAATAAAACCGTCTTCAATACGAATAATGTTTAGATCTGCCGGAGCTGGGCTATCCAGCTCGCGCCGCCCCCATAACAACACATGGCTGCCTGCAGGAATTTGCCGGGCGTGGCGAACAAAATGAACTTTGCTGTAAGGCGCAAAGCGCCGTAACACCGGGCGCCACAAACGTGCCATACGGTGTACATAAAAGGTGGGCGGAAGCCGGCTAAGTTGCTGTTGTTGCAATGCTAACCAATTGAATAACTCTGCTATAGTTGCCGCAACAGCCGGCTTGCCATTTACTGCAGCACTTGCCGTTTCGGGTAACAGAATATCAGCATGTACTTGCCATAATTGGTGCACTAAACGCTCTAACAGGGCCTGACGTTCGTCGCCGCTACTGTTGCAAAGCGCGGTAAACACCGAGCCGTGGCTTTGCTGTACATTACGCCCGGCAAGAATGGCTTCAAGGGTAAACCAGCCTCCATCGCTGACAATATTATCAGCCTGACGTAATAAGTAGCCAGGGTGGCCACTAAACACAAAGTGCAATTGTAACAACGGCCATTTACGCTTAACCCGATACTGCGCCAGCTTGCTTAATGGTTTAGCGCTGTAAACCACCAGTTGTTGGCTAAATTTGTCACTACCGTCATCCCAATCCCCTGCACCAGTGCCTATTGCCAGCACAATAAGCTGATGCAGCTCACGCTCACTTTGCTGATGCAGCAATATTAATGAAAATCGCTCGTTATCGTCATGCTGTGGCCAGGATGCAGGGTGCCCCGGCATGGCGGACAAGTTTTGCTGTTGCCATTGCGTTATTAGCTCGCGAGCTTGCTGGTGATGCTGGTTATTGATGGGGTGGTACAGTTCAGTCCGTAACGCAGGGGTAAGCCTGTGCTTTAGCACAGGCAAAACACCAGTTGCCGTTAAACACTGTAATACGGTTGACGGTAAGCTGGTGAAAAAAGGCGTTTCACCCGCAGCGGTGTGCTGCTTAGTCACGGTGATCTCTGATGATTAACAGCAACAGATGAACAATACCGGCAAATAACAGCGTCATAACAATAAATACAATGCTGTTTTTTAACCTTTTTGGCTCAACCGCGTATTCTGGCGTGGTGGGGTATTGCAGCACCGACACCTGTTTTAATTTGCGCGAGGCTTCGATACGGGTGTTCTCCAGCGCAATTAAGGTGTTTGAATATAGCTCTAGGGCAAATTTAGCCCGTAGTGATATGGTTTCGTACTCAGCTGACACGCGGTTTAGCGCCTGACCGTCGTCTGCGGCTAAGCGGTTTTGTTCTAATATTATTTGTTGTTTTAATGCCGAAATTTCGGCGTTAAGCCGTTTTAATTCTGGTGAGGCCGAACTTTGATAACTCAGAGCAGCTTTACGCTGCGCTTCAGTTAAGGCTAACTGCCCTTCAAGTTGTGCCACTATGGTGGCAATACTTTGTACTGCCGCCGTTGGCGACACTAAGCCATACTGGTTTTGATACGATAACAGCTCTTCGCGCGCTTGCATTAAGCGCTGGTTTAAAATGCTCACCTGGCCTTCAATAAACCGCACTTGCTCTTCGGCTAAACGACGCCCCATGTCGTTCATATGCGCTTCGCCCTGCTCTAACAACGCATCGGCAATGGCTTTTGCCATCTCGGGTGAAAATGCAGCAACGCGAATACGGAGTAAGCCAGCGTAATCGTCGAAGGCGACATAAATACGCTTTTTATAATAGTCGTGAAAGTGCTCAATGGGTGCATCGCTGTCTAAACGGCTTAACCAGTCGATACTTGGCTGGCTGTAATGCTGGCGTAATTGTAATTTTGCTTCCAGATTTTTCAGCATATCTACTGACAGCAAGTGATCTTTTAACAACAACAGATCCGCTGAACCACCGGTACCCGACAATAATGAGGAGAAATTAAATGAGCTTGGTGCTAGCTCAGGCGATTCCAACACGATATTGGCTTCAGAAATATAACGGTCGGTAGCCAGAGCGCCCCAATAAAATACCGCCAGAACGCAAGCTGCTGCCGCAACTAACCAATGTGCTTTTGCTTTTAGTTGTTGTTTCATTTACCAATACTCTTGTGATACGCCGTTATGGCATCGTCTAATGCGTCAAACCAATATGCCTTGCCCTGGTGTAGCCATAAACCCGCCTGACATAGATCCTGTAATATTCCGGTGCTGTGTGACACCATCACGATGCTGCTTTTACCCATGCGGCTACGAAACGCTTCAGTGGCTTTATCCCTAAAGGCGGCGTCGCCAACACTGGTGGCTTCATCTGACAAATACACATCAAACTCAAATGCCAGTGACAAGCCAAATGCTAAGCGGCTTTTCATGCCACTGGAATAGGTTGCCAGCGGCTGGTCAAAGGCCCGGCCAATTTCGGCAAAATCTTGTACGAAGGCAATAATGCGCTCCATATCAGATTCGCCACCGTTAACCCGGGCAACAAACTTAACGTTTTGCCGGCCGGTCATATTGCTTTGAAAACCGCCACCCAAACCAATAGGCCAGGACACACGGCAGTTACGCTGTATAGTGCCTTTGTCAGGGCTGTCCATGCCGGCCAGCATTCTTAATAGGGTTGATTTACCGGCACCATTACGGCCAAGCACGCCCACACTGGTTGCGGGTGGTATGCTAAAACTGACATCTTTTAACACCCAGTCGCCACCGTGCAAACCATGGTAGCGTTTATATATATTGGCTACTTCGATCATTTTGCAATTAACCTGATGCGATAACGCAAGTGCAGTAACAAGCCTAGAAAAAAGCAGCACAAGGTCCACTGCCCCATGTACATCAGGTCTATGCCAGCAATGGTTTGGTAGTGTTCAAAAAACTGATGCCGCAACGACTCAATACCGTGCGTAATGGGGTTAAGTAGTAAATAAGGATGCAGTGCGTGCGGTAAAAACTGTAGCGGCATCATTACGCCAGACAAGAAATACAGCGGCAGCATAATAAGACCAACTATTTTTTCAGTTTCAGGCAAGATGGTATTTAACACAGAAAGCACTATGCCTATTGATGTGCCCAACAGCCAAATAAAGCCCCAGATTAAAATAACGCCGAGTAAATCGTGCGGTAGGATATGGTGCTCTAATAAAGTGGCACCACCTACGATTAACATCAACACTAAGGTTTTTAATATGCCTTCTATAAAACAGCGTACTAAGACGGCGTCCAGCGGTTGTACCTGTCTATAAGCAAATAAGGCTTTATTACCATTGATAGCACCCATAGAGCGGGTAATTGCCTGGCGAAACAAGAAAAAGCCCATCATGCCCACCACAAACCAGGGTACAAACTCGGCGCCCGGAATAAAGCGTACCCGGCCCATTAATTGGCGTATGGCAACAAACAACACAATGTGCAGCACAGGTTCAATTAATAGCCACACCCAGCCAAGCCGGTCGGCAGAGATACGTGAGACAATTTCGCGTAAGAACATGGCACGCCACACATCAAGCGTAACCTGCCACGAACTGCGGTTAACCTCTATGGTCATCGCTGTTATAGATCCAGTGCAACTTTGGTTGCCACCGCAATCTGATACAGGATCTGACTGATAGACGAGGCAAGCTCCAGATTTTTGCTGCTGACTTTAGGCAAAATAAGAATTTCATCACCAGAGCGAATTTCTACATCATCGGCCAGGCGAATTTCACCATTGGGCCGCACTACTAAAATTCGGCCTTTATCAGCATGTTGGCTATAACCGCCTGCTGCCGCAATGTAATCACTGAGTGACTTATTGGCATTAAACACCACTGACTGCGGCACAAATACCTCGCCGCTTACCAGCACGGCGTCACTAAGCTCAGGTATGGTGATAACATCACCATCTTGCATACGAATATCGGCCACGCCGTTATCGTCGGCGACTACTAAGCGGCCATTAGGCTGCACCTGACGCGCTTTTTGTACAAATTGGCTAATAAGCTCGGCTTCACGCACCCGAATAGCTGACTCTTCCACGGTAGACGATGGTGCACCTAAATAAGTGGTTTCCAAGCGGCGTAACGACTCTAATAAGGATGCACGTTGCCGTTCAGCAATGCTGACCCGGCGTAACGAAATATTGCTAATGTCGGCAATAGCCGGGTCAATAGCAATATTGTTAAGTACTTGTTGTAAGCTGGCATGGCGCGGCACAATAAAGCGCGACTGGCCTAAAAAGCTGCCTTCTACCTGCACCACTATGTTGCTAATTTGCTGGTCAACGCTAAATACCAGCTCGTCACCATTGGCAAGACTTACAGCGGCAAAGTTTTGCAGTTGCAGGTAATCTGAATACGGGGTTGTTGCATTAATACCACGATGCAGCACATGGGTTACACCTGGTTTTAACTGCACCCGGTTCACTAAGTCGGTAGCTGTTTCAGTGGCAATTAACTCGTACTGATAACTGCGGGCTACATCACCGCTTACCTGCACTACGTCGCCACGCTGTTCTACCAATAAGGTATCGCCATTTTTAAATTGTGAATGGGCCAATTGTCCGTGCAACAGAAACTGGTATAAATCGAGGGTTTGTACAATCTCGCCATCACGAATATGTTTAATTTGACGGTAGCTGCCTAGCGTATTGTCGATACCACCGGCCTGATCAAGGAAAAATAAGGCAGAATCAGCGGGCACACCAGCATAACGGCCTGGCAAGCGCACATAGCCAGTAACAAATACCGCTATAGGTTGCACACCTTGTAAGTTGGTATATACCTGTACGTTGTCTGGATAAACCTGACGCACTGCATTACGCACCAGATTATCAAGCTGCTGGTGGCTGGTGCCCATCACTTTAACCGGCCCTACAGCGGGAATAAAAATATTGCCCTGCGCGTCTACCGGCAGCACACGGTCAACTTCTACCGCGCCCCAAATACGTAGCGTAATTTGGTCGCCAGGTAACACTTTATAATCTGGGTTTAAGCCATCTGAGCGTAAGCCACGAAAGCCGCCGCTGAATAAATCGGCGCCAAAGGGCAACATGCTACCCGCCTCACTTTGATCCGCTGCGCCAGGTTGTACCGGGCCATAGCGGCCTACCTGCCAGTTGGTATTTTGCTGCGGTGTTGCCAGTGTTGGCGTGCTATTTTGATTATCGTTTAATAGCTGCTGTACCTGGCTTGATTGCAACGCTGCAGCACGCTGATTACTGGGTAAATCAGCAAAACTTTGCGCTATTACGCTATGCGTTACCAGTAACGCCGCGGCTAAGGTAACAAACATTGCTGTGCCACGTTTGAACACTGTATTTTTTGCTGCACACATATTTATGCCATTCCTGAAAACTGAAGTTTACTTGCCTGCGACCGTAAGGGAGCTTACTGAATGTATGTGGGCTCAGCCACCCACAGGTTGTCTGGCGTTTGGCACGCCAAGGCTGTTTGGCTATCAAGCTTTAGCCGCATACAGTCAAAGCCTGTGGCTGCACGGTATTTTTGCAGTAAAACAACGTAGATATTATTGCCCCAGGGCGACGAAGGTAACCGGGTACTTTGGCCGGGTCTTAAAGGGGTTAACAAATTTAACGCGTCGTAGCTTACAACATCCTGAGGGGCTATAATTCGCCCCGGCACAGCGGTTTGGCTGCACGCGGCCAATAATATGGCGGCTGAAACGGCAGTAAGTAAAGAACACTTCATCGCGTTTATCATCCTTTATAAATTCTTAATAATGTAACATCAGTAAAAAACTTTACCAAACACCTATTTGCTTTCAGCCACCAGATGCTGGCTTTTTCAGCAATTGCTGCAACGCCTGCTGTGGTGTTTGTTGTGGTTGCCAGCCCAGTTGCTGACAGGTGTCATTAATATCAAGCTGTAAACTACCCGCTATACGTCGATATTGCTCGCCCTTACCCAACACGGTGGCCGCCGCGTGCATAAGCCACGTAGGCACCCACCATACCCGTGCGGGTACATTCATGGCTTGCGCCATTAGCCTAACCAGTTCGGCACTTGACAAATCTGCACCATCACTGGCCAGCCATACCCGCCCCGGTGCTGCCGGGTGGGTTAAACAACATATGATGAGGCTGGTAAGATTGGCAACCGACACCATGCTACGTTTGTTGTTAATGCCAGCAAACGGCATTGGCAAGCCACGGCGTACTGCATTACATAACGCCAGAAAATTCGCTTTAACGCCAACGCCGTAAACCATAGGCGGACGAATAATGACAATTTCCATACCGGTTTGTTGGCCCAGTAGCAGTAACGACTGCTCTGCACGCCATTTTGATAAGGCATAGGGATCGGTTGGCGCTACACTATCGCTGGCGGTAAACGGCCGGTCCGATTCGGTATATTCGCCATTCACTTTGATGGTGCTAATAAAAACAAAACGTTTTACACCCGCCTTAGCTGCGGCTTGCGCCAGTAACAGCGTAGCGTCAGTATTAACTGCACAATACGCTGCCAGCGGGTCGGTGGCGGTATCATGCATAACATGCACTTTTGCTGCGCAATGCACTATGGCATCGGTTTGGGCTAACAAGGGCTGAGCTGACGCTAGCCAGTCTGTATTATCACCAAAGGCAGCTGTGGCATGCGCTTCACATAATGCAGGTTTACTGCGACCTAAGCTAAATACACGGCAATGACCGTTTAGCTGCGCAAGTAATGCCGAGCCTACCAAACCTGTGGCCCCGGTAAGCAGCACCGCTGCCGGATACATTGTCATGCCGATGGCCTTTGTTTGTTTCGATGCCTGAGCGCGTAGATTAAGTAATGCCAGATAAACAAGGGGTAGTCGCGTAAAATACGATCCCGCACGTGGCTGTGCTGCACTGCGCGCTGTAACCAGCGCAGGCCCAGGCGATTCATTACCGGATGCCAGTAATCTATATCCAGCGCAGACTGGGTTAGAAACCCGCCGCAAGTAGTTAAAAAGCGCAATGTGGGGCAAGCCTGGCGCGCGGCGAGAATAAACTTCTCCTGATGCGGCGTTCCCATACCACAAATAAGCGCAGTAGCACCGCTAGCGGTAATATCAGCAAAACACTGTTGCCGCTGTTGTTCGTCGTTAAAATAGCCGTGGCGTGAATAAGCAATATTTAGCTTGGGGTAACGCTGCTGTATATTATTGATGGCTGCATCGATTTCGCTATCTTTAGCGCCGACCAGGGCTATTTTGATCCCGGTACTTTGGCAATAGTTAAAAAAGTCGGTGGCAACAGAAGAGAAATCGAAACTGCAACGATTTAGCTTCGGCTTTTTGCGGTTAAACAGGTTATACAACTTTACGTACAAGCCACCATCGACATAAAAATGATCGATACTTTGAATTAGCTCTGGCTGTTGCGTTAACACTTTCGCCGAAAACGGGTTAACAAAGCTGGTGGTCACCGGCTCCGTGCTTTGCTGCATTAGCGCAATAAAGTGCTCTTTAGTGCAAATGCGCTGTTCCAGCAATTGCAGATTAGTGAAATTCATTGCGTAAAACGCCCGTTAGTTAACCACATGTATTCTGCCCAGAAACCGGCTGCACAGATTTTAGTGCGTAATGATAAACAAAAATCGTCAAGGTAAAAACAAAACAAGTCCACATTGACGATTTATATGCATCAGCCGTCGCTGCACTAAGCGAATAAAAGGCTAAAGCCACCATAGAAATATGACAACATAATGCAATCACTGCGGTTTGTGCTGGTATTAACTTAGCATTACTTTGCTGTACAGCACGATACGCGACCATGCCACTTAATAACACCAGCAGACCAATAAACAGTAAATATTGAACTAGTCCCCAAATACCATAGCGAAATAAATAATCCAAATACGCATTTTCTATTACAACACCGCGCAGTACGTCTGGCGAGCCACGAAACCAGTAGGCTAAGCCCTCACCAACCGCCAACTTGGTTTGATATAACCGGGTATAGGTTGACCCATCGGTACTGCCTCGGGTAACCATATCAATAAAATTACTGATGTACTCTAATTCGATGCCAGAATATAACAGAACCAGAAGCAAAAACACTGCCATTAACAGGTACAAAAGTGCAATTCTGCCTGCGCCCACAGCGCCACTAAACCACATAAAAATGAGCAGATATAAAAACACCAATACCGTTGCCAGATAACCGGTTTTAGACTGTGATAGCAAAATGACAATCATTACGGCGCCCAGCAGTATGGCGTTAAAAAATTTATACCGGGACCGGACACTGTTAAGCAATAACATTGGAATAAAGAACGTTAAAAAATAACACGTTGAATAGACCCAGTCGAAAGTACCAGGCGCCCTTTTACCCCAAGGTGTCACGACCTCTTTATGGTTCCACCAGCCTAACCAAGTGGTATCACCAAACACCAGCTGCAGGGCAACAAACATTAGCTGCAGCAATAAGATTAAGTAAAATAAACGTGTCAGGCTTGGCGTGTTGTCAACGTTAAAGCTTTTACGCAACACAGAATACAACGCCACAATAAATAAGCTAAAGGTGAATACTTTTAGGATTAAACCAACATGGAAAAACGTGGTAACCGCGAGGATTTGTGGGAAAACCAGCAAATAAACCGCTAACGGTAAAAGATAAAGTAACGCCAGTTTGGGCATCACTAACCGGGCGCCATTTAACCAGCCAATTAAAACGGCAAACAACGCCACCATCACATAGTGCGCTTTTTGCAAAGCATCAACAGGTAAGCCTGGCACAATGTAAGTAGGCCAATAACACAAAAACAGTAAAATTAACGATACCGGCATTAGTGCTGAACGAAACACATTTATGCGCTGCATCATTAACGACCGCCACAGAGCTGAGTAAACAGCTGATAGTAGTTGCTGGCGGCAGCTTCGGCGAAAAATGCGCTAACGTCTGGTAGCGGTTTATCCTGCCCCTGCGCAATTGCCGCTACCGCTGAAGCAAAACCGGTAATATCACCTGGTGCGACAAGATAGCCGTTGCTGCCTCCATTAAGCAGTTCTTTTGGCCCATGTGGACAATCAAAAGCAACCAGCTGCGTGCCCAGTGCAGCCGCTTCAACCAGTACTGTGGGTAAACCTTCAAAACGAGAAGGCAATAACAACGCCTTAGCATGCTGCATATAGCGGTAAGGGTTATTGTCGGCCCCTAGCAAATGCACCCGCTCTGACAAACCTAGCTGAGCGATTTGTTCAGATAAGGTGTTACTCAGCGGGCCATCGCCAATAATAAAAACCTGCTGCTGTTGCAATTGAGGCTGCCGCCAGATTTGCAGCAACATATCGTAGCCTTTTTGATAATCTAACCGGCCGACACAAAGAAAATAAGACGGTAACGGCAACATAGACGCAGGCAGCTCTTGACGAGCAAGCGCATTGACGCTGCTTGTAAGCACCGGGTTATATATTGTTTTAACTTTAGTGGGCACTAGCCTTAGTGCGTTGCAAACATCCTGATTTAATCCGTCAGACACCGTGACCACTTTGTCCACCAGTCGATAGCATACCGCCGCAATCAGGCGTCGCAATGCATTTTTGCCAGCCGACAAGCCTGGCAGCGCCAATGGCACATGCTGCACCACAACGCTTCGTACACCACGTGGTAAAAATAGCTGATAGCGCGATAATCCCCCTTTAGTAAACAACACTAGCTGGCTATGTAATGTAAGTGCTAACTGACGTATTGCCTTGCCTTGTGCAAAGCTACCAGAGGGCAACTCGGTTATTTGTAACGTTTGATTGAACTCTGACGCCAAAGCGCCGCTATTGTGCTGTACTGCAACGGTAATATTGAGTTCAGGATGCGCTTGCTGCAATGCTTGCAGCAAGCGCAGCGTAACCCGCTCTACACCGCCCATTACAAAGCTTTCCATCACAACCAGCAGCTGTGTAATTGCACCGTCACTCATCAGCTACCTCTGGCTTAGGTACATTAAATAAGGTTTTTGCTTTTAACAGCAAGTTAAGATTGTGCCTTGCCAGATATAGTACCGGCTGACGCCAACCGGCAAAACGGTAACATTGCCAACTTTGCTCAATCAGCGTTTTCGCTGTAGAAAAATGGGATGATCTTACTGCCATAATGGCCGCGAGCATCAACTCTCGCGATTTAGCATAGTCAAAATCTGCGGCGTGGTTTGTCGCGCTGGTCAAACATAGCTGCGATAAGACATGAATATGGGCCTGTGCTACCTTCACCACATGTTGTTGTGTCCAGCCTTTGGTCGACAACGTCCAGGAGTTCTCTGCTTTACGCCGGTAACAACACATTGCGTGGGGCAAATATACCGCTCCCCCTTTTTGAGCACCCAGCATCTGCAAATAATAATCACCTACGGGCGCCGATGAAAACCAATTAGGTAAGTGCTTTAACACGGCTGAACGTATTAGTATCGACGCCGTTGGCATATAGCCGCCGCCACCGCGAATAACATCTGCATAGCTTACCCTAATGGCTTTACTGCCTAAATAACAAGCTCGCTGTTGAGTATCATCCGGAAATAAGTCAATACTTGGATGAAAACAAATATCCGCATCGGATGCGTTGTCTAATGCCGTCACTTGCCGGGATAGTTTATTTTCGTTAAACCAGAAGTCGTCACCTTCGCAAAATGCAATATAACGCCCTTTCGCCAAAGGCCAGACAAAATTAAGCGATACTTGTTTACCCTGACTAAACTGATTGTCCGTTTGTAAAACAGCTTTTATCAGGCTTGGGTAACGCGCGGCATATTGTCGTATAATATCGCTGGTACCATCAGTTGAGGCATCGTCATGTACCAATATTTCAAAGGCAAAACCCGTTTTCTGCCGTAAAAACCCGTCTAATGTCTGCTGAATATAACTGGCCTGATTATACGTAATACAGCATATGCTTACGGTAGGCTCTTGATCAGACCACTGCGATACTATTTCAGCTTCTGTCGGCACACCGGAGGGCATTGCCGGCAACCGGCCTGTTTTACGCCAATATTCACTAATAAAACCTATTGTCAGCATTAATATCAGTGTGACTAACGATATGAAGGCAATATGTAGAATAAGGTTGAAGCGACTGTTATCCATCGCCACTGGCCACCATTTCTGCAACAGTAAAATTAACGCTGCTGTGCTTAAAATAGCAGGGAGTACGTCAGTCAGTAACCAGCGCAAGTGTAAACCAGGAGCAAAGCGATGATGCACTATGGGTGGCCACACCATAAAAAACAAACCACGAAAGCCAAACCATGCCAAACCAGCACCAACAGCACCGTAGTTTACGGCGGCGTAAAAAATAATTGGCACTTGTAGCACGGCGGCAATGGTAGACCCCACAACGTGCAAACGCATGCTACCGAAAGCAAACTGCAAAAAGTACTGGAAAGTACCTAAGGTGAGCATGGCATTACCCAGTGCAAACCACACTAACACTGGTGCCCCCCAGGCCGCGGCAGCTTTGTCTCCGGTCCAGGCAAACAAAAGTGGCTCAGCGTACACCACCATTACGACGACGACAGCACCACTCATTACAGCAACAAAGCGTGTAGCTCGGCGGTATAACAAGTGCATTTCCGCTATTTTACCCTGCGACACTAAGGCGGTTAGGCGAGGTTGAATAGCAACACTTACCGGATAGGTAATGTGCAACAAACCACTGCAAATAACCGTTACTAATGAGAAATAGCCGAATTGCTGTAACGGCAGTAATGTAGACAACATTAGCTTATCGAGTTGCGTAACGGCTACCCATAGCGCAGCGCTATAGGCAACACCCAGTGCAAAGGGTGCTACTTTTCGAACAGCCAGCAAGTCGAAGCGCCAACGTCTGTCTAAATTACCCGGCAAAATGGCATAAAGCTTTAGGCGTAAGACAATAAATTCTAATACTGCCAATAACAGTTGATAATAAAAGAAATGCAGTATGTCATTGCTAACAAAAACGACTAACAGCAAAGAACCGATAAAACGAAAACTGGCATAACCAACAGAGACCAGATTGTTCCAAACATGGTATTCAAAACCCAAAATGCCGCTGCGATATAATGCGGTTTGCCAGCGCAGTGCGATAATAATGCCCATTAACTGCAAAGCATTACAAATATCGTCGCTGCTTAACACCTTGGCCTCAAACCAATGTTCGGCCATCCATGCACTACCGGAAAATACCACCGCAACGGTGATTAACGCCAGTCCGAAGAATATGAGCTCAAAGCTTTTTAACACCGACATAAAATGGGCATAGCCACTTGGTGTTGCGGAGGCTGCAGCAGCTTGCCGGTTTAGTGTCTGACTTAAGCCTAAATCGAGAATATTCAGCCAAACTTGCATCAATGTAAAAAAGCCAACTAAACCATAAGCTTCTGCGCCCATGTACCCAAGGTACAAAGGCAAAATAACAATGCCAATTAGCAGGTTGTAGCCAGTACCTAAGTAGTTGGCGATTATATTTTTTTTAAGTGCCATTAAATAGGTCCGCTACTTCCTAAGCCGAACCAGCAAAATAACAAAACACGTAAGTAATTGAGTTAATAATATGGATAACACGACAATAAACGCACGCTTAGGGGATGCTGGCAACTGTTCGCGAACTGCCGGATCGATTAGCTTAAACACATATTCATCCGAGACCTCTGCCAGCATGAGTGTTTTACTTTGCTCTTCTATCAGCTGGTACAGTGCCTGGCGCAGTGCTTCCAGTTCCGTCGTCTCTAACTGGCGTTGCAAGTACTGTAAACTGTGCTGTGCTTCACGGATGTCGCGTTGTTTCATTTCATTATCCAACATACGACCAAACGCATTGGCCCATTGTGCCGCAAGCGTTGCCGAATAATGTTGGAATGTTAAAGTCACGGTGCCGTATTCTTTTGAGTGATGCAGGTGAAAAATATCGTTAAATGCTTTTAAAGCTTCTTGCATGGAGGGTTCAGTGGTAAAAGGATACTTTACCTCGCGTACCCATTTTCCATCTTGGTACTTGCTGGTGTCGTAACTTAAGGTATCACTTTGTGGATCCCAGTTTTCGGCAGCCATTAACGGTACCAGCATATTTTGTTCGTTAATCATACGGCTGATAAAATCACGTGATTTCGCAATTTCCAAAGCCAGCTTGGATTGATCGCCGCCGTTATCTGATAAGTTAATGCCCGCCAAGGAGGCAATACCACCAAGCTGGCCACTTAATCGAGCCAATGAACCCGAGCCACCTTTACTCACTACAGCCAGCACCGCTTTACCTTCGTAAACGTTGGGCAATTGGCGCACAAACACCACAGACATGACGGCCGTAACCAGCGCCACACCAATTAAAATCCATTTGGCGCGCCACAGTATTTGCCAAATATCAGCTAAGTTAAGTTCATATTGATGGTTGGAGTGAATATTCATGAAAACAGCTACCCCTCGCTGCTAGTCAGCGGCATAAGTTACTTTATCAAACGATGATGTTACAAAGCCGGCTATGCTAGCAAGGCTTGGTGTGCTTGCCAATAAAAAAACCCCCGCAGAGCGGGGGTTTTTACCTGACTATTTAGTCAATTGAGATTACTGCTGCCAAATCGCTGCGCGATCAGCTGGCTTAGTCTCGTCATGGTTACGCAGTACAGGGATCACACGGTCAACACCGCCTGGGATCTTCTGAACAGATACACCGTGAACTTTGTCACTTGGTGCAGTAACCAGGAACGTCACAGTATGACGACCGTTAACTTGTGAACCACGGTTAGTGGTAGCACCTGGAGCTTGTGTATGGTCGTAACCATCTGCACGAGCGATTTCGATAACATCGCTAGCCAGGAACACTTTAGCTGAGTTAGCTGGGATAGTACCTAAGAACACGTTCTCAGTTTGTACAGCGTTTGAACCTTCTTCACCGAAGATGTCGAAGTAAACTTCTGCAGTTTCTGCGTGTTCGTTAGCAATACGTACCCATTGTGCGTTAGTGTCAAACACATAAGGCACTTTCAGCTGTGTACCGTTCACAGTGATGTTGTGTGAAGGAACAGTTACTGAACACGTACGAGCTAAGCTCTTGTCTTTCAGACCAGCATCAGTAAACTCGATACCCCAGTCCATAGCGATGTCGTAAGAATAACCCATGATACGGTCTGCATCATAAGTTACCGGATCAGTACCATTTTCGTCTTCAGCTACTGAGAACGTGTGAGTCTTCAGACCACCAGCGTTGATGAAGAAATCGTCCAGGTAGTAAGAGAATACTGAAGTTGGTGCCAGATCTAAATGGCTCCAAGTAGCAATACAAGTACCAGTAGAAGTTGGTGTAGCACGGCTAGTAGTAGTGAAACAGTAAGCCGTATCTTCCCAGTTCAAGTCAGCAGTTACAGAACCTTGCAGAGCACGGTCACGTACTAAGAAACGAGCTGCTTTGATGTCTTTAGACGCTACTGGATCCAGTAACAGACGGTCAGTTGCTTGAATGTTTACGAAAACATCAAGATCTTGCTCGCCTGGCAGCAATACGTCGCGACGGTTACGGAAGATTTTGTTGTAGTGAACTTCGTCAACACCGTGCATACGCACGTAATCACCAGCAACATTCAAGTCGAACTCAGTCAGACGTGATGGGTCAAGTGAATCAACTGTACCACGAGCTGGAACGCCGTTTTCACCAACCAGTGAATACGCGTTAACGCCAGTAGACATAGTGTTGTGCAGACCAGTGAACTGTTCTACAGATTCAATCAACATACGTGGAGTAGAAGTAACACCACCTTCGATATCACGGCCAGCATCTGTTTCAGCTGAAGTAACAGCAATGCTCACTACTGGAACATTACAGTTGTCGTTATCTTGCAGAGCGATATTCAGACCACCAGACGCTTTAGTGAAAGTGTTCAGGAAATCAGCAGCTTCTTGCAACGTAGTGAAAGATTGCGGGTTGATTGATCTGTTAGTTACTAACAGACGGCTACCAGCACTGATGCTTGTAGTAGCATCAACAACGAACGTTAACTGAGTTTCACCGTTAACCGCGCCATCGGTAGATGCAACGTTAGTAAGTGAATAGCTAGTTACTGTAGTACCGTCAGTTGCCAGGTTGGCTTTTAACAATACGAAATACAGCTGGTTGTCTTCAAAAGAAACACCGTTTGCGTTTGAAGTCAATTCAACTTCAAAACGTGAACCACCAGGAATGTTAGTTGTTGGAACAAAGAACACGTGACGCAGTGCAGTAGGGTTTACTTGAACTACGCTAGAGCCTGGAATACCAAAACCTGGAACGTTTAACGTAACAGTATTGTCTTTAGTGATTTCCTGCGCAATTAATACTGGCTGAGATGGGAACAGCTGAGTAGATTCATCACCAGCAACAGTGTAGTTACACGTTGCGCCAGTGTAGATAGTTGACCAACGGTCAGCTAAAGATACGTCAGCAGCTGAGCTTGAGTATTCGAAACAAGCTTCAGTACCAGCATACGCGTTTGCCGAGGCAAGACCGGCCAGAATGGCTGCGCTTACCAGGGTTTTTTTCATTAGTTTCATTCCATTTCTCCAAATTATTTTTTTGGAAACCTGTTCATAGTTTCCATTGGAACACGTGTCCCAGGGTATGCTGCATAAGCCTTCTAGCTATACACAATCATACCCCAAGTGTGGTTAACATTCTGCGACTTATTACAACAGTAGGCGCTTGCATGCGTTCACCACCTGCAAAAGTCGCCATCCGAAAACCAGCGACCGTAATCATAGCGACCTAGCAACAACAGAGTCAATAAAAAAAACAAATTAAATACCTGTTTTTGCTCAAAGATTAAGCAAAAACGTTAACAATTAATTTCCTATTGATTAACAGGAAAGCTAAACATCTCTGAAAGCTTTGTTCCCAGCTCATCTAACTCTGACGATTCACTGATAATCCTAGGCGTAATTAGGATCATTAATTCTTGCCGATTATTCCCTTTTGACTTAGACGTGAAGAGATGTCTAAGCAATGGGATTTTGCCGAGCAATGGTACACTATTTTCGTTGTCGTCGATATTTTCATTAATCAAGCCACCTAACACAACCGTTTGGCCACTACCTGCTAGTATGCTGGTGCTAACACTGCGAGTTGTAATAATGGGAGAGCTGATATTAGATAACGAATTTACATCACTTTTAGACGACTCTGTGGAAATTTCCAGGCTTATCAGGCCATCGGCATTAATTGTCGGCGTAACCGATAGTGAAATACCAGTTGAGCGATATTGCACCTGGTTTCGAATTACATCCGGGTTGGTATCATTACTGCTGGTTTGGGTGATAATAGGAATTTGATCGCCAGCGTTAATGGTAGCACTTTCGCCATCACGCACCACTAAATAAGGTCGCGCCAACAGATTGGTTTTTTTCTGCGAATCTTGCAAATTAAAATTCATCGTCCAATCACCGCTAATAGCGTTAAATGCCATTAACCCAGTGCCAGACGTGAGATTGCCAGTAGCGCTGCGCGCCGCATTGGCGTTTGAATTGTATGTCCAGTCGATGCCGCGCTTTTCGTTTTCTTCTAACGTAACATCAACAATCACCACTTGCAGGGCTATTTGCCCAGGTAGGCGATCCAACTGCTTTAGTAATGCCAATACTTCCTGAAACTTACTCGGTGTGGCGTGTACTATAATGGCATTTTGTTTTTCATCAGCAGACATACTGAATTTTTTGTCTTGAGCTCCGCTCCCCCTACTCGTCGGGGCACCTGCAGGCAACGAACTCTCACCTGCACCACCCGAACCTAACATAGAGATACTTTTAGCTAAATCTGCCGCTTTGACGTAATCTGGCCGATAAACAAAATAACGCTCGTTTTCACCGCCGGTTGCTACATCCAGTTTTTTCGCCCACATCGACACCCGGTTACCCAGTGTCGGATTAGCCGCGTAAACAACAACGGCATTTAAGCGGCCAAGCGGCACTAACAATACGTCTTCAGTGGTATTTATGCCCTCCGCGCCCATTAGTTTGTTAATTTCTTCCAGCATCTCATCTGGTGATAAATAGGTCATGGTAATTAAGCGGATATCACGGCCACGGGCATGCGGTACGTCCATCATATCAACCACTTGCAATACACGTTCTACGTCAGCCCGGCTGCCTTCAACCAACAACAGCCTATTGCTGTTATCCGGCGTCACAGTGGCTTTACTTAGCTTATTGGTAATTTGCATAATAGAGCGGGCGGAGTTGAACGTATAAGGCACCAGCTGAATAATATCGTCGCCCATGGCTGGCATATCAGCCAGCCGACGGCCAATGCCCACGGAGCGGTTCGCTGAGGCGTTACTTTGTTTGTTAACAAAGACAATGTTATCTTTGCTATACACTTCTACATTTTGCTTTGCCAATAACTCAGTGGTAAGTGAATACAATCGTTGTGGCGTAATGTCGGATTGAATATTTAGCGCGACACGGTCGCGCATGCGTTCAACATCTGCAGAAAGAATATAATCCAGCTTTAACAGCTCACCGAAAACATAGTGTGCCAGCTGCGGTAACTCCATTTCATTAACCGCAATTTTCATTGGTTGCTCTGAGGCAAACTTGGGCGCTTCCAGCAGCAACGGACTACCGTTTTTTAACTGTGCCATGCTTTGAATTTGTTCAGTGCCCGTCTCTGCTGCCGCTTTTTCTTCAAATTCATACTGATTTTGAGCTGTTTTAGAAGTCTCTTTTTGTAAAAAGGACTTAGGTACATCAACAGAGGCTTTAAGCGGCTTATCTTTCTCATCTGGAGTGCTGGCACAACCGGCCATCAACACGGCTGAGCAGGCTAACACCAGGGTTTTCTTGGTAAACATATTCATTGATACTAACCTTTAATTTTCTTTAATCTGGCTAAGGCGCTGCGCATTTGCAACCGATTTAAATAAATCCAATTGCACTAATTCATTTTTGTTTGTTGTCAAAAGTATCTGGAACTTAGTAATCTCGGTAACCTTAAAATCGGCAACAGTGTCGTCTACTTTGACCGTTTTAATGTCTGATTTGTCACGCTGTTGCACGGCAACTACCGCTTGAAATTCCGTACCGTTAAAAGTTACTGCCAACAATTTTAATTGTTCTGCCAAAATGTCTTGCGGACTGTTTTGTGGTGCAGCTACCACCTCTGGTTGCACAAACGGCTTAATATTAAACACATTAGCAAATTGTATCGCGTCAAAATCCCTACGTGCAAGCGGTGCTGAAGACGGGCTGCTATAGTCTACCCCATCAGCTGAAGTGGCATTTTTATCTGGTATAAGCGCTGACATAATCGTAAATGCATGCAATACCAACGCGGCTAAAAAAAGTAAAATGACGCGGGAAAAAAATAGTTTAATCATATGGCCGTTTCTCCTTCAGCAGGTGCGAGCAGCACGATAGCGTCTAAACGCATGTTGACGAACTGCACACTCAAGCCCGGTTTTATGATTGACATGTTGCTGATAACTACCTTTGGAGTCCCTGTTTCGACATCTTGTAAATACGCCAATATCATTTCAGGATGGCCCTGCAGTGTAATTGTAATAGGCAAAGCAGGAAGTGGCGCTTGCTGCAAATCACCCACGGCACGGTTATTAATTTTTAAATGATATTGTTTTGCTTTACTTTCCACGTAGCGCAGCACATCAATGTTGTTATCGCTGCTGGCTGGCAGCAATTTTGTCATCAGTTGCTGATAATCAGCGACAATAACCTCATTTTGTTGCTTTAACGTGTCAGCACGCAGTTGGGTGTTCTGCAATTTGCTCTGCAAACCTTTATAGTAAGCGATTTGCTCAGCGTTATTTAGCAACCATTGCTGCCAAGGCAACAGCACAAACTTTAACAACACCATTATGGCAATAACGAGCAGAGACAACTTATGCCAAGGTTTAATTTCCTGCATCCTTGACCTCCAACGAGTTAAAAATAAATGAGATGGTAAAAGACTCTGCGTCCCTCTCAGCTTGCACTGGTCGGTCAAAACGGGCTTCAGTGATGAGTGGCGAATTACCCAGCTGTGCTAACACCTCAGTCGCAGAGGGGGCTATTCCCTGAATAACCGCAACATTTTCGTTTAACTGACTACGACGTAACTCTGTGCCTGCAGGCAACTGCTCTGATAAAAACATCAGCAGGTTACTGTATTTGGCTGAACCTTCTAACAATGGGGTATAGCGACTCACTAACGCAACTAAATCTTCGGTTTTTTGGCGTTGCAATAACACGACTTCTGCATCTTGCTGACGCTGTGCAACATCTTCTTTGAGATGATCGCGATATAAGGCCAAGCCAGCACTAAGCACTACCGCATAGATTACGCTTAATGTCAGGCCCAGCAGTAGATAAGGTTTCCAACCCGTAACTGAAAACTGCCTTGCCGGTGCACGATAGTAAAGCATACCTGCCCAGTCATACCACTTTGGCAATATCGGCTGTTCCAGGGTTACTTGCTTAATATTTAACACCTGAGCTGACGTTTCTGCCTTGTCGTCAGTGGCACCGATAGCAGATAAAAAATGCTCAGGGTTAACCATTAGCCCTTTTTTATCGGTAAAGTGTGCAGTGCCATCTGCTGCAACATAGGCCCAGTATTTATCACTAGAATCGATGAGATAAAGCTGTTCAGGTTGTAAACATTGCTTAGCAAGCCAGGTTTCAGGATACAGCAAAACGAATTGCCCCTGATAAGCTTGCAAGGCCTGTTGTGAGATACAGACAAACTGCAAGCGAAAGGTATGATCTGGCTTGCGCTGAATACGCCACAGCACTTTTTCATACTGCAGTTGATGCATCGCCAGTTCGTTTTTTAAGATATAAAGCAGCTCCGTCCAGTTTGCTTTAATACTTTTACTGATTTCAACATAATCTGATTTTGCAAGATAAATAACCTTGAACGTCCAACGTTTGCTCTTTGGCTGTGCATCTTTAAGCCACTGTGCACTAAAATGCCTGGCTATCATGTGTTTCATTAAAATTCACTATCCCCATAACCCGACCTGTAGGCCGTGATATAACTAAATTCTGGTGTTCCTACGCCTCTGACCAACAGGAAAGACTCTTTGTACGCGGCTTGCTCGTTGCGGCTACTAAGCTGAATATAGAGATTCCTTGACGGATAAGGTTCTGAGCCCGTCCCCCCCCCTAAAGCTTCGCTTTGTACTTCACCTTGCTGACGTTCGCTTCGCTTCATTTCAGCTCGCTCTTCACCATACAGCAGCGGCAACATACCGTCGGGAGCAAATACTGGATTTAACCGCCCGGCACCAATATAAACAATATGTTTTTTTACACGCTGCCAAAGCTGGGGTGTCATGCTGCGTAGCATAGCAATTTCATCAATACTTTGCGGTATATCGTTTCGGGGCCAGCCATCTTGCTTGTACTCGAAACGTTCGGCGCCATTAAGATGAATAAAATCATCGGGATCAATCCAGTCCGCAAGCTCATCCGTCAGGCGCTGTGGATCAGCCGCACCCGCATATTTAAACACCGTGGACCAGCTCTCTGGTTCAAACGGCAATAACGATACCATACCTGAGCTATCGGTAATACGAACCTGTACCTCATCAAGCGTAAATTGGCTGCCATAAAAATTAAACTCCGGCGGCATGCCGGCTTGCGTAATGACATTGGGCTGACTGCCATAAAACCATAGCCCACTGGTGCTAAGGGCATAAACTAACTGCTCTCGGGCACTGACGACCTTTAACTGCGCTGTGATGTAGGACGATATCTGCTCCGCCTGTTGCAACCGATGCTTAAGCCGGTATTGCTGTAAAATGACCACCGCTGATAACACACCGGTAAGCATTAACACCAATATCAGCGCGACACCGCGTTGTTTAACCGCTGCTTGCATTATTAAAATACCCTGCTTTTGCCGGATCTAGGCCGTGGAGTTGCACCCAGTATTCTTGACTGGAAGTATCGTTTTTTACGGTCATTTTAATTAGACCCGGTAAGGTGCCGGTTTCACTGCTGTAATATTTATCCTGCCACGTGGCAGTACTTGCCGCGTTCATTACCGGGTTAATTGGATTTTGAGACAATTGTGCGGTTAAATCGAGCCATCCATAGTATTCCAGTGTTAATGCTGTAGCAGGAACAATATTCAGTGAAAATTCGCTACATACATCCTGCTGGCTAATATTGGCTTTTGTAAGAAACGTCTCATCGAGTACTTTTTCACAGTAACGTAGATGACCATCTTCGATAGCCATAGCTGACACAGACCCCGTACCAGGTTTTGTTACCGATGTGGTACTTACCCACAATAATGTGTTTTTACTGCCACTAAACAGCAACTGCTTTTTACCCTCAACAGTAGTGACATAATACATGCTGGTAGAGGCTATTTGGTGCTGCAACCACTTTAAGCGCTTAAAGTGTTCCGACACGGTATTAAAACTATCCTGACGCTGATTAAGTTGCACAACAAAATAGCGATAAGCCTCTGAAGATAAAAGCATAATACTGGTAAGGATAACCAGCGATACTAACATTTCTATTAGGGTAAAGCCGTTGCGTGTTGTCATAGGGTTAACTGAAAGCTATATAAGGGGTTGTCGCCACTGCTTACATCTACCTGATACAGGCTTTTTTGTTGATTTGTCTCAGTCAAACCGCCAGACTCCGCATCATAAGCACCAGCGACAGCCGCACTGCGGATAACTTTAGCCTGCCATGCATAAGGCATATCTGACAAAGTCCACTCTCCCTGCACTGCGCCTTGTTGTAACTCATAGCGAATGCGATTAACCACGGAATCCAGTTGCGACGCACGCAACAGAATACGCTCAGCCTGACGCTGCTGCAGGTCATTCTGTTGAAATACAACTGAGGCTACACCCAGTGCCATTGCCAGCAACAAACCGGCAATCAGTACTTCAATTAACGTTAAGCCAGCGTGTTTCTTCATTTGCTAATTGCAATGTCCATCGATTGTAATTAATGACCGCAGCCAGCTCAATTTCCGCTCGCTGATATCCGGGACTAAAAACCAGCTGTTTTTCTTCGGTAAAACTGACATATTCCAACGCAAAACTAACTTGAGTATCTGCTGTTTTTGCTTCAATTTGCTTACCGGCAAAGGTCAGTGTGACATCTTCACTTTTAAAAAATGCCAGCTGTCGGGCGCGTTGCAAAAACAAGATTATCTTTTGCCGCTCTACTTGTTGCTGCTGCTTATCAACTTGCTCTGCTGTGAAAGGGATAATTAATGCCAGCGTCGTTGACATTATAACCATGACAATAAGCAGCTCTATCAGCGTAAAGCCCGCAGCATGCGAGCGGCTACAACGGGACATCAGAGGTTGAAACTATACTAAGCAGCATGGTGACAACAACGGACCCTACCAGGCCGCCCATAATAATAATAAGTAACGGCTCTAACATACTGGTCAGCTTCAACGCCCATTGTTCAAAGCGCCAGCGGGCTCGCAGGTTAATTTCTGCAAACACCGTTTCGAGTTTGCCGCTTTCCTCGCCCACTTTAATCAGCGACATCATTACCGGCTCAAGCAAATCGGTGCTGGCTAAAGACTGCGACAGCATTTTTCCATGGCCGATATCGTCTTTAACCCGCCGTACTTGTAAACTAAAAGCAGGGTTAACAAACACACCTTGTGCAAAGTGCAGGGATTGCGATAGTGGAAGCCCACTTTGCAGCATTAGTTGCATGGCAGAAACGAAACGAATACGTTCGCTCAGTAGTAGCCCCTTGCTAATAAGCGGTGTTTTAACCGCGACCGCTAACAGCATTTTACGAAACCAGGGCTTGCGGCTACTGCTCAGCACTAACAAAATAAAGGCTACAAATACTCCGAGGATAATCATCTGATTTTCACGCACAAAAGCGCTGGAAGATAATAAAAACGCCGTATAGGCAGGCAAATCATCCCGGCTACTAAACAAGCCTTCCATGCTGGGAACAATAAAGTTAAAAATGGCAAATAATGACACCAAACAAACCGCCAGAATAAAGCCCGGATAAACCAATGCTTGCGTTACCTTGCTACGGAGTTCATTTTGGAATTTTAGGTTTTGTGTTAACCGCTCTAATGTTTCGGCCAGTTTGCCTGACTCTTCGCCTATACGCACCATCTCACAATACAGGTTGTCAAAATACCGGCTATAACGGCTAAAGGCCTGATACAGCGGCGTACCGGCTCGAACTTGCTCGGTTAAATCAGCCAGCAAGGCGGCAATGGTGGCATTGGGGTTAGCCTGCGCCATCATTTCCAGCGCTCTGTCCAACTGCACCCCGTTACGCAGCAAAATAGACAACTCTGAGGTTAATTGTTCCAGCTCTGAGGCGGATATACGTTTAAAGAAACCATCAGCAACCTGCAGCGGTGCAACCGTTAGGGGGGTGAGCTGCTGCTGGCTTACCGCCAGCAAGGCGGCAACTTTAGACTGTGCTTTCACCCTGCCTTTAACACGGCCACCATTTGTGTCCAGCGCTTCATATTGCCAAATTTGCATTAGCCCGCTACCCGTATCACTTCATCTAGCGTTGTTGTGCCTTTTAGCACTTTAAGCAAGCCATCCTGCTTTAAGGTGCGCAGGTTATGTTTTTGCCGATAACTATTTACCAATGGCATAAACCGCTGATCTTTAGGGTAACTTTGTATTTCTTCGTTATTGGGCAAATATTCTAAAATGGCCATCCGGCCAAAGTAACCTGAACCTCCGCATTTTTCGCAGCCTACCGCGCGGCACATATTAACCTCACCCTCTAACACGGGAAGGAGTTGTTTAAATTCGGTTAGCTGAAGCAAACGGCTTTGATCGGGTTCGGGGGCTTTACAATGTGAGCATAGCGTTCTAACTAAACGCTGTGCCATAACCGAAATGACCGTGGCATTAAGCAAAAACTCTTCTACACCTAAATCGAGTAAACGGGTAAAGGTGGTGGGGGCATCATTGGTATGCACGGTGCTAAATACTAAGTGACCGGTTAATGAAGACTGCATGGCAATACGGGCAGTTTCATGGTCGCGAATCTCACCCACCATGATGATATCGGGATCTTGCCGCACAATACTGCGTAAACCACGGGCAAAGTCAAAACCAATGTCTGAGTTTACCTGAACCTGATTGATACCATCCAACTGATATTCGATAGGATCTTCAAGCGTAATAATTTTTACGTGTGGCTGATTTAACTGCGATAAAAATGAGTACAGGCTGGTAGTTTTACCCGAACCAGTCGGTCCGGTCATTAGGATGACCCCGGTAGTACGGGTAAGATCTTTACTAATATGATCGATTAAATCCTGCTCGTAGCCAACGGCTTTAAGATCAAACCGTACTGCGTCTTTTACCAGAAAACGCATTACCACACTTTCACCTTCACCCAGCGGCAATGACGACACCCGTATATCCAGTGCTTTGCCGGCAACACTGGTTTCAATCTTGCCATCTTGTGGTTTACGTCGTTCTGCGATATCCATACCAGAGAGTATTTTTATCCTTGAGACAACGCCTAGCTGCAAGTCCATTGGAATAGTATCACCGGCGTGCAACATACCATCAACACGATACCTTACACGGTAACGTCCCGCCAATGGCTCTAAATGCATATCAGATGCACGCAGTTTTATACCGCGCACAATAAGGTTGTTTACCAGATTAACGGTTGGCGCGCCAAAAGCCAGCTCACGCAAGCGCTCTAATTCATTAAGGCTTTGTCCTTCACCATGCACGTCCTGGCTTTGCTCTGCCTGTAAAAACACCCGCAGCGCATCAAAATCAGCCTGACGACACACGCTAACCTGAACGTCGTCAAAGTAACGACCCCAAAAATCGTATAGCGGTAGATGGAATGGGTCGGTGACTGCCAGGCAAATACGACTATCGTCTTGTTTAAACGGCAAGGCCTTATGCTTTATTGCCTGCTCTAAATCAAGCTGGGCAAAAAAACCAACTGGCAAACTTACACTGGTAGCATCGTGCACATATAGGGGTAAATCCAAATAGCCAGCATAGACAGGTGCCAGCTCTTCTTGCTGCATAACGCCAAGGTTAACCAGTATATGCTCAACACGGCCACCTAACTGACGGCGATAGTCTAACGCGCGTTGTAGCTGCTCATCACTGATGATTTCGCGACCACGCAAATAAGCGGCAATGCCACCGTTAAGTGCCGTATTAGGTGTTGATGAGACTGAACTTGACATAATTCGCCCTGTTATTCGACGAAAATATCAGCGTTGAGTTCTTCACCGCCTTCTCTGCCATCTGCACCATAGCTAAATAAATCATAAGGTTGTATTTCACCAGAGCCAGGAAAGCGATAAACATAGGCATTGCCCCAAGGGTCTAACGGCACGTTTTTAGGCAAATACGGGCCGTCCCAACGGGTATTGTCTGACTGGCGCAAGCCATTTAAATCCGCCGGATAGGTACCGGTATCCAGCCGGTGCGCTGACAGTGCAGTTTGTAACATTTGCATTTGCGCAACCGCGGTTTTACGTTGTGACGAATCCACTTTAGAAAACATTTCTGGCGCAACCAATGACGCCAGTAAGCCCAGTATCACCATTACAATCAGCAGTTCTATCAGGGTAAAACCGCTATGCTTTGTTTTTGTATTAGCTTGCTTAATAAACACATTAACTCCTGTGATATTTACATCGTTTACTACAGTGAACTGATAGCGGCCAGCGCGACAGCACTCTGATAGAAAATTTGCGTTACCTGGGTCCACAAACTCAGGCTGTCTTTATATTCGGTATCCAGTGGCACAACGATGGTATCACCAGGTGTTAATTGCTCACTCGTTACCGCAAACCAACGATTACTGGATGGCAACATGACCGAGCCATCAGCGCGGATAACATAAATACCGCTTTCATCGGCACGTTTACGAAACCCACCCGCTTGTTCCAGATAATATTCCAGACTCATACCGTCTTTGAAGCGATGACTGCTAGCATGTTGTACTTCGCCTACCACAGTAATTGCGGTATTTTTACGTGGTACATAGAGTATATCGCCATGCTCTACTTCCAGGTCGGCGCTATCATTACCAGACACTATGGCGGGCAAATCAACCACAAAACGGCCAACAGGCTCTTGCTTCTGTAACTCGTTCACCATCGCAATCGCATCGGCCGGATTAACCAGACTTTTCTCTGCCGACAAAGCACGGGTGGCAACATCGGCTTTTAGTTGCTCAGCCAGTTTATTCATTTGCAGTTTTTCGCGCTCTTTAATCATCTCACGGGTAAAGACTGCACCCTCGATAAAAGCGCCGTTATTCAAGCCCCCTGCGCGCGCAATGACTGACGATAATGTCTCTCCGTTTCGCACAGGATAACGCCCGGGGAAACTCACTTCGCCACGGATCTCAACAATACGTGCTTGATTCCAATCCGCACGGGCAAATACGTTTACATTATCCCGGCTTTGCAAAGTGACAACTTCACTGCCATTTAGCACGTCAGCTAATGACACATCCAGATGCGTCACCTCTAAAGGCTCATTTAACGTGTTATCGCGCCAGTAGCGAGTAAGTTCAGCCCGCTGTAAATTTGCTGAGGCTTTAACACCGCCAGCAGCAATAATTAGCCGGTTTAAATCGGTATTTTCCGCCAAGGGATACTCACCTGGCACGATAACGTCACCAGTTATACTGACTACATTAGGCTGTTTGCCATTTCTGGCTTGTTTTTTTAGCTGCACTAACACCGGATAAAGCAACTCTCGTCTTGTCAGGTGCGGTGTCAGTTGCATTAACGCTTTATCGTGCAGCGTCTGACTCAGAAAATCCTCAAACGTTCCCTTTAACCAATCTTGTTGTTCATAACGCAATTCTTCGATAGACAGCGGCGTAAAATCGGGTTTTCGTTCAACTAGCTGGCTAGCTGACAGGTTATCGCGAATTTTGATGTCGGCGATAAAAGACGCTTGTTTGCCCTGTTGTAATGATGTGTCCGACAACACTTGCTCTACCAACAGGTTAAAGTCTTGCATGCTGCCGATATTTTGCTGTGCTGACTGCTGATGCTTAAGATATTGTTTAGCAAAATAGCGATTTATTTCCTGGCGTTGATACGTATCATTAGCGTAATTAAACACCAATACTTTATCGCCCGGTGCCAATGCCACATCAGCTGCCGAACCCGTGGCTCCAAGCGCTGAACTCACGCTAAATTGCAATACGGTAAACTCGGGTTCAGCCAGATTAGGCTGACGCAAAATTAACGCATAATCTGGATCGGCACTAGCGTGTAAATCTCCCCACAACGAACGAATAAGATCGCTAATCCGCATACCTGACTGATAAGCATAAGTGCCTGGGCGAACTACAGCACCTAATAAAGCAATTTGGTTGTTTACTCTGGGCGAGACCGCATTAACTTTAAGAAAATCGCCTGGTTTAACGGCGCGGTTAAGGTCTTGCTTTGTCGTTAGATTAAGATCCAGTAACTCGCGCTGACGTTGAGCATTTAACCGCTCCAATATGGCAGCATTGGCGTAGGCATCGGCTTTAATACCACCGGCCATCGCCAATACGTCTGCAACGGTTTCCCCCTGTTTAATCTCGAACAGCGCCGGACGTCGAATTTCTCCTTCAACCTGCACCATACCGGCTAATGTCGTGACAAAAACCACGTCACCATGTTGCAGTAGAATGTCGCCGGCAGCATTGCCCTGTAACAGCAAAGCATATAGGTCAAACTCGGCAACCAGATTACCCTGCCGCCTAACCTGAATTTGCCGCAAACTCCCTATATCGCTAACACCACCTGCAGCAAACAACGCTTGGGTAACACTGGACAGCGCAGATAAATTATAGGTTCCAGGATACTTGGCTTCACCGGCAATAAACACATTGATGGTTCGCAGCTTGCCCATACTCACTGCGACATTAACGCCTAACATGGCTTGGCTAATGCGATCTTTAATCAGCAGCTTAACTTCTGGAAAGGTTAACCCCGCAACTAAAATATTGCCAAGCTCAGGGATATGCACATCGCCTTCGCGACTCACCATAAGTTCATACTGCTGATTTACCTTACCGTAAAGCTGCAATAGTAAGGTGTCATCGGCGCCTAACTGATAGCTGTCAGGTACTGGCATAGACGATGGCAAAACAAAATTGCTTTTTTGCTCATCAAACATGGCCATACCAAAACGCTCGACTTTTGCACTATCCTGCTCTAAATCTGGCTGTTCAGTTTTCCGGTTATTGACACGTTGTGTTTGCGGCTCTAAAGGCTGATTGTTATTATCTGCAGTTGCATTGGCAGAAGTTGCCACATTAAGGGCGTCTAGGTTTACACCGTACTGACGGGCTATTTTTTCTTGCTCAGCACGCGGCAACTTTTTAAGCTGCTCTAACATCGCCGGAGATGGCGACATAACTTGTGCTGCTGCCTCAATACAAAACAATGCCGCAACTAAAGTCAGCAACAAAAATACTCTTTTCACATTCAAGCTCCGTGATCCTGCTGTCTGGCGTGTTGTCTTGGGAAGATAACGTGGTTCAACGACATAATTAAGGCGCTACTCTACCGTTTTTTTACCCTTTTATCGACAGTATTATGCAGTCTGATACCATAACCAGGTGTTATAAACCCGGTTATGGATAGAAAATAAACGGTTACAATCTTATGTCACTTGCTGTTATTGGCAACAAGTATTTTAAGTCGTAAATAATGCCATTTGGCTTACACAAAGCCCGTAAACCCTCTGGGCCCATTTGCCGAAATTGTTGGTGGCCTACGGCAAGTATTACGGCATCATAAACGCCGGTTTCAACGCTTGAAATTGGCGTAATGCCATATTCATGCTGGGCTTCATCAGCATCTACCCAAGGGTCAAATACTTCGGCGTGTACCCCGTATTCGTTGAGCTCAGCTAACATATCGACAACCTTGGTATTACGAATATCCGGGCAGTTTTCTTTAAAGGTTAGGCCCATCATCAGTACCTTGGCACCACTTACCTGAATTTTGCGCTTGATCATTACCTTAACCAGCTCACTAACTACATAGCGGCCCATGCTATCGTTAATACGACGACCCGCCAGAATAACTTCCGGGTTGTAGCCAATGGCCTGTGCTTTGTGCGTTAGATAATAAGGGTCAACACCAATACAATGGCCGCCAACCAAGCCTGGCCTAAACGGTAAAAAGTTCCATTTGGTGCCGGCTGCCAGTAGTACTTCTTCGGTATCAATACCTAACTTGTTAAAAATCACAGCTAGTTCGTTTATCAGTGCAATATTTAAATCGCGCTGGGTATTTTCTATCACCTTAGCTGCTTCAGCCACCCGAATAGAGCTGGCTTTATACGTGCCAGCGGTAATAATGCTACCGTACAATGCATCAACAAAGTCAGCAATCTCAGGCGTTGAGCCAGAGGTGACTTTTTTAATAGTGGTTACACGATGCTCTTTATCACCCGGGTTAATACGCTCTGGGCTGTAACCCGCGAAGAAGTCTACATTGTAAGTTAGACCTGATATCCGTTCGATAACCGGTATACAGTCTTCCTCTGTCGCCCCCGGATAAACAGTTGATTCATAAATAACGACATCGCCCGCTTTTAGCACCTTGCCTAACGTTTCCGAGGCTTTAATCAACGGTGTTAAATCGGGTTGGCGATGTTTATCTATGGGTGTTGGCACTGTGACAATAAACACATTGGCTTGACGTAAAGTGTCAAGCTCACAGCTATACTGCAGCTTGTCGGCAAGTTTAAGCTCGTCAACACTGACTTCGAGCGTGTGATCCTGGCCCTGATTTAATTCATTAATCCGAGCTTTATTGATATCAAAGCCAATGGTTGGATAGTGCTTGCCAAATTCAACGGCAAGCGGCAAACCTACATAGCCTAAGCCAATCACGGCAATTTGACTGTCTGCAATATTTTTCATACTTAAATCCTGTGTAAGTCCATTTACGTTGTTGTAAGTTGTCAGGTTAGCGCTGTTGAATATACCATGGCATGGCCAGTTTTATGCCATCGTGAATACGGTAAAATGGGTCATAGCCCAGCGTCTCTCTGGCTTTACTGATATCCGCTTGAGAGTGGCGCACATCACCAGCGCGAAAATCGCCATATTGTGGGGCCTGATCGTATGTCACGTTATTATCTGCCAGGCCTTGTTTAATTGCGTTAAACAGCTCATTAAGGGTCGTGCGATCGCCAAGCGCCACATTAAACACATCGCTTTGCTCGATATTGGCCAATGCGGCACGAATATTGGCTTGCACGGCATTGGCGATAAAGCAAAAATCACGGCTGGTTTCACCATCGCCGTTTATCACCACAGCCTGATTGGCAATCATGGCGGCAGTCCATTTCGGGATAACTGCAGCGTAAGCGCCGTTGGGGTCTTGCCGCGGGCCGAAGACATTAAAATACCGCAGCCCAATGCTGTGAAAACCGTAACAGCGGGAAAATACATCGGCATACAGTTCGTTGACGTATTTAGTAACGGCATAAGGTGATAAGGGTTTGCCAATGTTCGCTTCCATTTTAGGCAGCGCGGGATGATCACCATAGGTAGAGCTGGACGCCGCATAGACAAACCGTTTAACACCAGCGTCACGCGCAGCCACTAACATGTTCAAAAAACCGCTAATGTTGGTGTCATTAGTGGTAATAGGATCGTTGATTGAACGAGGTACCGACCCCAATGCCGCTTGATGCAGCACATAATCAACGCCACTACACGCCAGCTGGCAGTCTGCTAGTGTACGAATATCTGCGTTAAAAAAGCTAAAATTAGCCCACTGCTGTGGGCTTACCAGTTGCTGTACTTCATCAAGATTACGTTGATGACCCGTGGCAAAGTTGTCTAGCCCAACAACTATTTGGTTAGCTTTTAGCAATGTTTCCAAAAGGTTGGAGCCAATAAAACCAGCACAACCGGTAATGAGCCAGCGTTTAGGTTTAGCACTTAGGTGTTGTAGAATATCCATATTCCCCGCTCTGTTTGTCATTGAACTACGCTAGCATTTGTTCTAATAGCATCAATAATTCGCTGACAGGCTTTGCCGTCTCCATACGGATTATGTGCGAAGCTCATACTATCGTAATACGCTTTGTCAGTCAGTAACTTAGTCACTTCATTTACTAAGGACTGGGTATCGGTGCCCACCAGTTTTACTGTGCCGGCTAGCACTGCCTCCGGCCGCTCTGTGGTATCTCGCATCACCAATACCGGTTTGCCTAAAGAAGGTGCTTCTTCCTGAATACCGCCAGAGTCTGTCAGTACCAGCGTGCTGCGGCTCATAAGGTACACAAACGGCAGATAATCCTGTGGCGCTATTAAATGTACATTGCTGGCATCAGACAACAAACGGTATACCGGCTCACGTACATTCGGGTTTAAATGCACCGGATAAACGATATCGCAATCTGGAAACTGCTGGGCAATGTGCTTTAACGCAGCGCAAATATTTTCAAAACCGCTACCAAAACTCTCACGACGATGCCCGGTTACCAGTATTAACCTGCGACCATCTTGGCCAAAAGGAAATTGTTTGGCGAAATTGTCACTGAGTACCTGATCAGACTCTATTTTAGCAACCACTTCCAACAGCGCATCAATAACGGTATTGCCGGTCACAAAAATATGCGCCGGATCTACCTGCTCTTTTAGCAAGTTTTGTTCTGAGGTAGTCGTTGGCGCAAAATGAAAGCGTGTAATGGCACCAGTTAGCTTGCGATTAGCTTCTTCTGGCCAGGGGCTATAAATATTGCCGGTACGTAAGCCCGCTTCAACATGCCCGACGGCAATTTTTTCATAATAGCAGGCCAATGCCGCCGCAAAGGTGGTGCTGGTGTCACCGTGCACCAACACAACATCCGGTTTAAAATCACGTAACACCGGTTTAATGTTGAGCAAAATACTGGTGGTAACGTCGTATAGATCTTGCCCGGCTTTCATAATGGCCAGGTCATATTCTGGTTCGATATCAAATAGATGTAATACCTGGTCTAGCATTTCACGATGCTGCCCCGTTACACACACCCGGCTATCGATATCTGCTTGTTGTTTAAGCAGGTTTACCAGTGGAGCCATCTTTATCGCTTCTGGTCGGGTGCCAAACACACTAAGAACTTTAATCATTGCAGATCCTTATTGCACTAATGCCGTAAAGCTTACCAAAAGCCCTTTTAAAGCGATAGAGCGAAAAGGTAAACTGCGCCTTGCTGAACTACAGGATTTAACGATGTTATTTTTTAATAGTAAAAACATTCCCGAATTAGCCGGCTTGAACTTTGCAGAGCGCATGGACGTGATCCGCCGTGCTACCGACATGCTGCCGGTACCAACAAAAATTACCCTTAATATTGTAAAGCTACTGATCCTGATCCCCTTATTTTTGCTCATTGCCCGTAGCACCGGCTGGGACATTGCCGCTTACGCCGCGTTACTGGTGGTGTTGTATCCACTTATTATGCGCCCTCTGACTTTTGCCTTAAGCCGGCGTTATTTTGTTAAGGTACGGCAACAATTTTTTCCCCAACAAGGTTAGACCAGCATTAATTTAATGCTTTTATGCTTATTAAAGCGCCATTGTAATACGAGGGTGGGTGACAACATGGCGTTTCATCTGCATAATCGGCTCAGCTTGGTGCATACGCATGCCGGGCATATATTCTAATAAAATTGGGGAATCCATGACAGAATCCAGCACTATTGCGGTGGCGCCTGCCAACCAACCGCAATTTCTCGGCCATCCGGTCGGGCTCTATGTGTGCTTTCTCACTGAAATGTGGGAACGCTTTTCGTTCTACGGCATGAAATACCTGCTGTTACTCTATTTAACAAAGTATCACTTGTTTAGCGACGCTGGCGGCTTAGACGTATTAGGCAGCTATGCAGGCTTAGTGTATGCCATGCCAGTTATTGGCGGCATGTTGGCTGACCGCTATTTAGGTATGCGAAAGGCTGTCACTTTTGGTGCAATATTGTTGTGTCTTGGGCACTTAGGCTTAGCCTATGAAGGCTTTCAAGCCTACACCGAAAATGGTGTTGTAGTGCAGGATACCCAAGCGATACAGGTGTTTTACTTCTCACTGGCACTGATTATTATGGGTGTGGGCTTTTTAAAGCCGAATATTTCAACCATCGTAGGTCAGCTGTATGGCAAAGAAGACGCACGCCGTGACTCTGGTTTTACCATTTTTTATATGGGTATTAACCTGGGCTCATTTATCGCGACCTTGTCAGTAACCTATTTAGGTGAAACTTATGGCTGGGGCTACGGATTTGGTTTGGCCGGTATTGGTATGGTTATTGGTTTAGTGGTGTTTTTAACCGGCCAGAAATACCTGTACGGTTATGCTGAACCTTCGAATCCTGCACTGTTAAAAGAAAAAGTGTTTGCTGGCATAAATAAAGAGTGGTTTATTTACTTAGCCACCCTGCCTGCCTTAGCTATTATGTGGCAGCTGGTTCAATACAACCCCGTTGTGCACACCACTTTGCTGGGCATGTCTTTTATAGTACTCGTCGGTATTATTTGGTTTATTACTACGCAATGTACTAAAGAAGAACGTGACAGAATGATCGTTCTAATTGTGCTGACGATGTCTACCGTGGTGTTTTGGGCATTGTTTGAACAATCAGCGTCATCAATGACACTGTATGCCGACCGCGTTTTAGATAGAAACGTATTTGGATATGAAGCGACTGCAGGACAGTTTGGTTCACTCAACGCATTCTTTATTATTACGCTGGCGCCTCTGTTTGCCTGGCTGTGGATTGCACTAGCTAAACGTAAGCTGGAGCCAAGCACGCCGGTAAAATTTGCCTTGGGTATTATTCAGGCAGGTTTAGGTTTTGGTGCACTGGTTTATGGCGCGACACATCCTAACGAAGCGGGTTTTGTGGCTGCCTGGTGGTTAATTCTGGCTTATGCACTACATACTATGGGTGAGCTATGCTTGTCTCCTGTGGGCTTGTCTGCCGTAACGAAGTTAGCCGTACCTAAGGTGGTTGGCGTAATGATGGGCGCATGGTTCCTTGCCACTGCGTATTCAGAACTCCTGGCAACACAGTTAGCCAAATTAGCGGCTATTGATACCAATGCAGGCGAAGTTGCTAACGTGACGCAAGCGCTGGGTGCTTACACCGAGTTGTTTAGCTTCTTGTTCTACGTTGGCGTTGGTTTTGGTGTGTTTATGTTGCTGATTAGCCCATGGCTGAAAAAGCGGATGCACGGCGTGCATTAAGTTAACACTAAAAGTAAAAAGGTCAGCAAATGCTGACCTTTTTTATTACTCGACTAACTACAAATATCAGTACACACATCAGTGCACACATTACTGACCGCGCCACTGCGCGTGGCAAAGTGATTCATATTTCTCCCGGCTAAGCAGGATACGCGCCAGCACCATATCCGCCTCGCCCGCTTCACCGGTTAAGCCAATCTGTGCTTCAAAATGTAATTCAGGATCTAAGTCTTGCATCATAATATCGACCCAGTCTTCACCCGGCAGGGTTAAATCAGCGTAGCCGCGCGTTTCATAATGCTGCTGATACAAGGCATAATCTTGTGCTGACAAACTTTCGGCAGCTAATTCTTCAAAAATATCAAACGCATGGTCACATAATTCGTCCAGCGTCCACAACTCCAGTTCTTGCATTCCTGCTCCGCTTCATTCGCAATTGCCGCCAGTATAGCAAGCCTTTGCCGAAAAGGCCGCTGTGCTGCTACACTGTCGGCCATTTTTCCAGGCAGAAATAACTATGTATCTGTGTCCGCTTTGCCAACAGCCTCTGTCATTGCACGATAAACACTATCAGTGCCCACAACGCCATAGCTTCGACATTGCCCGCGAAGGCTATGTTAATTTGCTGCCGGTGCAAAATAAAAAGTCTAAAGATCCGGGTGATAACAAAGAGATGATGCAAGCCAGGCGGGATTTTTTGCAAGCGGGTTGGTACGCGCCGCTAGCACAAGCGGTTAACACTATCTGGGCCAGTCTGTCACCCACTACCTTACTCGACATCGGCTGTGGTGAAGGCTATTACACTAATCAAGTAAAGCAAACGCTACCTGGTTGCGATATTTACGGTGTTGATATATCAAAAAGCGCCATTAAGTTTGCAGCTAAAGCGTGCCCGGCTATTAAGTTTAGTGTGGCCAGCGCATACCAACTTCCATTTGCAGATCATAGCTTTGACGGGATATTGCGTATCTATGCGCCATCTAAACCTGAAGAGCTGCAGCGTTTAATTAAGCCCGCGGGGCACTTGTTAACGGTGACTCCGGGACCTGAGCATCTGGTAGAAATTAAACACGCAGTGTATGAAAACGTTCGTTTACACGACGATGCTATTGCGACAATACCGGGTTTTACACACTTGAGCCGGCAATCTTTACGTTATCAATTGCCTTTTAGCCAAGAGAAAGATGTATTAGCACTAATACAAATGGTGCCGTTAGCATGGAAATTTAGCCCAGTGCAAAAACAGCAGTTTGCCGCTAGCACACCAGCAATTAGCGTAGAATTTTCACTTGATTTGTATCAAGAAAATACGCCGGTCTGATTGGCGTAAACTCAATTGTCTGTGGTGTTGGCGTCGAGTTCCTGCTGGTGAATAGCGGTTAGTGCACCCGACCAAAAATAGGTGCCTAATTCATTGATTAAATTAGATTCTGCATTCATCAACATCACCAAGCCAAGTTGATGCTCTTGCGAATAGGCAATTTCTGCCCGATATCCCTGCACCCAACCACCGTGATACATCAGCTGATCCTGGCCAAACTGGTATACCCGCCAGCCTAAAGCATAATGCGCATCGGTTAAATATCGGCGCCATTCCCTGCGGCGTAAATCTCGCCGGGTTTTAACTCTTTTTTTGCTGATATTTTGCAGTACGTCATGTGACAATACTTGCGGGTTGTGTCCCAGCTGGGCAATCAGCCAATAGCCTAAATCGATAGCACTGGCATTGACACCCGCTGCAGGGCCAAAACGATAATAGCTCTCTGCAACTTTTGTCGGGTACCACTTACCGCGCGCTTTCACATGCGGCATAGCACGATTTTCAGTACTAAACAGCCCATCCAGCCCCACAGACGCCGTAGGCAGTTGCAAAGGGGTGAATATGCGTTCCTGCAATAACTCGGCGTAAGGTTTTCCCGTTGTTTTAAGCATGACCTGTTCAATTAAACTAAACAGCACATTCTGATAACCGTAGCATTGGCCTGGCGCGCAAAGGGGGTCAATTTTACTAAATTGCGGCAGAATTTTTTCCAGCGGCACGTTGGCTTCTATCAGGTTATCGTAAGCATTGGGCATAACCCCTGTGCTTTGCGACAGAAGGTGCTCCAGCTTCAGCTGATTATTGTAACGTTTAGATTTGAACGAAAAGCCGGGAACATACTTGGTTAGTTTATCATCCCAGCTAAAGTGGCCTTCTGCCGCCAAAATACTGGACAAGCCACTGGCAAAGGTTTTAGACACCGACGCAATGCGAAACACGGTGTAGGGATCTACCGGCTCAGTTTGTCCAAGTTGTCGCACACCAAAACCGGCGGCAGCAATAATTTTATTGCCTCTGACGATGGCGTAAGCCGCACCAGGAATGTCATGTTCCGTTAATTTACCGGAATAATACGTATCAAAGTCACTGATTATTGGCGCAAGAATATCATCCGCCTGCAAGACGACGTTGCCAGAGACGGATATAGCATCATTAGCTTGCGCTACTGCAAGATTAGGCTGAAACATAACACTGAATAAACAGCCTAATACAACACAAAAAATCGGCTTCACTTGAAATTATTATCCGTTGTTATGGTGTAAAGCAGTACGGTATTGTAGGGGCTTTACCCCTAATTGCCAAGCGCAACCCACCTGTTGGCCCCCTGGCTTGCTGGTAATACTAAGCCTGTGGGCATTGCAATACCGTGCTCGTAGGACGAATAGCAACAAGCTGGCCGGCGTCGTTACTGACAAATTCAACCCACTGCTGTAATTGAAAATCATCAGGCGTTGGCACCACATTTAATTGAGCGAGCAACTGCCTGTCTACTGTTAACAGCAAATCGTTACACACGCTAATTTGCCATTGCTCTGCGTTTTGCCGTAATAAGCCAGTTTGAGTATGAAATGCATCATTGCGTTGTGCAGTCTCGACATATTGCTGGTAAGCGTTACTGGCATCACCCGGTAGCATTGCTAAGGCTTGTTCCTTCTGAACTGTTATGCGATGTTGCTGCACTTCACGATATTGGGAATCGCTGGTGACTACAATTTGATAGTACAACGGCGACGACGGCTGTTGAAGCAATAACAAATAGCCCAATACCAAAACAAAAGCACTACTTAAAGCCAACTGCATATTTCGCCAGGCCGGCCACCACCGCTGTGATACCGGTGGTTTTGCTCGCTGCATTATACGCTCGCTAAGCTGCGGCGGAGCGGCATGTCTGGCTTTTTCATGTTGATACTGTTGTTGTAAGTCTCGCTCAAACTGTTCAGGCGTTGTCATCTGACACTCCGGCTAGCTGCTGTAGAAATTGTCTGGCGTATCGCAAACGGCTTTTAATAGTTTCGTCAGGTTGCTGTGTTATGTCACTTATTTGCGCAATCGAAAATCCCTCCAACTGCAACATTAATGCTTCACGTTGCAAAAATGGCAATAACTGCAATTGCTTACCTAATTGCAATTGTTGCTTTGCTCGCGACAATTGCTGTTCGGGACAATGACCATCCGTAGACATATCATCTAACAACGCCTCGGGTTGCCAGCGTTTTAACCGCCTTAATTCATCAATCAAACAGTTACGGCCTATGCTAAACAGCCAGGTTTTAAAACTACTGGCACCACGAAAACTGCCGGGCTGCTCCAGCAACGTTAACCACACTTGTTGGCTAATATCTTCCGCCAGAGTACGGTCCGATTGCTGCAGTAAAAAGTGATATAAGTCGCTACCATGCATGGCAAACAGTTTTTGCAAATACGCGACATTGCTGCTGTCCTGGTAACGGCAGAACAATTGCTCTGCCGTTTCTTCAGCACCCATCCACCCTGCCAGGAAAAAGGATAACGCCATAGTACTGCTCCTTTATCTAAGTCCTGTGAGGTTATCTATGCTGTTTTTTTCAGACTAATCGTTCTGTAAACTAAAATCGAGCTGAACTTGCATGTTATGTTGTTTAATTGGTTTGCCTTCAACCATTTGCGGCTGGTATTTCCAACGTCGCAGTGCCCGTGTCGCCTCGCGATTAAACACGTTTGCCGGTTCTGCCGCTAACACGGAAATATCGGTTACTGCGCCGCTTTCATCAATACTAAAGCCTAAACGCACCCAACCGGTTATGCCATCACGCGCGGCGTCAACAGGGTAACGCGGCTCAACCCTAACCAAGGGTGCAGCCCCCCTATCTGTTTGAGATTGCTGCAATATCGGGCCTGCACTGCTGGGTAAGGTCACCGGCCCCAGCGTAATTAAACCGGGGGCAATATTGGAGGGATCAACCGTTAATGGTTGCGGTTTAGGAATATCTCTGTTTTGCGGCTCAGGCGGCTTTGGCATAGGTGGCCGAACCTCTACCTCACTGTCCTCTGGTGCCGTAAACAGTTGGATAGGACCAAACTCAGTTACTTCCTGTCGTTGCAACGCATCGGCTTTAATAAGTTGCTGCATGGCGGCAAACAGTAAAAAAGTAATGGTTAATGCTGCGCCCCCCGCGGTCATCAGTTTTAAGGCGGGGTTTTGCGGTAAATTCGTAGCGGTTAGTAACGTCATAGTCTACTCCTTGATTGCCATATTATTAATTAGACGAATGACCAGCTAAAAAGGGGTTAAATATTTTTTGCCTTTACATAACCTTTACCCAACCTCGCTGTAAGCCAGGGCTGCAGCTGGTTATAGTGTTGTGGTAATTAGTTTATGGAGTGATTTAGGTGCGTTACGGAATTAGTATTATTGTTGTGTGTATTGCCGCGGTGCTGGCCTGGTTTAATATCAGCCCCGCTCAACCTGAAGTTCGCTATCAAACACAGCAGGTAGATAGCGGTGCAATTGAAAGTGTAGTTAATACCGCAGGCACCACTAAAGCCGTCGTTACGGTTGAAGTGGGTACCGAAGTGTCAGGGCTCATCACAGAACTTTATGTCGACTTTAACGACGATGTTGCGCAGGGACAAGCTATTGCGAAGCTTGACGACAGAACCTATGTTGCAAGGTTACGACAAGCTGACGCCGACGTTGTAATGGCAAAAGCCAGCCTGGCACAACAACACGCTACACACCTAAAAGCAGAAGCAGAACTGGCCCGCACAGATCGCGCATTTCAACGCCAGCAACAATTAATGGCTAAAAGCTTAACCAACCAAACCGAACTGGATAATGCACAAGCGGCTTTTGATACGGCTAAAGCACAAGTTTCATTGGCAAAGGCTCAAATTCAGAGCGCCGATGCACAACTACTGCAACGTAAAGCACAGCAAGAACAAGCTCAGTTGGACTTAGACCGCACCACCATACGTTCGCCGGTCAACGGCACGGTAATTGACCGACAAGTCGATATTGGGCAGACCGTTGCTGCCAGCTTATCGGCGCCAACATTATTTACTATTGCTCAGGACCTGTCGCAAATGCAGATAGAAGCCGATGTTGATGAAGCCGACATTGGAAAAATACAGCAAGGCCAGCCGGTGCGGTTTCAGGTAGATGCCTACCCTGAACGTCAATTTCGCGGCGATGTTGCACAAGTTCGTAAAGCCGCGACTAACACCAATAATGTTGTAACCTACAAGGTCATTATCAATGCACCCAATCAGCAACAACTGCTATTGCCGGGTATGACAGCAAACTTGAATATTGTTCGCGGCCAGCAAAACGATGTTTTGCGTGTACCCAATGCGGCGTTACGCTTTAAACCTGCTGGTATAGCAGCAACACCCGCCGCCAGAACTGATATGGCAGCAGAAGTGATTACTCAGTTACAGCTCAGTGGTGACAGCAGTAATGCGGTAAAACAACTGTATAAAGACTTTGCCGCCAGCCAGCAACAGGCCAGAACTCAGCTGACAAATAACCCTATGACCGACATGCGACAAATCATGGCCAAGGAGCGACAAAAGCTGCAAAACGCCATGCAACAAGTGCTAAATGAGCAACAATACCAACAGTATCTCGAGCTTAATGAACAACGCCGTGCAAAGCGGGCTCAAGGCACTGCTGGCATTGCTGCACAACTATGGCGCTTAAACGCCGATGGCCAACCCGAGTCAGTGACAATACGTATTGGCCTGACAAACGATGAGTACAGTGAATTACTCAGCAGCGAACTACAGGCAGGTGATGCCGTTATTGTCCGTGCCACAAGAGTAGATTAACGATGGCAGCCGTAATTCAAACTAAAGCGCTGGAAAAACACTACCAGATGGGTTCTGAGACACTTCGCGCACTTAAAGGCATCGATGTACAGATTAACACTGGTGAATTTGTCGCCGTAATGGGCCCATCAGGCTCGGGGAAATCAACTTTTATGAATATGCTTGGCTGCCTGGATATCCCGACCTGTGGTCAGATCCTGCTGCAAGGCGAAGATGTTACGCATTTGCCAGCGGCGACATTGGCCCAAATGCGTAATAAATACATTGGTTTTATCTTTCAGCAATTTAACTTGCTACCGCGAACCAGTGCACTGGATAACGTGGTTTTGCCGATGCTGTACAACAATACCCCACGACAACAAGCCCTAACACAGGCGCGTGAATGCCTGGAGTTAGTCGGTTTAGGCAGTAGAACGACACATCAACCGTCACAGCTGTCTGGCGGCCAGCAACAGCGTGTTGCCATCGCGCGCGCATTGGTTAATCAACCTGCCTTATTATTAGCTGACGAACCCACCGGGGCTTTAGATACTGAAACCGGGCTGGAAATCATGCAGCTGTTTCAACAATTGCATCGACAAGGTAAAACACTGGTGTTAGTGACGCATGAGCCTGACATCGCAGAGTTTGCCAGCCGACAATTAGTATTTCGTGATGGCAAACTGGTTTCTGATAAACGATCAACACCGGCATGTGCTCAAACAGCCCTAGCTCACTTTCGTCAACAACGTTTGGCTGAGGCACTGGCATGAATAGCATAACCTTGTTGCAAGTGGCCTGGGTGGCACTGAAGGTAAACTTACTGCGCAGTATACTTACCATGTTGGGTATTATTATCGGTGTCGCCGCCGTAATTATTATGCTGGCATTAGGTGCCGGCGCACGTTATGACGTAGACCAACAAATTAAAAGCTTAGGCGGCAATGTGTTTGTTGTGTTTTCCCGTGGACGCTTTTCAGGTGGAGCGCGCCAGTCCAGTGGCAGTAGTCAGGGATTAACAGAACTAGATGCGCTGGCAATAGAACAACAAATACCTGAGGTGAACGTCGCCGCACCAACCTTACGTGCCAATGGCCAACTTATTTTTGGTAACCTTAACTGGTCACCCGATATTCATGGCGTGACCAACAGTATTTACCAGGCACAAAGTTGGACGCTCTCTGAAGGCCGTACCTTTAGTGACGCCGAACTTGCCAGTGCCGGGCGGGTCGCAGTCATTGGTGAAACAGTAAAGCGTGAGCTATTCGGCCAAAGCGACCCTGTTGGCCAAACGGTTAGGGTAAATAAGCTCCCGGTAACGATTATTGGTGTGCTTAAAGGCAAAGGACAAAATACGCAGGGTAATGATCAGGACGACTTAATTTTTATGCCGCTTGATACGGTGCGCAAACGTATCTCAGGCATGACGTTGTCCAGCCCCAAAGCCGTTCGTAGCATTATTGTGCAAGTGCACGACGAACGGGATATGGCTTCAGTGGAGCAGCAAATGGACAGCCTGCTGCGTCAACGCCTGCGCGCAACCGATGGCCAAACACCGTTTAGTATTCGAAACTTAGCTGAGATGATAGAAACACGCTCTCAAACATTGCAAATTTTTAATGGCTTGCTGGCCGCTGTGGCTTCCGTGTCATTGCTGGTAGGCGGTATTGGTATTATGAATATCATGCTGGTGTCTGTTACGGAGCGCACACGGGAAATTGGTTTAAGAATGGCCGTGGGTGCAGAGCCTAAAGTGATTATGAAGCAGTTTCTCATTGAAGCCGTTTTACTGTGCGGTATCGGTGGCATCATTGGTGTTACGCTAGCCGTCATCACCAGCTTAAGCATGCAATATTTTGCTGGCTTTACCGCCATTATAGACCCTTATGTGGTGTTAATGAGTGTCGGCTTCTCCTGCCTTATTGGCATATTCTTTGGCTATTATCCCGCGACAAAAGCTGCAAAGTTGCAACCAATAGACGCATTGCGCTATGAGTAATACGATTAGACTTTAGTCTTTAGCGATTAATAAGTAATTGACAGCCCTGTACAAACTGCTAACACTGCAAAAAGAATCAATTTTGCAGTGTTAGGATATATTTATGCGAAAAGTATCGCTAAGACCCGCGTTGTTTGTGTTGATATTCACCCTGCTGCAAGCCGCAAGCTATGCTTTAACGTCCTCGATTATCCTTCCTTTGGTATTGGGCGCATCGTTGTTATTAGTCTTTAGCTACTGGCCTCGACAACCCGAGCTAATCATTACAGATAATAAGGATGAAAACCTGGCACAAACGGCTGACAATATTACCCAAGCCACATCGACTATGGCCATTGGCGCCGCGGAGGTATCGTTTTTCATCGATAGCTTGATTAAAGAGATTAAGCTAAGTAGTGAGGACAGTAGCAATATTGCCGGCGTTAGTGAAAAACTCGCTAATGCCGGCAGCGGACTTAACAACGCACTGCAAAGTATTGGCAATAACTTACAAAGCACAGCTTGTGCATCACAACAAGCCGATAAACTATTACAAAGCAGCGTAACCAATATTGCTGCTTTGGTTAGTGCCGTTAGTAATACCGCCGTTCAACTGGAGAAATTGCGCAGCAGCAGTGACAACATTCAGCGGATTACAGAGGTTATTAATAACGTTGCAGAGCAAACCAATTTACTTGCGTTAAATGCAGCAATAGAAGCTGCACGTGCAGGTGAACAAGGCCGCGGCTTTGCCGTGGTGGCTGACGAAGTAAGAGCACTGGCAGGTAAAACGGCCAGAGCAACAAATGACATTGCCGCCATGCTGTCTGATATTCGAGAACAAAGCCAACAAACAGCAAAACAAATGACCCAGCTTCAACAGGCTGGCGACCAGGTACAACAAGAACTACAGCAGGTTGCTATTGGTGTTACCGATATTAATAGCCAAATTAGCGCATCATCAATTGATTTGGTTAATATTGAACAAGTTAGCGCTGACTTACAGCACACCAGTAAAGAACTGACACAGTCAGTGACGAGTATTAGTCACTCACTACAGAGCATAGGTGAGAAAGGCCAATCTGTAGCTCAGCAGGCTATTGAGCTATCTGAAGAAACAGAAAGTATCTATCGCGAACTGAATACGTTAAGTGAGCACACCTTTTTTAGCCCGATATTGTCAGAAGCACAACACGCTGCACAGGCGATTGGCGCACTCTTCTCCCAAGCTATTTCAAACGGTCAGTTAAATGCAGAGTCTTTATTCGCAGAAAAGTATCAATTAATTACTGGCAGTAATCCGGCAAAATATCACACCGCCTATGATGACTTTACCGACAGACACTTCCCAACGATTCAAGAGCCTATTCTAACCCGGCAAACTAATATTCTTTATGCTGGCGCCGTTGACCGAAAAGGCTATTTCCCGACTCATAATAAAAAATTCAGCCTGCCACTTAGCGGTAACTATGACAAAGATTTATTACAAAATCGGACTAAACGCATTTTTAACGACCGCACCGGCAGCCGTTGCGGTAGTCATACCGAATCCATGCTTTTACAGACATACAAACGTGATACCGGAGAGATTTTACACGACTTATCAGTGCCTATTTTTGTTAATGGCAGGCACTGGGGTGGTTTTCGTATTGGTTTTAAACGCTAAACCGGGTTTTACCCGGTTTTGTTACTCTAGATCATCCAGCAAATCGTCAAACGCTGCTTCGTCAATCTCAGGCTCAGGCGGCTGTGGTGGATTACCGTCGTATATTTTAAACTGCTGGCGCTGAAAATAAGACTCTTTAATAAAAGCATAAGGATCCAGTGATTCCTCTAACAAGCTTTCCATTGACATAAGCTGCTCCCGTGCGTCCAGTGCCCCTATCGCGGCGCGAGTCAAACTTAGCGGAGTGTTGAGTAACGCCAGCGGGAAATACAAACTATCAACCACTGTGCCCGTGGTATCGCGAACAGTCGAAGGCCCAAGCGCTGGGATCATTAAAAAAGCACCATCACCAACGCCCCACACTGCAAGTGTTTGGCTAAAGTCTTCACTTTTCTCAGCTAAACCAATTTTAGTGGCTACATCAAACAAGCCAAATATGCCAAGCGTGCTGTTTACCAGAAAACGACCCGCACTAATTGCTGCACTATTAGGTTTAGCCTGCAAAGTACTGTTTAAAAAACTGGCAGGTTCATTCAGATTATTAGCAGCGTTTACCAAACCTTTTCGAGCGGGTTTAGGTACCACTGTCATGTAACCTACCGTTGCTGGTCGCAATAGATATTGATCCAAAATATCGTAGTTAAAATCCCAAAACGACCGGTTAATACTTTCCAGCGGATCGCGACTGTCAGCATAATGTGCGCCCATATTATCGGCTTCCGCTTGCACGGTATCAGCAGGTTTACTCGCGCAACCGCACAGCACTAAGGCCGCGCCAATCAGGCCATATTTAGACAACGAAAACGGCATATCATGGCTCCAGACTAAGAGAAATTGTTAAGGCGGGTTCAGTAAAGCTTAAGGCTTCCGATACGGTTTGAATGTCGCCCGGGCGCTGCTCTACGGTACCGGATTGTGACATCCGCGCCACAACCTCAACACTGTCAGCATTGGCCAGGCTCCAGCCACTTTGCATCGCCATCTGCTCAGTTAATACCAAGGTTAATTCGCCCTCAGGCAAGGGGATGCGCTGCACTGCCAATGGCAGTGGTGCACCACCAATTGCTCTGGCAAACAAAAAAAGGCTGGCATTTGGGTTAGCTTGCTTAAGCGCAGGGTCGACAAACAACTGCACGGTAATTTGCCGACCGTCGGCTGGCACCTCAACACCCATTTCAGCTAATCGCTGCTGTACTGCTGCATAACGCGGATCAGTAGATGGTAATTGCCCAAGTAGTAGCTGCCAGGCTGACTTAGCTTGTTCCATATCCCCTTTTTCGTAGGCAATAAGCGCCATTAACGACAAGGCATCATTGTTTTGCGGCTCTTTGCTCAATACTCTGGCAACAGCACGTCCGGCTAATGCCAGCCGATTGTCGTCAGCTTGTAAAATAAGGGCCTGTGCATAACTTAATAGTAACGGCGTACGCTCTGGAGTAAGCTGCAATGCACGTTCAAATGCGTCTATCGCCTGCTCTATTGCTCCTTGCGACATACGAATACGGCCGAGTAGCATCCAGGCGATAGCATCATCACCTTCGTTAGCAAGCTTGGTACGCAGCGCAAGCGCAAACCAATCTATTTCTTGCTCTGATAACGGCTCACCTTGGTTTAGTAGTGCTCGCTCGCCATAGGCCTGCAAATTTTGCTGTGCCAGCTGCCAATCTTGCAATTGACGATAATGGCCATTGACACTGTAAACACCACCGACAATAACAGCGACAACCAATAGTAAGACAAGCGGCAGGCGGCCAAAACGCTGATTTTGCGTTAACGATACACTTTGCTGCTGCAGAAACTGACTTTTAAGCTCTTGTGCAGCACTGTCAAAATCTTGTTCGGCAAGCTCGCCGCTATCTCGCGCTAATGCCAGTAACTGCAACCGTTCTTCGAATAGCTGTGCCGGGGTTTGCTGTGGCAGCTCTGTGGCACGACGTGGCCAAAATAAACACAGCGCCGTCAACAACAGCATGGTAAAGCTGGCGATAACCAAAGGCCAGATCATGGTTTTTTACTCCGATAACGTGCAATTAGCTGATCTAATTCAACTGCTGAGGTGTTAACTTCCGGGGTCTCTAATGCAGAAGTTTGCCGCGAACGACGATAAACTCCCGTTGCAAACAGCGCGAGTAACATAAGTAATGGTAACAACCATAACCATAAGGTATACCGATTGACTGGTGGCAAATAATGCACAAAATCACCATACCGATTGATCATATAATCGACAACCTGCTGGCGGTCTTGCCCTTCGCGAATAAGCTGGTAGGTTTTTTGCCGCATATCAACCGCGACGACAGCATTAGAGTCGGCAATATTCTGATTCTGACACTGCGGGCAACGTAGCTCTGCTGTGAGGTCTTGATACAATTGGCGCTGAGCATCAGTGTCAAACGACAACACTTCCTGACACAGCGCATTTACACTAAACAGGAGTATGAGTAAACAAGCTAAACGGCTCATGGTTTCCTCCACTCTTGGTAAATCGGTGCCAATTTGCTGCGCCATACCAATGGATTAATGTCACCAATATGATGCGCGCGGATTATGCCATCAGCATCAACAATAAAGGTTTCCGGTGCACCGCTAACGCCTAAATCAAGTGACAGACTGCGGTCAATATCCAACATATTGAACTGGTAGGGATCACCTTGTTGCTGCAATTTTTGCTGTACGTCTTTTTGTAATTCGGCAAGGTTAAATGGTGCGTCAAATGCCGGATCGCGTGGTAATTCATAGTACAGCCCGACAATTTTGACGCCCTGTTGGCGTAACTCAGTAAGATAACCCAGTTCGGCATTGCAGGTTGGACACCAGGTACCCCACACATTCAGCAAATAGGTTTCACCTTTCAACTCAGACGGCGTCCAGATTTTATCTGGCTGCATAACATCGGCCAGGGCAAACTCTGGCAGGGCTTTATTCAGGCTGGCAGAGTCACGCTCACGGGGATCTGAAAACAAACCGCTAAGTAAAAACAGCGCCAGCGCCAGAAAAGCGAACAGAGGCAAATAATACAGTACTTTACGCATGCTCAGCTCCAGGCTCGCGTTGAGTCTGTTTACGGCGGTAGCGTTTATCACACAGCGCCAGCAACGCGCCTAATGCCATCAAAACGCCACCTAACCAAATCCAACGAACAAAGGGCTTAACATGGATGCGCAGTGCCCAGGCATCACCAGGTAGCTCTTCGCCTAAAGAAACATAAAGGTCCCTGCTCAGTCTGGCATGCACCGCTGACTCGGTCATTATCGTCCGTTGAATACGGTAAAAACGTTTTTCTGCGTGTAAATGTGTAACAAATTGGCCATCTTTGCGCACATCCAACTCTGCCGCCTGACCGCCGTAATTAGGGCCGTTAAGCTCGTATACTTCGGTAAGTGTAAATTCGTAACCAGCAACCGTTGCCACATCACCTTGCTGCATTCTGACATCACGCTCAGTAGTATAGGTTTTAGTCATTGCCACACCGATAACCAATACTGCAAAACCAATGTGCGCTAATGTCATACCGTAGTGGCTGGCATTTAACTTAGTGATACCTTTACTAATTGAACCAAACTGGCGCAGCCTCAACATAACCTCAGCAAGCGCTGAGATACCAACCCAGGCGCCTAATAACATGCCTAATAAAGCAAGGTTTGCTTGCACACTTTGCATGCTGGCCAACACGCCAAGTGAGACAATAAGTGCTGCTACGGCAACCATTGCTAAAGGCCGGATTAACGGCATAACCTGCTGTTGCTTCCATCGCACCCAAGGCCCTAGCCCCAACAGCAAAGCAAAAGGAATGGTAAGGTAATAAAACATCTGATTAAAGAATGGTTCACCTATGGAAATTGAACCTAAACCAAGTTCTTTATGAAATAACGGGAATAAGGTGCCCAAAAATACAATCAAGCAGGCAGTCAGCAAAAAGATATTATTGCCCCACAGCAGCATTTCACGAGAAAACAGCTGGTACCGCGCCTGACTTCGCACCGAGTTCATTCTGCTACCGTAAAGCAGCAATGAGCCACCAATTACCACTAATAAAAACGCCAACAAATATAGACCGCGCCCCGGATCGGTGGCAAAAGAATGCACCGACACCAGCACACCGGAGCGCACTAAGAACGCGCCAACTAAACTTAGTGCAAAAGCGGACAATGCCAACAGCACTGTCCAGCTTTTAAAGGTACCACGCTTTTCAGTCACTGCCAGACTATGTATTAGCGCTGTACCGGCAAGCCAAGGCATAAAAGACGCATTTTCAACTGGATCCCAGAACCACCATCCGCCCCACCCCAGTTCGTTGTATGCCCACCAACTGCCAAGCATAATACCGAGGGTTAAAAACAACCATGCAGCCAGCGCCCAAGGCCTTACCCAGCGCGCCCAGACGCTATCAAAACGCCCGCCCATTAACGCAGCAATAGCAAAGGCAAATGCGACTGCAAAACCCACATAGCCCATGTACAATGTAGGTGGATGCATTATCATGCCAAAATCTTGCAGCAGCGGATTTAAGTCACGCCCTTCCACCGGATAAAACGGCAAACTGCGGGCAAAAGGGTTAGACATAAATAATGAGAAGGCAATAAAGCCGGCGCTAATGAGTCCCAAAATCCCCAGGATCCGGCCTTGTAGTAACAAGGGGAGCGCCTTAGAAAATTGTGCTACCAGTGCCGTCCAGCCGCATAGCATTAACACCCACAGCAACATTGAGCCTTCATGAGAACCAAAACTAGCGGTGATTTGATAATACCAGGGTAAGGTTGAACTGGAGTTTTGCGCAACATTAATGACGGTAAAGTCGCTTGTGCAAAAGGCGTATATCAATGCGGCCATTGCCACAGCACTAAAGATAAACAAGCCAAAAGCAAATGGTTTCGCTAACAGCAACAGACGTTGATTAGCGGTAAAACTGCCATACAATGGTACAGTAGATAACAATAAGGACAGTGCAAAGGCAAAGGTAAGAGCCAGCTGACCTGCTTCAACGATCATCTAGTAACGTCCTTCTGTCGATGTTGCATTAGCTGCCCCTTGCTGCGATGGTGGCACATGCTTAATACCTTTCAATGCTTCAGCAACTTCTGGTGGCATATATTCTTCATCGTGTTTCGCTAACACTTCACTGGCAGCAATAGTGGTGGCGTCAATCAACACACCTTGTGCGACGATACCCTGGCCTTCACGAAACAAGTCTGGCAGTATCCCTTCGTAAGTCACACGAACGATAGGTCCGGTATCAACCAAGTCGAAACTCACCTTTAACGAGTCTGGATCACGTGTTACCGAGCCATTAACAACCATTCCGCCAATACGCAGGCGTTGGCCAACCTGGGGTTTAATCTTATCTTTTCCCAACCCATCAACCAATTGTGACGGCGTATAAAACAAATCAATATTTTGTTGCAGTGCATATAACATGGCACCGATAGCACTCGCTAACAGGCTAATAACCAGAACGACTGCGATGAGGCGTTTTTGACGTCTTGGATGCATTATTGTGTTTGCTCCTGATGCTGTTTAACGCGCTGCTCTCTTGCCAGCCTGTTTTTCAGATGCTGCTTAAATTGTGCCTGTTGATAATGGCTATAGCCGATTAATGCTGCCAGCAACGCATAGGTGCTAGCGAAAGATAACCAGACAAAAAGGCCATAGCCTCCCATATGCCAAAAATCGGCTAGTGATTGAAAATACATCTATTGCCCCTTTGCCATAGCTTTTACCCAAGGTCGGTGCTGCTCGTTTAACAAAATAGCGGTGCGCAAACGTAAACACACCAATGCCAGCATAATCACCTTAAACGCCAGTATGCTAATAAGTAAGGGCCATAACATACTTGGGTCAATTGATGGCTTAGCGAACTTCGTTATAGACGCGCCCTGATGCAAAGTGTTCCACCATTCAACGGAAAAATGTATCACCGGTAGATTAATAACACCTACGATTGCAAGCAAAGAGGCGGCTTTAGCACCCGTTTGCCGGTCAGTGAAAGCGCCACTTAATGCAATAACACCAAGGTACAAAAACAATAAAATAAGCTCTGACGTTAGACGGGCATCCCACACCCACCAGGTACCCCACATGGGCTTACCCCAAGCCATGCCGGTAATAAGTGCAATAGCAGTATAAATTGCGCCCACAGGGGCAATAGCTAAAACTGACCACTGCGCCACTTTTACTTGCCAGACTAACGCAATAAAGGCCGCGATAGCCATAGCGGAATAGGTTCCCATTGACATAATGGCTGAAGGTACGTGAATGTGGATAATACGATAGCTGTCGCCCTGCTGATAATCGGGCGGTGTGAACGCTAAGCCCCAGATATTTCCTAACAATAACAACAGTATGCCTGCTGATATTAACCAGGGATAAAAACGACCGCACAGATGATATACGGTTTCAGGCTTGGCAAAAGGATGCAACCACTTAAACATATCAGCTCACATTCAGTTTTAAAGCACTGATCACCGCCATGGGGATCAGTGCCATCGCAAACAACAACATAGCTAGCATAATCGCTAACTGACCATGATACGGCATATTCATTGCTGCCGCCTCCATTGCCGCACTGGCAAAAATTAACAGCGGAATATACAGCGGTAAAATTAACAGTGCTAGCAAAATACCGCCCTTATCGGCGGATACTGTTAACGCAGCCCCCATTACGCTGAGCAAACTAAGCAAAGGCGTGCCAAGTAATAATGTCAGTAACATTGCGACAAAACCTGCCGTCTCAATATTTAATAACAGGGCAACGACGGGTGATAACAGCACCAATGGCAACCCTGTACTTAACCAATTGGTCAGTAATTTGGCCAGCACGAAACTTAGCAGAGGCTGACGGGCTGCAACCAGCTGCTCAATAACACCATTACGATAATCATCTTTAAATAAACGTTCAGCTGCCAACAACACGCTAAGCAATGCTGCAATCCACACAATACCTGGCGCCATAATACGTAATAAATTGGCTTCTGGCCCAACACCCAGCGGAAATAAGCTTAATACAATAACAAAGAACAGCAGTGGATTTAGCCAGTCGGCTTTCTGCCTTGCCAACAGCCTAAGCTCACGCTGAATAAAGCTAACTAAGACTACCATCGGTATGCCAGCTCCAGTGTAGTTTGGTGGGGAAAAGACACACTCAACGCCTGATGTGTAGTAATAACGATGGCGCCACCCTGCTGTAAATGTTCAACAAAATGTTGTTGCAGCATGTTGATAGCTGATTGATCTAACGCGGTAAAAGGTTCATCCAAAATCCACAGCTGGCGCCGTGTAAACCATAAACGAGCTAAGGATACTCGCCTTTGCTGGCCCGCAGATAACATACGGCAAGGTATATCTTCTAACCCTGCCAAACCTAACTTGGCCAGCAAAGCAAAATCGTCAGCTTGATCTACCTCAGAGGCTGCCCGCCAAAAACTAATATTTTCAAGCGCCGTTAATTGCTCATGAATTCCGCTTTGATGGCCGATATAACATAAATTAGCGGCATACTCAGCTGCGACGTCTGACAAACTATGCTGTTGATAACCTAGTTGCCCATCATCTGGTTGAGCTAAACCCGCAAGAATGCGCAGCAAAGAGCTTTTGCCAGCGCCATTTTTACCGGCTATCTGCACTAGCTCACCAGCTTGCACACTGACATTAAGCTGTTCAAACAACACACGGTCTTGGCGTATGCAGCTTAAGGCAGTACCCTGCAGTATTAACTGACCGGGGTTAACAGGAAAAGGTTGTGGTGTAATCACTACGCTCTGGCTATCGACGATGATAAAAATTGGGCGCATATTAGCATATTGACACCATAATACGAATGCAGTGACACGCAAGAGCAATGGAAATTGGGTAAGAATATGAACCATGATTAATCTGGATACACTATTGCAGCTGACGGGGTCGGGTAAGCCTGACACTGCCGCGTTAAAACTGATTGTGGCACAAATATATCAAGGCCAAATCCAGCAACTGAGCCAAGGACAATTCCGTCTGCAATTACCCTCGCCACAAGGTGCGTTGCACATTAGCTTACCCATGTCAGCAAATGATGCCTTGCAAAAGTTGATGCAAAACGTTAACGCTGGCAATCTTCTGTCACAGACCACTAAAACAACGTTAAGCAGTGACAATTTCTCGCTAAATCCGGTTAACACTTTTCAGCAAGTGACAAACAGCGCCTCACTCCAGCAACTGAGCAACAATCAGATAGCCGCATTAACACAACTACAGCTAAGCACCCTATTACCGCAACAGTTAACCACTTTGACTGCTAGTCAATTAAGTACGCTATCATCTAGCCAACTAAGTGCGTTATCAGCACAGCAGCTAAGTGCACTGCAGCCGTCTCAGCTAAGTTTACTTTCCCCTCAGCAATTACAAATAGTCAACCGCTCACAGCTCAGCAATCCACAACCCGCTTTAGCAGTACAGGTTCAGTTTCAGCCTCAATCAGACGGGCGTATTTTGCTTAACGTGCAACAAGCCACCACAGCAATTACCTTGCCTTTACCCGCCGCACAGCTGCGCCAGCTGTTAGTGGCGGTTTATAATAATCAGGTTAATGCCGGTACGGTGCAAACTGAAAGCAAAGATGCCAGCAGCACCTTAGTCTCAGCAAAAATACAAACGCCCGTTACGGGTAAACTGATTCAGTTACCCGGCTTAGCGCCTTTAGCTTTGTCTTCAACATCAGTTGCCAAGCTGTTATCTGCGGGTAGATTAAGTGATAGCCTGAATGTGCAACTACAACTTCACAGCAATAACCAGAAGATAACGGCAGATATTGTGTTGCCGGCAATACAAGGCCAACCATTCACCGGTACCGTTATTGACAAAGCGCAGCAAGCGGTCTTACTTCAGCAGTTGGTTAAATGGTTTAATCAGTTGCAATTGCGCTCGCCTGCGAGCATTGCAACAATAGCAGATGATAAATCAGCTCAGTCATCAGCAACGGTGACATTGCAGCTGGTTGCCCAAGATAAAAACATCGTATTACCGTTGCAACCCAAACCACAAGCCTCTGACGAGTCGTTAAGTTTACGACACCTAAGTACACTTCAACCTAATGCAACATCATTGAAAATCAACCTGACGCCAAGCCAACTATCGCAGTTGCAATCTGTTAGTTCAGCGCCTGTGCAATTGCAGCTTCAACAGCAAGGTAATAGCTATCAATTACAGCTTGTGCCGCTAAAAACCACATTACAGCTGCCAGTGATACCACAAGATGCTAACCGGCCGTTGCAATTTGTCAGTCTGGCTCCAGGGGCTAGCGTCACACAAATAGCACAACAAGTCATGAGTAATGACATTTCACAACAATTGGTACAACACGCTTGGCGACACTTATTGCCCATGCTCCCCAGACAAACGGATCCGCTCAGCGTATTACCCGAGCTACCGCAAGCTGCACAACAAATATTGCAGCAGGTTAAACTAAGCCAGTTAGATGGAAAAAAAATGATCCCCCCACCCCAGCTGCTGGCGCAACTCCAGAGCTTACTGCAGTTTCAACCGCTGCAAAGCAATGCCAACATACAAACCAGCGGAGGAACCTTAGCTATTGCTATACAGTTGCTTTTAGGACAATTATTACAAAAACCACAGCCTGCAGCTTCGCAGCCAGCTAACCAAAAGCTGGCACAATTAATCAGCACGTTAGAACCGGCACAAACTAGCGGATTACTGCGTCAATTAGCAAGCCACAGCAGCACACTGCAGCAAAGCCAGCTTGCGACACTGGACAGTGCGACAAATCAACAACATATCTTGCTGCAACTGCCGATGCAGCAAGGGGATCAATCAGTCTATAGCCAGCTGCAGCTTGAACAACGTGAAGCCGACGGTAAACAGACAGGTGAAAAACAAACACAATGGCAACTGACCATGCGCTTTGATTTGCAGCAACTCGGCCCATTGCTGGTCGTCGCTAAACTGCAACAACAACAGCTTCAACTGCAACTTTATACTGAGCAACCGCAGGCAAAATTCTTGGCCGATAAATTTCTGCCCATTTTAACGGATCGCTGTAATATGCAAGGCCTTGCCATTAGTGCTGCCGATTGCACCCTGGGCAAAATTCCAGATAGTCTATTACCACGGGCAAATAGCTTACTCGCGGTTAAAGTATAGGACATTGTTATGACGGAAGATAAAAAAAACAGAACGGCAACAGCGCTACAGTATGAGGGCAAGCATGCCCCAACCATAACAGCAAAAGGCCATGGTGATTTAGCCGACGACATTATTGCTGTAGCACGTGAACACGGTGTGTTAGTGCATCAAGATGACCAACTGAGTCAGTTACTCAGCCAGCTGCAACTAGGAGATCAAATTCCTCCTGAGCTTTATATTGTAATCGCGGAGCTTATTGCATTTTCGTATGTATTACAGGGGAAATTTCCGGAGAACTGGCACAACATACATCAGCGTATTGATCTTAAATCTTAAAACTGTTTATTTTGTTGATGCAGATTAAATAGCAACTCAGCTTCAGCACGCGGCAGCTCACATTCACGTATGATCTCATCCAGATCCGCGCCTAATTTCACCATTTTCATTGCTCTACTGTATATTTTTGACTCAGGGTCAGTAAGTTGCAAAGCTTGTTGCTTGTCTGCTAACGCCTGCATATCAACGTTAAGTTGGTCATTCAACTCAGTCAACGCGGCATCAAGTTGCAATACACGTTGCCCTACACCAATAATACCGGCTCTTAATTCTTCCACATCAAGCTGGCTTTGCTGTTGCTGCTGAGCGCTATACTCCAGCCTTTTTTCCAGCTCATTTAACTGCTTAGTGACGCTTTGCTGATAACGACGACACCATAAAAAGGTAAAAAAAGCCAATACCAATAATAGTGCCGTTTGTATTACTACACTAAGCCACATAGCCATTCCTAAATCGAGGTTATCTCGTCCCACTCTTCGTCACTGAGCAGTTTATTCAAGTCGACTAAAATGAGTAACTCACCTTCACGGTTTGACACGCCTTGGATAAATCGTGCACTTTCATCGGTGCCTACATTTGGTGCTGTATCAATTTCTGACGACTTCAAATACACCACTTCTGCAACACTATCGACCAAAATGCCAATAACCTGCTTTTCAGCTTCAATAATAACGATACGGCTATTATCAGTGACTTCGGCAGGCTCTAAGCCAAACCGCGAGCGAGTATCAATAACAGTAACAACGTTACCGCGCAGGTTAATAATACCCAACACATAATCCGGAGAGCCCGGCACAGGTGCAATTTCGGTATAACGCAATACTTCTTGCACTTGCATTACATTAATACCGTAAGTTTCCTCTTGTAGTTTGAAGGTAACCCACTGTAAAACAATATCAGCAGCCGCATTCTTTTTGGCAGATTGTTTGGTTAAATCACTCATGCATAACTCCTGTAGTAATACCTTACCCGTTAGGCACTGATATCCAGACCACGGTTTAATAAATCAATCATAGCGTCAACGTCGAGTAAAACACACATATGTTTTTTAATCAGACCCGCCATCCAAGGACGTTTACCTTCAGCTTCACGCCATTTAACATCATCTTGCTCAAGCACGAAAGTATTAACTAGCGTTTCGCAGCACAATCCCCAATTGCTATTACCAAGCATAATAACATATTGATAGTTTAGCTTTTGCTGGAAATCTTCGTCATATTTTTCTGGCATAACCCAGCGCGCGGTATCGACAATATTAATTTTCTGCTCGCGATACAACATAACGCCTTTAAACCAATCTGGTTTACCAATCAGGCTGTTTATTTTCGCAATTTGATGAATACCGCCGAGTTCTTTAAGCGGTACCGCAACTTTAAGGCCGGCAACATCAAAGAACAATGCCTGAAATTTGCCCTGACGATAGTCTTTCTCCACCGGAGAAACTGCCGCAATACTTGGCTTAGGTGTTTCATTGGGCGGCGCTAAAGTAAGGCGCTCAGCAACCGGTACATCCCGTTGTTGTAAGTGTTGTGACTGTTCAGCTGCAGCAAACTTCGCTTTTAATGTCGCAAGCGCATCTGTCTCTGTGGCTACTGCCGTTGGCAATACAACCGGCGGTTTAACATCAACCTTTTTTTCCTCAGCCGCGCTAACAACAGCCTGTGCTAAAAGTGCATTAAGCTGCTGCTTTTTTTGCTCTTCCTGCACCACTGCGTCTGCTTCAGCGTCTTCGGTCAATAACGCCGACAAATAATGCTTCATTACCTTTTGACTGGCAATTAAATTACTCATGCCTTACTCCGGCGCCAATTGCAATAAAAACGTCAATAGCGTGTTGTATGCAAATACGCCTCGTGACGCAGAAGCAAACTCGCTGGGCGGCGTCTGGGCTAAACTGGCATCACGAAATTTGGTGTCTATCGGAATGACAGCAGACCACACTTTATCTTCGTACTTCAATTTTAATTCTTTATAAGCTTCAAGTGATGCTTTAGTTCTTTTGTCATACATAGTAGGAATAATAGTGTAGGCGTAGTCTTTTTCCTCTGAAGTGCGCATTAAGGCCATCGTTGCAATCATTCGTTCCAGACCTTTTAATGCCAAAAACTCCGTTTGCACGGGGATAAGGATCCGGTTACACGCAGCGATAGCATTTACCATTAAAACCCCCATTACCGGAGGACAGTCGATCAACACATAATCATAATCTTGGCGAATTTGATGCAGCGCTTTTTTGAGCATCAGGCCCATTCCGCCTTTAGCACCTAAGGAACGATCCAGTGTTGCCAGCGCCATTGAGGAAGGCAAAATATCTAAATTGTCGACTCCACTTGGGCATAATGACTGCAGAATCTCTTCACTGGTAATATCTTTTCCGCGAATAAAAATATCGTAAACACTGACTTCCAGTTCTTCTGCATCAATACCAAAATAGTAAGTAAGTGACGCGTGCGGATCGGTATCTACCAGCAACACTTTAAAACCACGCTTTGCGAGTAGACCGCCTAAAGTGACGGTAGTCGTGGTTTTACCTACACCACCTTTCTGATTTGCAACTGTCCAAATAACCACTTCATGGTTCCTGTTGTTCTGGAGGCTCGACATCGGGGCTTTCGTCACGTGTCGTGACACGTATACCACCACCTGGCAACGTAATAACTTTAATACTGCCATCTTGCTGTGAAACTTGTTCTAACTGACGCTGCAAGGTATCTGCTTCAACGGCTCTTGCTGCCGTTTCATCTGTCTCTTCAGTACTGCTGGCTTGATAACCATAACGCGAAATCGCAATCACAACTTTTCTATTTGCAGCACGCCCTTGCACGCTATCATTTGGATTAAATGGATAATACTGTCCATACCCTTCTATTGCCAAACGTTCTGATGCAGTGCCAGAACGCTCAAGCACTCTTAATACAGATGTGGCCCTTGCTACAGATAACTCCCAGTTTGATGCAAACAACTCATTATTAATGGGTTGATCATCAGTATAGCCGCGAACGCGAATAAAATTCTCAATTGGATTGATAACTGTCGCAATTTCATTAAGCACAGTCTGTGCAGATTGTGTCGTGGTCGCACTGCCACTGGCGAATAATAGCGCACTGCTAAGCTCAATGATTAACCAGTTTTCATCTTGTTGGAGTTTCGCAACGCCTTGTTCCAGCAATGAAGCTAAAGCTTGGGTAAGCTGCTCCTCAACCGAGTGCAGTGGGCTACCTAACTTGCGTTTAGCAACATCAGACAACTGGTGAATATCAGCCGGCACTACCGACGCACCATAAAGCGCTATTTCTTTTTGCACGACGGGTTCAGGCAGCAATGATTGCGCGGGTTGACTTGAACTTGAGGGCTGAGGTTTCTCAAACATTTGAGTGAGGCTGTTTGCCAGCACATCGTACTCTTCTTCTTTTACAATCGACATAGCATACAACACCACAAACAGAGCAAACATCAGTGTCATATAATCGGCATATGACACTAACCAGCGGTCTAACTGCTCTTGTTCTACATACTTATGCTTTTGTTTGTGCCGGTACATAAACGTTACCCTGGATGGTAAGCGGCCAGCTTACGCTCGATATTGCGTGGATTTTCACCATGCGCAATAGAAACCAGACCTTCGATAATTAACTCGTGATACAAAGTACGTTGATGCACCAAACTTTTTAATTTGTTGCCAATAGGAATAAATAAAAGGTTGGCAAAACCAACACCATAAATAGTCGCAACAAACGCGGTTGCGATACCAAGCCCTAGCAGTTGTGGCTCGGAAATATTTGTCATCGCTTGAATTAATCCTAACACGGCGCCGACAATACCAATGGTTGGGCTGTAGCCCCCCATAGCGTCAAAAATGCGTGCACCGCGCAGGTAGCGTTCACGTTCGAGTGTTAATTCCGCATCTAGCGTATCTTGCAATGTTTTAGGCTCAACGCCGTCAACTAACAAGTTAAGACCCCGATGCAAAAAAGTATCTTGCTCGGACAGTGCATCATTCTCCAACGCTAAAAAGCCGCTGCCTCGTGCTGCAGTTCCCCAATGCACGATACGTTCAGCAGTATGCTCTAATGGCAACAAATTTGGCTTTACAACCCAAGGCAACATCTTTATGCCTAACACAAACTGATTCACTGGTGTCTGTAACATAACGGCGCCAATGGTACCGCCAAACACAATTAAGAACGCAGGGAAATGCAGCAAGGTTGTTAAGTTACCACCTTCAATAACAAAGCCACCAGCAACGGCCAAAACAGCTAATAGAAAACCACCTATTGCCAACTTATCCATGCATAATTTCCGCAATTAGCCGCGATGCGACATCATTTAAGCTAACTTCTTGATCCATTAAGCCTGCCGCTGCTATCGCCTGAGGCATACCATAAACAACACAACTGGCTTCATCCTGAGCCCAAATGCGCGCTCCAAGTTGCTTGAGCAAACGTGCGCCTTCCCGGCCATCTGCGCCCATGCCGGTTAATACAATGGCTAATACTTTGTCACTAAACACCTTTGCTGCTGTAGCAAAAGTAATATCGACACTGGGTTTAAACGTAATGCGAGGTGAATCATCTTCTTTTATCCGCAATCGGGCATCTCGCTCGTTGCCATCAATAAGCATTTGTTTACCACCCGGCGCTAAATATGCGACTCCGGGACGCAATACCTCATTGTCTGTTGCTTCGCGCACTTCAATTTTAGACAATGAGTTTAAACGCTGCGCAAAGGCGCCAGTAAAGGCTGCAGGCATATGCTGGATCAACACGATAGGCAATGGAAAATCAGCCGGTAGTGCCGTAATAATTCGCTGCAATGCTACTGGCCCACCGGTAGAGGTTCCTATTGCAACTAACTTATATTGTTTACCGCTGGCTTGTATTCTCGTAGGTGGAATTGTAACCCGGTCACTAAGCTTGGGGCGCTCAAAGCTGTTACGTGTCAGTGAAGGCCGTTCACTTAAACGCGGAGAAGCTGGTGTATCAGAGCGTGTTGGTATTGAACTACTAAAGGTGGCTCGGCCAAGCTGCCGCTTACGTGCAACCGCTTTTACCCTGTCTCTGAGCAACTGGCCGGCTTCGTCTTTATCACGGGCAATATCTTCAAACTTTTTCGGCAGAAAATCTACCGCTCCAGCTTCCAGTGCTTCAAACGTTGCTTTAGCACCTTCGTGGGTTAATGATGAAAACATCAAAATAGGAATACGCTGCTGTTGCATTATTTCGCGTACAGCAGAGATGCCATCAAGCACTGGCATCTCAACATCCATGGTAATTACGTCAGGCTTAAGTGCCCTGGCTTTATCCACAGCTTCTCGGCCATTTACGGCAGTATCGATGATCTCAATATCGCCATCTTTTGCCAGAATTTCGGTTAGGCGACGGCGAAAAAAACTTGAATCGTCTACCACTAATACCTTAATGGCCATACGTTACTCTCTTTAGGCTTTCATCTTATTAAAGCGATCAAACTTAATCTTTGATTTCTTCGCATAGTGTTTCAGCAGGTTTGGTACATCAAGGATCAACGCAATACCACCATCTGAGGTGATGGTTGCCCCCGCCATACCCGGTGTACCTTGCAGAAGCGCATCTAATGGTTTTATTACCACTTCTTCCTGACCAATTAAGGAGTCAACCACGAAACCGACTTGCTGTGTACCAATTTGTACAATAACTACATGCCCCTGCTCGCGCCGACGCTTTTTATCTGATCCTTTGACCAACCAGTGCTCGAGGAAGAACAAGGGTATGGCTTTGTTGCGCACAACAATAGTTAACTGCCCGTCAACCACATTTGTTTTATTTAAATCCAAATGGAATATTTCGCTCACCCCGGCTAACGGCAAAGCAAATGTCTGCTTGCCAACTACGACCATTAGAGTAGGTAGTATGGCCAATGTCAGCGGAACTTTAATTTCTAGTAAGGTACCCTCACCCATTTTTGAGTGAATATGCACAGTACCATTAAGTTGATTAATCTTGGTTTTCACCACATCCATGCCCACACCACGGCCAGAGATGTCAGAGATTTGCTCTTTAGTAGAGAATCCCGGTGCAAAAATCAGATTAAACGCCTCGGTATCAGACATACGAGCAGCTGCATCAACATCAAGAATGCCTCGTTTTATCGCGATACCTTTTAGCTTCTCCGGATCCATACCGGCACCATCATCGTGGATGGTTAACAGGATATGATCACCCGCTTGGGCGGCAGCCAACTTAACAGTGCCCGTTCGTTTTTTACCAGCATTTTGACGCACTTGCGGCATTTCAATACCGTGGTCAACTGAGTTGCGCACTAAATGCACTAACGGATCAGCCAGTGCTTCTACCAAATTTTTATCCAGGTCGGTTTCTTCACCTTCCAGCACTAACTCTATATCTTTTTGCAACGAGCGCGCTAAATCCCGCACAACCCTGGGAAAACGTCCAAACACTTTCTTAATGGGTTGCATGCGGGTTTTCATTACAGCGCCTTGAATATCCGCAGTTACTACATCCAAGTTAGAAATGGCTTTACTCATTTCTTCGCTTTGTACTGTGCCTGACAAACTTACTAGCCGATTACGCACTAGTACAAGTTCACCCACCATATTCATAATTTGATCTAAACGTTTAGTATCAACTCTGACGGTTGTTTCCGCTTGAGCTGCCTGCTGTGCTGCCGCAGCTTTATCTGCTACTGGCGCAGCAGGTGCGGCGGTTGTCGGTTTAGTAACAATAGGTTCCGCTTTTGCTGCAACCACTGGCGCTGGTGCTGGCTCTGCAGGAGTTGATTTTGCGGCTGCGACAGGCGCCTGACCTTTACCGTGTAATTGATCTAGTAAGGCTTCAAACTCGGCGTCATCAATCTCATCTGACGACTTAGCTTTAGCTGTCTCCGTTGCTGGTTTTGGTTTAGCTGGTTCAGGCTCTGGCGCAGAGTCAGGTATAAAAGCCCCCTTGCCATGCAACTGATCAAGGATGGCTTCAAATTCATCATCGGTAATATCATCGCCAGCTACCGGAGTAGCCTTACTAGCTTCGGATACTGAAGCTGGCGCAGCAGTAGTAGGCGAACCTTTTTTACCGTGAAGTTCGTCCATCATCCGATCGAACTCTTCTTCTGTCATGTCCTCGACATTATCGCTTTGAGCTGCAACTACGGGAGCCGAAACAGGTTCTGGAACTGGTTGTGGTTGCTGCACTGGCGCTGATACCACAGGAGCTGGATTACTAGCAGACTCAGGCTCACTGTAATGATGCAAAGCGTCAAGTATGGCTTGAGATGCCGGGGTCAGAGGTTGACGATTTTGTACTTCAACAAACATGGCGTTAATGCTATCTAATGACTGCAAAATAACATCCATCAATTCTGGTGTAACGCGGCGCTTACCTGTGCGCAAAATATCAAATACGTTTTCAGCACCGTGGCAGGCATCAACTAATTCGGTTAATGACAGAAAACCAGCACCGCCTTTAACCGTATGGAAACCACGGAAAATAGCATTCAATAAATTGGCATCATCTGGATTGTTTTCCAGCTCAACCAACTGCTCTTGCAACAACTCCAGGATTTCACCGGCTTCAACCAGAAAGTCCTGCAGTATATCCTCATCCATATCAAAACTCATGCAAAGACCCCTCTGTTAAAAACCTAAGCTGGACAATAAATCATCAACGTCGTCCTGACCGCTAACCACATCTTCACGCTCTGCAGCGTCAATAATAGGGCCTTCTGCTTCATGCGCTTTAGGTTTATTTCTGGCTGGTTTGGCTTCTGCTTGCATCATAATACTTGACTGGCCAAAAGCGGTTAATAAGCCAATCAGGCTCTCTTCCACTTCTCGCACTAATTCAATAACACGCCGCAATATTTGGCCGGTTAAATCCTGATAATCCTGCGCCATTAACACATCAGTTAACAGTCCATTAAGAGTGGTTGAATCACCGCTAGCTTGCTGGAAAAAACTATCTAACGTCGCGCATAGCATCTTAAAATCGCCAAGCTGCATTTGACGATGCATCAATTTTTGCCACTGAGGCTTAATTTTATCGAGTTGCTGAGTCAATTGATCAGCAATAGGCAGGCAAGACTCAACCGCATCCATCGTCCTGTTTGCTGCTTGCTCTGTCATATCAATAACATGATTTAAACGCTTTTTAGCGTCGGGAATATCTTCTTCAAGCAAATTGTTTAGTGAAGGATCGATTTGAAAGTTTTTTAGAGAGTCATGTAATTGACGTGTTAGCTTGCCAACTTCGGCAAAAAGCTCTGATGAACCAGGTACAGCAAGTTGCTGCACCAGCTCATTAGCCGCGTCATTTTCACCCATCTCAAGGAGCTGTACCAGCTCCCTAGCTTGATCTAATGAAATTAAAGGCGCCGTAATTGCGGACATGGCAACGCTCCTTTGTCAGTAACGGTTAGCCGATCCGCTCAAATACTTTAGCTAGCTTCTCCTGCAACGTGGCGGCAGTAAAAGGTTTAACAATATAGCCATTCACACCAGCTTGCGCTGCTGCAATAATTTGTTCCTTTTTAGCTTCTGCGGTTACCATCAATACCGGTATATGCTTCAGCTTAGCATCGGCCCGAATTGCACGAAGCAAATCAATCCCTTGCATACCTGGCATGTTCCAGTCTGTAACCACAAAATCAAACTCACTGTTTTGCAGCATTGGCAACGCTGTACTGCCATCGTCTGCTTCAGATACATTGGTAAAGCCAAGGTCACGTAACAGATTTTTTATTATGCGTCTCATGGTTGAAAAATCATCTACCACAAGAATTTTCATGTTCTTATCCAAAATCCCCTCCGACGAGATATTACTGTTATCTCAGAATAGGTTACAACCAATCCTGCATTCTGGCTTTTAATCTGACCAATGCCTGACTATGGATTTGACTGATCCGGGACTCACTGACATTAAGTACAGCCCCGATCTCCTTCAAGTTTAGTTCGTCATTATAATACAGCGACAGCACTAATGCTTCTCGTTCTGGTAAACTACTGATTGTTTTTGCTAAATCTTGATGAAAAGCCTCACTAGCCTGGCTTTCATACAAATTATCGCTGTCTGTATCACCAGACGTTACCAGTACATCTTCCGACACCCCAAGGTCTTCAATACCGATAATTCGACCGCTACTGATATCACTTAACATATGATGGTACTCATCAAGAGATATATCAAGTTTTTCAGCAACTTCACTGTCTTTTATATCTCTGCCATGTATAGATTCAAGTTGCGCAATTGTTTCTGCTATTAGCCTTGCATTACGATGGACTGAGCGCGGGGTCCAATCACCTCTTCGCATTTCATCTAACATGGCACCACGAATTCGTATTCCGGCGAAGGTTTCAAAACTGGCACCTTTACTACCATCAAAATTTTTCGCCGCTTCAATCAAGCCAATCATACCCGACTGAATAAGATCATCTACCAATACGCTAGCGGGCAAACGTGCCATCAGGTGATATGCAATTCGCTTTACCAAAGGGGCATGACGTTCGACCATCTGCTGCATATGGTCAACACCGCCATAGGCCGCTATTTTGCTATTCACACTAAACCCCGGTCAGTTTGTGGCTGAACCAATTGCTCCAAAAAAAACTCCAGATGACCTGACGCTGATGCTGGTAACGGCCACTTTGCCGTTTTAAGTGCTAAGCTCTTTACGGCCATGCTCGCCGGCGATCTTGGAAACGCATCAACAAACGCTTTTTGTTTGCGCGCAGCTTTACGTACATTTTCATCGTAAGGTATCGTAGCAACTAATTCTAAATTCACATCCAAAAAGCGATCAGTTACCCGGGTTAATTTTGCGAATAATTCTTGCCCTTCTTTAAGGCTACGTACCATATTGGCAACAATTTTAAATTTTTCGACACCATGATCACGACTTAATATTTTCATTAGCGCGTAAGCATCAGTAATTGAGGAGGGTTCATCACATACCACTACCATCACATCTTGTGACGCTCTGGAAAAACTCAATACCATGTCGGAAATACCCGCAGCGGTATCAACCAGCAATATATCAACTGGTGTTTTTAATTCACTAAACGCTCGTATCAGTCCGGCATGTTCTGCTGGTGCGAGTTCAGTCATGTTTTGAGAGCCAGAGGTGGCGGGAATAATTTTGATACCGAAAGGACCATCAATAATAACGTCATCCAGCTCTGCTTCGCCTGAAAGCACGTGTGACAAATTCTTATCAACTCTCAACCCTAGCATCACATCACAGTTAGCCAAGCCAAGGTCTGCGTCCAGCACCAGCACTCTCTTGCCAAGTTGGGCTAGAGCCATGGCAAGATTCAGGGTAACGTTAGTTTTACCTACCCCACCTTTGCCGCCGGTAACTGATATTACTTTTACCATCTGCTTACTCATTCTTCTCAGGCCATTGGCTTGATCGTCAGTATTTTCATGACTATGCATAGGTTCCATCCGCTCGGTGCATCTCGTCGTTGTACCACTGATGAGCCGTGCTACTTTGTGCAATTCGTAAATTTTCTGCTTGTTGTACCAATTTTTTTGCCTCTGCAACGGCGATATCTTCTGGTACACGCTGGCCGTTAGTTAAATAACTGACCGGTAATGCATTGGCGATAGCAACATTGATAACTTCACCTAAGCTTAAGCATTCATCAAGTTTGGTAAAAATACAACCTGACAATGGAATACGTTTAAAATGTGCAACGGATTCCTGCATTACCCTTGCCTGTGCTGTGGCAGACAATACCAGATAACTTTTTATTTTGACACGACTATTATGCACTAGACTGGCAAGTTTTTCCGCTAAGCGCACATCACGCTGACTCATTCCAGCGGTATCTATCAATATTAGTTTACGTTGTTGTAACTGATTGATTAACAAAGCCAGTTCATCACTGTCTTTTGCTTGTTTAACCGGACAACCGATTATTCTGCCAAAAGTTGCCAATTGTTCAAAAGCACCAATACGGTAACTGTCTGTCGTAATAAGCGCGACCTGATCTGCACCGTGGCGTTTGGCAAACTCCGCCGCTAACTTTGCCACAGTAGTAGTTTTTCCTACTCCGGTTGGGCCAACAAGCGCCACAACACCGCCACGACGTAAAATATCATCATTGGTTGTACTTAACTGCCCAGCTAATAATTCTAATGCCGTATCCCAGGCATCAGCGCTATTTGAGTCTTCTGGCATAAAACAGGCAAGCTGATCGGCAACCTGCTCCGACAAACCTAACTGCTGCAAGTTTTCAATAATCAGTGCTCTTACCGGTTCACGGCGAGCTAAGTCCTGCCACATCAAACCTGATACCTGATGCTGCAACAATTGGCGCATTGATAACATTTCGTTGCGCATTGCATCCATTTGTTGCTGAACAAGTTTAGCTTGATGTTCTTGCTGCTTCGTCAACTCGGTCAGGTTTACCTGGCTAATACCGCCACCTACGCCAGAATTTTGACGTTCAAATTGCGGCGCTTTTGCTGTATTAACCGTATTGGTTTTAGCTACTGGTTTTGCCGATGGTGTTTGCTGCGCACTGACCTGTTGCTTAATCATCTGCCGGGCTAACAAGGCTTTTAAAGAGTCTGCCGGAGCATCTGTTTCTGCCTCGTCATCATCAGCTACCGTGGCAGTAAAACGCGGTTCTGCACGCTTAACCTGCACCGGCGCTGGGGTCGCAGCGGCTGTGCCTGCTGGCTCATGGTCTATTGCAGCGACAATTTCGACGCCTTCGGCAACTTTTTTGTTCGACAGAATAATAGCGTCCGGACCAAGAAATTCCTTTACCTCAGTTAAAGCGGTACGCATATCTTTTGCCACAAAGCGTTTAATTTTCATGAGCTAACTCCTAACTTGCCTGGCCAATGACGCTGACAATTCGAATTTGTTTATCATCGGGTATCTCCTGATACGACAATACCCGTAGTCCTGGAATGGTATACTTCACGAATCGTGCCATGACTGTGCGTAAAATTCCTGACGTTAATAAAACAGCGCTATCGCCGTTTAATTCCTGGCTCTGATGTGCGTCTTGTAACGATTGCTGGATACGATCGGCCAGCCCCGGCTCAATGCCTGCGCCGTCATTGCCAGCAGCCTGCATAGATTGATGCAGCATTTGCTCTAGTTCAGGTGCAAAGGTAATAACCGGAATTTCTTTACGGCTACCGCCAACCTCTTGCACGATAAGACGACGTAAAGCTATACGACAGGCGGCAGTCAGCACGTCAACATCCTGACTTTTGGCGCCATATTCAACCAACGTCTGCACAATGGTACGCATATCGCGAATCGGCACACCCTCGTTAAGTAAATTCTGTAGCACTTTAACCACCGTTGTCAGTGCCAATGTATCGGGCACTAAACCTTCAACTAACTTAGGAGAATGTTTTGCCAACATATCAAGCAGGTTTTGTACTTCTTCATGCCCTAATAAACTGGCCGCGTGGTTGGTTAAGATCTGGCTTAAATGTGTTGCCACTACTGTGGCGGCATCAACTACGGTATAGCCCAACGTTTGGGCATGTTCACGCTGATCTTTGCTTATCCAGACCGCATCCAGACCAAAGGCTGGATCTTTGGTGGCAATCCCTTTAACGGTTCCAAATACCTGACCAGGGTTTATCGCCAGCTCATTGTCGTGGCGTAGCTCGCCTTCACCGCTGGTAACGCCCATCAACGTCATACGATAAGTGTTGGGTTCTAAATCGAGGTTATCCCGAATGTGTACAGCAGGTACCAGAAACCCAAGCTCCTGTGATAGCTTTTTACGCACACCTTTGATCCGGCTTAACAGCTCTCCACCTTGTGTTTTATCTACCAGGGGGATCAAGCGATACCCTACCTCTAATCCTATCGTGTCGACACCTTGTACGTCGTCCCAACCAATTTCTTTAACCACGTTATTTTCAACCGGCGCCACGTCAGACTTATTACGATTAACCACTTCAGCTTTAGTTTCTTTGCTGCGTTTATACATTAAATACGCCGTTCCCCCGACAATGGCGGCAAGCGACAAAAAAGCAAAATGGGGCATACCTGGTACCACGCCCATCAGGGTTAATACACCTGAGGCAACAGCCAACACCTGAACATTGCCAAGCTGTGCAGTCATTTGCTGGCCCATGTTCTCTGACTTATTCTGTCGTGTAACGATAATTGCGGTGCCAATAGATAACAACAACGAAGGAATTTGTGCCACCAAGCCGTCACCAATGGTTAATAGCGTATATATTTCCATCGCATCACCAAAGGAAAGGTCGTGCTGCATCATGCCAATGAATAAGCCGCCTACCAGGTTGATGACCAAGATAACAATACCGGCAATAGCATCACCCTTAACAAATTTACTGGCACCGTCCATCGAACCGTAAAAGTCGGCTTCGCTGGTAACTTCTTCACGGCGAACCCGTGCTTCTTCTTGGGTGATAAGCCCGGAGTTTAGATCTGCGTCAATGGCCATTTGTTTACCTGGCATAGCATCCAGAGTAAAACGTGCCGACACTTCAGCAATACGGCCCGCACCTTTTGTAACCACCACAAAGTTAATGATAATCAGAATTAAAAACACCACGATACCGACAGCGTAATTACCGCCAATAACCACAGAGCCGAAGGCTTCAATCACTTTACCTGCGGCATCACCACCTTCATGGCCTTCCAGCAACACCACGCGGGTACTGGCAACGTTTAGCGCAAGGCGCATTATGGTCGCGACCAGCAAGATGGCAGGAAAGGCCCCAAAATCCAGCGGGCGCATCGTGTAGATGGTTACCAGCAACACCACTAACGCTAACGCAATATTGAACGAAAACAGCACATCCAACAGCAATGGAGGCAATGGCAGTATCACCATCGCCAATGCAGCAAGAATAAATAGAGGTGTACCAAGGCCTTGAGCAAAGGCAAATTTCGACCGGTCGAAATTGGTAAAGAAGCTGGCTAACTGCATGACAACCCTGACAGTAAATTGGCACTATTCTCGATTAAAGCAAGAAATGTTCCAATACTATTTAGCGCAGCCTTAGTGGCGGTATCCTTCTGGAATTGGCAGTTCTTTTGCTAAGGTTTTTGGCCGGCTGCCCTTGCCTTTTTTGTACATTTTTAATTGATAAACATAAGCCAATACCTGCGCCACTGCTGAAAACAATTGTTCCGGAATAGGATGGTCGAGTTTAGTGGTGTAATAAATAGACCGGGCAAGTGCCGGAGATTCAATGACAGGCACTTTATGTTCATTAGCAATTTTACGAATATGCATCGCCACCTCATCTACACCTTTGGCTACCACCACAGGTGCGCGAAACTTACCTTGGTCGTATTTTAATGCGATGGCGTAGTGTGTCGGGTTGGTTACAATAACATCGGCTTTCGGCACTTCCTGCATCATCCGCTTCATCGACATTTGCATTTGCGTGCGACGAATACGGGCTTTAATTTGCGGATCACCCTCACTGTTTTTGTATTCGTCTTTAATTTCCTGCAGCGACATTTTAAGCTGCTTAACATGATTCCACTTTTGGTAAGGTGCATCGACCACGGCAATCACCGATACACTGGCACACAAGCCCAGAAACAACCAAGCCAGAAAATACAATGCTGACTCAATGTTGTTCGGCTCACTCATCAATGACAATGCCATAATGTCGAAGAAGAACATTTTCAGCAATAAATAGGCAATCCCCACGACAACCAACACTTTAAGAATGCTTTTAAGCAGCTCGACCAATGCCTGCAGGCCAAACATGCGCTTAAAACCGTTAAGAGGGTTCATTTTGCTGGCTTTAGGCCCGGCTGCCTCCCAGCTAAAATTAAACCCGCCCAATAAAGTGTTACCAACAAAAGCAGCAACAAGAATAATCAAAAACATGCCTGCCAAGGGCGGTACAACATGCATGCCGACATCGCCCCATGCGGTAAACATCGAATTAGTCTCAAAGATATCTTTAGGGTTTAGTCGCAGCATACGCTGACCAATATCTAAAATAGCCATCGCCAGCATTTTACCAAACACCAATATCGCCACGGCACTGCCAATCAACACAAAAGCCGTTCCCATATCTTTAGAGCGGGCTATTTGGCCTTTTTTCGCGGCGTCTTCCAGCTTTTTGGCTGTGGGCTGTTCGGTCTTTTCTGCGCTATCATCTGCCATTAGCGTGCCTTTTAGTTAACAGCCAATCAGCCGGCAGCTGTAGTCAATGCTATGCTGCCACTGTTTGTCGTAGTGAAATAGAAACGTGTCCAACGTTAGCCATAAAATAATTAAGCCTGCAAGCATCGTTATAGGAAAACCAATGGAAAAAATATTCAACTGTGGCGCGGCACGCGTCATAATACCAAAAGATAAGTTCACCACTAACATAGACACTATCGGTGCCAACGCTATCGCAAGTGACGTTGCAAACATCCAGCCGCCAAATTCAACGACGGTCCAGTAACTTGTCACTTCCCACCATTGGCCATTAATTGGCAGAGTATCAAAGCTAAATACCAGCATCTGGATCATGATCAGATGACCATCAAATAACCAAAACAATAACGTCGCCAAAATAAGATAAAACTGGCCGATGGCTGGCACGCTGACACCGCTGGCGGGGTCGACCATGGAGGCAAAACCAAGACCGGTTTGAGTCGCTAGTAATTGTCCAGCTAACACAAAGGTGTTGATAAACAACAAAGAGATAAACCCCAACGCAAAACCAATCAACAGCTGCAATAACACCTCTAAAAACATCTGTCCAGACATTAGATTCGGGTTAGCCACAGGGGGTAAAGTTGGCATAATAATCAAGGTAATCATAACAACTAAGCCGGTTTTTATCCGCATAGGGATATTACGCACACCTAAGCCCGCCATGATCAAAAACATGCCTGTTACCCGGCATAGTGGTAACAAGTAATCCGCGATAGTTTGCATTAAAATGCTAAGCGGAAAGTCCATCGAAACTTACCCGACTATCGTAGGAATACTAAGAAACAACTCGTGGGTGTATTCCATAATCACCTGAGTAAACCAATGGCCACCGAACATCAACGCGAGCAATGTAACGATAAGCCGGGGTAAGAAACTTAATGTTTGCTCGTTAATTGACGTCGCCGCCTGAAACACCGCAACAATAAGGCCTACGAACAAGGATGGCAGAATAATGGCACTGACCAGCAAAATAACCAAAAACAGTGCATCACGTAGTACATCGACAAAAATTTCCGGGCTCATGTACCTACTCCATAGCTGGTTGCCAAGGTACCCATCACCAATATCCAGCCGTCAACTAAAACAAACATCATTAATTTAAATGGCAACGAGATAATCATGGGGGACAACATCATCATACCCATCGCCATCAGCACGCTGGCGACAACTAAGTCGATAATCAAAAACGGAATAAATAACATAAAGCCAATTTGAAACGCAGTTTTCAGCTCACTTGTAATAAACGCCGGAATAACGACGGTAATGGGATAATCCTGCGGCTGCTCTGCTACGTCTAACCCCGCAATTTGGGCAAAGGTATCCAAATCTTTGGTGCGGGTTTGATGCAACATAAACGCTTTCATCGGCACAATGGCAGCATCCAATGCTTGTACCGGCGAAATTTCTTCGCTGAGATACGGTTGAATTGCGGTGTCGTTAATGGTTTTAAACACCGGCGCCATTATAAAAAAGGTTAAAAACAGTGTGATACCGATCAATACCTGATTAGACGGTGATTGCTGAAGACCAATAGCTTGCCGCAAGATGGCTAACACCACAATAATGCGGGTAAAGCTGGTCATCATAATAACAATGGAGGGAATAAAGCTGAGTGCTGTCATTAATGCCAGCACTTGCAATGTTACGCTATATTGCTGAGAACCATCAGCACCGGTCGTTACCGTTACCGCAGATAAGGTGCCATTATCAGCCAGAACATCGGGGCTTAACAGCAGGGCAAGCACCACAAACAACAGTCGCAACATAATTCACACTATTTTTTCAGCAAAGATTGTAACTGTGTATGAAAGTCTGATGCCAACTTTTCTTCAGGTAACGAATTTTCTAGTTCAAATAGCAAATTTATGCTGTGTGCCGTGACACCCAAAACACGCTGTTTTCCTTGCATTTCAATAACTAACAAGCGTTCTTTTGGGCCTAGTGGCATAGTAGAAATAATTTTAATATGCCGACTACCTGGCATACGTAGTGTCAATTTTTTGAACGTCCACCCCAGTGCCAGTACTACAGCGACGACAATAGCCAACGATAACGCCATTTTTCCAAGACCAAGACCCGCCGTTGGCCGAGATGTTTTGCTCTCGCTGTTAACCGGCGATTTTATCATGGGGTTTTCAGCAGGGATAACAGCTCCTGCCGGCGGTATTTCAGCCGGCACAGGCTCAGCTTTCTGCGCTGTATCGGCCATTTTTTCGCTATTGTCAGTGTCGGTAACGGCCTGTTGCGCAAGCAGCGAGCCTGGTAACAACAGCGAGCACAGTAAAACAAACATAAATATGCGCATTAGCGTAATTTCTTTATCCGTTCAATCTGGCTAATAACGTCCGTCAGGCGAATACCAAATTTATCATTCACCACAACCACTTCACCATGAGCGATTAGTGTGCCGTTAACCAACACGTCTAAAGGTTCACCCGCAACGCGCTCCAGCTCAACCACGGATCCCTGGTTTAATTGCAGTAGATTACGAATACTAATTTTTGCCCGGCCCACTTCCATTGAAATGGTAACAGGTATATCTAAAATGGTGTCGAGCTTACGTTTTTCATCTACAGTAATATCGGCTTTTTCATCCCGCAACTCTTCCAACTCTACCGGTTCAGCACCGTCACCACCGCCCTCAGCTTCTGCCATCGCAGCTGCCCATTCGTCCATGGTGTCTTTATCATCAGCCATTCTCGTTACCTTCTATCACGATCTGATAAATTCAGATCGGCCTCTAATTCAGAAATATCGGCATCGCTGTCGAGCCGACGTCCGCCCTTGGTGAACACATGCATTTCAGATTTAACCGACTCTGGCCGCTTGATCTTTTCGGTGATCTTAAGTGCCACATTCTCACGTGAACGGCCAAGTTTCGCCCTGTAGGTGGGTAAATCTTCAATTAACACGGTTATATGTTCAGGTATTTCAATAGGTATAATGTCGCCCGCTTTAAGCTCCATGATTTCACGCAGCGTTAAATCGACATCCATCATTTTGGTTGTCAAATCTACCTTTACATCCATTATTTCATCACGCAGCGCCTTACTCCAGCGCAGGTCCGTATCTTCTTTATCGCTTTGTACACCAGCATCTAATAGCTCACGAATTGGCTCAAGCATGGAATAAGGTAACGCGACATGGAAGTCACCCCCTCCGCCATCAAGTTCAATATGAAAAGAGCTAATGACCACAACTTCTGTCGGACTAACAATGTTTGCCATCGCCGGGTTAACTTCTGAGTCGAGGTATTCAAACGACACATCCATTACCGGTGCCCAAGCTTCTTTGTAATCTTCAAAAATCAATTTGAGCAACATCTGGATGATGCGCCGCTCAGTTGGCGTAAATTCCCGGCCTTCAATTTTTGCGTGATAGCGGCCATCACCGCCAAAAAAGTTATCCACCAAAATAAAGACTAACCGCGCTTCCATCGTAATAAGGCCAGTGCCTTTAAGCGGCCTGAACCGCACCATATTCAAACTGGTGGGTACAAATAAGGTGTGAACATATTCGCCAAACTTAATCATCTGTACGCCGTTAATAGATACTTCAGCGGTACGTCGCATCATGTTAAACAAACTAATTCGCATATGACGGGCAAAACGTTCGTTCACCATTTCCAGCGTAGGCATACGGCCACGCACAATACGATCCTGCGATGAGAAATCGTATTCCATGGTAGAACGGCTCCGGCCTTCGCCGGATTCGTCTATTTCTTCTTCTTCAACGTCATCGACACCATGTAGTAGCGCATCAATTTCATCTTGTGACAGTAAATCGGTCACGGCTGCTCACTCTTATTGCATGACAAAACCGGTGAAAAGGACTTCATCGACCACCACCGAACCTACCACTTCAATCATTGCTTGTTGCAAATCGCTTAACGCTTTGTTTTTCAAAGCATCGCGGCCTGCTACCGTTACCATTTCATCTGCATTTCCTGCACTGAAGGTTTCCAGTAAACTGCCTTCAATCAGCGGAATATGACGCAGCGCGATGATCTCATTATTACTACCACGCACTAATAGCTGCACTTTAATTTGCACCATCCTATCGCGTGAAGCGCCAGGTACGTTAAAAACGAAAGGCCTGGGTAACGGCACATACAAGGCCGAACCTTTAGCTTCAGTACCGTTGGCTACTGCACCAGCTCCAGCGTTACTGCCTGCATCTGTATTCCCTGTGGAATCATCACCACCGGACATCATCAAAAAGCCAACTACACCTAGTACAAGTAGCAACACCACGCCACCGATGATAAATAGCAATTTCTTTTTACTGCCACCTTCTGCGATGACTAAATCTTTCTCTGCGGCCATAATTGGTTTATCCGTTAATTATTCTGGCTTTATTATGCTCATCTGTAAGGCGTAATGTAAATCATCGCCGGTTAAATTCACTGTGCAACCTATCTTATGCGTAATAATCCACCAAACGCTCGTTGATACTGGTGGTAATCTGCACAGTCTCTGATGGCCCATTAATATCTGACGCGTCTGAACCGGCTTGCTGTGACCTGCTATTGCCATCTTGGCTATCACGCTGTGCCATTTGTCTATCTTGTTGCTGAGATTGCTGCTGCACATTACCTTCGGTTAAGGCAATGCCTTGCTGTTGCAGCATTTCGCGTAAACGTGGTAGCTGTTGCTCTAACAATTCTTTTGCTTGTGGTTGTTGCACAACAAACTGTACTGAGGCCTGATCTTGTTGCATATCTATCTTAATTTGCATCTGGCCAAGCCCGGCCGGATCAAGACGTATTTCTGCTACCTGAATATTTTGCCGCACCATCAGACTAACCCGCTCACGCAACTGACCGGCTGCATCAGTTTGTTGCAAGTTCAAACTTTGCTTTAATTGCTCAGCAGGCGATTTTGCTGCTGATTTTTGTATGGCAGATTGCTGTCGCAACTCCGCCGCCTGCAAACTGCTACCAAAGAGCACATCCTGGCGGGGTGTTACCGGCTCTGATGTCAGTTTAGCGGCGCTATGTTGATGCTGCTCGGCTGCGGTTTGCAATTGTTCAAATATTTGTGCCGTGTTGCCATGCTGCCCTTGTTGCTGCTGCGAATTTTGTTGCTGCGCCGATTGTTCAGACGCTTTATTGCCAGCCGATAAATTAACATTGGCTTCAGCGCTAAGCGCAGCACCTGCTCTGTTGCCTGGTTTAGCTTCAGTACCAGCCTGACCCGCTACATCGACTTTAGCTATTTGCGCTGCTATCGTCGGTGCATTTGTTTCAACCGACTGGCTAGCAACTAATTCTGCGCTATTTAGCATTTGAGCGCGTGCGCCGGGCGTATCCTGCTCGATAAGCGACGGTTTTTTGACATCATCTATCGCTGCCTCTGCTAACGGCAAATCGTTCTCGCTGCCAATTTGCTCGGTGGTCAGTTGCAGTGCAGACAATGCCGCGTCTTGCTCACCCGATGCAGCAGTTGGCCGCTGCTCTACTTTTATTGGCGAGACCGACTCAGAATTGCCGTTTTTACTAATAAGCGGCTGAGCGTATCGCGAACTAACGGTTGACGCTGTTGTTTGATGCTGTGCTTCGCCGCTCTGTTGCGCAGCCTTGCTTTGCTGCACAGCATCGCTTTCTGAAGTGGCTGTTGTGCCTGACTCAGATAGAATAGTCTGTTGCGATATTGCTGTTAAATCTGCAGCAGAAACTGGTTTCTTATGCTCTGCACCCTTCTCAGCGTTAAGTGTCTCTACTTTGCCTTTTAGCGATGCCAACGTCTGTTTTAGTTCATTGCGGTCAACCAATGATTTATCGGTGTCGTGATTCTTTGTGTTGTTATCTGCAGTATCACTGGGCAATTCCGTTAAATTATCCTTTACCGCGCCGGCATTTGCTTGCGCTTTAGCAGCTGATAATGCCTGTTGACGTTCTACTTCATTATCTGCGGCGTCATTAACTGCATTACTTTGGTTTGCCTTAGCATTGGCAGCACTATCTATTGCTGCCATATTGACACTTTCATCACTGGTTAACTTAGCCGTTTTATCGCCAGCAATCTGTTGCTGTGCGCTATTGCTCAGTATTTTATCAGTTTGAGTCGCAGTAGTAGCTTGGGTTTTGTTCTGCGCATCTTGCGCTGCGGTGGAGGCTTGCTTTAACACGGCTTCATCGGCTAGCTCATTCGAATTATCGCTAGCCTCTGCAAGATGTTCCACAACATCAGCTTCGCTGTTGTTCAACAAGGTATCATCTTCAGCGCTTACATCAGGCTTTGCTGCTGCATTAGCAGCTGCTAGTGTTCTGTCTTTTAGCGCAATTTGCCCAAGTATGCTTGCAGTGAGTGCGCCAGCGCCTTCGCTGTTAATATCATCGGTAAGAGGTACATCGCCCAGTATCGCCTGACTTATCTCAGATAACACACTGATACCGGCAGGGAGCTGCCGTAGCGCCGAATTAGCCGGGCTGTTTTTTGCCGGTTGCGCCGCATCGCTCAAGATGTCGCCGAACATGATGCCAGGCTTGTCACTGTCAGCGCCAGACCAAGCATTATCAGACTTCAGGGCCAGATCAGTCCCCGTCATCAATATTGATATTTGTAAGCCTTGCGTCATACCACTCTCCCGTTAACCAGCGTTACTGTTATTTCCAAGCTGGTGTCACTGCGCGCGTTACGTTATTAGTAATATTCCATTCAATTTTCAGGCCACTTTTAATCTTGTTCGGCCGTAAATAGGCGCCGCATAAACTGTTGGCTGGCAAATTCGTCAGCATTGCGTTGCTCTTGTTGTAATTGCTTCTGTAGTTCAGCCATATTACTGCGTTCAACCAACAGCTCGAGCGCTTTGCGCTTTTTCTGCATGGCAAGCCAACTTTGCTTGCGCTGCTCTGCGGCGGCTTTTGCTTGCGCTACCGCACGTCCTTGTTGTAACAACGCCTGATCCAACTTACCAATAAAACTAACAAACTGGGTATATTGCCGGCTTTGCAAACCTGCACTACCCTGTTGCTGACTTTGATGAATATATTCAGTACGATAATTAGCAAGGCCTTGATACTTTTGTTCAGACTGCTGAAAAAACTGTTGAGCGGCAACAAATTGTGCCTGCAGTTTTTCTTCCCGTTCCTGCTGAATTTTAATTAACATACTAAAACGTGGGTTAATCATAAGCCGTTACTCCGAGCTGCCGGTAACAACTGGCTAAGCAACAATAAGCTGTCATCGTACGCCACCACATCGTGCATACCCTGCTGTAAAAAACGGTTGATGTTTGGCATCATACTGATGGCTTTATCCAGTTGTGGATCACTGCCACGCACGTAAGCCCCAATCGCAATAAGATCTTTGCTTTGCTGAAAGCTGGAATATAACTGTTTAATACTTCGCGCCATTTGCTGATGCTCGGCACTGGTCACGGCTGGCATAACACGGCTGATAGATTTTTCAATGTCGACAGCAGGAAAGTGTCCGGCGTCTGCAAGCGCTCGTGACAACACGATATGGCCATCTAGTATGGCGCGTGATGCATCCGCAATAGGATCCTGCAAGTCATCACCTTCAGACAAAACTGTATAAAATGCAGTAATTGACCCCTGACTACCACTACCATTACCCGCGCGTTCCACCAATGCTGGCAATTTGGCAAACACTGATGGCGGATAACCCTTGGTTGCTGGCGGCTCCCCCACGGCCAGAGCAATCTCACGCTGCGCTTGAGCATAACGCGTGATAGAATCTATAAGGAGCAGCACATCCATACCTTGATCACGAAAATATTCTGCCACCTGAACCGCGGTTTCACAGCCTTTTAACCGCATTAGTGGCGAAACATCCGCTGGTGCTGCAATAACAACCGACCGGGCTTTACCCTCTTCGCCCAGAATTTCATCAATAAATTCTTTTACTTCACGACCACGCTCTCCCACTAAGCCGACAACAATAACGTCAGCTGAGGTACCACGCGTCATCATGCCTAACAACACACTTTTACCCACGCCTGAGCCAGCAAACAGCCCCATACGTTGACCTTTACCAACGGTAAGAATACTGTTGATGGCCCGCACGCCAACATCCAAGGGTTGCTTAATAGGCCTGCGATGCAACGGATTTATCGGTTTACCTTTACTACCAGCATAGTGCTGCGCTGCTATAGGCCCTTTACCATCAAGCGGCGCACCAACACCATCAATTACGCGTCCAAGTAAATTCATACTTAATGGTACGCCTTTATAATTGAGTAAAGGCGTAACCTTGGCCCCAGGGACCACACCAGACACATCGTCCTTGGGCATCAAATATATGCGATCGTTAGCAAAGCCAACTACCTCAGCCATAATGTCACCACGCGCGGTTTCTACACTACAAGGCTGTCCAATAGCCGCGCTGCACCCCACCGCTTCTAACGTCAAACCGACAACCCTGACTAAATGGCCCGACACCGCAGGTTTAGCGCGGTGAATATAGCTATGCTGTTGCTGTAGAAATTGGCTAAGTGCATCGCTGCTATACATGCTTATTCCTTAGCATCCGATGGCTGGGGCTGCTCGTGTTGTTGCAGCTGTAAAAAATGTTCCAAACTGCCTTGCAACCGCTGTGATAACGTTCTATCTACACTGGAACGGCTGCTTTGGACAACGCAACCGCCTTGTTCAATAGCCGGGTCTTCGCGTAACTGCCAGCCGCGCTCGTTTAAAGTATCCTTACTGTAAAACTGCTCAACAATATTGATATCTGCAGGGTTTAATTTGATTAGCATTTGCGTTGCATCCAGCGGCAAGGCGCTTGTAGCCTCACTTATAGCCTTTAACACAACATCGGTGTTAGTTTTTACCTCTACGCCAATAACCGCTTGCGCCATCGCCAGACTTAACTGCACCAACTGCTGCTGCACTTGCTCATTCACCTTCGCCAATGGTTTTTGCAACTGATCTAACAGGCTGGTGAGTTGTGCTAAGCGTGCGTTGAGTTCGTCCTGCCCCTCGACTAAACCTTGTTTTTTCCCTTCTGCCTGGCCTTGGTTGAATCCATCTTGCTGGCCTTGCTCGCGTCCCTCTGCGTAACCTTTGCTAAAACCGTCTTCTTTACCTTCGGTAACACCTTCGTCGTATGCCGCCTGCCGAATTTGCTCAATATCGTCTGCAGTTAACGGCTTTATAACCAACTCGTCTTCTTCCAGCGCCCGAACTGTCTTTGCTATTGGCTGGGTTTTGTTTAACGCGTTAGTCCGGCTGGTCTTTAATGTTCGCTCGTCAGTCAACTCAGGCGTTTGCCAGTGCCGCAGCTGATCTTGAGTATCATCATCCGGCGAAAATGGCCGTTTATACTTAAAAGAATCAGTTGTCATTAGCCGTCTCATTCAGCTTATAGGAAGTCATCGCCACCACCGGCACCCAGCATAATTTCACCCGCATCTGACAGCCTGCGTGCAACTGACAGTATTTCTTTTTGCGCAGCTTCTACATCGCTCACGCGCACTGGCCCCATGGCTTCCAGGTCATCCTGCAGTAACTCTGCCGCCCGTTTAGACATGTTTTTCAAGATTTTTTCTTTTAAGTTTTCATCTGTGCCTTTCAGCGCTTTCATTAGAGCATCTTGCTGCACTTCACGTAATATGGTTTGAATACCACGATCATCCACATCAATTAGGTTTTCAAACACAAACATCAGATCTTGGATTTGCTGCGCCATCTCTTCGTCATGCTCACGGATAGAGTCCATCAGCTGGCCTTCAATATTGGTATCCATATAGTTCAGAATGTCCGCTGCAGCTTTTAAGCCGCCCATTTTAGCGGTCTGTGTTCCGGCTTGACCGGCAAATTGTTTCTCCATTATCTCGTTCAACTCCTGCAATGCTGCTGGTTGTACTTCTTCCAGATTGGCGATACGCATGGTGAGATCAAGTCGCACTTTTTCTGGGAATTGCGATAAAATCTCGGCAGATTGCTCCGGTTCAAGGTAAGACAACACGATGGTCTGGATCTGCGGGTGTTCGTTGCGAATAATATTGGCTACTTGTTTTGAATCCATCCATTTTAACGAATCCAAGCCTTTCGCACCGCCGCCCAATACAATTTGATCAATAAGGTTTGCTGCTTTTTCTTCACCCAATGCCGCGGTTAACGCACGTTTAATAAACTCTTCACTTTGGAAGCCAATGGTGCTGAAGTTTTGGATCTGCTCTATAAACAACCGATGAACTGCTGAAATTTTTGCTTGGTTCAGATCGGTCATCTGCGCCATCGCCAGACCTACTTTTTGTACCTGCTTTGGCTCTAAGTGTTTTAAAATCTGCGCAGCATCTTCTTCTGATAAACTCAGCAATAAGATGGCGGCTTTCTCAACACCGTCCAGTTTGCCTACATCAAAAGCAGGCTTTGTTGCTTCTATGCTACTCATCTTCAGCCAACCAGTTTTTCACTACCAGAGAGGATAGTTCAGGCTCATTTGCGACCAATGCCCGAACCGCACGTAATAAATCTTCGTCGCCGTGTAAATCAGGTAGCATTAGCGTACCATCGGGTGCAAAACCCACAGCGTTTTCATCAAAAGTAGAGCTTAGCATGTCAATGGTGTCGTCACCCAAATCCAGGCCAGCACTCAGCGCATTTTCATCATAAGCTTCTTTAGTATCTTCAGGGTAAATCAGTTTCTTCAGCATTGGCCTTACTATCGCCAGTATCAGCACAATAATAATCAAGCCACCAATAGCCAAACGAACAACCCGCAAGAACCATTCTTCTTCATAAAACTCAGGCACTACGGCTACAACGGCTTCATCTTTAATAAAGGGAACAGAAATAACTTCAATCATATCGCCACGTTGCGCATCGAAACCAATACCGCCTTGTAATAACCGGCGAATGTTAGCTTGTTCAGCCTGATCCATAGGTTGCGGCTCGCCATTTTCGCCAGCAACATAATCAATCGCAACCGAAACGCTTAAACGACGAATAACCCCGCTTTGCTGAGAAATATGACTGATAGTAGTATCTAACTCATAGTTACGGGTTTCTTCTTTGTGATTACGTCCCGGTACTACAGGCTTGGCATCGCCTCCATTAGCTTGCTCAGGAATAGTTGAATTTAGCGGTGGTTGGTTTGACAAGGCGCCAGGGATACCGCCGCTTAAGCCTCCTACACTATTTTCTTCAATTGTCATTTCGCTGCGTATTGCAGGTAAATCAGGATTAAACCGTTTTTGCGTTTGCTCAGTTGCGGTAAAATCCATGTGTAAGTCAACCTGAGCCGTGTAATTACCGTATCCCAACACTGGCATTAAAATAGAGTCAACTTTCTGACGATACTCTTCTTCCCGCGTGCGCTGTAGTTCATATTCTTTGCGGGTACGGGCCGAACTGGCATCTTGTGAGCCACTATTAAGTAACCGGCCGTTTTGATCCGTTACTGTTACTTTAGATGGCGATAAACCTTGCACTGCAGAAGCAACAATATCGACAATAGCATCAACTTCGCTATCCCGGATCACCGTACCACCACGGGCCGTTACAAGTACCGTTGCTGAGGGCTGTTTTTCTACTCTGGCAAACACATTTTCTTTAGGAATGGCCAATAATACCCGGGCACGGGCTACACTTTGTAATTCTTCAATAGTGCGAGACAGCTGTTGCTCACGACTATGCTTTAAACGCTCCATTTCCAATCGCTGACTTACACCAAAACCACTGTCTTGTAATAAAAACTCGGTGCCTGTTGAGGGCTCTTTTGACAACCCGGCGCGTGATAAAGACAGCTTGATACGTTGGAACTCATCTTCAGGTACATAAATCACATTACCTTCAAGCTTGTAGTCCACTTTCTCGGCGTCCAGATGATCCAGCGTCTGAATTAATTCTTGTGTCGCATAGGTGCCTAACGGGCGAAATTCAGGTTGACGCGCCCACATAATAATTAAAATGGCAATTGCCAGACAAATTGTAAGGGCGACAATGAGTGTGATCTGACGTACCAGATCCATGCCACCCAGTGAGCCAACAAAGCCCGGTTTCTGTTCCTGTTCTTCACCACTGCTATAATCGTTTGCAGTCAGTGCCAATTCGGTGGATTGATTCTCAGCCACAACTTATTCCTCCGTTACACCGGCATCGACATGATTTCTTTATAAGCCTCAACCAGCTTATTGCGCACTTGCACTGTGGCTTCAAACGCCAGTGAAGATTTTTGACTGGCAATCATTACCTGCGCCAGAGACACGCCAGGATCACCCATTTCTACAGCAGAACGCATTCTTCCGGTTTCTTGAGCCAGGTTATTAACCTGACTTAACGCGCTGGTTAACATAGAACTAAAATCGCTTTGACTGGGATTCACCTGCTCAGTATTTTGCACCTTCAGCTCGGTGCCAGCGCCTCGCGCCTGACCAACCAGTGACTGCATTTCAGCATAAAGAGCCTGACCTTTGATATTCATAGCGTTACCTGTCAAAAAAATGCTGCGACCTAGATTAACGTGAATAAAGCAGGAGTTATGCCAAGTTTTAAGTTGTTGATTTTTATAAAAATAAACCCTCGAAAGAGGGTTTATTTTTGCTTAGGCAGGAAGTTCTATACCGACATCGCGCATGCGTGCTAATTTATAACGCAAAGTACGGTCGCTGATACCCAGCTTTTGAGCAACGTCTTTACGTCTATTATCACACGCTTTCATGGTTGCAAGAATAATACGGTGCTCTTGCTCATGCACACTGTGCTTAAACTGCGTGGTACCGTCATGCTCGGTTAAATCGTTGGCCTCCTCGATAGGTTCTGCGCGGCTTGATAGCGGTTGACACGCAGCAGTGTTCACCGGCTCAGCTATCGGCATGTCAGCAAGCTCAAGCATAATGTCATCCACATCAATGTTGTCGGTTTGTGCAATAATAAGCGCCCGTTGCATTACATTGTCTAGCTCTCGAACATTGCCCGGCCAGTCATACTGCTGTAAACGTTGTTTTGCCGCGGCAGTTAAGTTAACCATGCTACGACCACCCTGCTTGCAATGCCGTTGTAATAAATGCTGCGCTAAAGGAACAATGTCTTCCCGACGCTGGCTTAGTGCAGGCCATACCAATGGGAATACATTAAGCCGATAAAACAGATCTTCACGAAACTCTCCTTGTGCCACTGCTTGTTTTAGGTTGCGGTTGCTGGTTGCCAGCACGCGAACATCCAACTTAATGGTTTTACGCCCACCCAAACGTTCAACCTCACGCTCTTGTAATACACGCAACAATTTGGCCTGCAGGTTTAAATCCATTTCGGTTATTTCATCTAGTAAAATAGTACCTTGTTGTGCCTGTTCAAACTTTCCGGGGCAGGCATTGATAGCGCCGGTAAAAGCACCTTTTTCATAGCCAAACAAGGTCGACTCCAACATGTTTTCAGGTATGGCCGCACAATTAATGGCAATGAAAGGGCCGCCGCTGCGTTCGGACAACTGATGAATATAACGCGCCAACACTTCCTTACCCGACCCACTTGGACCACTGATCATGACACTGGCATCAGTGCGGGCGACTTTGGCGCACAACGCTAACAGTTGTTTACTGCCAGGCGCTTCAACAACCGGCTCAACTGTACTGACCGGATCGGAGTTAACGTAACGTCCAACGGTGCTAAGCAACACCTCTGATGAAAAGGGTTTAGCCAAATAATCAATAGCGCCTAACTGAATAGCCTCAACAGCGGCTTGCACAGTAGCATAGGCTGTCATCATCAGCACAGGCAATTGCGGATACTGCTCTCGCACGGTTTTAAGTAAGACTAACCCTGATACACCTTGCATTTGCACATCACTTATTACCAACTGCACTTTGTGCTGTTTTAGTAACAGCAAGGCTTTTTCTGCACTTTCAGCTAAAAGTACCTGATAATGCGCCAACATTAAGGTGTCCTGCAGCGCTTCGCGCAGTCCCGCGTCATCTTCCACTAACAATATGCGTTGTGTCATATGCATTACTCCTGCTTATCTTCGTGCTGTAATGGCAACAACAGTTCAAAACAAGCTCCGTGCTCTGATGGGATATACCTTACCGATCCCTGGTGCGAATGTGCTACCGCCTGCACCACCGCTAACCCAAGACCAGTGCCTTGAGCACGCCCGGTAATAAAAGGATCAAATAAGTTTTTTTGCAAAGCCGCCGGAACCCCAGGGCCATTGTCTTTCAGCAGAATTGATAACATACCAGGGTGTTTCTGACTGGGTGCTAGCGTTAGCGTTATATTGGCTTCGCCATTCACTGCTTGAATGCTGTTTTGAACCAAATTTTGTAACGCACCACTTAATGCATTGACATTGCCGAGTAAACACAATGAGGCATCTTCGCACTCTAGCGTTAGTTTAGCCTGATGCTGCAATAGCAAGGCTTCAATATCAGTATTTAATTGTTCGTTAAGCTTTTGCAGCGTAAAGACGCTGACCTGCTGCGCACTGCCGCTTCGGGCGAATAACAACATATCGTTGACTTGCTGTTCTAAATCCTGCAAGCGTGACTGCAGTTTCCGCTGAAATTGCAGCTGCACTTGCATGGTAGCGCGCGGATTAGCCAGGTTTTGAGCATATAGCATCGCTGCAGACAGCGGCGTCCGAATTTGATGTGCCAGCGTGGCCATCATTTTACCCAACGTGGATAAACGCTGCATATGGCCTAATCGACTTTGCAGTTCTCGTGTTTCAGTTAAATCGGTCAGCATGATCAACTGACCAGGTTGCGTGTATTGAGTATGCGTTAGTAAAGCACTAATTTGCAGTTTAACCCGGCGACCATCTTTTAGTGACACTTCAAGGCCATCATCACTGCGAGGACTAAAACAACGGCTTATAATGGTAAACCAGGCTTGTGCCACAAGAGGCTCGCCTAGCATCGCAATTGCAGCCGGGTTAGCCTGATACACCACACCACGCTGATCTAACAAGATCACTGCTGCGGGCAATACCTGCAACACCGGGTCCAGCGCAGAAGTTGTTAATAATTGCAGTGATGGACGTACAGCAGAAACAGCATCGGGTACGCCGTTGCCTTTTAAGCGTTGTGGCGAGAAGTGCATAGCATTAACTGATGTCATAAGTCCCCCTGAAACAACATATTCAGTAGGGTTAATGCAGGCATTGTGCCAGTATAATCGTGTTATTTTTTATATAGTTATGTTTGTCAATTCTCTGACAAGCACATTTACTCGTCTTTACCGAGGTTATATTTACGCATTTTTTCAACTAAGGTGGTACGACGTAATCCCAATACTTCAGCGGCGCGTGCCACCACAAACTCATGTCGTTCCAGGGCTTGGGAAATAAACCTGATTTCCAGCTCAGCCAGATACTCTTTCAGATCCAAGCCTTGCTCGGGCAAATGTTGCGGTGCATCCATGTCGAATACTCGTGCAACATCGGTATCGGTATCGCTATCATCGTCGGTCGACTGAAACAGTTCGTTAATTAAATCGCGTTCCTGTAAACCTTCAGGATACTGAGGCATGTAACTTTCTACATCTAAATGGCGGTATTTCAGCGGCAGCTCAGCCACATCAACAACTTGATCCGGGTACATTATTACCATGCGTTCAAGTAAGTTAGCCAGCTCGCGCACGTTGCCAGGCCAGGCATGCAGCTGCATACTTTGCATCGCATGTTCAGTAAATTTAACTTTTGCCTGGCTGACTTTTTCTTGCCTTTTAAGCAATTCACTAATCAATAACGGAATATCGTCTGCGCGTTGACTTAGTGCCGGTGTTTCAATTGGAAAAACATTTAAACGATAGTATAAATCTTCACGAAAACTACCGTCAGAAATCATCTGTTCTAAATCGCGATGGGTGGCTGCAACGACTCTGACATCTGCTTTTATAGCCTGAGTCCCACCGACACGCTCATAGGTGCGTTCTTGCAATACCCGCAGCAATTTTACCTGCATTGGTAGAGGCATATCACCTATTTCATCCAGAAATAGGGTGCCCCCCTGCGCTAATTCAAACCGCCCCTTTCGGGTCGAAATCGCGCCAGTAAAAGCGCCTTTCTCATGACCAAACAACTCACTTTCCAACAACTCTGCCGGTATAGCACCGCAGTTAATAGGCACAAAAGGGCCTGCCTGACGATGCGACAACAAATGAATATTTCGCGCGACAACTTCTTTTCCCGTGCCCGATGGCCCAAGTACCAACACATTAGCTTCTGTTTTTGCCACCTGTTGAATGAGAAAACGGACTTGTTGCATCGAGTCTGAACTGCCTACCATGCCATCAAACTTAACCGTATTCTCTTGCTGACGTTGCAATGGCAACAATCGGTGATACTGCTGGCTGTCGCGCAATAATTGGGTAAGTGAGGCGTACGAGAAAGGTTCACTTAGCAACCCCACCGCATTACCATACTCTAATAACGATTGCAGGGTTTCACCTAACAACAAAAATGCCGTCGCCGGGTAGCGAAGTAATAATTCGGCGTGCTGTTGATTATCAAGCGCACCAAGCAACACAACCGCCGGCTGATCGCTATTAAGTCGTATCAGCAATTCCTGGTAAGTCAGCATTTGGTGAGGTTCATGAATAAAACTCAGCACCGTGCTTAACCGGCTACTGCGGGCGCTTTGCTCGTCAACAATGTACAGTGAAGGAGTAATAGACATACCGCTGCTTTTATTATGCTTTTTACTGCATTGTACTTCGCATCAAGCAGCTTGCAAGGTAATACGCTATTTTTTTGACACTGTGTCAAAAAAATAGCGTTAACTGACGTGACTAAGACAATAAATTAAGCGCTTGCTGTTGTGAAATTCTAGCTTGTAACGCCACACTGACTGACGCCTTTGCTAAAATATCGGTTGCTGTTTTATCGCTGCTGGTTTTAGCGTAGTCGGCATCCTGAATACCACTGCGCGCTTGCGATACGTTAACTTGTTGATTGTTTAAATTACGCGCCTGGCTGGCAAAACCGTTAATAGCCGCACCTGCTTCTGAACGCAACTGGTCAAGGTACGCCAGTGCATTTTTACTACTGTCGGCCGCAGCAGCGGCTCCTGCTTGCGTGGAAAGATCGGCGCTAAACACATTTTGTGTCGTTAATTCAGCAGCAACATCACCGGTTTTTAATGCGGTAAAAGACCCTCCCGTATTAAACTGCACCGAATTCCCATCAAAAAGAGGCTGACCAGCAAAGCTGGCGTTATCTATCGTCGCCTGAATCTCTTGTGCTTTACTCTCATACTGCTGCTGCAACGCTTGTTTATCAGCGTCTGAGTAAGCGCCATTCCCGGCAGCAACGCTTAACTGCTGCATTTCCATTACCGACGTCGATATATTGCTGAGATTTTGCTCGTATACCTGCGCCAAGCCAATACCATCATACAAATTGCGCTGGCCTTGCGTTGTTGCGTTGATATCACTGCTCAAGCGATTAGCAATCAACAATCCTGCAGCATCATCCGCCGCACGATTAATACGTTTACCGCTGGCAAGCTGCTCTGATTGCTTTTGCTGGGCTTGTTGCAGAGTATTTAACGACGCATTTGCCACTTGATTGTTAATTTTCATAACGCTACCCGTGATATAAAAATACTTGTTTATAGTTTAGACAAATCCACCCTAGAATGCCATTAATCGTCATTTAAGCGCAACGAAGTACACTTTTATAGATTATCGTTTACACTTAATACCTTAGCGGTGTCGGCACAGATTATGCTAAGGTAATTTATAATCGTTTTTACGAGTTACGTGATTCCAGAGGTCAGCTTATGTTTAACGGCAAAACAATCATTATTACCGGCGGCACCGGCTCGTTTGGTCACAAATATACCGAAACATTGCTGACACGATACAAGCCCAAAAAGATAATCATTTATTCTCGGGATGAGTTAAAACAGTACGAAATGCAGCAAAAATTTGACGCTAGCTGTATGCGTTATTTTATTGGTGATGTACGGGATGAAAAACGATTAATCCGCGCTATGCATGGCGTGGATTTTGTTATTCATGCCGCCGCATTAAAGCAAGTACCGGCGGCAGAGTACAATCCAACAGAGTGTATTCGCACCAATATTAATGGTGCCGAGAATGTTATTAACGCCGCCATTGAAACGAATGTCGAAAAAGTCATCGCGTTATCTACAGATAAAGCTGCAAATCCGGTGAATTTATACGGCGCCACCAAGCTTGCTTCAGATAAGTTATTCATTGCTGCAAACAATATGACAGGTGGCAGCCGACCACGCTTTTCGGTGGTACGCTACGGTAACGTAGTAGGTTCACGAGGCTCAGTGGTACCTTTTTTCCAACAGCTTATTAACAACGGTTGTGATCACATCCCTATAACGCATCAAGATATGACAAGATTTTGGATAAGCCTGCAACAAGGTGTTGATTTTGTTTTGAAGAATTTTGAACGGATGCTTGGAGGAGAAATATTTGTTCCCAAGATTCCTTCGATACGTATCACAGATTTAGCCACAGCAATGGCACCTGACTTACCGCAAAAAATTGTTGGTATTCGTCCGGGTGAAAAACTGCATGAGATGATGTGTCCGGGCGATATGTCCTATCACACACATGAATTCGATGATCACTTTGTTATTGCTCCGGCAATTAAGTTTTTTAACCGCAGCAATGATTTTTCCACAAATGCCTTGCTGGAAAACGGACGCCTGGTTCCCCACGGATATGAGTATGTATCAAATACTAATCCAGATTTTTTATCCATAGAGCAGATGCGCCAGTTTAATCAGGATGCGATGTTATGATCCCCTACGGCCGCCAACATATTACCCAAGCAGATATTGATGCGGTCACTGAGGTTTTACAAAGTGATTTTTTAACCCAGGGCCCCGCAGTTCCTGCTTTCGAAAAACGATTAGCCGAGTTTACTGGTGCTCAACACGCCATAGCGGTAAATAGTGCAACTTCAGCACTGCATATTGCTTGTCTGGCGTTGGGCGTTGGTATTGGCAGCAAAGTCTGGACCTCGCCAATCAGTTTTGTTGCGTCGGCAAATTGTGCCCGATATTGTGGCGCAGACATTCATTTTGTCGACATTGATGAAAACACCGGTAACATGGCAATTGATAAGCTGCGTAAAAAACTTGAACACGCGCGTCACCACGATACGCTACCAAATGTCGTAATACCGGTTCATTTGTCAGGCGCCAGCTGCGATATGGCACAAATACGCTTTTTAGCAAGTGAGTTCGGTTTTAGCATCATTGAGGATGCATCTCATGCTATCGGTGCTCGGTATCAGGATGAAACGGTTGGCAACTGCCGTTACAGCGACATTACCGTATTTAGTTTTCATCCCGTCAAAATTATAACCACCGCAGAAGGCGGTATGGCGATGACCAATAATACCGCACTGGCAGATAAAATGCGTTTATTGCGCAGTCATGGTATTAGCCGCGACAACAAACTAATGACTGAACCCAGCCATGGCGATTGGTATTATCAGCAATTACAGCTGGGTTTTAACTATCGAATGACCGATATTCAGGCTGCTTTAGGTTTAAGCCAGAGTATGCGCTTGGTACAAATGGTACAAAAGCGCCAGCTACTTGCCGCGAACTATCATCAGTTGCTAGCCCACTTACCGCTTAGGTTACCGGCACTGGATGATGAGAACCTCAGCTCTTGGCATCTATTTATTATTCGCCTTAACGACAAAAGCAAGCGCAAGTTGGTATTTGATGCACTTCGTGCAGCGGGCATCGGCGTAAACGTGCATTATATTCCCATCCATACTCAGCCGTATTATCAGCAACTTGGTTTTGACTGGGGAGACTTTCCTGCTGCTGAAGACTTTTACGAACGGATTATCAGTTTACCGATGTTTCCGGAGCTTAGTTCAGAGCAACAACAATATGTTGCTGACATCTTACAACAGGCCTTGCTAACTTAGTGTTCAATTAGCTGCCAGCTTGTCGGTGTATTGGCACTGACATCTGTAATTAACTTACGGCCTATCAGGGAATCATAATATTTTGGCGCCAAACCAAACCCCGGTCTTACGCTTCTGATGTCATTGGCATTTATTACCTCGCCTGCTTTCTTGTTATTTACAAAATACAGCGATCGGCGATATTTTACGGTTGCTTTTTCGCTGGCCTGTTGCGAATAATCGATACGGCCCAGTGCTTCCCAGGCTATTTTTGCTTGCTCACACAAACTGTGTAAATCGGCTTCTTCTAACGAGAAACTGTCATCTGGTCCACCTGCATTGCGATCCAGCGTAACGTGTTTTTCAATAATTGCCGCGCCCAATGCCACAGAAGTTAACGCGGTTGTATTATTGACGGTGTGATCAGACAAACCGCATACCACACCAAATTTCTCTGCCATATCGACAATAGTTCTAAGATTGTATTCAGATGATGGCGCAGGGTAACTACTGACACAGTGCAGCAGAGCTAGTTGTTCGCAGCCACCACTTCGGGCCGCATCGACTGCCTCAGCAATCTCCTCAGCGTTGGCCATACCTGTTGATATAATCATCGGTTTTTTAGTCGCAGCAATGTATTTAATTAAAGGTATGTCAATGGCTTCAAACGACGCAACCTTGTATGCAGGCGCATTTAAATCCTCTAACAAATCGACTGCGGTGGTATCAAAGGGAGAGCTAAAAATGGTTAGTTCAAGTTGCCTGGCATAATCAAACAAAGGCTTGTGCCACTCCCATGGCATTTGTGCCCATTGGTATAACTCGTATAAACTTTTACCGTCCCATAAGCCTCCCCGAATCATAAAATCTTCGTTTCTTGAGTTCAGCGTAATGGTATGTGCAGCGTACGTTTGCAGCTTAACCGCCGAGGCACCACAACGTTTCGCCATCGCGATAATATCTTTTGCCCGCGCCAAACTGCCGTTATGGTTGGCTGACAGCTCTGCAACGATATAGGGAGCATAATCGATACCTATAGGACGGCCAGAGATAGTGATAACAGGGTTTGTCATAATTAACCTTTTACGATCCTTTATAAATCTGTTTATGCTGTGGCAACTGATAAGGTGCTGGTTGCGCTGGCTGCGCAGAAATACGGCGCAATCGGGTAAACTCATCTTTAGGTGGTATTAAGTGAAAGCCTAACAATCGTTTTTGCGCGTCAGTTAACTGCTGATAAATTTCATCCGGTGTGTTTTGTAGAAAATCAAATGACGGCTTAATAAACCATCTGGCATAACCAAGTAATAATGCCCAGCGACTATTATCAGTTACATTAGCGCCGCCGCCGTGCCATAAATTTGCATTAAAGATTAACGCACTTCCTTGCGAGCCGGTAATTAACACTTCATCCGGATGCCGTTGGCCATCGGGAGGAAAAGACGTCCAGTTATGGCTACCAGGTACAATTCGTGTTGCACCATTTAACGCAGTAAAATCATCTAATAACCATACCACGTTAGCTTTAAGGCAATAATTAACCCCCGGCAAACCGCTGTCTATGTGCAGCTGTTGGCCGGGGTAGCCTAATAATGGGCAGCGGGCAGAAATATTGTTTAGGTAATAAGGTTCGTTTTGTTGATAAGAACCTTGCTGCAAAACGGCTGATACAATAGCTAAGATGCGCGGATGCTCAAACAGCTCAAACCAATCGACTGATTTGTTATGAAGATTAAATACAACCTTCTCATTCGATTTGTCTGACAACGTGCCCTTATCTGACGACGCCGTTGCGTAATGTTCGGCGTAATCCGTATAGTTGCTTTCCAGTAGTCGCCGAAAATACGCACATTTCTCGGCGCTCAGTAAATTTGGCACAACGACGTAGCCGTGTTTAAAAAAGTGTTCTACTGAGTCCATAGTTAAATCGCCTTGGCATAGCAGGTAATTTGCCGGCCCAAATTGGCATCAGCCAATGCTTTATAAAACTGCTGTATCGCATCGTCCTCGCCAAGCTGACGTAAATTCAGTTCAAACTGGACTCTTTTTGCATGACATATTTTGCCAATATCTCTGTCATTAACGTAGTTCTCTCCCATTAACAAAAATAGCTCTAACGGAAATGACGCTACCGCCAACTCACTGTGAAAACCACAGCCGCTTAGAAGGGCTTGCAAGGACGTTCGGCTAAAATAGTTCAGATGCGCAGGTGGCGTTACCCACCAGGGTTCCAAATTATGCAAGCGCTGAGCAGCAACCTGAAACTTATTAAATTCATTTGGTACGGTAACAATTAACAAGCCGCCATCTTTTAGCACATGCTGGCGGATCTGTTGTATCACCCTTACCGGTTCAGCTAAATGCTCTAACACATTGTTTAGCATCACAACATCGAATTTTTTTCCGGCAAAAACATCCATCGATTCGACGCCGCAGTGTTTAATATTTAATCCTTGGCTAACGCCATATTCAACCGCCTCGGCCGCAGGGTCAAAACCATAACAACTCGCCCCTAGCCCTTTAAAATGCAATAGAGCCTGCCCCCAACCACAACCAACATCTAATATTTCAAGTTCGCAAAAAGGTTTTGCCAATTGAGACTGAATAACTTTTGCCTGATCATTCCAGGTTCCCTCCCAAAATTGCTGATCGGCAAGCTGAACCTGCAACGAGGAATTATTAAAATTTTTGTAGTCGCCAGAGTAAAACTCGTTGGCATAAAAGTGGTTAATCTCCTCGGCGGTCGGCGTGGGCTTTACTTGTAAAAAACCATACTTTTCATGTGGTTTAAGTGAATAATTACCTTTATCGTTCATGTTAATACCACCCAGAGGAATCATTTAATATACGTTTTAGCACCGTGCCACCCCATATTCATTACAACATCCAGAATAGACAGCTTTGGTATAAAATCCGTGCTCTTTTTCTGTGGATAATACTGCGGTTCAAACGTTTGATAAGCCAGCGAAACCTCACTTTGCTGACTAAAACCGTCAGCCGTTAAATAAGATTCAGCACCTTGCGGCGATAAATAATGTGTGGCTGAAATAGCGTTTAACATTGCCAGCAAGCGTTCAGTGCGCACGCCTTTTATTTTTAGTTCACTTGAGCGTAGCATCTGACAGTTTATATCAATTCTATTACTAACCATCTGAATTAATGCAATATTCAACTCTGCCAGCGATATGTAGCTCGTATCATTAATCACATCCGTAAAGGCCATCAGTTCAGAGCTAAATGGGTGTCGGGCATACACTTGCTGTAGCTGTCGCACCATCTTTTCCCGCCATAATGACTGCATATTAATTTCGGTTTGCAAAATACTTTGTGACAATGTGTTGTGCTTCACAGGCACCGTTAACCAATGCGGTTTGCCATTTAACGGAATGCGGTTTCTATTGTGCCAAGATCCTTTCTGAAACTGCGCATCATCAAGAAATACAAACACATCGACACTTGCCATCAAATTAAAGTAACCGCTCCAGGGTAAGAATGTAGGCTGCATAATGGCGCATTTCATAATTTTTTTCTCATTTGCAGCACATCTTTACCTTTGAATGCATCGGGTAGCGCAGTATTGCTAAGCCTATAGTGGTGCTTGTAGTAAAACGATTGCGCGTGAGTGTTATCTTTCGCAACATGTAATACTATACTTTGCATCAACAAAGTTTGTTTAACAAACTCCTCTAACAATAACAGCGCTTTAGAGCCTACTCCACGGTTGCGTTCATCCGAATGACCAAGGTAAATCCAAATTTCGGCCTCTTTTGCCTGTTCATCAATATTTTTCACGCCAAGGCTACCAACATGGCAGCGGTTAGACAAAATACTGAACACATATTGCTCAGGTGCTGCCAGTAAATGTCGCCAATACTTAATGTGATTACTGCGCTCAGGCTTGGCTGACAAAACAAATTGCTGCCTTAATGATTGTTGTTGCAGCCAATGGTAATTTCTTCGCACATCCCAAGGCTTTACGTCGGCTAGTGTCACTGTTTCTGCCAACAGCAAAGCGCTAACAAAAGGCGCACCAAACAACACTGAAGCAGATACTTTAGGTAATGGCAGCGTGTGATATTTCATCAACTTCTGCCAAAGCTCATCAAATGTATAAAAAAGTTCAAACAAGCCATCTTGGCTCATTCGCTGCAGTGGTGTTATTTGGTTATCGGCGATAGGCATTAAAAGTGAAGGCAATTTTAAAAAAAGTCGCTCGTATGTACTGCCGCCACCGGAGCCTATAGCCAAATCTGCCGCAGTTATCAGCTCAGCCATATTACTGATATCGGTGTGCAAATGTGTTTCCACCGCCATGGTGCTTGCATAAGCTCTAACCGATGCTAACCAGGGCGCTTTTGAACTTATAACAACATCTATACGTGTCAATGCGGGCAGATTTACAGCATTGAGAACCTTAAGAACCTGTTCTGAATTATTATCTGAATCAGTTGCGCCAAAAGTCACCAGAATACGCGACAATGTATTGTCTTTACGCCGGGCAATACTTTGCGAGCGCCAATTAGCAAACTCTTGCCTTAGCAGCACATATTTACCGCCGAACAACCGCAAGCAGTGCTTTCCAACCCGGCTTGAATAATCTTGCTGGCTTACGCTTAAATTATAATCGAGCAAAAAATCGCATTCATGTCGCCTGTCAGCCAGGTCGTCAATCACCGCAAGCCGCTGGCAAAAAAACTTCGCTCGTGTTTCCCAATCTGCCCCAAGCGCGTAATGATCAACAACAATCAATACCGGCTTTAGCTTTCGAAAATAAGGTGTGCATTGGTTAATATCGTTTAACCATGTCGTACCAAGCCACGCATGATGTCTGATATCACTCTGACCAAGCTCAGTTGTGGCATCGTGATGAATCGGTAAACGCAGCAGTTCAAACCCAGCGCGAATAACAAGGCTGCTGTTATTCCCGGGCAGGTCCCGGCAAATAAAAAAACAATTTGCTCCGCGCTGTTTAAATTCAGCAGCCAGCGTCAGACTGCGCATTAAGTGGCCAAAACCAATAACAGAACTTGAATCTAACCTAAATACGATGTTTAAATCCGACGAAGAATTGCTCACCCTATTCAGCACGATGCCCTCTTGTACCTAACGTGAGTTTTGAGATCGACTGGCGCGAAACATCAACTCAGCACGCTGCCAGTCATTTTCGTTATCGATATCCTGTACGCGACAGCGCTCGATAGAAACTGCCGCTGTCATGCCGTTATAAATTGGTTTCGCGTGCAACCAGGCTTCTGCTGTTCCCCAGCAAAACTGGCCGGCGTCATGAAAAGTAGGCACTAAATCCTGCGAACGTGTTCCTGAAAACTCCGGGTTGAGCATCACCAGATGGTTATTCTCGTCCAGTCGCACTGCTCGCTGTATGGGAAACTCAAACTCCGTGACCGCCAATGCATAATCGCATGAGCCATTGTTAAGCTGTTTTAATCCCATACCGATATCTTCTGGACAAATTAGCGGGGCCGTAGCGTAAATACAGCATGCCGCAGTCACCCCTGATGACGCAGACATAATAGAATTGGCTGCAGCATTTACACTTTGTATTGCATGGCGCATAACGTCAGCGGTACCTGAAAAGTCATCTGCCAGTTCAGAAGGGCGAATAAATGGCGTATCAGCACCGTATTGCCGACTTATTGCGGCAATTTCTTCGTCATCGGTTGATACCAAAACTTTGTCGAAACAACCACTAGTTATTGCAGCCTGTATCGACCAGGCTATTATCGGCTGCCCTTCGAAAAAACGAATATTTTTACGCGGGATTCGTTTACTACCGCCTCTGGCTGGAATAACAGCGATACGCATGGTCAGGACTGAGCCTTTAATTCACTAATAGCTTGTTCCAAACTATAGCCGCAGGTTGTCAAATAATTAACTCTAAAATCTTTTTTCACGGCTAAAACATATTCATTCCACAGTGCCATAAATTTGGCAAAATAGCCTAAGGTCAACGCATCGTCCTGATAAGAGTACAGCATTGTTAACATAGGGCAATGTACATATAGCAAAGAGCCACGCAGCAGATAGTACAAATGGGCATACTTGGTTTTTTTATAAGAGAACAAATAGCGCGCTTGCTTTTTAAGTAAGCCTGCGGCACTTTCTCTACTATCAAAAGACCTACTACCAATTTCAATTAAATCGTCACAAATCACATCAAATTGTTCAAACTCTAAAGTCGCCACATCAAACTGCACAAGATCTTTAACAAAAAAATCCGCTTTTATTTGTTCTATAATCTGAGATTTATTTTCTATAGGTTTACCAATCAGCACCGCCTGCTCAGTAATTGGATACGCACCTTCTAATTTTGCACCGTGCCCAACGTTGTAAAAAAACTTTTTCGGATTAGCAGCAATAATCGCTTCAAGATGATTTTTAGAGATCATCAGTAAATCAGTGGCCAACACATCTTCACCCAGATTGCCGGGCAATACATGCTTAGCACCAGTAACCAACGGGCTTTGATACTGAACCCCTTCTTTATAATAAAAACTGTGCTTTGAGTGTGTAACATTCTGCCTGCTGCCGTTATCTACTCCGACAAGATAAATCTCTTCAAATCCCATCATTGCTGCGTACGACAATGCGGTGTTTGACACAACCGGACCACAAGATGGTAGTGACGGTAATGCCTGATGATATTTTTTCAATGTTTGTAGCTGTATAAAAACCGTTGCCGATTCAGGGCCTTTCAACCCCATTCCCGCCCATTTGTACAATTTTGGAATTTCAGGGTACATGACATCAACGGTTAGCAGGTTGACATTTCTATATGCTTCTAATGGCAAGGTATCTAAAAGCACGTCATAGGTACTTTTGGTACGCTCTACAATTACGTGAAAGTCTGGCGTAACACCAACCTTTAATAAAGATGCCAAGGCACTGCCGACGGCGAGAATAATCGCACTATCTTGCACCTCTTTTAGCAACTCAACGGAAGAGTCCAGTGAAGGGCCGTTTCCAACAATAAATAAAGGAAGCTTTTGATACGGTTTTCTCAATTCGCTGTCAGCAACAAAGAATGACACGCCGTTTTCTATATTATGTATCGCATGAGCCAAGCCATCTATGTTGTCATTGTAAAAACCAAAACCGGATTGCAATTCAAAATAACGTTCAAAAAAAGATTTAATCAGTTGGTTTACATCTTTAGATGGATAATGTTGATAACAAAAACTCCGAACTAAACTAAATGCACCAATATCACCCGCTATACCGTGCAATGAATCAAAAAAATCTTTATAGGATAATCCGACCTGTATAAATAACGCACCATCATTGTTTTCAACGGTATGAATGATATCCGCCCAATCAGTGCAAAATAAGCTAGCGTAAAATAGCTCAATATCAGGCTCACAAATGAACAGATAATCAAAATGGTGCTGCTTTAGTAAAATGGGTATGTGGTAACCCAGGCCAACACCAAAAATTATTGAGCTGGGAAAATGTGCAGGCAGTTGCTCTATAAACTGAGGTTTTTCAGCATTTAAACTAGCAATAAGGTTGTCAAGCTTTGTCATAAACTGCATATGAATGCGTTTATCTGTAGTGTGCCCGCCAAAACCATAGCTGGTGTAGCTGTAATAGCCTTTCTTTGTGTTTTTGCTTACCTGTTCGCTAACCTGAGCAATGGGATCATCAGCATAAAGCGGCACACTATGCCCCTGCGGAATGAAATTCCCCATGCCTGTGCGGGTAACCAGCAACTCAAAACCAGCTTTAGGCTTATAAGCTTTCATTGATGAGGCTAACTCTGGATAGTACTGCTCAAATGCCCGAATATTAGCGTTGAAGGTCTGTTTAGAGCTTAGATTGAAATCAAGCTCGCGCTGTTTTTGCTCAACTAATTGACTATACGCAGACTCAGCTTCAGCCAGACTTTTTTCTACATCCATCATTTGTCTTTTTCTATCTTGTACGTTCTTGTGATCTTGTTGTCAGACTTTACGCCACGCAGTTGCGAGATACTATCTTTAATTTGGTAACGTTGTGCCGACAACGTATCTATTAGCTTCGCAAAATCAGTTGATAGAGCCTGCAGCCGAGGATAGTTAATAGGGGCAAGGTCAGTTGGTGCTATAAATAGCTGAGTTATTTGTTCATTTAGGCAGTTTAGTTGCTGTGCCGATGCGGTGAAGTCTTCAGCAGCAATACTCTGCTTCAGAGCAGCGAGGAGCTGCTCTGCCTGATCTAATTTATCCAACGTTAGCATGTGCCATACTACGCTCTGCTTCTGCCTGTTGCTGTGCACTTAGCGGGATTTCATCCCAGGCTGATTTTATTTCACGAAACAAACTTGCCACTTCATCAATCGCAGTCGTAGTTTCTTTTTCAACACTCGCATCAATTAAGCGTTCAATCATATAACTGTACAAAGCATAAAGATTCTGGCCCAACTCAGGTGACACAGACTCATCTAAACAAGAACGCAATGACTCAAAAATTGCCGAAGCTTTAGAAAGGCTTGCTGCTTTTAGTTCATAATCTTTGCGCTGAATAGCACCTTTAGCTAACGCTAGATTGTCCATTACGCCAGCCATAAGCATTTGAATAATTTGGTAAGGAGACGCATCAGCCATCCGCGTTTTTGTCGCTTCTTTCTGATAAAACTTTAATTTTGCGCTACTCATTGGTTTACTCCTTCAGATTATTTTTTGCTGGTAAAGCCCGGCAGTGATGCCAATTGCTGTGTAATATAGCTACCTGTACTTTGCATTTGAGCAATTAATACATCTAAACTCGCATATTTCGCACGCAGCCCGGACTCTAGCTGAGTCATTCTGTAATCATGTGATTCACGATCATTTTCTAATTGTTTCAGGGATCTATTTAAATTGTCTTCCCGAAATGTAAAACTGCCTTTTGATTCAAGGTGTGTCTCTAAGAATGACTCAAATGTTTTTGCCACACCATTTTCGCTGGCAAACAACTTACCTACGCCAGTGTAATTGGATGTCAGCGCATCACTAACACTGCGCACTAAAGAACTTTTCTCTAGCGTACCGTCTTTAGTTAAACCAATTCCAACATCAAAAAGCGTTTCAAACCCACCCGCATTTGATACAACGGTAGACAATGAGCTTGTCATTTGACTTCTGAGACTGCGAATAGACGAGTCGCCATATAGAGCTGCACCGACTTGCGTATGATAATCGATAGTACCAATAGCATTGTTATATGCGTCAATAAACTCGCCGAGTAATTTCTCTACACCGCTTTTATCGTAATCAACGGTTAACTTTGCGCTTTCTGTACCTTCACTGACTTTCGTTGCCGTGATGGTCAAATCTTGGATAGCATCTTTAAAAACATTAGAGCTACTGTTTATGGCAATGCCATCAACTTCGATAATTGCGTCTTTCGCAATATCTGCTGCTGCAATTGTCAGGCCGGGTGTACCACCGGCAAATGCGGTCGTAGACAAATTATCTAATTCTGCAGTATCACTGGTGATGGTTAAGTCATTTCCTGCACCGGTAACACTTGATGTAATCACCAACTTAGACTCTGGCGATGCGCCACCGGTGTTAATGATATTGACTGATACGCCAAAATTGTCTGCTGAATTATTAATTGCAGACCGGACTTCCTCAAGGGTAGCGCCAGCAGCAATATCAATATCAAAAGTTTTCGCACCTGCAGCAATAGTTAACTTTCCGCCGTTCGCACTAACAACATCTGAAGGAGAAGTAAAAGCGGCATTAGTCGTAGCACGGCTGCCTTGAGCTAATTGGTTAACCTTAATGTTAAAGTTACCCGGAGTGGCGGTATCATTAGATGCGACAGAAATCACACTACCTGATGCAGGTTGCGTTATGGTATTGCTACGCTTGGTAAAGTTTTCAAGTTCAGCCAGCTTTTTTACAATATCCTGAAAAGCAGACAAAGAGGACTTAACAGCACCAAGACCAGACAACTCAACAGACAGGCGGGTTTTCGTTGTTTCAAAACGCTGAACCCGAGGCAGATCCTCGGCATTAACGGTAGCCTGGATAATGCTTTCCAGGTCTAGCCCTGAACCTACACCCGCTGAAGTTATTGCCGCCATAACAGCATGCTCCTGTATTCGTTATCAGGCTTGAAAGTTAATTAACGCGCCTGCCTTAGTTAAGTTATCGGCCATTTCACTGAAAGCTTGAGCCACTTTAACTAAATCTTGTGACGGGATCTCACGAATAAGCTCGTTACTGGTTTTGTCAATAACTTTGATAATTGGTGGATCGCCCAGCTCGTCAAACTCAAAGATTAATTTTGTGTTTGCTATCGGGATCACTTTATTAATCTGCTCCAACGTGTCACGAATTTGATTGTTATCAAATTTTACCACGGGAGCCTCGACCTCTTCCTGCGCTACTGCTTTTTCGTTGTCAGCTTGTTCATTCTTTACGGTTTTCACCGCCAATATCTGTTGCAAAGTTTCACGCCCTACAGACTCATCAACCGCCACTTTGTTCAGCGCATTTCTTTCTTGCAAAAAGTCTGCCAGACGAGGGTCTTTGCTAACTAAAGTTTCAACAGTCATAAAAACCTCCAGAATAAAACTGTTGGCCAGTATAACACTGGCCAACTTACTATATAACTATAGCTTATCCTAACAGTGACAACGCTACCTGCGGACGCTGGTTAGCCTGTGACAGGATAGTCGTACTGGCCTGTTGTAATATCTGGTTACGCGTTAATGCAGCCGTTTCAGCGGCAAAGTCAGCATCTTGGATACGACTACGAGCGCCAGATAAGTTTTCCGCGATATTCGATTGGTTACGAATAGTCGATTGAAAACGGTTTTGCACCGCACCCAACTCTGCCCGCTTTTTATCAACAACGCCAATTAACGCATCCATACCGGCTAATACGTTTTGCGCATTGGCTTGGCTAGATACACTAATACCGGTTGCTCTGAACGATGCAGTAAAGGTTGTGGTAGAAGGAGTCCCGATAGCAGAGACGCCTGACGCCAGTTTTGCTAACGTATTGCCACCTACCGTAGATGCCACGTTTGCAATACCTGACAGTGTAAAACCACCGTTTGAACTTACGCTACGACCAGCGGCAGTACCACCAACGTTTTTCATACTGAAACCGATAGTCTGGACAGCATCTGCACCCACCTGGAAGGTGGCTTTATATGAACCATCAAGAATATTCTGACCGCCAAATGTGGTGTCTTTTGCGATACGGTTCACTTCAGACATCAGGTTACGAATTTCGTCCTGAATAGCTAAACGGTCGGTATCAGTATTAGAACCGTTAGCCGCTTGCTGCGCCAGAGTACGTACACGCTGGAACGATGATGTAATTTCTTCCATCGCGCCTTCTGCCGTTTGCGCCAATGAAATACCGTCGTTAGCATTTCGGATACCTTGGTTCAAACCATTGATTTGACCAGTTAACCGGTTGCTGATTTGTAAACCTGCAGAATCGTCTGCGGCACTGTTAATGCGCAGACCTGATGATAAACGTTTAAACGACGTATCTAATGCAGTACCACTGTTCATCAGTTGGCGCTGGCCGTTTAACGAGCTCACGTTAGTATTGACATATAAAGCCATATGTAGCCTCCAATATTAAACATTACTGCTTTGTACTTCAGCGGTTACCCCACCACTGAGTTAAACAGCATAAGTCTTATGAATTAATCCGGCTGGTTACCCCGCCATCCGGTTAATACAAGGTCACTAATACAGTTTCCCTATAACTTGTATCGGCGAGCCAAGATAAACCTTTAGGATTTTTTTTAATTTTTTTTAATTTTATTTTAAAGGCGGAAAGTAGGAAGGAATATGGCTACAAAACAAATACTTAACTAACATAAAACTTTCTAAAAACTTGAAGGCACCACTTTAAAAAAAATATTTCTACCGGGCGTTGGCACCAAATCACCAAATGAAGGTTTTCACTCTATGTGGTTAGATCAGATGTTTCAAAACAAAACACACTTAGCCTTGCTACTATTTCAACGGTGCAATCTGCATTGATACCTTCAACATTACCCCATGCTGAAGGCATCTTCGTTAGCTGACCACTCCGCGCTTAGCGTATTAATTTATTAGCCCTGTAACAGACTCAATGCTGCCTGCGGACGCTGATTTGCCTGTGACAATATCGTTGTTGTGGCCTGTTGTAAAATCTGGTTACGCGTTAGCATTGCAGTTTCTGCTGCAAAATCCGCATCTTTAATACGTGACTTAGCGCCAGATAAGTTCTCAGAAATATTTGACTGGTTACGGATAGTTGATTGAAAACGGTTTTGTACCGCACCCAACTCGGCCCGCTTTTTGTCCACCACCGCAACTAAAGCATCCATACCTGCCAGCACGTTTTGTGCGTTCGCCTGACTTGATACACTGATACTTGTTGCACGGAACGACGTTGCAAACGTTGTTGCCGTTGGTGTACCAATCGCTGAAATGCCCGAGGCCAGTTTTGCCAGTGTTTGTCCACCCACCGCCGATGCAATGCTGGCAATACCTGACAATGTAAATCCACCGTTTGAACTTAAACTTCTGTTCGCAGCAGTACCACCCACGCTTCTCATACTAAAACCAATAGTTTGAACCGCGTCTGCACCTACCTGGAATGATGCCTTGTAAGTACCATCAAGCAAGTTCTGACCACCAAACGTGGTATCTTTTGCTACCCGGTTTACTTCTGACATCAAATTACGCAGCTCATCCTGAATAGCCAAACGGTCTGTGTCAGTATTCGAACCGTTTGCAGCTTGCTGCGCCAACGTACGCACCCGCTGAAACATCGCAGTAACTTCTTCCAATGCACCTTCTGCCGTCTGTGCTAGTGAAATTCCGTCGTTGGCATTACGGTTACCCTGGTTAAGGCCTTGGATTTGAGATTCCAAACGGTCTGAAATCTGTAAACCCGCCGCATCATCCGCTGCACTGTTAATGCGTAAACCAGATGATAAACGTTTGAACGACGTATCCAGAGCGTTACCACTGTTCATTAACTGACGCTGTGCGTTTAACGCGCTGATGTTGCTGTTTACATATAAAGCCATGTTGTCTCTCCCGATAACCTTTATCTGCTTAGCTAGCACACTTGGTGTTTCGCCTGATATTTATTTATCGGTGCTTTAATGAAATACTTTAGCGAAATGTCGAAAAAGATTAGTTTTGATTTAAAAAGAGGATGATAAAGTGAATGCCGTCAAAAATACGGCAAAATATTGGCATGGATAATGTATATATTTAATAAGGTAAGTTGAAAGACTTGCCGCAAGATAAATGTATGTAGCCTCCGCGCATAGCGTTTATCAAACCCGCCCCCTCAGCCTTACCCCCATCGCTGAGGGGGCACTGCAACAAAATGCCGGCAGCATTACCCCATGCTGCCGGCTCCTACTCAACTTGCTCCGCGCTTAGCGTATTAATTTATTAGCCCTGTAACAGACTCAATGCTGCCTGCGGACGCTGATTTGCCTGTGACAATATCGTTGTTGTGGCCTGTTGTAAAATCTGGTTACGCGTTAGCATTGCAGTTTCTGCTGCAAAATCCGCATCTTTAATACGTGACTTAGCGCCAGATAAGTTCTCAGAAATATTTGACTGGTTACGGATAGTTGATTGAAAACGGTTTTGTACCGCACCCAACTCGGCCCGCTTTTTGTCCACCACCGCAACTAAAGCATCCATACCTGCCAGCACGTTTTGTGCGTTCGCCTGACTTGATACACTGATACTTGTTGCACGGAACGACGTTGCAAACGTTGTTGCCGTTGGTGTACCAATCGCTGAAATGCCCGAGGCCAGTTTTGCCAGTGTTTGTCCACCCACCGCCGATGCAATGCTGGCAATACCTGACAATGTAAATCCACCGTTTGAACTTAAACTTCTGTTCGCAGCAGTACCACCCACGCTTCTCATACTAAAACCAATAGTTTGAACCGCGTCTGCACCTACCTGGAATGATGCCTTGTAAGTACCATCAAGCAAGTTCTGACCACCAAACGTGGTATCTTTTGCTACCCGGTTTACTTCTGACATCAAATTACGCAGCTCATCCTGAATAGCCAAACGGTCTGTGTCAGTATTCGAACCGTTTGCAGCTTGCTGCGCCAACGTACGCACCCGCTGAAACATCGCAGTAACTTCTTCCAATGCACCTTCTGCCGTCTGTGCTAGTGAAATTCCGTCGTTGGCATTACGGTTACCCTGGTTAAGGCCTTGGATTTGAGATTCCAAACGGTCTGAAATCTGTAAACCCGCCGCATCATCCGCTGCACTGTTAATGCGTAAACCAGATGATAAACGTTTGAACGACGTATCCAGAGCGTTACCACTGTTCATTAACTGACGCTGTGCGTTTAACGCGCTGATGTTGCTGTTTACATATAAAGCCATGTTGTCTCTCCCGATAACCTTTATCTGCTTAGCTAGCACACTTGGTGTTTCGCCTGATATTTATTTATCGGACCGTATTCGCATTGCTTTAGGCATTTTTTTAAAAAAACTAAAAAACTTAGGATAAGGAATTTAAATCCAACTTAAACAATGACTTAAAATTAATTTTGATAGGAAAGGCATAACCGGCAAAAAATTGCCGGTTAAAGGGGCGTTATCGAATATAATCGAATAATGAAGTATTAGTTATTGAGGAAAAGGTGGTTTGTACTGCCTGCAACGCCGTTTCTTCTTTGGTGAGCTCTGCAATCACTTTTGCGAAATCTACTTCAGCAATGTCGGCCTGATATTGCGTAGCTAAAATCTCCAAATCGGCGTTAGAACCATTAATACTGTCCATTACATTAATACGCCCACCAATAGCAGAACGGGCAGAGGCAACGCTGGTTGAAGCAGCATCAATTTCGCCTACTGCTTTAGATACACTCGCCTGAAACGCGACATCAACGGGCCCTGGTGTGCGAAGAGCGACCATTAATTCACTTAAGGTGTTTAATATATTGGTTTTTTCTGGCGCAGGTAGGTCAAAATCTACTTGTCCTGCACCTGCAGGACCACTAATAACAATGTCTAAACCATTAAAGTTAATCGGCTGGCCAGAGGTATAAGCTCCCGTAACGGGCGGCACTAATGGTGAACCGCCCCGGGTAATCTGATAATTGCTGGGTGCGGTGAGTTCAACACTAAACGTATTGTTCGCAGGTGTAATTTTGTCATAGTTATTGACATAGAAACTATTGAAAATATCTGGATTAGCCACGTCTACACTGGCGCTTACCGGCCCTGGCAAAGCAATAACGGGGGGCGACGGAACAGGTGCTACCTGAACATTGTCAAACACAACTTTACCACTGTCGTTTACTGGCAATGTAACGCCAGGCGATACTTGCAATGACTTTTGGCCATCATCACCGTTAAATACATATTTGCCAGTTGAAGGGTCTAAGCTAAAGGCTTTAACGCCATCTTGAAAACCTGAAAACAAATACCCCCCTTCCACGTTTCGGCTATTCATTAAATCTAATAATTGCTGTTGAATACCCTCAATTTCCTGTGCTACAGCCTCACGCTCAGCTGCAGAATATGAACCATTACCTGAGGCTAATGATAACACTCGTGCTCGGTCCATTGCTTCGCGCACAGAGGTTAAAACAGTCTCTTCTACTCCAAGGTTGTTTTTTACTGCAATGCTATTTTGCTCATACTGATCCAATTGCGACAAATTTTGCCCAACGCCAAGCACCTTTGCACTGCCAGATGGATCATCGGCGGGTGTCAAAATTTTGGTTTGCTTAATCATCTGATCCTGAGCACGTAGCAAACGTTGCTGCGTGTTAAGTATGCCGTCTAAGCCTTGATTAAATTTGGTATTGAAGGTTACACGCATAAGTTACCTCACGGACTGTAGCAAAGTGTCAAAAATAATTTGTGATGTGGCAATAATCTTAGCGGATGCCGCATAAGATTGTTGAAAGCGTACTAAATTGGCAGCTTCTTCATCTAAACTGACGCCAGACAGCGACTCTTTAAGTTGTAACGTCTGAGAGTATAGCGCCTCAGCAGCGGCTTGACTGTTTCTAGCTTGCGACGTCTTGTCGCCAACAAAACTCACCATAGTACCGTAGGCTTCATTAAAGCTAACGCTATTATCTGCATTAGGTGTGCTAACGGCATAACGGCGCATGGTTTCCGCAGTTTGCAATTTGCCCATTTCTAAGCCATTGCGGTTATCATTGAAACCGCCGGTATTATATTCCACCGTAAAACTATCCCCCGTTTGCGGAATACCGGTGACATTAAAATCAAAACCATAATTGCCCAAGCCAGCCTGGGCCATGATATTGTTCAGCTGCCCAGCAGGTAACGCTGGTGTAGTTCCCAATAGCGTATTGCTACTATCCCTGACTTCAAACTGATTACCACCAATATGAATTACCTGCAGCGGTGCGCCAGTAATAGATGATGGCGGTGCAAACGCTGATGTCGTTGGATCGGTATCAGTAACAATTAAGCTATCAATTTTAGCGTTGCCAAGATTATCTGACGCCACAATTGAACGAACCGGCGATGCCAGCGCAATATCTTCCGGTCTGGTAGTCGCCAAGTTAACATTTCTTGCGGCACTCGATAACGGTTTAAGCGCAAAACGATCGCCATTGTTCATAGGCCCTGATACCTGTAAAGATAAGCCGTAGTAGTCAGGCAGGCCTAAATCGGTTGCATTTAAGGTGGCAGGGAAAACGACGCCAGACACACTAATAGCAGAGCCCGCCAAAATATTGCCTGAGGTATCGGTGGCTTCAAGCGTAAAAGTATCAGGTGCGGTAAAGGTGACTAAAAAGTCATTGGGTGGTAACTGGTCTACTCTTCCTGGTTCAACGTCTACCACTATACTACCGCTACCCGTATTAGATTGAAAAGCTAACCCGTTGGTTTGTGGCAACACAAACAAATTACCGCCAAGGTCACCATTGCCATTCATACCCAATTTATTCTGGCTATTTAAGGTGTCAGCCATAGCAAGCGCCAACTGGCCCATCTGCATTTGGGTGGGAATAAGCAAATCATCCCTAAATTTGAGTAGGCCACCAATTTGCCCGCCTAATTCTTCAATACCTAGATTACGCACCACAGAAGGCTTTGAATTCAAGCTTAACTCAACATTTCTGACATTAGGGTCAGGATTGCCGTTCAAGCTTAAAATACTAAACTCACCGTTTTCAACCACCAACGACTGACCGGTAGACATAAACACCAGTTTTTCACCATCACCAGAGTCCAGTACTTTTATGTCTAGTTTTTCAGATAACATTCGTAGTGCTTCATCTCGCCGGTCTAATAAGTCCAACGGGGGTTGTGCATTGTCGCCTGAGCCAAAACTTAATATTGCGCGGTTAAGTTCGGAAACATTTTTGATCAATGAATTGGTTTCAGTTAAATCTAAATCAAGCTGTTGGTTAACATAAGTAGCTTGATCCAGCACCAGATTAGATAAAGTCGCGAAACGATCTATGAGCGATTCACTGCTACTAATAATTAACTGACGGGTAGAAATCGCATTAGGATCGTTATTCGCCGTTTGCAATTTTTGAAACAAATCATTCATTGCGGTGGATATACTATTGGCAGGATTAGAAAACAAGCCGTCAATCCTATTGGCTTCCGCAGTATACTGTTTAGCGAAGGCTAACTTTGACGTATCACGACGTAGCTGTATTGACGTAAATTCACTGATTAATCGATCAGTTGTGCCCTGCCCGACACCCAGCCCTAAGATCTGTGACTCAAATTCAGTACGTTGCCGGGAATAGCCAGACGTATTAACATTGGCAATGTTATTACTGGTAGTATTGAGTAAGGTACTGTTAGCCATTATGGCCGATGTGCCTATCCGCAATAAGTTATCTGACATTGCTCTCTCCGCTAACGCTGTTTGAAGCGTTATCTAGGTTGTTATTCGGCTGCATCGTGCAATTCTTTATCATTGGCATCAGCCGTGCTGGCTTGCTGCAATACAGGGCTTTGATAAACCGCTATAATTTTTTTCGCATAGGCAGGGTCCGTTGCATAACCCGCGGCCTGCAGTTGTTCAAAATACGCTTTTACATCGGCACTGGCGCTTACCGCATCCTGATAACGTGGGTTTTGCTTAATAAACTCAACATAATCTTGCAGGCTATGCTCGGGTGACTCGTATGCACGAAACTTTGCTTGTTCTTTTTTAGCGATACCCTGGCGGTATTCCAGAGTATCAACCACGGCAGTTTCACCCTGCCAACCATTGTTAGCTTTGATACCAAATAAATTAAAGCTGTTGCCGCCTTGCACGGTCTTGATCATGCGCTGCCCCCACCCTGTCTCCAGAGCCGCCTGAGCAACCAGGGCTAATGGGTCTAAACCCAGCAATTTTGCTGACTGACGCGCAGCTGGTAGCAAGCTTTTTACGAATTCGGCCGGGCTGGATACCTGCCAGGCGGATTTACCTGCCGCTTCAACATCGGTAATGTCAGAGCTGGCTTTAAGGGGTTCAGATACTGACTGTTGCATTTGTTTAATTGCTGGAAGAATAATCTTCGGCATTGAAAGTACTTTATCTGCTAAAGGATGCAGTTGATGTCCACTAGCCTGGGTGTCTTTGTCTTGCTTATTTATGCCCATGGCAGGGCTTAATTGCTGTACCAACAAATCAGCCAGTCCCAAGGCACCACTTTGAGATAACTCTGTGGCCATTTGGCTATCTTGCATATCCCGATAAAATTTCGTGGTCTGGCTATTCATCATGCCATCCACTTCAAAGGCCTCACCAGCCTTGCGCATACTGCCAAGCAACATACTGAAAAATATCGACTCGAACTGCTCCGCAGCCTGGCGCAAAGCACCAACCTGATCTTTACCTGAATTACTGCGTATTTGCTGCAGGCTACCCAGGTCATGATAAGACATCTTGTTCGGCGTCAGGCTCATATTAAATTACCACCAGCTCGCCCTGGATAGCACCAGCTTCTTTTAGCGCTTCAAGAATAGCCATTAAATCGCCCGGCGCTGCTCCAACCGCATTCACGGTGCGCACCAAGTCGTCCAGCGTTACACCCGGGTCAAACTTAAACATACGAGACTGCTCTGGCCGCACATCAATAATGGTGTTTTCTTCAATCGCCGTCTGTCCACCTGCAAGCGCATTTGGCTGCACTACACGGGGGTTCTCGGCGATAGTCACAGTTAATCCGCCGTGGGTAACAGCAGCCGGAAATAATCTAACCTCTTTGCCAATTACAATAGTACCGGTACGAGAGTTAATGATAATTTTGGCTGAGCTGTCTCCTGGCTCAAACGTCAGATTTTCTAACGTGGACAGATACGACACACGCTGACTGATATCCCTTGGTGCGCGAACCCTCACCGACGTCGCATCCAATGAAAATGCAGTCTCTGGCCCCATAAAACCATTTATAGCTTCTGCTAAACGTTTTGACGTCGTAAAGTCTGAACGTTTCAAATTAAAGGTAATAAAGTCGTTCTCAGCAAACGGTGTCACCACCTCACGCTCTACCATGGCGCCATTTGGAATACGGCCTACCGTAGGTGTGTTAACCAAAATACGTGAACCGTCCAACCCTTCAGCACCTAAACCACTGACAATTAAGCTGCCTTGCGCAACAGCATAAACATTACCATCTAAACCGGTTAAAAATGTTTGCATCAACGTACCGCCCCGCAGGCTTTTAGCACTGCCGACAGAGGATACGGTAATATCCAACGTTTGCCCCGGCTTAGCAAACGCCGGTAATTCTGCATGTACCGCCACAGCGGCGACATTTTTAATTTGCGCTTTCATATTACCAGGCAAGGTAATGCCAAAATTACTTAACATCGTGCGAAAGCTCTGCTCGGTAAACGGGCTTTGTTCACCGGTACCGGGCAAACCAACAACCAAGCCGTAACCAACCAGCTGGTTCGACCGCACACCTTCTATATCCGCCACATCTTTAATGCGTGCAGCAGAGACTGGTAAGGCCAACAAACACATGGGTAATAACAGCGCAATAATACGTTTCATTTGGACACTCCTAGAACGGCCATAACGAACTGTTAAAAAACTGGCTTAACCAACCTGGTGACTGTCCGGAATGATGTGCACCCGTGCCGCTATATTCAATGCGTGCATTCGCAATTTTAGTCGATTCAACGGTGTTGTTTACATCAACGTCCTGTGAACGAATTACACCTGTCAGGCGGATATATTCTTTACCGGTATTTAGGGTTAACCATTTCTCGCCCCGAATAACCAGATTGCCGTTATTCAGCACCTGCAACACATTGACTGATATGTTGCCGACTAAACTGTTACTCTGGTCTGCCTTAGAATCGCCTTTATAGTCCGATGTGCTATCAACACCCAATTGCAACACATTACCGGCAACTGATACCGGGCGGCCGCTAAGCCCTACCATTGGTTCAAGGGAGGTGGAACTGTCTTTTTTCAGCTCCGTTTTCGCATTTTTACTCGCTTGAGTGCTCTCACGTAGCACAACCGTAATAATGTCACCTTCATGTCGCGCTTTATTGTCAGAGTACAAACTGTTGGAATAATTTTGCGCAAACAATGACCCGGTTTGCACCAAAGGCCGCGAAGCTGGCTCCGGCACTAGCGGTGCAAAGTATGGGTCATCCTGTGCCGGTTCGTGTAATGATGCACAAGCACTAAGCAATCCCACCAGACTAATGACAAATATAAAGCGTAACATAACCCCTCCTGCTACAGCTGCTGAATTGCCGTGCCCAACATCTGGTCGACGGCAGAAATGACTTTTGAATTCATCTCATAAACGCGCTGACTTTCTATCAGGTTAACCAGCTCTTCCGTTACATTTACGTTGGACGTTTCTAAAGCGCCCTGAACAATAATACCAAGCCCTTCTAAGCCCGGAATACCTTGTACAGGGTCGCCGCTGGCGCCCGTTTCACGAAACAGGTTTTGACCCGTTGGTTCTAAACCAGCCGGGTTAATAAAATTGGTTACGGTTAACTGTCCTAATACGGCTGGTTCAGCTTGCGCTGGGAGTTGCACTGATACCTGACCATCTTGCGATACGCTAATACTCAGTGCATCAGGCGGTACAACAATGTTTGGCTGCACCTGATATCCCGCACCTGAGGTAACTAAGCTACCTTCGTCATTAACGGTAAATTGGCCATTTCGGGTGTAAGAGGTGGTACCATCGGGCATTAAAACTTCAAAAAAGCCATGACCTTGTATCATCATATCCAGGCTGTTATCAGTGGTAAGCATATTGCCTTGGCTGAAATTTTTCTGCGTGGCAACCACCTTAGTACCTGCACCAATCATTAAGCCATTGGGCAATTCAGAATTTTGTGACGATGCACCACCAGGCTGATTGACGTTTTGGTACAACAGATCTTCAAAAATAGCCCGGCTTTTCTTAAAGCCTACCGTACTGGCGTTGGCCAGGTTGTTGGAAATAACCGAAATATCACGCTGCTTTGCGTCTAATCCGGTTTTGCTGATCCATAAAGCTGGATGCATGCTTGCCTCCCGGGCTTGCGCCCTGTAATAATTCTATTAGCCAATTATTCTGAGTAACTGATTCTGTTGCGTATCCATCTCTTCAGCGCTTTTCATCATTTTCACCTGCAATTCAAATTGCCGTTGTAAACTGATTAAATACGTCATCTCACCTACTGCATTTACATTGCTACTTTCAATTGCACCATTTAACAAACTCACATCGGCGCTGGCTTCGGCAATTTGGCCGTCTTTGCGACGAAACAAACCATCGGTGCCTTTTTCCATATCACTGTTTACGGGCCGAACTAACTTTATCCGCCCTGCAATCTCAATAGCACCGGCAGGAGCACCTTGTGGCAATACGCTAACCGTTCCGTCATTACCAATTTCAACCTTGGCAAGTGGCACAGGCAACTGAATAGGGCCATCATCACCCATTATTGGTAAGCCACTACTGGTTTCGAGCATACCCTGAGCAGTAATCTGTAAGTTGCCGCCCCGGGTGTAAGCTTCTTTTCCGTCGGGCGCCTGAACGGCAATCCAACCATCTCCTTGAATCGCAACGTCGAGCTCTCGCTCAGTCATAATCACGGCACCAGCGTCAAAGTTTTGACCGGGCTGTTCTGTTAACGAAAACACACGTGTTGGTAAGCCCTCACCAAAAGCCTGCATGGCTCTTGCTTGTTCAAAATCGGCTTTAAAACCAACAGTGCCAGTATTTGCCAGGTTGTTTGACCGAACCGCAATGCTATTCATATTTTCTTTAGCACCGCTCATTGCGATATATAGAAGGTGGTCCATAACGTGCTCCGCTTACAGTATCTACTGTAATAAAGCAATAATGATGCCATCTGATGATATTTATGGTGGAATTTAGCGGAACTACGAAAATGTTATTATTTATTAATGCATTAATAAATAAGCACCACCGCAAGCGGTGGTGCTTTTTCCGTCAAAAATTAGCGTATCTGCAGTACTGTCTGCTGTAAGGTACTGTTCACTTCAAGCGCTCTGGAGTTGGCCTGGAAGTTACGTTGCGCACTGATCAAGTCAACCAGCTCTGTGGTTAAATTGACGTTTGATTGCTCCAACGCTGACGCGTTTACGGCACCAAAAGTGCCGGTATTACCCTGGCCACCAATCGGCTCGCCAGAGGTAATACTTTGCTTCCAGGACGTGTTACCCACTTGCTTTAAACCTTGCACGTTAGCAAAGCGTACTAATGTAACCTGTGCCAGGTAGGTAGAGTCACCATTACTGTAGCTTGCCAATACCCGACCAAACGCATCGATATCAACCCCGGTTAAGTTACCAACTGTTGTACCATCCTGACTGAGATTGGTTACATCAAAATTTGCCGCATACTGTGTAGGTAAACGCACGCCTGATGCATCACGGAAGTTAACCACAACATCATTACCAAACTGAGCACCATTATTCAGGTACCCGTTGGCGGCTAAGTTAAGATCGGCCAAAGGCAGTACTATTTGTGGAACACCTAATGTGGTATCGAAGTTACCGCTTGAATCAAAATACAAATCATCACCGCTGAACCACGAATTAGGACCTGGTGGTGTTGCAACGTTGTCGTCCCACACCAAACGCGTTTCCCACTGTGATGGAGCTGGCGCTGTGGTATCAACCTTGCGAAAGTAAGTAGTTACAGTGTGTGACTCACCTAAACTGTCGTAAACCGTTACAGAAGTTGAATGGTTATACGTTGAACGATCAGTTGGATCAAAAGCAATACTCCCTGTTTCAACCGCGCGGGAATCTAAATTCATGCTAAGGAAAACATTACTGGTTTCACGGGGAGCACCCGCAGAAGTTGGAATAGAGATGGGTTGTGTTGTGCTTAAACTGACGGATTGGTTTTCACCTGTCACCGGATCGACTGAAAAGCCCTGCAAAAAGTTGCCTTTATTGTCGACAATAAAGTTGTCTTTATCAAGCTTAAACGCACCAGCCCTTGTGTAGGTTAAATCTTGCGACTGCCGATCAGGGGTCAGGGCAAAAAAGCCTTCGCCGGTAATGGCTAAATCAAGCGAATTGTTGGTAAATTGCAACGAACCTTGATTAAACTGCTGTGCTATCAATGATGTAGCAACACCATCACCCACTTTAGTTCGGCCAGAAGAGAAAATTGACGTAGCGTAGACGTCAGCAAATTCTGCCCGCGACTCTTTAAAACCTGTCGTATTGACATTGGCGATATTGTTCGCCGTGGTGTCCAAATCTTTTTGTGCTGCGGCCAAGCCGCTTAACGCGATATTAAAACTCATATTTACCTCAGCTCACTGTTAAGTGTATGAAACCTCTAACACATCACCCAATTTCACTGCACCCAGTCCAATCAGGTTCAACATAATTCCTCCAGCAGTGCCATTTAGGCTGACACTACCAACCGGCGTATAAACATTTACGGGCAAACTGCCGTTTGTACCGTCAGCATAACTAACGTCTACTTTAATTTTGTAGACACCCGCATTAACTCTATCGATAACGTCTTCGCCATCAGCGCCGGTCTCTCCAGTAGAATCATCAGGGGTTGTACTGTTACTACCTGTACCATTTGTAGTGCCATCCCAAACGAACTCGTTCTTTCCTACTTTGGGGTTTTCAACGCTAAAACTTTGTATCAACTCCCCTTTATCGTTCTCGATTCGGATCTTCATCATCGTGGCTGGCTTATCAAGTTCGATATTTCCCCTTGATAAGGTTTCGCCGGTAAACACAATCTCATCCGATTGTGTCAACACGCTACGCCCAACCAGAGAGGATGCCTGTAGCGCTTGATTCGACGTCATACTTTCGGCAAAACCTTTAAAGCTCTGATTCAATGAGCCAATACCATCAGCCATCGTAAAATTGGTCATCTGCGCAATCATCTGGTCATTTTCAACGGGTTTCGTTGGATCCTGATACGCCAACTGTTGCGTTAACAAGGCAAAGAAATCTGCCTGCGTCAAAGCCCCGTTATTCTTTTCTTCAACCTTACTGGTATTGTCCCAGTACATGCCGCCTAGGGCGGAGTTGCTATCTACTGAACTCGTCATCATTTATGCCTTTAGTTTGCCTGGCCTAAGCGCAGGGTCCGCATCACCATTTGCTTAGCTGCATCAGCTGTTTGTACATTGGTATCGTAAGAACGTGATGCAGAAATCATGTTCGCCATCTCTTCCATGATGTTTATGTTAGGTTTGTAGATGTAGCCATTTTCATCGGCTAACGGATGGTTTGGCGCGTACTCAACGTTAAGCGGCGCATCAGACTCAACAATGCCCAGCACTTTCACACCAACACTATCATCACCCTGCATCCGTTTTGCATCAGACAATTCAGCTGCAAATACAGCATGACGCCCTCTGTAAGTCTGGTCTACGCTGCTACTCACGCTATTGGCATTAGCAATATTACTGGCGGTTGTGTTCATGCGCACAGATTGCGCTGTCATGCCGCTGCCGGTAATGTCAAAAATTTTAAATGCACTCATCGTTACTGTCCTCCGCCGGTAAGCGCTTTTTTAAGGCCACTAATACGAGAGTTTAAAAACGACAGACTGGCTTGATACTCCAGACTATTTTGCATAAACGCGTTGCGCTCGCGATGGATATCAACACTATTACCATCACCCGTATCAGGTTGATCCGGGTTACGAAATTTAGTGTCGTATTGCGAAGAAGTCGAAATATTAAAATGCTGGTCATGCGTACGCGACATAGCGCCAGACTGTCGGGACTTAGCGTTATTTAGCGCCTGCTGAAAATCAATATCTTTGGCTTTATAGCCAGGTGTGTCTGCGTTCGCGATATTTTCGGCCAACACCTGAGCCCGCCGATCACGAACCAGCATAGCCTCAGGGTGCATGCCAAACGCTTTTTCAAAACTGATTGCCATTTTTTTGCCACCTGTTTATTAACGATGGCAAACACGATGCAAAACTCAGGCCAAAAACTGAAATTAGGTGGGTTAGGTTTTCTTACGGTAGATAATACCGGGGTTGCAGCGCAGCATTTCAAAATCCTGGTTCAAACTTGAAAGCGATTCGGAAGCACCAAGGAATAAATAACCGCGCGGATTTAATGATTGAGCAAATTGGCGGATAATTTTTGCCTTAACATCGGCAGAAAAATAAATAAGTACATTGCGGCAAAAAATAATGTCAAATTTACCCAGTAACGTATAACTATCAAGTAAGTTAAGATGACGAAAGTTAACGTTTTTACGCACGGGTTCTTTAATTCTCATCATACCCTTACCGCTATCCTCAAAGAACTTAGTCCGCCGCTCAGGCGATAATCCGCGAGACAATGCCAAACCGTCGTATTCAGCGCGCTGGCAATGCTCCAGCATGGTGTTAGAGATGTCAGTACCTAATATATGAACACCTAAACTAAAAGCGCTCGGCCGGGTTTGCTGATACTCCATAGCTGTCATAGCAATCGAGTATGGCTCTTGGCCACTTGAACTCGCGGCCGACCAAATTTTGACGGTACGGCACGTTTTTTCCAACTCGGGAAAAATTTGTTTTTTTAATAGTTCGTACGGATAGCTATCCCTAAACCACAAGGTTTCATTGGTTGTCATTGCATCAATAACGGCAGAGCGCAATTGCCTTTCAAATGGGCTGAGTGTTTTGCTCACCAGTTCAGACAAAGAGGCAACGTTAAAACGCTGCATCAAAGGCCCTAAACGACTTTTCACCAGATATTGTTTATTCTCACCTAATACTATGCCGCATTGCTGTTCAAGAAAATCCCGGAACAATACATATTCTTTGTCTAATAATTCTTTATTGGGCACGTGGTGTCCTTAACTATTAATCGGCATGCAGCCACTTTTGTACCGATTCGGCTAACTCATCCGGATTAAATTTAGCAATAAAATCATCAGCGCCAACTTTTGACACCATTTGCTGATTAAACACCCCACTTAACGAGGTATGTAATATAACATGTAAATGTTTGAGTCTGGGATCCAGCTTTATTTCTGCAGTAAGGGTGTAACCATCCATATCTGGCATTTCTATATCAGAAATTAATAATCCTACTTTTTCTGTGACTGATTCCTGACACTCTTTGGCAACCTGCTGCAAATAGGTTAAGGCTTCCCGTCCGTTGTTGACCACATGCATTTGCAGCCCCAATCCCTCTAACGCTCGCTTCACCTGATTTCGCGCTACTGCAGAATCATCTGCAATCAAAATTAATCTATCTCCTAAATCAGCAGTAATACTTTTCGTGTCTAATGTTTTGGTGATCTTTGTTGGTGACGGAGAAATTTCCTCTAGAATTTTTTCTACATCCAGGATCTCAACCAACTCCTTGTCAATTTCCGTAACTGCAGTCAAATAACTTTGTTTGCCGCTGGTGCCTTTAGGCGGAGGCATAATAGAGCCCCAGGTGATATTAATAATACGTTCAACCGAATTGACTAAAAACCCCTGCACTGAACGGTTGTATTCAGCAATAATAATAAAACTGTCCTTGAGGTTTTCTATAGGCTTGCCGCCAGTTGCCAGACTTAAATCAATTACAGAAATCGTCTGCCCACGGATATGGGCAATACCGCGCACATATTTGTTGCGCTTAGGAATTGCAGTTAAAGGCGGACATTGCAAAACTTCACGGACTTTGAAAACATTAATACCATAGCGTTGGCGCCCAACCAGTTTAAACAGCAATAATTCCAGTCGGTTTTGCCCAACGAGCTGAGTCCGCTGATTAACTGCATCTAACACACCGGCCATCGACAACTCCTTTGTATCATGTTCAGGATAAAATTCTGCTTCTTTGGGATCAATTCTTGCTTTAAGAGCTTACTAACCAAGGATAGCAACGTTAGCGTCAACATTATGTCGTATGTTATAACCCCTTGCCACTAAAGCATAGCCGAAACCATATGAAAAAGTACGAAAATTTATTTAAACAGGCACTTACCGCATTTTGCATATTTTTTTGTGTCGCAGTAACTGCGCAGCAAACCCATTTTTCGCCCGCTGAGTTAACTACTGCAGCTGACATTTGGCTAAAACAACAATTGCCAACGGATACTGACTTGCAAATCGATATTAGCGCTTTGGACAACCGGATTGGCGATAAAACCTGTACCCAACCATTAGAATTCAGCCTGTCGCAAGCCATAACTCAGCGCCAAAATACCATACAGATCCGTTGTAACACTGAAGCCAGCTGGCAGCTTTATGTGCCAGTGCGTATTGATGAGATTGTTCAGGCCGTGGTGTTACAGCAAAATGTGGCTAATGGTAGTTTAATTACCGCCGATATGTTAACAATAGCGCAGCGCGAACGTCGGTTTATTCGTGGTAGCATCGTAACCGATACATCACAGGTAATAGGCGCAAGAAGCAAAAGAACACTGTCGATGGGACAAATTTTAACCTTGCAGGATCTTTGCCTTGTCTGTAAAGGAGATGTTGTTACAATATCAGTTAGCGACAGCGGTCTTAATGTAACGGCAACAGGTTTAGCACAGTCTGACGGTAGTTTAGGCGATACTATTAGCATACTAAACCAGCAATCAAAACGTACTATCAGTGCAGAAGTGATTGCAGTAAACTTAGTCAGGGTAAAATTTTAAATTATTTCTGTATTTTTACTAAAGTTTTACTTAATGAAGCCGTTAACCTGAACATAAGGAACTGTACAAAGGTGATGAGGTCTGAACATGGCTATTAATATCAATAACTTGCAAAATACAACGCAAGTAAAAAATGACAAAGTTGAACAACAACTTCAACGTCAGCAGGCAACTGTGCAACAAAATGCCAGCCAAGGTGCTAACCAGAAGCAGGATTCTGTTTCTATTACGCCGCAGGCACAGCAGTTTTCCAAGCTAACGGAAAAGGCCAGTAACAGTAATGGTATTGACCAGGACAAGGTTGACAAAATTAAGCAGGCTATTTCCGAAGGCAAATACAAAATTAATGTTGAGCAACTGGCCAGGCGTATAGTGCATTTCGAGAGTGAGATATTCGGTAAAAAATGACCCTAGCCTCTGACGACATCACCTTATTATTTGACCAGCAGCAACAGCATCTGGATGAGTTGTTGTTGCTATTGCGGCAAGAACTTGCCGCATTAGCCAGCCGCGATATCACCACCTTAGAACAGCTTACAGTAACCAAAGCTAATGTGCTTGAGCAACTTCAGCTCAGTGATAATGCGTTAGCAAAACACCCTGAATTGAACACAGTTAAACAGCAAGAGTGGTTTAAGCAGCGCGTAGTTGCGTTAGATGAACAATTGGAACAATGTAAGCGTCACAATGATATTAATCAGCAAACTTTAGAACAAAGCCAGTTGACTATAGCGCGATTAAAAACTGAGCTGCTTTCAAGCAGAGGAAAATCCGGTCTCACCTATACCAGCAAAGGTAAACCAACCGTAGACAGTAAAGGCAAAGGGATAAAAGCCTGACCAGGCGCTTATCAGGCTACTGTGCTCACAAATATACTGCTCACTAAATACTAATAATACCTTACACTTTTAATCGTTTGGCGTGGCGTAGTATTTTGATACAGCGAATAAACCTGAGCAAAATCCAGTTCTAACTCCGTAATATACACATCGTCAACCGCATAAGTTTTAACTACACGAGCCCCGCTTATCACCCCTCTAATCGAGGTTGATAATTTTTCGTCAGTTAGCACCATATGCTGCACCTGGGTTGTCGCGTCAATTTTTTGGCCATACACCATTTCGGTCATTTCTTTATAAGCATCGAGCTTAGACGCTTTCATCGCTTGCAACATCTTGTGCTTAGGATCATTACTAAGCTGGGCACTAATAGGCGCATAGCCCACAGCGCGCAACAAAGGAAACGTTTCAGGCTTAACGTCCGTATATTCTACATGGCGGTCATAAAATGACGTGCAACCACTTAACAACACACTCACCAGAGTTAGACACGGTAGCATCTTCATCGAACACCTCATCATTGCATCCTGACTAATTCACATTTATAAATATTACAGCAAAATTCGCGCCAGCATTAAGGCATGTATTTTGCTTTATCATGTAATACATCATCATTTGGTATGGGTGCTATGAACAAATTTCTCATTTTAAACGCGGTTAGTTGCCTGTTATTCAGCGTCGCAGCTAATGCTGATTGGTATGAAGCAACCGGCCAAGCTTTAATAAAGCAAGGTGATATGGCTCAAGCGCGTCAAATGGCTGTCGACGATGCAGTAAAACGTGCTGCACTTGTGGCAGGCGCCAATATTAATAGTCGTCAGCAAGTTATTAACGGCGTACTGCAGCCGGAACATTTAGGTATAAGCAGCAACAGTGAAATTAAGCAGCTACATTTGATGTCTGAAAGCCAAAGCGCAGACATGCTTACCGTTACCATCCGGGTAGATATTGAACCAGAAGTTACCCAGTGTCAGGGCAGCGCGTATCGTAAACCTGTGCTGCTCAGTCAAATTCAGCTACAAGCCCGTCAAGATGCTATTTATGGTCAACTTTTTGAATTAGGCACAGATGCAACAACACAGCTTGAGCGTCACCTACGCGACTACAGCCCTACTGCGCTAGTCAGCACTATGCAGCAAAGCGTAACACCAGAACAGTTAGTTTATCCCGACACAGACCGCTTATTTAGCCGTGGCAACCAGTATATGCTTATGGCGACCATTAACGACTTATCACTGGGTGAAACCACAAGCAGTTTCTGGCAGGCCGAAGAAAAACAACGCTTTTTCGCCCTTAACGTTAGTCTGTATGATTTGTTTGAACAAGCTATGGTGTATCAGCAAGAATATCGAACCAGTGCAAATTGGATATATAACAATAAAAGCGCGCCATTAACCCACAGTATGGCGTTCTGGCAGCTACCCTATGGCCAAAAAATTGATCAATTGCTAAAGGCCGTTGCAGAAGAAGTACAACTGCAACTGCAGTGCAAACCCTTGCTGAGCAGTATTAAACAAGTTGAAAACAACCAAATAAGATTAGAACTTGGCAAAATGCATGGCATACAGGCTGGCGACGAGTTAGTGTTATTTCAATTACAACGCCATCCAATTAGCGCCGGAGTAAAACGCGTTTTGCAAGATCCAGTTATATTAACCGTAACAGACCTTACTGATAAACATACCTGGGCAACAACAAATAACGCCAAGTTAATACAGCATATTCAACAAGGCGATGTCGTAAGTGTACGAAAAAAAACCAGTTATTAATCACACTGGTTCCAAAGCCACTACGACTCTGCTAGACTTTCGCGCCATTGCCCCATAGTTAAATGGATATAACGGCCCCCTCCTAAGGGGCAGTTGCAGGTTCGATTCCTGCTGGGGCAGCCAAAGGTCAGTACAACCCCGTCTGACACGGTCTAAACCAACTCCAAAAACCTTTAATATCAACCATTAAGTGCATTTCAAAGCAATCGCAGCTTGCGAATGGCCTGATGACAAGTTAACTGTTTATTTCAGTATCGGTAGCAAGCAGTCGTTTCTCTTTGTATTTGACACTGCAGGTAAGGCAATAAAAATTGAAACTGATTTTATGACCAAAGCAGAATTAGAAGAAGTGGTAAGCCGCGCGTTGTAGGCTACATTTAATCTGTCCAAAGAGATTATCGCAGCACTTACTGGTAAGTAAATCTGATTATTACCGGGTTCGATACCGTGGGGTTTACTCACTCACGGTATCAGCTTTTACATAACCACTCCCTCTCTACAGGCGTAAAGCTAAAGATCCTCAGTGCTTAAAATCTTTTAAATAAACCACATTACTTTGACTAGATTGCAGTTGCTGTTTGGACTTCTCAGCTTTCATGGTTGCCTGGCTTGCCTCAATTAAAGCATTGCAATACGCCAGTAGTTTTTCCGCAGGAATAATCTTGTTTTTGCCTTTATTCACGCGCTTAGGTTGAGTATTAAGGTAAATGGCTAACTCCAGCGCCAGTTCAGGCGATAGCTCAGCCAGCCGTTTGTCAGCCAGGGTTTGGCTTACCCAAAGCCCGGCGTCACTGACATGACCGTTTACACGCAGGTCGGTGTTTTTAACCCACTGTGGTTCAAATTTAATTTCGCATAGGTTACTTAGTAGCATCGCAATATCACTGCGCGACATTATGTGTGATAAGCGCAAAGTTTCGGCTAATACCCACTGCCATTCCATTTGCAGGCGTTTGCATAATTGATCTGGCGTCATCAGTAAATCAACCGGTATAAACAACGTAAAGCGGCTATTGGCTTCAGTGGCAATAAGGGTTTTATGCCTGCTGCCGTAGCGGTTTTCAATAATATGATCTGTACCAGCAACAGTGGACACTTCACTAAGCGCTGTTCTTCAATTCAAAATTCTCTGGGCTAAGATAGCCAAGAGCACTATGCCTTCTGGTCTTATTGTAATCAACCTCAATGTATTCAAAAACGTGCTGTCGCATTGTTTCCCGATCCATTATTGGCTCATCCTGCAGCGCTTCAACTTTCAATGAATGGAAGAAGCTTTCCGCTACCGCATTGTCCCAGCAGTTGCCTTTACGGCTCATGCTTTGTACCAACTGGTGCTTTTTAATCAAGTCACGGTAATCATGCGAGCAATACTGGCTGCCGCGATCACTATGAACGATCACCGATTTAGGGAAGCCGCGACGGAACAACGCCATGTTCAATGCGCTGCACACCAGATCTGCTGTCATACGGTTGCTCATCGACCAGCCAATGACTGCTCGCGAGTACAGATCAATGATTACCGCCAGATACAGCCAGCCTTCGCTGGTCATCAGGTACGTGATATCACCGACCCATTTCTGGTTCGGGCCTGTTGCGCTAAAGTCCTGTTCAAGCAAGTTTGGGGCTACTGGCAGCGAATGCTTGCTGTCGGTCGTCACTTTAAACTTGCGGGCCGCTTTAGCCACTAAACCCTGGCGCTCCATGCTGTTCAGTATGGTTTTGATATCCGGTTTCTTGCCATGCTCAGCAAGGTCTACCTGAATACGTCTGGAGCCATTACGCGCTTTGGAATCGTCGAACGCTTCCTTTATCAGCACATCACGCTCGGCACGCTTCACAGCCCTGGGGCTTGGTGTTAGGCCGCTTTTACGCCAGGCATAATACCCACTACGCGACACCTGAAGCACCGCTACCATTCTGATTAACGAGAACAGGTGCTGATGCTCCAGAATAAACTCAAACCGGGCTACTTTTGGTTCTTCGCGAAGTAGGTGGCCGCCTTTTTTAAGATAGCCAAGTCCTCTGCCTGCTCAGCCAATTGGCGCTTCAGACGGGCAAATTCAGCAGCAAGCTCCGACTCTCGTTCACTGGTGGTAGACTTTTTCTCCGCCGCAGTACGCCAGTTATATAACTGAGATTCGTGCAGTTTTAATTCTCTGGCAGTGGCTGCAACACCAATCTTATCAGCCAGTTTCAGGGCTTCAGCTTTAAATTCAGCGGTATGGGTTTTGCGGATTTTCTTTGTTGACATTATTCACCTCGTTAAGCGATTGTACTCGCTTAGCAAAGTGTCCAAAAGTGTTGGTACGGATCACCCTGCACCTGATCCTTGTCATCTGCACTTGGCTTTATGTAACCAACAGTGACATGTCATCCGTGTGCTGTCATATTAGGGCGTTTCGAAATTCACGCCATACTGTGCAGGTGTTCAGTGTACGGTTTTCAGGCAGATAGTTTGGTTTTTATCCGCTTTGGCATTTTTATCAGTGATAAATTGGCATAAATTGCCAGTTAGGAATGTATCGACTAATACACAGATAAATTACGGGTAATAACATTATGGAAATAACCAATACTGGCTGGCCAATTCGTTGGGAGCTGTTAATGCGCTACCGGCTGATTGAAATTGTTGCGCTATGGGAAGGCCGGTTAACCACCAATCATTTGTGTAATAGCTTTGGTATTGCCCGCCAGCAGGCATCTAAAGACATTAACGCCTATTTAGGTGATGTCGCACCGGGTAACCTGGAATACGATACCAAGCTTAAAGGCTATAAACCCTCTGCCACTTTTACGCCTAAAATGACCAGTGGCCTGGCCGATGAATATTTGCATGCGCTGGCCAGCACCAAAGACTTTGCCCACACCTTTAGCCAACTGGATTTAGGCTTTGCTCACACTGAAATGCTTAACACGCCAATGCGCCAGGTAAACCCGGATATTTTGCGCGCCTTGGTGCAGGCCGCGCGGGAGGGTAAAAAAATTGATATGGGTTATGTGTCGCTTACTTCCCCCGATGAAGAAAGCCGCATTATTGCGCCGCACACCCTAGTATGTACCCCACTGCGCTGGCATGTACGGGCCTATTGCGAAAAAAACCGTGATTATCGTGACTTTGTATTAAGCCGTTTTCGCAGCATTAACGACATTGAAGGCGATGCTCAGATGCGCCGTGAAGCAGATGATCGCTGGAATACCATGGTGAATATTACGCTGATACCAGATTCACGCTTATCTGATTATCAAAAAGCCATAATTGCTGAAGATTACAATATGGTGGATTACAAACGGGTGATATCGGTACGCTCTGCTTTGGTACCCTATGCCGTGCAGGCGCTAAACCTGGATTTAACTAAAATTGAAGCCAAGCCCGAAGCCCAGCAAATAGTGGTAGCCAATTTAGATGAAGTTAAACAGCATGCGTTTTAAGTTTAACCTGTAACGAAAACGTACAGGTTAAATTTCGAGCAACTGATTAATGCTTTTCATTGCCCAGCCGACAACCTAAGCTCAGGGTAAGCAATCAGGAGCCTAGATCATGAGTCAACATAATCAGCATTTTGTTACCGAGCAAATGACCGCAGAACTGCGTTATTTACACAAAGTGATGCAGGCAATCGACATTTTAGGCGAGCAGCCTGCATTACATGTGGTGGCTTATGGCAAAATTTGGCGCTACGCCGACTTACTGCATACTGCAGTGCGCTACGCCCAATTGGCCGAGCTGCATGGTTTTGACACCAGTCCATTTAAGCAGTGGTTCAACCGCGATTTAGCACTGTTTCAACTGCACGGCGTTGAATTGAGAGTAAGTTGATTACTACACTAACATGACAAGGCGAGGTCAACATTAAATAACCTATTAAGTAAGATTATGTTGACCTGACCTGATTTGAATATCGGAATATCTATAATGTGAACAAGTAAACCAAGGCTTGCCTGCCGTCAGTAATTTGACTTTAGTCTGACTGATTTGGTGGCCGATAAGCGCACATTATTTGTTAATTAATCTAAGCAATTATTTTTGCACCACAGATAGCACCACAGCAAAAAAAGATAGGCTCTAGGGCCTGATATTACTGAAGGTTCGATTCCTGCTGGGGCAGCCAACGTTGCACTTACTGACTGATATTATCGGAGTAAAGTGCACCAATAACAAAATGTGGGATTAATTGTTGGGCACTGCCTGCAATAACTTTAGTGCGAAAATCAATCACTCTGGCGTTTACCATTATCCCTTTTGGGGTGTGTATCATTGTGCCCGACAAGACGTAATCAATCATTTGTATTGAATCAAGCTTATTGTGGGCCCGGCTAAAGACAAAATCACCATTTGCGGTAACCTGAATGTCACGCGTGGTTTTAAAGTCGACAACGGCAATGCCAAACTGCTGCAGCTGATGCATAAAGCTTTCTGCAAGCTGATTTCCAACTATGTTCGTGCGATTAAGCTCAGATCCTAGTTCAACAAAGGAGGCTATAGCAACGCGAGACGTAATGGGGAAATTATGCAATGTATCGACTAACTGCATCGACATTTGCGCAGCATAATCGTCCAACTGTTTATTAGAATTAAGATTGGTTAGGGTTGGCGAAGGTAGTGTCCAGCCAATCATTGTACTACCTTGCTGCTGAGGCATTGGCGAAACAGCATCACGGCTATGATGATCATGATGTTGCCGGCGAATTTCGCTACTACATTCTCCCACACTGTTGCAATACGTATAGCCATTTTCAATACGATGATGGCTATAACAACCGGTGATAAGCAGAGCTATAACACCGGTAAGCAGCATTCTTGATTTCATGTAATTCTCCAATAAACAACGTGACCTATCAGTTGGTTATCGGCAAATTACGTATAACTTTAACCTTTATCGTATTTATCCCTGCTTAAATTGCAGCTGCTGATCTGCTTCATGCTGCAAAATGGCTTGAACTACTGCTGCGGGAATGAACGTACGTGCCACAGATATAACCCGCTTATTGCTAATTTGTACTAAACGTACATTTACCAGCAGGCCCATTTTATGCTTTGTCATAGTACCCGTAACCACATATTTAATTGGCAATTCAGCACTGAGTTCGGTGAAGTCACGACTTAAAGCAAAATCGCCGCCTTCTGTGACACGCACGTAGTTGGTGACTTTAAAGTCTACTACTGGCGCACCAAACTTATGTAAATCGTAAATTAGCGCTTCGCTTAAATGATTACTTAGCACACTGCCATGCAGGAGATCACTGTCAACGAAAGATAAATCGGTTACGCCGATAAAGGCGCCGTCATCCAGGGCATGATTTAATGCCATTAATTCATGTATAAGGTTTCTTGAATACTCATTAATAGTAATCAACGGCTGTTGCCGTTGTATCATCGCTGGCGTAGCGCTTTGAAATGCCTGTTGATGGCTAATTCGCTCTTGCCGGGCCGAGGAGATACCATTCACGTTAACGCCATCAGGCCCCGTTGCCGGCCCTACACAGCCTGTTAGCATAAGCGTAAATAAACTCAACCTTATACTGTTGTTCATTTTTTCTCTCCGGTTACGCTATGGCGATATAGATGATTTCCGCGTTTCATCACTTGCTGGTCACTCCAAAATACATTAATTGGAATATAATCGGTAACAGCCGCAAGCACCTTATTACTTTGCACATCAATGAGTCTGGCATTAACCATTAAGCCATCCTCTTTAATTAAGTAGGTTCCGGTTAATACGGCATCAGCACTACTGTGTAGCTTTATTCCATCCAGGTTGCGGGTCAGCGCTTGTTCGTGATTGGGTAGCAACAGCACCTGTTTACGCAAGCGGAAATCGACGGCATTAACACCATGGTTAACCGCGTAAGTCAGCATACTCTCGGCTAATTGATTCGCAAGCTGAACTTCATCTGCATCTGTCTCATTAAGGCTTAGTTTTTCTATTGGCAAAAAGCTGGTTACCGCTACGATTGGCCCAAGCTTATTTGCAAAATCAACTTTAGGCATATTTTGCAATAAACCTGCTGCAAGCCGATCAGTATAGAATTCTAACGGGTAATCACTTAGTTCTGCTGTTACAGAACGCGGGTTTGATGCCAAAGGCGCCTGATTAGCACTACAAGCGCACAGCAATAAAGCGATGACAAAGGGCGTTAACAGTTGCATATGCACCTCAAATTTTGACCTGTTTTACTTAAGCAAAATACAGGCCAAAATTAAAGGCAAGCTTTTGACGTTAAATGGCCACCGGCGCTTTAATGTGAGGATGTGCTTGATAACCATGCAAGGTAAAATCGTCGATGGTAAACGCAAAAATATCTTTTACGTCAGGATTTAACTGCATTGTTGGCATAGGATAAGGCTCTCTTGCAAGCTGGGTATTTACCTGTTCAAGATGATTGAGATAAAGATGAGCATCACCAAAGGTATGCACAAAATCACCCGGTTGTAAGTCACATACCTGCGCCACCATCAACGTTAGCAAGGCATAGCTGGCAATGTTAAACGGTACACCAAGAAAAATGTCTGCACTGCGCTGATACAACTGACATGACAACTTGCCGTCAATAACATAAAACTGAAATAACGTATGGCAAGGCGGTAGTGCTTGCTTACCCAGTTGTGCGTTTTGTCTTGGAGATATTGACGTATCAGGTAGTACCGCCGGATTCCAGGCACTAACAATCAAGCGACGAGAATCGGGAGTACGCTTAATGTCATTGATAAGTTGGCTGATTTGATCGATTACTGTGCCATCTGCGGCTTGCCAACTGCGCCATTGCGCGCCATATACCGGGCCAAGCTCGCCCGACTCTGTTGCCCATTCATCCCAAATAGACACCCCATTATCTTTCAGATAACCAATATTGGTTTCACCTTTTAAAAACCACAGTAACTCGTGAATTATAGAACGCAAATGACATTTTTTTGTCGTTACAAGCGGAAAGCCCTGCTGCAAATTAAAACGCATTTGATAGCCAAACACGCTAATAGTGCCGGTACCAGTTCTATCGGTTTTCTTATGGCCATGCTCTAATACATGCCGCATCAGATCGAGATACTGCTTCATTCTTTTACTACCTGTTTAGGGGTTTTAGCGTTGTTAACATAGGCAAATGTAATTAAACCGATACCAATAATGATCATAGGTAATGACAACCATTGCCCCATCGACATACCTGCTGATAACACACCAAGATGTGCATCTGGCTCACGATAAAACTCAACAAAAAAGCGGGCGCTGCCGTATCCGGCAAGAAACAAACCGCCCAACGCCCCTACCGGCGGACTAAAACGGCGGTAAAGCATAATCAGTAAAAACAACACCACACCTTCAAGCGCAAACTCATACAACTGCGAGGGATGCCGGGGAGAAGGCCCAGCGCCTGGGAATAATACGGCCCAGGGCACATCTGTAGTGCGTCCCCAAAGCTCTGCATTAATAAAATTGCCTAAGCGCCCTGCTGCCAAGCCAAGTGGAATAAGGGGAGCAACAAAATCGCCTAACTGCAGATACGCTTTATTATTTTTTCTGGCAAACCACGCCATTGCGGTTAATACCCCAAGTAAGCCGCCATGAAACGACATACCACCAGTCCATATTTTAAATAAATACAACGGGTCCGTTAAAAAGTGGTCAAACTGATAAAACAAAACATAGCCAATACGCCCACCAAGGACAACACCCAAAAATCCGATAAACAGCAAGTCGCTGACCTGTTGTTCTGTCCAACCTGAGTTAGGCTTACTTGCCGCTCTGTTAGCCAACCACCATGCCAGGCCAAAAGCAACCAGATACATTAAGCCATACCAGCGTAAACTGATTGGCCCTACAGAGAAAATAATCGGATCAATTTGCGGAAACGTAATATAACTTGTGGACATAACAACCCTTAACTCAAAATCATCTTCGCCGAGACCAACAGCATGAAAATGCCAAAAATGCGTTTAATTGTCAGCACAGGAAGGTGCTGTACTAGTTTAGCCCCCAAAGGCGCAGTAAATACCGATGTTGTAACAATGCCTAAAGCCGCGGGCATATAAATGTACCCAATAAATCCATCTGTTAATTGATAGTGCTGCCAACCAGCAACAACATAGCCAAGAGAGCCAAATATGGCAATGGCTATTCCACTGGCCGCTGCAACGCCAATGGCGCGGCGCATATCCAAAGAAAAATAGTTTAGCATTGGCACAAATAACGCACCGCCGCCAATGCCCAACAAACTGGCAACACCACCTAGCACGGCAGATATTGTCATGGTGGGTAATTTACCTGGCAATGGCCGCTTGCCCACTGCAGCGCGAGAACCAAGCATCCGAAGCGCTAGCAGCAACACCGCGCAACCAAAAATCATTTGCAATACGCCAGCATCGATATTGTGAGCCAAATAGCCAACAGCCCAGGCACCAACAGCGGCGCCTACCATAACTGTACTGGCAATATTCCAGGGAACATTTTCCAAACGATGATGCGCAGCTACAGAGGAGGTTGCCGTAATAATAACTGACGCCAAAGAAGTGGCAATTGCAACAACAATCGCCTGATCTGCCGGTACAATACCAAAAGCTGGCAGTAGCATAACCAGTGCGGGTACAATAATCAAACCGCCACCAATACCCAACATACCAGCAAGAAACCCTACCAGAACCCCCAGCAATAACGTAATAGCAAAAATGCTTAACACAAAGATCCCGTCATACCAATAAGAAGTGCATTATACCAGAGACGACGACATCGCTGCATTGAGTTAAGCTCGCAGTTGGCTTAAAAGATGTTTTTGATCCAAAAAACGTTGCGTGTGTTGTCTTACTTGCCGGGCCGATTGGCATGCCAGCACCTCAGGTAACAACAAGGCTAATTCAGACATTTCAACTCTACGCAGTAACCATTTTATTTTCGCCAGATTACTACTATTCATACTAAAGCTACTGTATCCCATCGCCGCCAGCAACAGCACACCCGAGGCTTCACCAGCTAGCTCGCCACACACACTTACTGGGAACTGCAAACCTTTGGCTTGCTGTGCTAATTGATATAACGCTCGTAGCACGGCAGGATGCATTGCATCATACAGGCCAGCTACGCGGGGATTATTGCGATCAACCGCTAATAAATATTGGGTAAGGTCGTTGGTACCGACAGAACAAAAGTCAACTTTCTGAGCTAATTCAGGTAGCTGATAAATAATAGAGGGTACTTCAATCATTACGCCAATTTTAGGCTTTGGCAATTCAATGCAAAGCTCATCACTGACTTCAAAACTAGCTTGCTTGATTAACCGGATTGACTCATCAACCTCGGCTAGATCCGAAATCATGGGCAATAAAATATGCAGATTATTCAACGCCAGATTCGCTTTTAACATAGCGCGAATTTGAACTAAAAATATTTCCGGATGATCCAGTGTCAGGCGAATGCCGCGCCAACCTAAAAAAGGGTTTTCTTCAATGATACTAAAATAGGGTAATGCTTTATCGCCGCCAACATCTAAGGTACGCATGATGACAGGCTTATCGGGATAGCACTCCAGCACCTTTCGGTACAGTTCTATTTGCTCTTGCTCGGTAGGAAACCGGCTACGCATAATGAAAGGAAACTCTGTACGATACAGTCCCACACCGCCGGTATATTCGGGGTTGGTTGTTTCCAGCTCTATCGCCAGGCCAGAGTTCACCATCAAATTAAACGCACTTCCACACGCTGATTGTGACGGCTTAGCTATTTCAGCTAAATAGCGCGCGTTTAGCTCGGCATCTTCGCTAATTAATCGCTGGTACTCTTGGCATATCGCTTCAACCGGCGATAGTAATATATGCCCCTGATAACCATCAACAATTAACCGTTGTCCTTGCCAATGTAATAACGGTAGCTCATTAACCCCCATCACTGCGGGAATTCCTAAAGCACGCGCCATTATCGCGGCATGCGAATTTACCGAGCCCTTTAACGAAACAATAGCAACTAACTGCTCTCTGGGAACTTCCGCCAACATGGTCGCGGTGACATTTTCTGCCACCAATACAACTTGCTGTGGCAATTTAATTTTACGTTGCTCGGTATCAAGAAGGTTGTTAAGTACCCGCTGGCCAAGATCACGAATATCCGTGCCCCGTTCACGCAAATACGCATCGTCCATATCATCAAACTGACGGGCAAACTTCTCGACTACCCGTTTAAGAGCACTTTTAGCACACCATCCTTCCGCTATTTGTTGCTCTATTTCGCGGCCTAAACTCGCCGCATCAAGTAGCTGGTGATACACATCGAAAATGGCTAATGCATCGGGTGGCAAATGCCCACTCATTCGCTCAGCCAAACGATTAAACTCTGCTTTTGTAATTTTTACGGCGCGATAAAAATGCGCTAACTCTTTTTCAGGATCATCGGCTCGCTTGAGCGAAATGGCATTAAAATCATTGGCAGGTTGTAATACATAGGCTTGGCCAATTGCAATGCCTGGTGAGCCAGGTAAACCTTTAAGTTGGCCTGTTTGAATTTGACTTGGGCTACTTTCACTGGCGGCTTGACGCATTTCTGCATTAGCCAAAACGGATGCAAGTTGTGCAGCCAGCGTAACCAGAAAGGACTCTTCATCTTCGTTAAACACCCGCTCTGCCGCTTGCTGAATAGTCAGCACACCTAAGACTTTACGATGGTGAATAATAGGGCAGCCTAAGAAGGCGGAAAAACGATCCTCGCTAACTTCAGGTGTAACTTTAAAGCGCGGGTGTAAATGGGCTTTAGCTAAATTAATGGGTTCTTCGCGTTGTCCAACCCAGCCAATCAAACCTTCGGAAAAACCAATAGCAATATTACCAATAGCATCTCGGTTAAGACCATCGGTTGCCATCAACATAAAATGCTGCTGTTCATAATTAGCAAGGTATACCGAACAACATTCGGTAACCAATGCTTGTTTTATGCTAGTCACTAAGCCAGCTAGCGCACTTTGAAGCACTGGCTCTTGTGCTACATCCTGAACAATTCGCCTTAACTGGCCTAACATAAGAGCCTCTTTTTCAGTCTAGCTAATTGTCAACCTGCTTTAATAATTCTTTTTCTTGCCTTCGCGGCGGATAAACGGCAAAGCGATAGGAGCAAATTCTTTCATGACTTTTCGATAAACTTCCCGCTTAAAGGCAACAACCTGCCGTACAGGATACCAATAACTAACCCAACGCCAGCTATCAAACTCTGGGTGAGTGGTTTTAAGTAAGTTTACATCTTCGTCAGCGCAGGTCAGACGCAGCAAAAACCATTTTTGCTTCTGGCCAATACACACCGGGTTACTGTCTTTGCGAATAAGTCGTTTTGGCAGTTTATACCTTAACCAATGCTTCGTTGTGGCGATTATTTCCACATCCGCAGCGGTAAGGCCAACCTCTTCATGTAACTCGCGAAACATAGCTTGTTCTGGCGTTTCCCCATCATCAATGCCACCCTGTGGATATTGCCAGGAATGCTGACCATATCGTTTTGCCCAAAACACCTGTCCCTGGTGGTTACAAATCACTATGCCGACATTGGCCCGAAAACCTTCGGCATCGATCACACAAACCTCTGGCGGATCTTAAAACAATATGTAAAAGATTCTTTCATAAAGTCGGGACTTGGGCAAACGGTATTTTCAGCACACCTTTTACAGACTTATCCACAACATTGCATATTAAGCACAGCACAATGTGCACTTTTTCACAGGATGTGTTGATAAAACTGTGCACAAGCACAATTAAAACACTGAATAAGTTAATCGATTAGTGTTTAAGCACATCAAAAACATAAACAAAAACGATATAAATCATAAATTTATATTAAATTCAGCTTTGAAAAACTTATCATTGTGCTGTGCGTAAGTCAGTTTGCTGCGTTTTTAAGCAGCCAAAAGGTCCGAAAAATGCTAGCGTGTCGTTACAGCCATTTAATATGACTAATATGTTCACTTCTCCAGCATCATTGTCCGAATTAACAACGCGAAGTCAGGCTCTGGCAGGTTTGTCACTGGGACAAATTGCTACACAGCTTTCAATACCAGTGCCTGAAAATCTTAAAAAAGACAAAGGATGGGTTGGCCAATTACTTGAACAGGTACTTGGTGCGACGGCAGGTTCAAAAGCAGAACCTGATTTTCCACATCTGGCCGTAGAATTAAAAACCTTACCAATTGATCAATGCGGCAAACCTTTAGAAAGCACCTATGTTTGCGTCGCGCCCTTAACGGGTGTTGCAGGGCTGCAATGGCATGAGTCATGGGTATGTCGCAAATTGCAACATGTGTTATGGGTGCCGATTTTGGCTGAACGCCATATTCCATTAGCAGAGCGCATGATTGGCACACCGTTTTTATGGCAACCATCCACTATACAGCAACAGGCATTGCAGCAAGACTGGGAAGAACTGATGGAAAAGATAACCCTAGGCGGCATTGCCGATATCAAAGGCGCTCAAGGTAAGCTACTACAACTTAGGCCCAAGGCGGCTAACAGTAAAGCAATGACTAATGCAATAGGTGCAAATGGCGAACCAATTCGCACCTTACCCAGAGGGTTTTATCTTAAAGCCAGCTTTACAGCGAGCTTATTAAAGCAACAGTTCAACCTGCTTTAGTGGCTATATTTTTCCACAATACGGTTATATCGACCATCAGCGCGCAATTGTGCTAACTCGACATTAAACTGCTGTACCTGATCTTCTTGTACCGACGCCTTACTAAACATAACGAACACATCAGATTGACCTAAGCTAATGCTGTGCGGCTGAATGTATTTGTCTAAACCTTTACGACGTAAAATTGACGCACCAACAAAACTGTCCTCCAGCAAACCATCAATCTCTTCATCCAGTAAGCGCGCCATATTAAGCTCGCTAATAATGGCGCCGACAAACTGCGTACGTCGTGTTTCATCAGCATACAGCGCAGCAACTTCATCACCGTAATAATATTCGTTAACTACACCAACTTTGTGCCCTGCATCAACAAAAGCTTTTAAATCAGCGTATGCCGGATGCTCCGCATTTTTTCGCACATATAATTGAAAGCGTTCTTGACGGTAAGGTTCTGAGAAATACGCAAAGGACTCTCGCTCTTGCGTTTTTGACGCCCCCAGCACAAAGTCAACGTCACCGTTTTTTAATAATGAAAGTAATTCTACCCAGCTGCCCTGCACCACATTAAGATCACAGCCCATTGAAGACGTGATGGCCTCCACCAACTCAACATCAAGGCCTGCAGCTTTATTGCCTACCGACATATATTGATAGGGCTCCCATGCATCCATGCCAAAGGTTAACTCACAGTTTGTCTTTGCCACCGCATCATCACCAGCAACAGATTGCGGTACGACTGTTTGAGCTTGTTCAGCAGGTTTACAACTTAGTAGAAACACGGATACTGCAATGATTAACATCATATAAAATCGCATCTTACACCTCGAGGCATTGCTTATATGATTCAAAGCTTAGTGTATAACTTAAAATTCTGCTGCTTAATTAAGCGGATAAAGCAACCAACCGCTGGCTAAATTACTGATAAAAATACGACATTTCCTGTAAAAGGCCCAAGTTAGGGCTAGCTTAACCTACCGGTGAAAACTGTCGGATGCTTAGTGTTAGGGCCTTAATACTACTGCTCAGCTGAGCTTGTCGACAGGCAAGGTACATAGGCCGCCGAAGCCCTTCTGGTCCTAACGCGATAGAGCAGATTAACCCTTGCTGCTGGTAAGGCTGTGCCATCCAGGATGGCATCACAGCAATCCCCTGCCCTGCGGCAACCAGCTGTAAAATTTGACTGCCTTGTGCCACAGGTTTTACCTTACCTTTAAAATCAGTCTCAGCTAAAAAATGCCGAAACACATCCTGTCGAGCCACAGGTACGGGATAACTCAACAACGTTTCACTGATTAACTGAGCTGGCTTGATGTAAGTACAATTTGCTAGCGCATGATCAGGGCTCAACAGCAAACGCAACTCCATATCAAATAAATGATGAAAGCTCACTTGCTCCGTCATGCGAATATCTGTGGTTAGCACAACATCAAGCTGCTGATGCAATAACGCCTCTATAGCGTTATGTTCTATAAACGGGACGAACTCTACCGCAGGGAGATTAGGTTGGGCATTAAAATGCCGCACAGCAGGCAACAACCAGTGAAAGCAAGCATGGCATTCAACACATAATTGCAGTGCTTGGGTGTCGTCATTTCCAGCCTTAAGTTGCTCAGTTACTTCATCGACAGCAGGCAATACTTTGCGTGCTAATTTAAGCAATAATTCACCCGCATGAGAAAATTGTACCGGCTGTGTTTTGCGTTCAAACAACACTGAACCAACCCGGTGTTCCAGCTCTTTGAGCTGATGAGATAGTGCCGACTGTGTAACACACAACATGTTTGCCGCGGCTTGAACAGAGCCAGTGTCAAATAACGCTCGAACCGTGCGTAAATGTTTTATTTCTATCATGTTGAAGATTCTTCATTTGGTTGCGGAATTATTTTCATTTGCGTTACACAGCATAACGCCCGATCATAGACATGTAAACTTCTAGATGTCCACAAGAGGAGCGTAAAATGCAAACACATAACTTAGGATTTCCACGAATTGGTGCCAAACGTGAATTAAAACGGGCGCTGGAAGCCTATTGGCAAGGTGATATAAACCAACAACAACTGCTACAAACGGGTGCCGAGCTACGCCAAACGCATTGGCAATTGCAAAAAGATGCCGGGGTCGACCTGATCCCCGTGGGTGATTTCGCCTGGTATGATCATATTTTAACAACGTCTTTGCTACTGGGTGTTGTGCCTGAACGCCACCAAAATGGTGTTAACAACATTGACCTTGATACCCAGTTTAGAATTGCTCGCGGACGCGCACCGAAAGGAAAACCGGCCGCAGCCAGTGACATGACAAAATGGTTTAACACGAACTATCACTATATCGTACCGGAGTTCACTAAAGACCAAGAGTTTACGCTTTGCGATAAATTTTGGTTCGAGCAAATAACAGAAGCCAAGCAAGCCGGTGTTAATGCAAAGCCGGTATTAATAGGACCACTTACCTTTTTGTATTTGGGTAAAACCACAGATGACAGCAATAAACTTACATTGTTGCCAAAACTTTTAAATGTATATCAGCGCATTCTGCAGCAACTTGAACGGCTCGATATCACGTGGTTGCAACTTGACGAACCTATACTGGCACTGGAACTGGATGATGAATGGTTACAGGCATTACTAAGCAGCTATCAGCAGCTGGACAAAGGTAGCGTAAAGCTACTGATGGCAACATACTTCGGTGATATAGGTCACTATTTACCTGCATTGTCTGCCTTACCGATTGACGGTATTCATGTAGATTTAATTGCCGAGCAAAGCGATCTGGCGGCACTGCATCAGGCGATACCTGCGCATTGGGTATTATCTGCCGGTGTTATTAATGGCCGTAATATCTGGCGTACCGACTTGCTTAGCGCTTTTCATACCCTCAAACCAGTGTATCAGGCGCGAGGCAATAACCTGTGGCTAGCGCCCAGTTGCTCGTTGTTGCACAGCCCGGTAGATCTGGATCTGGAAACCCGGCTGGATGACGAAATCCGCAGCTGGTTTGCATTTGCTAAACAAAAATGCCAGGAACTGGCGCTGTTGAAACAGGCGCTGTTAACAGATCAGCTAGATAAGATTGTCTGCTACAGCCAAAGCATTCAGGCTCGTCAAGCATCAAGCCGGGTACAAAATCCGGCGGTACAACAGGCTGTTGCAGCATTAAAACTACAAAGCACCGATCGTGCCCAGCCCTACCCTGTGCGTCAGCAGGCACAACAGCAACACTTTTCACTGCCATTGCTTCCCACCACCACCATTGGTTCATTTCCGCAAACAGCAGAGATCCGTCAAAGCCGCTTGGCAGTAAAGACCGGCAAAATTGACCAAGCCACCTATCAGGGGCAAATTGAACAACACATTCAACTTGCCATACTAGAGCAAGAGCAAATCGGCTTAGATGTATTAGTGCACGGTGAAGCTGAGCGCAACGACATGGTGGAATACTTTGGTGAGCTGCTGGAAGGTTATACATTTACTCAGTTTGGCTGGGTACAAAGCTATGGCTCACGCTGTGTAAAACCCCCGGTTATAATCGGCGATATCAGCAGGCCACAAGCTATGACCGTAAGCTGGACGCGCTATGCCCAATCTCTCACAGATAAGCCGGTAAAAGGTATGCTTACTGGTCCAGTAACACTGCTGGGATGGTCATTCCCACGCGAGGATATTAGCCGCGCAGATATCGCCTTACAACTGAGTTTAGCACTGGCCGAAGAGGTAAAAGATCTGCAAGAGGCCGGCATCAATATTATTCAAATTGATGAACCCGCGTTTCGCGAGGGGTTACCGTTAAAACATAGTCAGTGGCAGCACTATCTCGACTGGGCTGTTGCAGCATTTAAACTAAGCTGCCGCGATATAAACAGCACCACACAAATACACACGCATATGTGCTATAGCGAATTTAACGACATCATTGCGTCAATTGCAGCAATGGATGCTGATGTTATAACCATTGAAACGTCGCGTTCCAATATGGAGTTGCTCAATGCGTTTGAGCACTTCGATTATCCTAATGAGATTGGTCCGGGCGTGTATGACATTCATTCGCCCAATGTCCCCAGCGTAAGTTGGATGAAGCAACTTATCTACAAAGCGGCTGAAAAAATCCCATTACAACGGTTATGGGTTAATCCGGATTGTGGCTTGAAAACGCGAGGCTGGAACGAAACACGCACGGCGCTGGCCAACATGGTGAAAGCCTGTAAGGAACTACGTACCGAGCTATTGTAAGCAATTAACATCGACAAAAAAGGCGCCACACGGCGCCTTTTTTAAATGCAAACATTCGAAATTAATATCGCGCTAAGAATTCTGCACGGGTACGTCCGTCATCTTTAAACGTGCCACCAAGTGCTGTTGTTTGTGTTTTAGAATTTACATCCATCACGCCACGTGATTTCACACAGTAATGCACGGCTTCCATCGTTACCGCCACATTGGGTGTTTGCAGTAAAGTTTGTAATGCCACCAGAATTTGTTGCGTCAAACGTTCCTGTACCTGTGGGCGCTTAGCGAAAAAACGAACAATACGGTTGATTTTGGATAAACCAATTATACGTTTTTCAGGAATGTAAGCTACCGTCGCACTGCCATCAATAGTGACAAAGTGATGCTCGCAGGTGCTGGTAAAGCTGATGTCTTTCACTTTTACCATTTCCTTTACCTGCATCTTATTATCGATAAGCGCAATTTTAGGGAAGTTGGCGTAATCTAAGCCACCAAAAATCTCGTCAACATACATTTTTGCAATGCGATGCGGTGTTTCGCGTAGGCTGTCATCACTAAGGTCTAGCCCAAGTGTTGTAACAACTTCAGTCATCAGCGCGTTAATTTTGTCGTATTTTTGGTCACGAGACATACCGTTATCGAGCATCGGGGTTTCTAACCCTTGAGCTTCTAACGCACTGCGAACCAATATTGCTTCATCTGGTAACATAACTTTATCCAACCCGGCTTCAATCACCATAGTACGTGTCGCCATTGCCGATAGTTTACGGGGATTGTCTTTTTTTTGCTATTTTTATGCAAAATAACTGCTCCGAAAGGTCAAAACTCAGAGCAGAGCTTGCGGCAGGATTATTGTACTAATGACAAAGCTTCAAGCAGTTCGCGCGGTTCAACTTCAGGCCCATTAAGGCTCTCGTCCCAGTTTGTACCAATTAAAACGCCATCATCGTACATTTCTTTAAGCCAACCGTCACAAAACACATTTAGCGGAATAGCTTCTGGCTTATAAACCGCCCACTCTTCTGAGCAGTGCGCTATCGCTGATGCTTCATCAGACCAAAACGGCATGACGTCAGTGTCCTCAAATTCAACGGACTCTACAACCAACAAATCTTCGCCGTCGGCCAACACATAAACCACACCGTGGGTTTTGGCTTCTTCTACGAAACGCTGAAAACTTGGATCTTGTGCAAACTGACTCATAATGATTTTCACCCCAGGTAAAGTATTAGTGCTATTAGACCAGAAAGCAGCGCTCAAAAGCGAGTTTTATCTTAATCTGCGCGTTGCCGCCTTTCCCTGTTCTGCGAAAATAACGTACAATTAACCGCACTAATTCAGGCAAAAATAAGCGTATTATTATGGCTCAATATATCTACTCGATGTATCGCGTTTCGAAGGTGGTTCCCCCTAAACGCACAATATTAAAAGACATTTCGCTGTCGTTTTTCCCGGGTGCCAAAATTGGCGTGTTGGGTTTAAACGGTTCTGGTAAATCTACCTTACTACGTATTATGGCCGGTGTTGATACCGAATTTGAAGGTGAAGCCCGCCCGTTGGCAGGCACTAAAATTGGTTATTTGCCACAAGAACCGGTGTTAGATACCAGTAAAACCGTGCGTGAAATCGTTGAAGAAGCCGTCAGTGATGTAAAAGATGCTTTAGCGCGATTAGATCAAGTTTATGCCGCCTATGCCGAGGAAAACGCCGATTTTGATGCCCTGGCCCGAGAACAAGGTGAGCTGGAGGCGTTAATTCAGGCCAAAGAAGGTCATAACCTGGATAATACCTTAGAGCGCGCCGCAGATGCGCTGCGTCTGCCGCCCTGGGATGCCAAAATCGAGCATCTGTCAGGGGGTGAACGCCGCCGCGTAGCCATTTGTCGTTTACTGTTAGAACGTCCTGACATGCTACTGCTGGACGAACCGACTAACCACCTTGATGCTGAGTCTGTTGCTTGGTTAGAACGTTTCCTGCACGACTATCCGGGTACTGTTGTGGCCATTACCCACGACCGTTACTTCCTGGATAATGTTGCTGGTTGGATCCTCGAGTTAGACCGCGGTTATGGTATTCCCTGGGAAGGTAACTATTCCTCTTGGTTAGAGCAAAAAGATGCGCGTTTGCAGCAAGAAGAGAAAACAGAAAATGCCCGTCAACGCTCCATTAAACAAGAATTGGAATGGGTGCGCACGAATCCAAAAGGCCGCCATGCTAAAAGTAAAGCCCGGATGGCACGGTTTGAAGAACTGCAAAGCCAGGAGTTTCAAAAACGTAATGAAACTAACGAACTGTTTATTCCACCAGGCCCTCGCTTGGGAGACAAAGTGCTGGAAGTGACTAATCTGCGTAAGTCTTTTGGCGAACGCTTATTAATAGACAATTTAAGCTTTAGCATGCCCAAAGGTGCCATAGTTGGCATCATCGGCCCGAACGGCGCCGGTAAATCAACGTTATTTAAAATGATCAGCGGCACCGAACAAGCAGACTCAGGTGATATCAGTGTCGGTGACACCGTGCAACTGGCCAGTGTTGACCAATTCCGCGACAGTATGAACCCTAAAAATACCGTCTGGCAGGAGATTTCTAACGGTCAGGACATGCTACAAATTGGCAGTTTCCAAATTCCTAGTCGTGCTTATGTGGGTCGCTTTAATTTTAAAGGTAACGATCAACAAAAGTTTATCGGTGAATTATCCGGTGGTGAGCGAAATCGTGTGCATTTAGCGGCGTTATTAAAAGCTGGCGGTAATATGTTGCTGCTGGATGAACCTACCAATGACTTGGATGTTGAAACGCTGCGAGCGCTGGAAAATGCCCTGCTGGATTTCCCGGGCTGTGCCATGGTGATATCGCACGACCGTTGGTTCCTCGACCGCATTGCAACGCATATTCTTGATTACCGTGATGAAGGCAACGTTAACTTCTTTGAAGGCAACTATTCTGACTATGAAGCCTGGCTAAAAGCGACATATGGTGCCGATGCGTTAGAGCCGCATCGTATTAAATATAAAAAAATCTAACCCACTACCGCCCGCAATTGCGGGCGGTTTTATTTTACTCACGATAAGAAGACGACATAATCTGATGATATCGCGGTGAGAGTGCAATTTTCTTGTGGGCAAACTTTATTGCGTTAATAAGTTCAGGCGAGGTTGCTAAACTTGCTGCCAGCCAGGTTTGCTGCTTAAGCTGTGGGATAGCATAAACGAATCGGATAGACGATTGTGGCAGATCCAGCTTTGCTACCATATCATTAAGCGCAACGGCATCATCAATAATAAGATCAACCTTACCGTTGCGTAATAATTGCCAAGATTCGCTAATGTCGGCAACCAACACCAGTTGCACGCCAAGTTCGAAACCCTGTTGAAGCAAAAAATTTGCCGAGAGATCGTCTCGTTGTACGGCTATAGTAAATGCCAGTGCATCATCCAATGACGTGATAGTAATGTCTTGTCGATGACTGAGGCCAACAAAACCAAGTTGATACGCTGCAACTGTGCCTAACCAGTGAAATTGTTCTTCGCGCTCTGGCGTACGGGCCATATTGTAAATCAATACATTAGGTTGGCTACGTGCAATATTAAATGCCCTGGCCCAGGGGAACATCTCAATTGTCGCGCTAACCCCCGCTTCTGCTAAGATAGCAAGTACCAACTCCGTACTTAGCCCGCTAACTTCGCCTTGAACCAGGGTTTGGTGCGGTGGTGAATATTCAGTCACTACCCGAATTGGGGCAAGTGTTTGGGCCTGCACATAAAGACAGCAGCAACTAAAAACCATCAACAACGCTTTTAACATTCTAGCCTACATCATGCCTGCATAATCATTGAATCATAGCGCAAATCCCCTGCAGTGCCACACTTGAAATTTGCAAAAAAATTTTCACTAACTTTTAGTCATTTTCACCAAAAATATAATATCAAGGTGAACCGCCCTACCAAAAAATCCTACACAAAAAAATAATAATCATTTAATTTCAGATACTTAAATTAATAAAAACAATTGGCACGCAGCTTGAAATAGGTTCAGTGTTATTTAATCAAATGGTAATTAAGGATCACAAAATGAAAACATTAACTGCATTAACCTTGGCCACCGTGTTTGCTGTCAATTTAGCTTCACCAGCACAAGCGAGCAGCATTACAGAAGAACTGACTGAGGTAGTAACGAGTCAACTGGCTGAACTGGGGAAAAACATAAAACTACAAGCCAAGTTGGCGCTAGAGAACACGACGACAGAATTGCTATTTTCTGCCGGCGCGGTGTTAGCAGAACAAAGCGTGACACAAACAGAAGCACCACTACAGGCAGACAAAAAAGATACAGATGACGAATAAGAGATATTCAATGCAGTACTCAGCATATCGCTTACGCAGTTACTGTTGCGTAAGCGATCTCTTATTACATCTTCTTATTACTGCTCAGACCATACGGCTAATTCATTACCACTTGGGTCAGAGAAATGGAACCGTTTTCCTCCCGGAAAAGAAAATACCGGTTTAATAATTTTGCCGCCTGATGCAACTATACGTTGTTCAGTCTTGATTAAATCTTTGCTGTATAACACTACCAGAGCCGCCCCGTTAGCTACAGACGATGTCTTATCTGAGCGGTAAAAGCCACCATCCACACCTGAATTAGCAAAAGCGATGTAGTCCGGGCCGTAATCTGCAAACACCCAGCCAAATACTTTGTTGTAAAACTGTTTAGTGGCGCTCAAATCAGCCGCAGGAAATTCTATATAGTTTATGTTTTCATGCCCTGTCATTATTTCATCTCCCCGCTGTAATCATTGTTACTCTAATGCAAGCGAATCGTTGGAACAAGCAGCAGAAGTAGAAAAGCCACGCGGGTTGGGGACGCGTGGCTTTTCTGGATGAAACCTGGTAAGCGTTATTTGCTAACGGACATTGCCGCAGTGTTTAATGCACGGCCCATCAGGCTCAGCAATTTATTTAGCTTTCGTACAAATAATGCACGAGCAATTACATTACTGCGCCTCGCGGTCAAGTTCTGTTTAGTGGCGGCTGTATTTAACGTGCTCATATTTACCTCTGTGTTTGCGCTGTGGCTATATGCTGCGCATTATGCCTATTTTTCACACTGAGCACGAACGAGATAAATTACAACCAAAGCATTAATTTTTCTAATGCAATTTAAATATTAAATTCATTTTCAGTTCAAACTGCATTGGCGAAAGAATATACGACCCGCCAACTAAAAATCATTATTATGCATTAATTATAAAGATTTATGCAGGATTGTTAAGGTTAGTTAACGTAAAAGTGCTATGCCGTGCGATTTAACCCCGTTTAACATCGGCACAATTATGGTTAGTTATTCTAATCTATAAACCACTAAACAAGCCATTATAAGCCGAGTCTATTGCGTCATAAATACAGGCAATAGCAATATCTCAATTGCCGAAGCTGTGATACCGTTTATCACCGATATTTGGTATCCGATTAAAGAAGGCTTACATGAAGTTTCAGTATCCGTTATCAGGCGACGCTGCGGGTATTGCTGCAATAAGCAATTTTGTCCTTGATATCAATCGCCAACCTGTATTGTGTTTACATGGCTGGCTAGATAATGCCGCCAGTTTTATACCGCTTGCTCATCAGATGGATGATGTGCCACTGGTGGCTATTGATTTTCCGGGCCATGGTCACTCTAAGCATCGTGGAACTGATGCTTACTATTATTTTTTTGACTGGGTACAAGACGTGGTTACAATTTGCCGGCAACAAAACTGGCAACAACTGACCATTATAGGCCACTCAATGGGTGGGATGGTCGCCACAGCATTGGCAGCAGCGTTTCCAGAGCTTGTAGCAAAAATTATTTTGATAGACAGTATAGGCTTTGTTACTGACGCCCCTGAGCATAGTGCTAAGCAACTCAGAGAAGGCATAACATCACGCTTAAAGCCGGCTTCCGGCAAACCCTATTATGCGTCATTCGTTGATGCGGCAGCAGCACGCCAACGCCAGAGCGACTTTAGCTTAAACGAAGCGATGATATTAACTGAGCGCGGCGCTGTCGCGACAACAGCAGGTGTTACCTGGCGGGCAGACATGCGGCTACGCCAACGTTCAGTCTACCGTTTAACACCAGAACAAGCACAAGCGCTAATGCTAGCGGTAAAGTGCCCTGTATTGGCGGTACTGGCAAAAGACGGCCCCTTTGCTTCCCAGGCCTTTCAGGCTGAATATTTTTCAAACCTGCAACTGGTATGGGCAACAGGTGGCCATCACTGCCATATGTCACAACCCGCTGACGTCGCTACCGCCATAAAGCACTTTTTACGGGCATAAAAAAACCGCAGTGCGCTGCGGTTTTTTCAGTTAGCACTTTGTTAGCCTTGCAACACTGTAGCAACTGATTTAGCAAAGTAATCAATGTTGCTATGGTTCAAGCCTGCAATGCTTACACGGCTTGAATCAACCATATAAATGCTAAACTCACTGCGTAAGCGGGCAATTTGCGCTTTATCTATGCCCAAAAAGCTAAACATGCCATGCTGTCGTGTAATAAAACTAAAGTCCTGCTGTACGCCTTCACCGGCTAATTTGTCGATGATCAATTGGCGATAGTTGTTAATACGATCACGCATTTCTGCCAGCTCTTGATGCCATAACGCTGTTAGCTCAGTACTATCAAGAATATTCGCCACAACAATAGCACCATGCGCAGGTGGCATCGAATAAATACTGCGTACCACACTTAGCAAATTAACCCGGGTAATTTCCATCACCTTGCTGTCTGCCGACATAATTGACACAGCACCGATTCGCTCACGGTATAAACCGAAGTTTTTCGAGCAGGAACTGCACAACAACATCTCTTCGACGTTGTCAGCAAGATAACGTAAGCCTTTTGCGTCTTCATCCAGACCTGAACCAAAACCTTGGTATGCCATATCAACTAGCGGCGTAAATCCACGTTCATTAGCAATATCAGTAAAACGCTGCCACTGAGCAAAGGTTAAATCCATACCACTGGGGTTATGGCAACAGGCATGTACCAGTACCACATCACCCGCGGGCACAGTAGCTAAATCAGCAAACATCGCCTCTTCGTTCAGGCCTTTAGTTGCGTAGTCATAGTACGTATATTCCTTTACATTGAGACCCGCGGCTTTAAACATGGAAATATGATTCGCCCAGGTTGGGCTGGTTACCCAAATTGTTGCATTTGGGTTCGCTTTTTTAATAAACTCAGCGGCAACACGAAGTGCACCGGTACCGCCAGGGGTATGTGCGGTAGTAATGCGGTTGGCCAACAATGCTTTATGTCCAACACCAAATGCCAGTTTTTCAATATGGTTATTAAAACCTAAGTCACCCGCCATGCCGATGTACGTTTTACTGTCTTCATTTTTTAGCCGCAGCGCTTCAGCTTCTTTCACACATTTAAGCACTGCAGTGTGGCCCTGCTCGTCTTTATACACACCAACACCAAGGTCAACTTTGTTTGGGTTAGTATCTTCTTTGTACGCTGCCATCAAGCCTAGGATGGGATCGGTGGCCACCGGTTGTAACTGAGCAAACATAAGGTTCTACCTGAATTAAAGTTGCATGAAAAAAGACTGCGCTTAAGGCAAATAAGCCGGTATGGTTAAACATACCGCCACTAACAATGCCATAGCATCAGCAGTAAATACGTTTTTATTAAAATCTTCAGCGTCAACAATGCCACATATTTTGCCTGATTGGTCAAACAGAGGCAAACATGCTTCAGCCTGAACTTTTGGATCACAGGTATAATACTCGCCACCAGAGCCTAAGTACGCCGCCACGTCATTAATCACTTTAGCCTTACCGCTTAACCCAACCGTGCTGTTATTACTGATCTGAGCAAAGGTCGCATTTAGCGGAAATTCCGCCCGAGACGCCGCGCCGTAATAGGCTAACTTCACCAAAACATTATCACCGCTCATGTTTGCTCTGGCTTGATAAATGCCAAACCAGTCTAAGCCAGAATGTTGACGATAAAATGCAGTAATTAATGATAACTGTGTCAGCGCACGTTGATTAACATCAGTCTGTCCACCTAAAATTGCAGTAAGATCATAGGGTTCATCAGCAAGTTGACCAAACAGTGAACACGCCCCGCCCTCACCCAATTCCGGTACGCGGTATTGCCACTGCAGCTGAGGTAACTCGGCATTAGCAATATATTCGTTTAATGCACGTTGAAACTGCTCAACCTTGGCCGCGATATCACCAAATTGCTCAGCCAAGCCTGAACGTGCTACATAATCAGACGCTGAAAAAACATGTTGAGACATTATAGCCATCCAGATTTCTAAAAATTAGAGGCATTTTAGCAGAAGTGATTAAAAAACCAAGCAAGCAACGCAGATCTGAGAGAAATTATTGCCGCACAGCAAAGGGATGTTTAAGCTGGCACTATTGTTAAGTAATCAACATTAAAACTTTATGGCATCCAATAAAATTTCACTCGCTGACTGGCAAAAAAAAATGAACCCGCAAGGCAATAAAGCTGCGGTAAAAGATGACCCTAACCTTGTGTTTAGTACCCAAAGTGGCCGGGTAACCCCAAAGCCAGTAGTTCAACAAGTAGCAGAAGCCTTTGCCGATGGTGCAATTCGTATTCGTCGTGAAACGAAAGGTCGCGGCGGTAAGGCTGTGCTAACCATAACGGGCATAGCCAGGACGCATGATGAATTAGTACTGCTAGCGGCAAAACTAAAAAAGAAATGTGCTTGTGGCGGCGCGGTAAAAGATGGCGTCATTGAAATTCAGGGCGACAAGCGCGAGCTGGTTGAGCAATTGTTGCAGGCAGAAGGCTTTAAAACTAAATGGGCCGGTGGCTGATCATTTAATTATGCTCAGCACCGACATCAGTGTTTCCGAACCAATTTGCTCACACTAACACGCCGTAACCCCATCCCTGGGGGCTCGTTTCAGCCCGTCCAGGGCTTCAACGGTTAGCTTAGAGCAAACTGGTTCTCACTGCGGCTAAAGTGATGGGCTGCTCACTTTACCGCTTCGCGATTATACGACTTGCCGAAAACCCCATTAAAGAAGCTGTCTTTTAGCCAGTAGGGCCGCTGCTCGGTATTGGCAATATCCAGCGCAATATTAAAATTAATATTAGTGAACACCGCCCCCGCATCGTAACGGATAGGGCCATACTCTTTGGTCAAACTAGCAATGTCATCCGATGGCTTGTGGTAATGCTTGGCAAAGAAGCTGCCCCATATTTTGCCACCGTCCTGGTTTGGGTCTTTCGACTTAAAACCTGTCATTAAAAATACTGCCGGTACGCCCTGCTTTACTAGGGTGTAGTGATCTGAACGGGTAAAAATGGCTTGCTCAGGCATGGGATCAGCGCTTAACGCGATACCTTCTTTTGCCGCAGCCTGCTCCACCACTTTGCCAAGCGATGAGTGGTTGGCGCCAAAGGCTATCATGTCGGCAAACGGATACAGCAACACCGGCATATCTAAATTAACATTACCTACCAGCGCTTCAATTGGCCGGGTCGGGTTATTAGCGAAATAGTCTGCGCCTAGTAAACCTTTTTCTTCACCCGTTACCACCACAAATAAAATAGAACGCTTTGGTGCCTCTGGCAGCTGAGCAAATAACCGTGCAGTTTCAAGCAAAATAGCGACACCAGCAGCGTTATCCATCGCGCCATTGTTTATTTTGTCATCACTGCGTAAGTCATTACTTAAGCCAATATGATCAGAATGTGCGGTAACCACAACATACTCATTTTTTAATACCGGATCAGAGCCGGGCAACACAGCAATCACGTTTGGACTGGAAATTTCTTCATGGCTGCTGGTGCGCTGTAATGTCGCAGACACGGCTAAATCAAACCCCTTTGGATTTTGTTTGTTTTCCAACTGGGTAAAAATATCAGCCAGCGATAACGGCGCCTTGGCAAATAAAGCCGCTGCAGCATCAGGATGCACATAAGCACCTGCCTTTAAATTTGGGTAACTATCTGCAGGTGAACCATCAGCTTGAAGCCATTCCATGCCAGGGGCTGTTAAATACAATAAGCTGTTGGCGTAAGGCCGGCTTTTTTCCTGTTTAGGGGTGTGTATGGTAACAACACCCACTGCGCCTCGTTCAGCAGCCAGCCTGGTTTTTAAACTGTTAAGATGGGCCGCTTCTTCACTGGGCAAACTGTCCGGACGGCCAGTTAATATCACGACGATTTTCCCTTCAACATCTAAGCCAGCATAATCATCCAGACCAAACTCTGTGGATACCAAACCATAGCCAGCAAACACCATAGGTGCAGTCACATCGGTTTGTGTGTACTGCATGCTAGGGCCGGTAAAAAACGCTTTTGGATAAGCTAGCGCGGTACTTTTACCATCGACATGTAATACAAATTTTGCACTGTCCTGCGCCAAACGCGCCTTGCGCATAGGTACGCGCTGAAAGTAACTGCCATGCTCTCCTGCAGGCTCTAAGCCCAATGCCTGCAGCTGGCTAGCGATATACAGAGAGGCAATCTCGTGCTCTTTACTGGCAGTCTCTCTCCCGGCAAGTGCGTCAGATGCCAAAAATTGCATATGCGCTTCAATGGCTTGAGCATTGGCAGTTGAGCCTGTTTCTGCAATATGTGGCGCATTGCCGGCACAGCCGGTAACAGCAGCAAAAGCCAATGCAGCAACTAAAAACCTGTGTTTCATCTTACTTCCTTAAAACAGCAGTGCCAGCGAAGGCTGGCACTGACAATGACACTAAAGCGGCACAATTAATAATGACTTAATTAATGCGCTGCTGATATTTATGATGCAATTGTTTGTGACGGTTATTGAGATCCACTTCACGACCATCAATCCATAGATGTGTAACCTTATGGCCTAAATAGTCAAAAATATCACCGTCGGAAACGACCAAACTAGCCGCTTTTCCAACTTCAATACTGCCAATTTTATCGGCAACACCGGCAATTTGCGCGGCATTAATCGTAACAGAACGTAACGCCTGCTCTGGCGTTAAACCAAAACTAATCGCTTGCCCTGCTGCAAACACCAAATTACGTGTATCCCAAAAACCATCCAATGACAGTGCATATTGTACGCCTGCATCTTGCAAAGTTTTGGGTACGATAAATGCTTGCTGATAATTTTCGTCGCCACGGCTGGGTAAGCCATAAGGCGCAGTATAAATCACGGCAACCTTTGCCGCAGCTAACTCATCAGCCATACGCCAACTGTCCCGACCGCCAACAATGGTTAACTTAAGGCCGTACTCTTTAGCCAGCAATATCGCTTGACGTATTTGCCTTTCATCGTCGGCATGAACAAATAAGGGGCGTTTGGCGTCAAACACGGCCAGCATTTCATGCCAGCGTGAATCTAGTCCGGTGTTTAATCCTGCCTTTTCAGCGTCATAATAAGCTTTTGCATCTTTAAAATACTGCTGCAGCTTTTCCAACTGTTCAGCATTGGCTTTACGAACTTCATCAGCCGGTTTCGGATTCCAGCGCGAACCTAAGGTACTGGCGTTTGGCCAACGAATATGCAAGCCAGTACCCTCTGCAACTAACGCATCCTGATGGTTCCAAGCGTCTAATTGCATCAGGCTGGATTGTCCCATCAGCATACTGCCAGAAGGGTATACCATACTGTAGGCGAAGCCGTTACTGCGGATCGTTGGTATCACTTCAGAATCTGCGTTGTAAGCTAGCCTGGCTTTAATATCTGGATTCGTCTGCGTCACTTCAGTCGTGTCATCAGTCGCACGTACGGCTTCAATCTCAATAAGACCCAACTGATTCGCCAGCGCGATTAATCCCGGATACAGATGTTTGCCGTCCAGGGCCATTACAGTGGCCCCGTCTGGTGCAGTTAAATCTTTGCCCACAGCGGCAATTTTGCCATCAACAAGCAACACATCGTTATCCACCTTCACGCCGTTGGTTACGGTGTGTACAGTAAGGCCGGTTAATAGTATTGGGGCTTTTTGCACCTGGCCCGGTACCATGTCATGTGCCAAAATAGCGCTTGTAGTTAAACTGCTAGCTAAGGCGGCAAACACGTTTATACAGATTTTCGTTAATTTCATGCTGCTACTCCTTAGTGCTTATGGCCATTGGCGTGAATATGACTACCTATCTGCCACCAGTCACCCTGGTCCTCGCAATGCCACTCGGGTTCGTCCTGTTTGAAACCTTCTTTATCACCCGCTTTAGCTGCGTCACCCGAGGTCAGTACTTTTTGTACCAGTGCGATTTTTTCCGCTTCCAGCTGCTGCTGCAGCTGCTTGTCTGTGTTGATATCAAAGTATTTGGTACCAGCAATCCAGGTTTGTTGGGCCTGACTATACACAGATAACGGATGCGTATTCCACAACACAAAATCAGCTTGCTTACCTTCTTTAATAGAGCCGGTAACGGTATCTATTTTTAACTGCATAGCAGGGTTAATCGTAACCATTTTTAGCGCTTCATGCTGATCCATACCGCAGTACATAACCGATTTAGCCGCTTCCTGATTCAAACGACGCTGCAAGCCTGCATCATCAGAGTTAATACTGACATTCACGCCCTGCTCTGCCATTAAACACGCATTGGTTGGAATAGCGTCCTGTACTTCAATCTTAAACCCCCACCAATCAGCAAACGTTGATGCACTTGCACCATGTGCTGCCATTTCTTTGCCGGTTTTGTAACCTTCCAGAATATGCGTAAAAGTGGTGATGTTAAAATCCATGTCATCTGCCAACTCAATCAGCATTAATATTTCAGAGGCAACATAAGAGTGAGTATGCACAAAACGTTGTTTATCCAGAATTTCCACCAACGCTTCTAAGCGATAATCTATGCGCGGTGCAGCAACTTGCTCGCGCTGACGCTTAGTCAATTTGTTATAGGCCGCCAGTTTGGCTTTGTATTCTTTGGCTGCAACAAAAGCATCACGAATTGTTGTTTCTACGCCTATGCGGGTTTGCGGGTAGCGCTCAGTAAAAGCATCGCCCCAATTTGCCTGTTTAACGTTTTCACCCAATGCAAACTTAATGCTTGGTGGTGCCGCTTTCATTTTCAGGCCCTGTGCATTTTCGCCCCAGCGAAACTGAATAACCTGCGCCTGCCCACCAATGGGGTTGGCACTGCCGTGCAAGAGTTGCGCTGTGGTTACACCACCAGCTAAACCACGATACAGGTTAATGTCCTCTGGATTTAACACATCGCCAATGCGAACTTCTGACGTAACAGCATCGGTCCCTTCGTTGACGCCAGCTTCTATGGCAACGTGTGAGTGCTCATCAATCATACCTGGAGTCAGGTGCATACCGTTGGCATCAATCACGTCAAAGCCGCGTGGCGTAGTTAAGTTTTTACCGATCTTATCGAACTTACCATTACGCACAATAACGTCGGTGTTTTGCAGCACACCTTCTTTCTCAGCTGTCCACACCGTCGCATTTTTAATATGTACGTTTTGCTGTTTTGCTAACTCAGGAAGACCATAAGCACGATTTGGAAACGTTATCTTTGACAGCATATTAATATCAACGCTGTCATCGGCTTTGTCATCAGTTTCAACACTAACTGGCGGTTGGCGTTTCGCAGTCAACATTTCAGTACCTGACATTAACTGCCATTTACCTGTCAAATTGTTGTCCAACAGCTGGCCACTAAATTGGGCAATCTGCTTATCGCCCGTTAAGTCAGCAAGATTCAAATTAAACTGCAACAGCTGCTGCTGTGTCTTTACCTGTTCGAGTTTTACAATTTTGGCTTCAGCATCGCCAGCATCTACCTTGACACTGCCACTAAGCATTTCTGCATCGCCGGTCAAACTAATTGTAAAAGGTTTACCCGCAACAGAGACTTGGTAATCACCAGCAAATTCAATCGGCGTTATCGGTTTAATGCTATGTTGTTTGCCGCGCACCCAAGTGGCAACAATTTCACCATCAGCAAATAAGTCACCACTGGCCAGCACTAAATCTGCCTGAAAACCAGGTGCAATTTTACCCAGCTTGTCTGACACCCCAGCAATAGAAGCGGGTACCGTGGTAAGCGCGGCTAACGCCGTATCCTCGGATAAACCGTGTTTTACCGCTTTACGTAAATTTGGCCAGAAATCTTTCTTGTCTTTTAACTTAAAGGTAGTTAATGCAAATGGGACACCCGCTTTTGCCAATGTTGCTGCGTTCGCTGGGGCACGCTCCCAATGCCGCAAATCTGCAAGATTTACATCAATCTGGTCTGATAGCTGCTCAACTTCTGGCGCTGCCGGGAAATTCAATGGCAGTATCAGCTTGCGCTGCATCGCTTTAACGTCATCAAGTCGCACATATTCATAACCCGATCCCACCATAGTGGCATTGGTCAGGTTGAACTCATTTAACAACAGATGTGCACGCAACATCGATCTGTCATCAGTGGTTTCAAAAATGGCACCTTGCTGATTAATGTTACTTAAGCCTTGCAGTGCAGCATTATACTCAATCGGCGCATTAAAGTAGCGCACATCTGTTTTTCCGTAAGCCTGGTTATACCAATTAGCGTCACTTAAAGTTTGACGAATCAGTGCAATACTGCCCATAAGAGAAGACGGATAACTTTGCTCTGACGTCCCTTTGCTAAACGCCATAAACTGCGGTCCCCTGGCGTTTAATACAACGTCGTTTGGCAAACCGTCCACTAATGCGCTGACAAAAGCCTGCCCACGAAAAATACCGTCAAATCGCGCTGATTGCGCAGCAGTAAAGCCTAACTGCCGCAGCGCTTCTGCTGCTTTCGCATCAGGTTTAAACTCGCTTATCCAGTCAAGCTCCGCATGGATAGCGGCATTGCTGGCATTGCCTCCTTTGCGGTCATTTTTGTAGACCGGCGCATCACGATAGCTACCACGAGCCGCCGGTTTTGCTGCCTCAATACCATATTGAGTATAGGGGTCAATAAAACCTGGATACACCGTGTAGCGGCTAGCATCAATTTGTTGATAACCCGCTGGAACGGCAACGCTTGTGCCAACAGCACTGATACGGCCATTGGAAATTAAAACGGTGGCGTTTTGTAGTTTTTTGCCCGGTTCGGTGTAAACAGTAGCACCGGTCAGGGCAATTAAATTAGGCGTTTTATCAATGATACCTTGTAACGGAGAGGTCTGATCAGCTTGGCTGCTCGCGGCAAAAGCGATAAGCAACGCAGAACCAACCTTCGACAGGCGGCTTATGGTCATAACGTGTTCCTGAATTAAAAGTTAACTACTAATAACAAAGTTCAGCCGACTAAGCTCTTGCTCTGCCAATGGCATGCTGTAGTAATAGCCCTGAACCTGGTAGCAAGCATTTTTTCTTAAAAAATCGGCTTGTTCGACTGTTTCTACTCCTTCGGCCACAACACGAAGATTCATCTTCTGTGCCATAGCGATAATTGCCGCGACAATATCCATGTCATTGCGGTCTTCAGGAATATCTTTGACGAACGAGCGATCTATTTTCAGCTCATCTACCGGAAATCGCTTTAAATAACTAAGCGACGAATAGCCTGTACCAAAGTCGTCAATAGATAAAGACACTCCGAGGCGCTTTAACTGATTTAGTTGGTTAATAGCCGCATCGGTGTCTCCCATTAACATACTTTCGGTAATTTCGAAAATTAAGTACGCCGGATCGGCCCCTGTGCGTTTAATAATTCGCTCAACAATTTCTGGCAAATTGTCATCATTAAATTGGCGAACAGATAAGTTAATGGATAACGATACGGTGTAGCCACGGCTATGTTGGCGGGATAAAAAGCGGCACGCTTCCCAAATAATCCACTCACCAATTTGTACAATTAACCCTGTACTCTCCGCCACGCCGATAAACCTCAACGGTGGCACAAGCGTATTGTCCGGCCGCAACCAACGCAGCAGGGTTTCATAACCTATGATAGTGTTATCGCGAATATCAATTTTTGGCTGGTAATAAAGTAAGAACTGGTGCTCACGAATCGCTTCACGCAATTGATTTTCAATGAGTAAGCGTTCATTTGCTGCTTCATTAAGATCAGGACTGAAAAAATGAAAGGTGTTTTTTCCACGGGCTTTAGCTTCGTACATCGCAAGGTCTGCGTGCTTTAACAGTAACTCTTCTTCTGAGGCATCTTCTGGCGCCACGGTAATACCGATACTGGCACTTATGGACACATCATGATTACCCAGTTTTACCGGTGCAGCGAATGCCTGTTGTAAATTTGCGGCTATCGTTGAGGCCTGAGCACGATCTTTAATGCCGCTTAATATTACCGCGAATTCATCACCGCCAAGACGGGCAATAGTATCTTCTTCACGTAATCGCGCCATCAAGCGTTTGGATATTTCTTTTAACAGCTCATCACCGGCATCATGGCCCAGTGTATCGTTTATGCGTTTAAACTCGTCTAAATCGAAATACAACAAGGCAAAGTTGTAGTACCCCCGGTGAGCCATCGCAATCGCTTTACGTAATTGATCTCTGAAGTAGCTTCGGTTAGCTAGCCCGGTAAGCACATCATAGTAGGCTAATTGCTCCATTTTCTTTTGGCTTTGCTTGATAAACGAAATGTCCTGCATTGCACAAACGTAATTGCTGATATCGCCTTTATCATCGCGAATAGGCGCAATAGCTAGCGACACCCAGAGCTGGCGTTGCTGGAACTGCAATAGCATGTCACCTCGCCAATGCTGACGCGCCAATACCGTTTGAGTTATCTCCTCACCAACATGATGCATTTCGGTGGCAAACAAACTATGTACAGGTTGCTGGTTAAGTTCATCTGCACTGGCGCCAATCATTTCCGTTAAAAACGGGTTAATGTATTCGATATTAAGGAATTGGTCGGTTAGTACGATACCCGAGCTGGAAAACGACACCGCTTTACTAAGTTTTCGCGCTGAACGTTCGGCCTGTTCTTTTTCTTCAATCCGCGCATTTAGGCCACTAACAAGCTCGGTAATTTCGGCAGACATGCGTCCAAAAGCGCGATTCAACAACCCGATTTCATCTTGCTTGTCATCAAGCATTACCTGCTGCAAATCCCCGCGAGACAACCGATTTATGGCTGCAGACAAGCGGTTTAATCGCTTAAGCAAAAAGTGATACACCACTAACTGCAAAAATAGTGCTACCAATATGGCGACAATAAAGAACGTCAGTAACAGCCGGGAACGTGACGCCGTTAATGCATCCAGTACTTTAGATTTTTCTGTATACACCGCGATATACCAATTTAGCCGTGTTAACGGCGCGGCATATATTAGCTGATCAGGTGTAATAGATGCAGCCCGACTCACTGCATTAGGCGTCGCCGCAACTTGAGTTGCGTAACGTTGCAACGCTTCATGCTCTGGTTTAACGCCACTGTAACGCGTATTCATTGCCGTATTTGCACTTAGTTGCTGCTCTGAAGCACCAAAAACAATGCCGTTTTCATCAAACAAAAAGGCACGGCTCTGAAACTGAGTGTCTGTGGGCGGCAATAATTCAATAATGTCATTCAGACTGTAATCAAAACCCGTAACACCGATAAACTCATCGTTTATATACAATGGAATTATCAGGCTCGTCATCCACTTTTTCCAAATGCTGTCGTAGTATACCGGGGTCCAGCGAGGCTGACGGGTAGGGTTTTGTTCAGGTAAGGCAACGCTGTAGAACAAATCGTTATTGAAATCATGTTCAACATTTACCTGCAAGGCCCAGTCACCTGGAGATATGCGGATAAACTGCTCTTTTGAAATAAAGTAAAAATTGAAGAAGTCTTGCAACACCAATGGCGACAATTGCTGCCATATCGGCGCTGTTCTGTCGAATAATGCGGCGGTGCGACGGTTATATTCATTGGCAGAAATAAACGCAGCGGAATAATCATCTTGTGAGCGGACACTACCATCTGCCAGTGCTTTTTGAGTTTTGGCAGCAACAAGTGGTTGCGATGCCAGCTCGCGCATGACTATCTGGTTTACTGTTATCGCTTTTTGCTCTTTTTCTACAAAGTCTTGGTTCAGCTGTCTGGCATAACGCTGAGCATATTGCTCCGTGACCTGTTGCTGCTGCTGCAACGCAATGCTCTGTTGCATTACCAGTACGGTATATCCCACCGCAAAGCCGGCAATAATAATTGCGACAAAAACCACCAACGCAAATTTACGCCCCAGTGAATCCATTCCGCTTGGTTTAATAAAAGTAACGTCCTTCACTCACTCTGCCTGTATTTTTAAAGACTATTGATTATTGGCAAGATATTGCATTCTGTTAAGATATGACGAATCCATTATTGCATGTAAATTCAACAAAAGAGAACGAATCAATGAAAAAACAACTAATAACGGCCCTTTTTATCTCAATCGTTTCGACCTCGGCTAGCGCCGGTAGTGCCTTTTCTGACGCGAAAGACAGTGTCACGTATCGCCAAGCCAGCTTTCAACTTATTCGCCACAACATGGCAGACATAGCAGACATGTTAAAAGGCGAAGTGAGTTATGACGCTGAACGTGTTACAAAACGCGCAACGGCACTTGCTACCTTAACATCGTTGCCTTGGGAGGCGTTTACAGTGCCAGGTGCGGAACAAGGCGGTGGCGATGCTAAGGCAGCTATTTGGCAGAATTTAGACGACTTTAATAGCCGTGGAGCGAAATTAGTCAGTGATGCAGCAACATTAAAAGCCGCTGCAGATGCGGGTGACCAGGCTGAAATTCGTAAAGCCTTTGGCAACTTTGCCCGCAACTGCAAAGCCTGCCACGAACAATACAAAGAATAATCAACCAGCAAACTGGTGGTGCGTTTACAGTAGCGCCACCAGTGCGGCGCCCTGCCACCAATATAGCAACACTAATATTGCTGTTAACAGTAGAAAAAACCAGCGGTTTTTCTTTAAGACTATCTCTTCAGATACCCCACTGTCTTTGCCGGTTATCATGGTCAGAATAACATTATGCACCCGTAAGCTATGCCACACAGCGGCAACGACATGAATGGCAATTGCCGCCATCAAAATATTAATGTTAATGCTGTGCACATCTGATGCTACCTCAACCCAGCTGGCAGGTAGCACACTCACGAGCGGGCCATCACTGAGGTAACTGTTATCAAAGGTAGCCAACCCACTTAGCAGCTGCACCAGTAGCAGCAACAGTAATAACACAATCATATAAAACGAAGCAGGATTGTGACCTGCAACAGCGGACGGTTTGCGCAAATAGCGCAGCGCTTTAGCCGGTGAGGCAGAAAAATGGCTAAATCTGGCCGTGCTGCTGCCGAAAAATCCCCATACTAGACGCGATATTACTAATGCCAACAAGCTAAAGGCACACAACTGATGTAACGCCATCATCCCCTCTTCGCCGGTATACCAAAGCAGCGCGACCAAAAGCAGCTGGCTCCAGTGAAAAAATCTGACAGCGATATCCCATACTTTTACTTTTTGTTGCATTGGTCTGGCTCTCCGTTATGCTAAGTTTCTGATTTTATACCAGAGAAGCTTAAATATGAATTGGTGGAAGTGGACCCTTAGCATCTTAATCGGGCTATTAACCGTAATCGTAGTGTTAATGTACACCCTGTTACGCCTTAGTTTACCCGCTTATGAGGGCGAAAAAACCAGTAATATAAGCAACACCACCCGACTTGAACGTGACGCTTTAGGCTATCTTAGCATCCATGCTGCTAACCGAGACGATGCCGCCTTCGCGCTGGGCTTTGCGCATGCACAAGAGCGCTTCTTTCAAATGGACATTTTGCGCCGCAACGCAGCCGGAGAGCTGTCAGCACTATTTGGTGAACGGGCATTAAACACAGATCAGGCGCAGCGGCGTCATCGTTTTCGCTTCCGGGCTGAGCGAGCATTGGCATTGCTAAACCCATCTGAACAACACCTTCTGAGTGCTTATACTAAAGGCGTCAATGAAGGCTTAACTTCACTTACACTGCCGCCGTTCGAGTATACCTTGTTACAACAAAGCCCTGAGCCTTGGAAGCCAAGCGATTCTTTTTTAGTGATCTATAGCATGTATATCGACCTACAAAGCAAAGTTGGTCGCGATGACTATGCGATGACCGTACTTAAACAGTCTTTGCCAGCACCATGGTACGATTTTTTACAGCAGCACTCGGATATTTGGCAAGCCGCGCTGGATGGAAGTGTTATTGCCCCTGTGCCGATGCCCACCTCAGCCTATCCTGAATTACTGCAAACGCAGAAAACCGCATGTAATGATTGCAGCTTAATGGATAGTGCCGATATTGGTAGCAATAACTTTGCCGTTGCAGGTACTTTAACCGAGCATGGTAGCGCAATTTTAGCCGACGATATGCATCTGGGTATTCGCGTGCCAGGCACCTGGTATAAAGCGCAGCTTAACTGGCGGGAAAACGGCAACCTGCATACCGTTAGCGGCGTGACGTTACCCGGCACCCCCGCAGTAGTTGCGGGCTCTAACGGCCATATCGCCTGGGGTTTTACCAACAGCACTGCAGACTGGCATGACTTAATCACACTGACACTTTCTGATGATGGCAAACGCTACCTCACACCTGAGGGCTGGCAACCTTTTATTTATCACTATGAAACCATTAAGGTTGCTGGCCAGCCTGACGAAACCTTGGAGCTGACAGAAACACAATGGGGCCCCGTTGTGCGTTTTGGCGACAACCACCTCTTTGCTCTGCGCTGGGTAGCCTATGATGCTATTGCGGTAAATCTCTCACTGCTGCAATTCGAATACAGCCGTAACGTCGCAGATGCATTGCGCCTTGCACCACACATAGGTGCGCCAGCACAAAACCTGTTGGTAGCAGATAGCCATGGTCAGATTGGCTGGAGCCTTATCGGGCCGATACCTAAACGGCAGCTGAGCGATTTTGATACTGCACAAGATTGGAGCACTGGTGAACAACGCTGGCTTGGCTACTACGATGCAGAGCAACAGCCGCAGTACAACGCATCAGACCGGCTATGGACTGCAAATGCCCGCATGATCGGCGGTGATGCTTACAATATCATAGGTAATGGCGGTTATGATTTGGGTGCCCGAGGCTGGCAAATCAAACAAGGCCTTGAAGCCTTACCTCAAGCCAATGAGCAAGATTTACATCATATTCAGTTGGATAATCGTGCCTTAATGCTCCAGCGCTGGCAGCAGCTTTTATTAAATGTCTTGGACCACGATACGGTTACCGAACATCAATTGCAGTCTTATCGACAGTTCGTTCAAACCAACAGCAACAACGCCAGCGTCGATGCTGTTGGCTACACGCTGGTTCGTGCCTTTCGCCAGCAATTGCTGACGTTACAGTTCGCATCGCTTTCTGCCTTGCTGGAGCAACAGGGTGCCCGCAGCCAGGATTTGAAATTTTCTCTTGAAACACCCATGTGGCAAATGCTGCAGCAACAGCGCACTGACACCTTACCCTACGGTTACGCAAGCTGGAAAGAGTTACTACTGGCAGCTGTGCTACAGAGTAAAACTGAACTGGAGCAAAAATACGGCAGTATTGCGCAAAGTAATTGGGGCCAGGTTAATCAAGCCAATATTCGCCACCCACTTGCGTCAGCAATACCCCTGTTAGGTGATTGGTTAAATATGCCGCAAACCCCGATGAAGGGTGACAGGCACATGCCTCGCGTACAACTACCTGGCTTTGGCCAGTCAGAACGAATGGTGGTTGCGCCAGGTCAGGAGCATAAAGGTATTTTAACCATTCCTGCGGGTCAGTCTGGCCATCCTTTGTCGCCTTTTTACCGTGCAGACCATCACTATTGGTTAAACGAAGTTGCATTACCCTTTTTACCCGGAGAAAAAAAATATCAGTTGTTGTTGACGCCTCAGGGTTGACTTTAGCCATCCAGACGGACTATTTTAGAGATCATGAAAATACTTATTATCGCGCTCAGCTTTTTTAGCTTTACCACCTTACATGGGAGGCGGTAAGCTGCGCGCGCAGTAAAACCAGAAAACCTCCCAACCAGGGAGGTTTTTTTTTGCCAATTTGCCAATACAAGAGATAACAACATGGAACTGGATGAAATACGTCACGCGATTAGCGACACCGATAAGCAGTTACTCGGTTTGCTGTCACGCCGGCGTGAACTTGCACTCGCTGTAGCCGACGCTAAACTGGCGCAAAATAAACCGATACGTGATCAAAAACGCGAGCAGGAACTTTTAGTATCTTTAATTGAACAAGGCAAGCCGCTAAAACTGGACGCACAATACGTTACCCGCCTTTATCATGTCATTATTGAAGATTCAGTATTGCAGCAACAGGCAAAAATTCAGGGCCAGCTTAACGGCACCGACAGCCCGGCTGTTCGGGTGGCATTTCTCGGCGGCCAGGGATCTTACAGTTACTGGGCGACACAAAAATACTTTACCCGCCGCGCTGAGCGGATTATCGAACAAGGCTGTGACAGCTTTAACGAAATAGTTCAGGCAGTAGAAACGGGCCACGCCGATTATGCCCTGCTACCGATTGAAAACACCTCGTCAGGTAGCATTAACGAAGTGTACGACATACTGCAGCACACCCGGTTATCCATAGTTGGCGAATTAACGCACCCAATTGCCCACTGCTTACTCGGCTTGCCAGGTACAGATTTAAGCAAAATTCGTCAGGTTTGCGCTCATCCGCAAGTTATCGCCCAGTGCAGCCAATACCTGCAGGGGTTATCGCAGGTAAAAATTGAGTATTGCGACAGCTCATCTGACGCCTTCAATCGCATTAAACAACAACAAGATCCAACCATTGTGGCAATTGGTGGTGAGGAAGGCGGACAGTTATACGGTTTGCAAGTGCTTACCCGTGATTTAGCCAACCAAAAAGACAATGTTAGCCGGTTTATTGTCGTCGCGCGTAAACCAGTTACTGTTGCTAAAGCCATACCGTCGAAAACTACCTTTATCATGTATACCGGCCAACAACCCGGCGCCCTGGTTGATGCCTTATTAGTATTGAAACAGCATGGCATCAGTATGGGTAAGCTGGAATCAAGACCGATTAACGGTAACCCATGGGAAGAAATGTTTTACGTTGACGTTTTTGCCAATCTAAACGACTACGCCATGACGCGAGCTTTAGAAGAGCTAAATAAAATTACTAAATTTATCAAAGTACTAGGCTGTTATCCTAGTGAGGATATTGAGCCAACTCAGGTAAATGCAGGCTGAATTTTCGTATGCCAGGTTTGGCAATACTCTTGATAATTTGGATAATTTGGATAATTTGGATAATTTGGATATCTTTGAGTCTTGCGCCTGCACACTAACCGAACAGAAGCTATTTTCGGTTAGTGTGCCTGAAACATTAGATAGCCTTACTGACTAAACGAAAAGCTTACAGCATTAATGTCTACCCACTTTGCTTCACCTTTGATTAAATCATTCGGTGCATCCAGCATTTGCATATTGGCGTGCAAGTTAGGTTGGGTAAAGCCACTATCTGGGTAGCGATCTTCATGTGTTTCAGACGACCAATTCCACGGACCATCCAACCATCCGGCAATGACATCGGCTTCGGGCTGAGGATAATTGATGTAGGTGTAAACAAACATTGGTGTCTGGGCGTCAATAAATCCTACAAGGGGGTGCGTTCTCACATCAACGTTGAATGTCAACACAGAATCATTTTGTTGAACCTGAACCATGTTAGCGCTATTACTTGAGGATGTAGTTGTTGTTCCTAGCGCCTGTTTTCGCGGAAACACTGCCCAAATATTAGCCCCCAGATTGGACAATGCAGTTTCCTCAGCGCTGCCAGATGCTGATTTAAAATGCTGTAACTGCACAAGTACATCGCCCGCATCCGCAACATTGTTGCGGTTTATATCAAAATGCACACCATACTGGTACTCCACCCGGCCAGTGAGTTGCACACCACGATTAATGCTGACCGCAGGAGGCAAATAGTCCAGCGCCAGCGAAAATGTCATGCTCCTTACGCTGCTTGCACTACCACAACCGTTAGATAAATCTGGATAATCGCCGGGGACGAACTCAAGTGTTACATTATCTTCTGTTACCCGCAAATTTCCGCCACTCATAGCAAAACGCGATGTGCTACGCTCGCTCGTCTCAACATCTTCAGTGACAACCGAGTTGGCGGTACTGGATAAAATGTTAAACAAGCCCACTTCCATGCAGCCTTGTGTAGGATCATTTACATAGGTCGTAATTGAGCGTTCGGAAATACCGACATAGGTATCACCATCAAGTTGCCACATGCCATAATACGCGGTACTAAGCGGAGCGCTAGATTCGCCCCCCGTTCCGGTATCACCTGTGTCAGAACTCCCACCACATGCCGTCAATAACAACGTGCCACAGAGCGCTGCCATTACAGTATTTAATGTCATATTTGTCCTTTAAAAAGAATATTTTGCTAAGGTTGAACTTACGTGGGGGTGAAGGTGTAAAAAACTTAATCAAACATATCCAAGGTTAAAATATTAAGCAATATGGTGGTTAAAATATTTGTGCCTATAACGTATAAACGTTTAATCAGTTAACAAAAAGTAATTAACCCTGATATATCTCCAGAGGTAAACCGTCAGGATCTTGAAAAAAGGTAAAATCCTTACCGGTAAATTCGTCGATACGAATAGGTTCTACTGTTACGCCCTCATTGGTAAGATAAGCGACAAATTCTGCAACATCTTCAACCAAAAAAGCGAGGTGACGCAACCCCTGTGCTTCTGGCTTACTTGGCCTCGGTGGTGGGTTTGGGAAGCTGAATAACTCAAGCTGATTACCGTTTGGCAGCGCCAGGTCGAGTTTCCAGGAGTCGCGCTCATGACGATAGTTTTCAGCGATGACAACCAAGCCCAAAAGCTCAGTATAAAAGCGTTTTGAGCGCGGGTAATCGCTACAAATTATTGCCACATGATGAATGGCTTTCAATGTTGGCCTTAACATAAAATGCCTAATGAACTACCCAAAGTTACTCACATTTTACACTAAGTGTGTTTAGCCGTTCAGAGCAATTTTTGCAGTTCATCCTTTAACTGATTATCTTTCGTTATCGCCATTAACGGTTCTAATATTGCAATGGCTTTTTCACGTTGTTGTTGTGCAATAAATAATTGGCCAAGTCGCAGTTTTGCCCAGCCAATGTTATCTGCCGCAGGCTGCTGTTGAATAAACTGCTGTAATGCTGCAATACCCTTGTTGTAATCGACATTCCCAACGACCGCTGAGCGGCCTATTTGATAGAGTGCCTGCAGTTTAGCTGCGCGCGCTTCTTCATCAGTGGCTTCCATGGCCTGTGCCTGTTCAAATAATGTGATAGCGGTAACATGTTCGTCCGCACGCGAAAAAGCAATTCCGCGCTGTAAATAAGCCTCTGGCCGCTGGGCTAGCAGTTCATCTTGCGCTAACAATGCGTTAAAGGCGGTATCGTCTGTTAAATCCGAGGCGTTCAATGCCAACAGTGCTCCTTGCAAGGGATCGAGTTGCCTTAACTGCTGCGCCAATTTTAAGGCTTCGTCTTTATCACCACCGGCAATGCCTGGTGCTTGTGCTAAAAAGCTACCCAGCGCGATATAGCTGCGCGGGTTTTGCGGTTCCAATTCAAGTGCTGCCTGATAGGCTTTTTTACAGCGTTTGGCATAACCCATGGCACTAAACATACTGGCAGAACTGGCCAAATTACAACTGGCTGTACCATACCAGTGCTGATAATCGGCATTTTGTGCATTATATTTTAGCGCTTTCTCTAGTAGCTCTTCAGCAACCTCCATATTTTGTAGCCCAGCTTCAGTCCGTCCCAGTAATGCTAATAACTGAGCATCTTTGGTTTTTTTATTTACCAACGGCGCCAATAGCGTCTGTGCTGCCGTATAATCCTGAGTTTTCCAAAGTGCGCTAACCTGGGCTGCCAGTTCGCTGTTGTCTGCCTGCACAGCATGGCTTAGCAGTAAAACGCTGCAGAGAATAAAAGGTTTATGCATCAACTCGTCCGTATGTCTTTTGGTTAATCTATATTAGCTGTCAACTATATGTCGGCGCATAATAACAAACCACACTTCAAAGGTAACAAATTGTATATTCTACATTACAGCTCGATAACATCTCCTTTCACAGGGATCTTAGCCTGTATACCCAGTGCTTTAAGCTCATTTTGCAAAACCAGCTGTGATTCTGGCTCGCCGTGTACCAGATAAAATTTTGGCTGCCCACCTATTGCCTGAGCCCAATCCAGCAGTTCGTTCTGACCGGCATGCGCCGAGAAGCCACCTATAGTATGTACTTTGGCTTTAACAACGATGTCCTGTCCAAACAGCTTCACCCGTCGCTCGCCATCAACCAAACGCCTGCCAAGAGTGCCATAAGCTTGAAAACCAACAAAAATAAGATGATTCGAACTTTTCCATAAATTGTGTTTTAAATGGTGCACAATACGGCCACCGTTACACATACCGCTGCCAGCGATAATAATGGCGCCCTGGGTAACACGATTTATCGCCATAGACTCTTCAACGCTTTCAGTAAAGCGCAGCATTGGCAGTAAATCTTCTAGCTGCATGCCAGGTTTAAAGCCGATAGCAGCCAAATCTTTTTGGTCCAATGTGCGCAGGTAATCGTTGTAAATAGCGGTGATACTAATTGCCATTGGGCTATCAAGAAACACCATGCGCTGCTTTAACCGCCCCTGATGATGCAACAGCGCAAGGTAATACAGAATTTCTTGCGAACGGCCCAATGCAAAGGCTGGTATAAACACGTTTCCGCCGTCTTTATCGGCCTGCTGTAGTGCTTGAGCCAACTCATCCAATGACATGTCCATATTTTGATGATTACGATTGCCGTACGTACTTTCCATCAACACGATATCAGCCTGACCTATCTCTGTTGGGTCGTACATCAACACCGTTGCTGGGTTGCCTAAATCGCCAGAAAACACTAATTTACGCATGCCCTTATGGCCTTTGAGCCAAAGTTGAACAATGGCAGAGCCCAGAATATGGCCGGCATCGGCAAATTCCAATTCAAGCCCAGGTAATGGGATAACCCGTTGTTTATATCCTATGGGGTCACATAACTTGGCAACACGGTCGGCGTCGTGTACCGACAACACTGGCTCCTGTATCTTTTTGCCGGCGCGGGCAGCCTTTTTGTTTTGCCATTCCAGGTCTTTCAAATACAAATGTACTGAATCTTTCAACAATACCGGTAACAACTCCGCAGTACCCGGCGTACAAATAATCTTACCGTCAAAGCCCCGCGCCACCAGTAATGACAATAAACCACTATGATCAATATGCGCGTGTGACAATATCACCAGGTCAATATCTTTGGGTTTAAAAGCAAAGCGAAACTTATGCCATTCACGAATTTGATCAGCGCCTTGCAACATGCCGCAATCCAATAATATTTGCATGTTATTAAGACGGATGAGATAGCAAGAACCGGTAACTTGTTGCGCGGCTCCTATAAACTCAAGCGTAGCAGAAAGAGGCATTGGATAGTCCTTGTCGGTTTACATACTGTAGTTATAACGCAATTGTACTGAGCAAAGATTAGCCTATATCAAAGTAACTGTTCGTTTTTACAGAGTTACGTATAGTAGTGCTAACATCATGAATACTCTTGCCAAGGATTTGCTATGACTACAGACCCGCATCAGTTAAACGAACGCCATTTGGCGTCCGCTCAGCAATCAATAGATGCTGTTGCCAAACTACAAAATAACCCTTCCTTTCGCCTGGCCTTTGCCGATCACGAGTTTCTAATGCAAGACGAACTTCGTCATGTGCGTTTACAGCTGGAATATTTAAAACCCCAACTGGTGTTAGAACAGCACAATATTAATGCCACTATCGTGGTATTTGGCAGCGCACGGTTTATCTCACCAGACCAGGCAAAAACGGCACTGCTGATAGCAGAACAGCAGCTATCACAGGCCGATACCGAGTTGCATCAACAAGCGTTAAACAGCGCTAAAAAACAGCTGAAAAACAGTAAATATTATGCGGCATCGCAGCAATTTTCCGCCCTGGCAACCCGCTTTAGCTGCTGCCATGATAACTGCAACATGACTATTATCAGCGGCGGCGGTCCAGGGATAATGGAAGCGGCGAATCGCGGTGCGATGGATGCCGGAGGTAAGAGTATTGGCTTAAACATTGTGCTCCCTAGAGAGCAGCAACCTAACCCCTACATTACACCTGAACTATGTTTTCAGTTTCATTACTTTGCTATTCGTAAAATGCACTTTTTACAGCGTGCTCGTGCCTTGGTTGCGTTCCCTGGCGGTTTTGGCACTTTGGATGAGTTGTTTGAGACATTAACGCTTATTCAAACCAAAAAAGCGGCGCGGGTACCGGTAATTCTTTATGATAAAAGCTATTGGCAGCGGCTAGTTAACTTTGACATGCTGGTAGAGGAAGGCTTAATTAGCCAGGAGGATCTTGAGCTTATCCAATACGCTGATACCCCAGAGCATGCCTGGAAGTTAATTACTGACTTTTACCAGTTAGAAGCCTAATGCATTTTCACGCCACTAAACGGTTTTAGAATGCTATAGTGCGCCGCAAAAAAGCACAGCAAAAACGCGAGGAAATCAACTAAATGTCCTCTGATACAGCGGCTGTGCTGGGTAAGATATCAAGCAAGATGTTTAGAGGAATGATATGACTCGCAGTTTCAAAATTAGTTTTTGTGGTGACACCAGTTTGGGGTATTACTACCTGGAACGCGCCAGTGAACGCTATCCTGCAGCCTTTTCCCGGCTACAACAACAACCTGAAGAATTCTTTAGCCAGGTATTGCCAGCGTTAGATGCCAGCAATGAAGTTATTATAAACCTTGAGGCTGTGCTTAGCAGTCTGCCGGCGCAAGCTATAGCAGGCAAGCAATATCCTGGACGTGACAACCCGGATGTATTTATTCCTATCTTAAAAAAAATAGGCGTAACAGCAGTGATGCTGGCTAATAACCACAGCATGGATTTTGGTGCCGATGCGCTGTTGGATATGATTACCCAGCTAGAGCAAGCCGGCATTGTCGTAATAGGTGCGGGACAAAACCAACAACGCGCCACCCTACCTTACATCATTAACCACCCAACAGATTGCGCTAAAAAAATCTATATTTTCAATGCCATGTTGGCTGGCAAGCGCTACCGTGACTATGGATTTTTTGCCAGCGACAATAGCGCCGGCGTGGCCGATGCAGACAGCGAGTACTGGGCTGATACCCTAATGCAACTTAGAGACGATGAGCCAGATGCAACCATTATCATGTGCCCACATTGGCAAGGTATTGACTACAAGCCGGTAACGGTAAAACAGCAAGAGTGGTGCCGCGAAATGGTCGCCGCTGGCGCTGATTATATTATTGCTCATGGTAGCCACACAGCCGATACGATCGAACAGTTTGGCTCTGGCCAGATTTTTTACTCTATTGGTAATTTTGTGTTTAATTCTCCCGGGCGATACCAAAAGCTAGGCGCTGCACCCCAAAGCCTGATTGTATCATTGGTTGATAACGGCGATGGGTGGCAAAGTGTCGCGCAAAAAATACTTACCGACAACAAACTAACCGATTTTCAAGTGCGCTTGGTCGATACTGAACACTCCGTTATTGCTCAACCTTTTAAGGTTGATGAAGAGGATGACAATCAGCGACTGAGTATTAGTCAATGGCTTGCTCACATTGCAGCTGATGGCTTGTATTTCTATCAAGGTGAGACTGCTGCACCTTGCGCAGGTTTTAGCTCCTCGTTTCATGATTATCGGCCGGACAGTTTTTTTGTTCTGCGTGACGAAAGTTGGCCCAAAGAGCAACATAATCAGGCGAATAAAACCCTTGCTGAAATACTCACTAAAGCGCAGCAACTGGGTTATAACAACTTCGTTGTTTCTAATGCCATGTCTGACTCGCTACTGGCGCTGGTGCCCGACGCTAACGTGCTGGTGATAGATAATACTTTTAGTTTGGTAAAAAAAGCCGCCAATTTTATGCGGGATTACTCACAGTGCCGGCTAATAGGCATTACCGGCTCAGCGGGAAAATCCAGCACAGTTATGATGTTACAGCAAGCGCTTTCGCTTAACCCTAACACCGGCGACTTATTCGTCACCAAAGGCAAAAACAGAAACTTATTTCAAGACTCGCTACATAGCCTAACTAAACTGCAAGGTGCAAACCATGCCGTACTGGAAGTATCGGCGTCGCAAAAGTTCGAACATCACCAGTTTTACGTCCGGCCAAATATTGCCATTTTCACCTCTTTATCTAATGCTCATGCCGAGTCGTTTGGTCATATTGCTGATATTGCCATGCTTAAATCGACGCTGTTTTACAACATGCCTGCAGGTGGCACAGCCATTATTAATGCTGATATGCCGTGCCTGGATTTTGTACTAATGAAAGCGCGCAATAGTAGTGTTCAGGTTATTCTATATGGTGAAAGTGTGCTTGCAGATGTTCGGTTACGCAGTTACAACTTTGCCACAGGACAGGTTGAGATCAGCGTTTTTGGTACGGCGTTTCACTACAACATGGGGCAACTTGGCAAGCACCTGGTGTTAAACAGTATGGCGGTATTAATCGCGCTGCGGCAACTGGGAATGAATTGGCAGCAGCATGCTTTGTATCTGCAACGCTTTAGCCCTGAAGCAGGTAAGGGCGAAAGAATCGAGATTGAAATAGCAGGAAAAAACGTTGTGCTATTGGACGAGTCTTACAATGCAAACCCAGCCTCGATGAAAGCAAGCCTGGAATTGCTGTATCAATATACCCAGCATCAAAATAGCCAACAACGCGATTGTCGTGCCATAGCCGTATTGGCAGACATGCTGGAACTTGGCACGCAATCGGAGAAACTGCACCGCGATTTACTAAAACCACTTTTGGCCGCCGGCGTAAATAAAGTGTTTTTGGTGGGTAAAAACATGGCCGCGTTATGGCCGCTGCTACCTGACAATATTCAGGGCGCAATTTTGCCAGATACCGCCACCTTGCCAGAATTACTCAGTTCAGCGCTTATCAGTGGTGACATAGTGTTGTTTAAAGGCTCAAATGCTATGAAGTTAAGCCAGGTTATAGCGAAATTAAAAAATAACTAACAATCAGACTACTACTTGAAAAAGCCGCCGTAAGGAAGCCGCCCTTTGACAGTATCTGTTGTTAGGGCAAATTTAACTGCGGCTATCGGCAGCTTTTTGCAGTAATTGCTTACTCTCGTGCAAAAATTGCCCGGCTAGCTGTCCAAAGAACTGCTGCCCTTTACCAAACTGCGCCATTAAACCCGCTTTATCTTTGTGTTTGAGCAATTCAAGTAACTCGCTAAAGCGCTGCTGGTAACGCTCAAGCAAAGTCGCGACATCACAGGAGGACAACATTATATCTGCATACAATTCAGCATTTTGGGCAAACAAACGTCCAACCATTGCCAGTTCCAGCCGGTATATTGGTGAGCTTAGCTGCAGCAATTCATTTAAGTCAGCATTTTCATCAGCCAAATGCACGCCGTAAACCAACGACGAAAAATGTCGCATCGCCTGAATAAGTTGCATTGCCCTATCATGCTCTGCAGCTGTTTTTTCAGTAAGTTCGGCGCCCCATACCGTTAATTGTTGTAATAGCCACTGATAACCTTCCACCTGATTACCATGACATACCACAACGACTTGCTTCACCAAATTGGTAATGTCAGGGCCAAACATAGGGTGCAAGCCTAGCACCGGCCCATGGTGTTTAACCTGCATCGCCTGCAACGGTTCAGCTTTAATACTGGTTAAATCTGCCAGAACACAGTTAGCCCCAAGCACAGGCAACTTATTAATCAGCTGCACGGTCAGCGTAATAGGGACCGCCATCAATACCAATACGGCATTTGAACAAAGCGATTCCGCATTTGGCCAATCTTGCTGTTCCAACACAACAACCTCATAGCCAGAGCGCCGAAACAAACTGACAAAGCGAGCACCTAATGCACCAGCACCACCAACAACGACCACTTTGCCGCCACCGTCTTTGCAGCAAACAAAACCACTTTCTTGCGTTTGGTATGACTCGCGCATAACGCGTCGCAACACGTCTTCAGTTAAATCAGCCGAAACGCCCAGCGCTTCGGCTTGCTCTCGCCGCGCAGTTAATAGCGCTTGTTCACGCTCCGGCACATACACCGGTAGCGCATACTGCTGCTTTATTTTACCAACTTGAGCAGTAACCTTGGCTCGCTTCGCCAGCAAGGCAACCAACTGGCTATCTATACTGTCAATTTGCTCACGTAAAGGTGCAAGTGCTTGCTGTGCTTCGAGCTTTATCATATTACGCCGCCGCTACCGCCGGTTGCATTTGCTGGTGCAAACTTGCCAGCAGCTTTGCCGTTGCATCCCAATCGATACATGCATCGGTAACGGACACGCCATACTTATCTGCTTTACCATCAACCAGGTCCTGGCGACCAGCATGAAGATGGCTTTCCAGCATAATGCCTATAATGGCATCATTGCCGGCCAGACGCTGCGCCAGCACATTGTGAGCGACTTCGCCCTGGCGGTTATGGTCTTTGTTAGAGTTGCCGTGGCTACAATCAACGACGATGCCGCGCGGTAGTTTTAGTTTGTCCAACTTGGCCAGGGCTTCGCCAATACTATGCTCGTCGTAGTTCGGTTTTGCACCACCGCGCAGAATAATATGACCATCCGGATTACCCGCAGTTTGCACCAGACTGACTTCACCGCGCTGATTAATACCAATAAAGCTATGACCACTGGCTGCAGATTGCAGGGCATTTAATGCAATATTTAAGTTGCCATCAGTACCATTTTTAAAACCTACCGGCATTGATAATCCACTGGCCATCTCTCGATGGGTTTGCGATTCCACCGTGCGCGCGCCGATAGCTGACCAACTAATTAAGTCTGATAGATACTGGGGGCTTATTGGATCCAGCGCTTCGGTGGCGGTAGGTAATTCCATCTCTACCATTTTTAGCAATAGCTCACGCCCCCAGGTTAAGCCGGTTTCCAAATCGAACGAGTCGTCCAAATGTGGATCATTAATAAAGCCTTTCCAGCCTACCGTAGTGCGTGGTTTTTCAAAATATACCCGCATCACTATGTACAGACTATCGGCATACTCAACCTGTAACTGTTTTAGCCTTTGTGCATACTCAATGGCCGCAACGGGATCATGAATAGAACACGGGCCAGTTACTATCAATAACCGCTTATCCCGGCCATGCACAATGTTAGCGATGTCATTTCTCGCCCGCTGCACAAACTCTGCGCCTTGCTCTGACAACGGCAGGACTTTTTTTAACACTGCCGGCGGACTTAACGGCTTTTCCGCCACAATACGTAAATCATCAACTTTCATACTCATGCTTAAACTCCACAATGCCGTGCTGTAGCTATAAAGCATAGGTAAAAACGCTGACCTTGCTAAGCTGCGCTAAAGTGTAAACTTATAAATACAACACGTATTTAATTAAATACAGTTTGCACATAGTAAAGATACAAGCCTTAAGCGTCAACCCAGTCTAAGCCAATAAAATCAAGATGTGAGCAATTAATTTTCAATACTGAAAACTGTACAATTTAACTTACACATAAAGCCTAAAAAAGCAGCAAAAGTTGCTGATAAGCCTGTCGTAACAGAATAAATTGCTGCTGATCGCCTCCACGGTCGGGATGTAGCAGTAAGGCTTTAACCCGATAGGCTTTCTTTAACTGTATAAGGCTAAAATCTTTTGGTAGGTCAAGCAGGCTGCGAGCATGCTGCTCAGGCACATTATTTAATGTCGTCTGCCGTGTATCGACATACTGCCAAAACGCCTCTAGTTGCTGCTCAAGTAATTGCTCTGTCATGCTGTAGAAATTGTACCAGTCCAGATAATAGTCGCGCCGGCCAATATCGCTATGCTGTTGAGGTGCCTGTGTAATGGCTAAAAATTGCACTTTGGCCAGGCCTATATTTAGAAAACCCTGCTGCTGTGCAAGCAACTGCCGTTGAATGCGATATAACAAATGGTACAACACAAAGTGTTGCTGAAATCGCGCGAGATCTTCACTAACGGCCATCTCAGTTTGTAATTTTAGACCTAATCGCCGTAGCAAGTAATGCTCTTCGATTACATGATCCGCAGGGGTATACGCCAGAATTATACTAAGTAACTGGCCTTCAAGCAGGCTAAGAATGGGTTCGGCTAAGGGAGCGGGCTGTGTGGTCATAGCAATACCATGCCACAAAGAAAAAAGGCCGACAAGAGTCGGCCTTTAAACAGTAGCTTAGTTAAGCTTTTCGCGGATACGCGCTGATTTACCTGAACGATCGCGTAAGTAGTAAAGCTTAGCACGGCGAACAGCACCACGACGTTTAACAGTGATACTATCTACCATTGGGCTGTGCGTCTGGAATACACGCTCAACACCTTCGCCATTAGAGATTTTACGTACTGTGAATGCAGAGTGCAGACCACGGTTACGTTTTGCGATAACTACGCCTTCAAAAGCTTGCAGACGCGTTTTATCACCTTCAGTTACTTTTACTTGAACGACAACAGTATCGCCCGGCGCGAACGCTGGAACGTCTTGCTTTAACTGCTCATCTTCAAGCATTTTGATAATGTTTTGGCTAACTTTGCTCATAACAATCTCACTTTACCTGGATTAACTGTCTTCTTGCTGCCCCGTCCGGCACTCTTGCTGATGTTCACGTTGGAACTCAGCCAGTAACCGTCGTTGCTCCTCAGTCAGAGCCAGGAAATTTAACATATCCGGTCGTCTAAGCCAGGTTCTCCCAAGAGACTGCTTTAAACGCCAGCGTCGTATATTTTCATGGTTACCACTCAGTAATACTGATGGCACCTGTTTGTCTGATAACACTTCAGGCCTTGTATAGTGCGGACAATCAAGCAAACCGGATGCAAATGAATCCTGCTCTGCTGATTGGTCATGCCCAAGTACACCAGGTACTAAACGAGAAACTGAATCTATCAGTGTCATCGCCGGCAATTCACCGCCACTTAACACGTAATCACCAATTGACCATTCTTCGTCAATTTCGCTTTCTATTACGCGCTCATCAATGCCTTCATAACGGCCAGCTACTAACAATAGCTTAGAACGTTGCGCCAGTTCAGTGACACCTTGCTGGTCTAGCTTGCGGCCTTGCGGCGACAAATACACCGTGTGAACACCCTCACCTGCAGCTTGCTTAGCAGCGCGTATTGCGTCACTTAGCGGCTGCACCATCATCAGCATACCTGGGCCACCACCATAAGGCCGGTCATCAACGGTGCGATGCTTGTCCGTGGCGTAATCCCGCGGATTCCAGCATTGCAACTGTATAATACCTTGCTTTACAGCCCGGCCGGTTACCCCATATTGCGTTATTGCTTCAAACATCTGCGGAAATAACGATACTACGCCAATCCACAACTTATTGTTCTCAGGCATTAAAACGCCGGGTCCCAGTCTACGATAATGCGACGCTCGGTTAAATCGACGCTTTTAATTACAGTATCAACTAAAAACGGCAACAACCTTTCTTTCTGACCAAATGCATCGGTACGATTAGCCTTAACCACGAGAACGTCGTTAGAGCCAGTTTCCATCATGTCGGTCACTTCACCTAAGTGGTAACCTGCTACGTTTATTACTGCCAGGCCCATCAGGTCTTTCCAGTAATAATCACCGTCTTCTAACGAAGGCAGTGCGTGGCTTGCTACGGCAATATCAGCATTAACATAACGCTGTGCCAGATCACGATCATTGACGCCGTCCAGTTTCGCTATCAGGCCATTACCATGGCGCTTCCAGCTGGAAACCTGCATTGGTTGCCAGTTACCCTGATAGTTAACTTGCCAGGGTGTGTAATCAAAAATCCCTTCCGGGAAGTCGGTGTAAGCATTAACTTTCAGCCAGCCATTGATGCCATAAACTGCACCAAATTTGCCAAGAACGACTAAATCTTTCTCACTCAAGCTGACTACTCCACACGACCTTTTGCTAATTAAGCAGATGCTTTCTCAGCAGTTTTTACCAGATTTGCAACGCGATCACTCAGTGAAGCACCTTGTGCTACCCAGTGATTAACGCGATCCAGGTCCAGACGCAGTTTCTCTTCAGTACCGCCAGCGATTGGGTTAAAGAAACCCACGCGCTCAATAAAGCGGCCATCACGAGCAAAACGGCTGTCCGCTACCACAACTTGGTAAAATGGACGCTTTTTCGCGCCACCACGTTGTAAACGAATAGTTACCATAAGGCCCTCTAATTTTATCGTTCAGGTTTTATAAAAAATAACAACACCTCCAGTCAGACTGAAGGGCTGCAGCATTTTACTGATTTAGAGCGCAATTGCAAGGTATTTCGCGGCTTTAGCCCTGTTTTGGCTTAGGTGCTGCAACTATGCCGGAATGGTTTGTTGCTGGCGAAACCCCAACTGTAGCAGCAACTCTGTTGCCTGGGCACTATGTTGTTGCGGCACAAATACCAAATCACGGCTAAAAGTAGATGTGAGCAAAATATCCACGCCTGCATTTGTCATGGCGGTAGAAATGGCGGTTAAGAAGCCGACACAGTAGAACGGGTTGGCGCAGTTAATCACGAATAGGTTCCACTGCTCTTTATTACGGGCAATCACATCAAGATCAGCCAGACCCGCTTCGGTGGTTATCACTGTTGTTTCTTTTTCATCCTGGCACACCAATCGGTGAAGGCCTGGCGTGTTCACCTTACTTACCTGCACAACATAAAAAAGCTCAGGCTCAAGGTAAAAGTCACTTTGTGCAATAACGTGTTGTGTACTAGTTGCTATCATAAATTCTCATCAATAATCAGTCATCTGAAATAACAGACAGCGCAAGCCAAAACCAGCGCTGCCATTCAACTTAGGTTACTTGGCCCAGATTGCGACAAAGCGTTGCCAGATTAGACGGTTGCCACACCATATTGTAAAACACACTGCCACTGACATTATAACCATCCAGCCAGCTTGGTTTAAAGCCAGAATCTGCCAGATGCTGAAACACCCCCTGATAGGCCTCACTTTTAACTGCGTGCCGCGCATAACGTGTGGTTACCGTTCTGGGAGCCCAAATCAGCTGGCTCCCCTGCGGAATAGTACTGCCTGCGAAACTCTTCCAGCTATCGCCATAAGGTTTAGTATTATAAGGCACTGTGGCAATACCGCGGTTAAATACTATTGGCTGGCCAACACCACTGCTATTTTGCAAATGTACATGCAGATGTGGCCCAGTTGAACTGCCACTATTACCGACCCGGCCAAGATATTGGCCCTTGCTGATCATAGCCTGTTGCGCAGGCTCTACGCCGACATAGATAAACTCACTATTGCTGCCCTTAGGAGCAGGGAACAGATTGTCACTGTGAGGGCAAAGCCGCGAGCTTATACTTCCGGGTATCATGTGTGCATATAACATACGAGTGCCATCGTCATGCTCAACCCACAACATGTTGCCACCACCGGGTATTAAACCGGACTTAAAATTAGCATGCAGCCATGGGCGAGTAAGTTCTGAATCCCCTGACAATTTTGGCCTTGGGTTTTCCGGTGCATTGCGCCAACATCCCACCACTTTACCCGCGCGCATTGCGTGCAGCGGTTTGTTGTAAATCATGTATTTATTGTTGGTAGGGCTGGCGTTGTAGGCATCGAGTGTAGTGGTTACCGATGTCCAGCGTGAATTGTCAAAGTCGTAGCGGCGACCTCCAAAGTCATAGCCATACTCCTGCGACGTAGTTACAGCATGATCACGGGTAAACACTTTTTCTGTGTCGGCAAAATGTTGCCCTTTAAAGGGTAAATCGTATTGGGCAGCTTGTAACGGCAAAGTCAGTCCAATGGTAGTTAATGTTGTAGCGATTAAAAGCAGTTTCATCTGAGCCTCCTTGTTGCGATTTGTCTACTCAAGCTCAGTTTAACCAAGCCAGGCCAAACAAAATGCTAACAAAGTGCTCATTTAAATTAACGCGACAACAGTTCCATCTGCCATAACTGCTGCAGCAAATGTTGCTGGGCCAGCTGCTGATGGCGGCGCAGCGTACTAAATGCCATATACTGCTGGTCCGCTAACGATAATTGGTCCTGCTTGTCTATGTAACGCGCATGTAAGATATTTCCCCACAACGCCGTTGCAGTGTGTTGACGCATAACTGCGATCGCTTCAACCAGCTGATGCTTCAATGCGCCCTGCGCTAAAGCAGTATTTGCCTTAGTTTGCTGCAGTAAAGCCAGGCGTTGTAAGGGCAACCTCTGCCAACGCCTATGGGTGTAGAAATGCTTTAATGCCTGCAGTAAAGTACTATTGAACTCCGCCTGCGTAAGCCAGTTTTCAGCGACTATTGAGTGTTGTTGCTCACCACGCGAGCCAGCGCTAAAAAACGGCTGGCGGCTTGTCATACGTGGGCGGACAATTAAGTTAGCAAGCCGTGGCCCAAGAATGGCAGCGAATGCTTCGGTGAATTGCTGCTGAGCCTGTCCGAAAAAACCCGCTTGGGCATGTTCAGCATCAAGTACGCCTATTATTTCGCCCTGATACACAATGGGCACACTAAGCTCAGCCGAGCGGCTGGCGTCGTCACAAACATAGTTGGGTATAAGTCTGGTATCAGTAATGCACAAACTGCGCGCGTGCAAAGCTGCCTGACCGACAACCCCCTCGGCATGCGCCAGGCAAAGTGGTGACAACACGCCCGTGCCAGGGGCAAACTTGGCTCCGGCCGCTGCAACTTGTTGTAACTGATTGTTGGTGTTATTAAGATATAACACCTGATCTGGCAGGTGCAGCACCTGTGCTAGCAGCTCGCAGCTGCGCTGACACAGTGAAATTATATCGTCGATTGGGTCAATTATTTGGTGAATGTGTAAAAGCTGGCTCAGTGTTGCCTGCATACAAAACCCTCCGTGGTCTTACATGTAGTTAACATACGCTTATCGCGCTAAGCGAACCAGAGTAAAAGTCGCCAGTTGCTGTGAGATATTGCTGACAAAAAAACCGGCATAAAGCCTAATGCCGATCAGTTAAGAAATATTTTCCTGATCGGTTGACCGATCCTGTGTAGATGTAAGAATCCGATGAGCCATTAAGCCATCGGATTTTTTTATGGAACTGTCAGAAGCATTAGCACGCACGTCAATCAACCGCCTTACCGAATTTGCATCGCTGTCCGATGTTCTGGAACCCGATATTATCCAGTCTTGCCTGGCTTCCAACGGCGTTGCCACCTTGCGCAAACGCAAACTCCCCATGGATGCCATGATTTGGGCGGTGATAGGGATGTCGCTCTTTCGCACTGAATCGGTACGTCAGTTAATTAATAAGTTGGATATTGTGTTGCCGCAGGACGTGGATTACGTCGCACGCAGTGCCGTGACCCAAGCCAGAAAGAAATTAGGCAGTGCTGTGGTTCGCGATGTATTTCACCTGTCAGCAAAGACGTGGCATGAGCGGGCGGAACATCCCCACTGGTGCGCACTGAATCTGTTTGGCGTTGATGGCGTGGTATGGCGTACACCAGATAGCCAAGAAAACAGTACCGAGTTTGCCAGGACGGCGAATAAGGCCAGTGAAGCTGGTTACCCTCAGGTACGCATGGTTTGCCTGATGGAGCTTAGCAGTCATTTAATCCTCGATAGCGCATTTGACAGTGTGTGTGAAAGTGAGATGAACCTGGCCGCTGAGCTCACAACGCGTTTACCGGATAATAGCCTGACTCTGTTCGATAAAGGTTTTTACTCGCTGGGGTTGCTGCATGACTGGCAGCAAAAAGGCACCAATACACATTGGTTATTGCCACTGAAAAAGAACGTACAGTATGAAGAAATCAAAAGTCTTGGCCGACACGATAAACTCATCCGTCTGACAACCACACCGCAGGCCAGAAAGAAGCGACCTGAGTTACCCCTGACCCTCGAAGCACGACTGCTGACTAAGCAAATCAAAGGAAAAGAGGTAAGGATACTCACGTCCATGCTAGACCCTATGGCTTATCCTGCCGCCGAGATTGTGGACCTTTATGGTCATCGCTGGGAAATTGAAATGGGCTACCGTGAAATGAAACAGCATCTGTTGGCAAGCCGGTTTACGTTACGTAGCAACCTGCCAGAGCTTATCCGGCAGGAGCTATGGGGGGTGTTGCTCGCTTACAATTTAATTCGATACAAAATGGTATTGATGGCCAAGTCCCTTAAAAGGGTATTCCCAAACCAACTGAGCTTTAGAGATGCCTCATCGCACATCATCCACAAGCTCACTCTGATGCCAATTTATGCGCCGGGTAATGTGCCCGGATTCATCTTGGAAATAGAAAAAAATGCCAGTCAATTCAAGCTTGAAGGAAAGCGAGAACGCAGTTATCCAAGGACGCTAAAGGTATCGAAAAATCGCTACCCGGTGGCTAAAAGTAAAAATGCCGCTCACCTTAAGTGAACGGCATTAGGCATAAAGCCGGTTTTTCGGATCAAACTAACGCCTTAGCGCGGTGGTAGCATACCGGGAGGAAGCTTTCCGCCCATGCCACGCATCATCTTCATTAAGCCGCCTTTACCTGACATCTGCTTCATCATCTTTTGCATCTGGGTAAATTGTTTCAGCAGCTGATTAATATCCTGCACCTGTGTGCCAGAACCTGCGGCGATACGTTTTTTACGCGAGCCTTTTAGTAAGTCTGGAAATTCTCGCTCTTTTGGCGTCATTGAATTGATAATGGCTTCCATTTTCACAAACTGCTTATCGCCCATTTGGTTCATGGCACCGGCAGGTAAGTTTTTCATGCCCGGCAGCTTGTCCATCATAGACATCATGCCGCCCATACCACGCATTTGCACCAGCTGTTCACGAAAGTCTTCTAGTGAAAAGCCTTTACCCTTCATCATTTTTTGCGCCATTTTGGCGGCTTTGTCTTTATCGACTTTCTGCTCAAGCTCTTCAATCAGGCTCAGCACATCGCCCATACCTAAAATACGGGAAGCTATGCGGTCGGGATGAAACGGCTCTAATGCATCCGTTTTTTCACCGGTACCAATAAATTTGATTGGCTTACCCGTAATATGCCGGATTGACAACGCCGCACCACCGCGCGCGTCACCATCGGCCTTGGTTAAAATAACGCCCGTCAGTGGCAGAGCATCATTAAAGGCTTTAGCTGTGTTGGCTGCATCCTGGCCGGTCATTGCGTCAACAACAAACAGCGTCTCAATGGGTTTTACTGCGCTATGCAAAGCTTTAATTTCGTCCATCATCTCACTGTCAACGTGAAGACGACCGGCGGTATCAACCAACAGCACATCAAAAATGCGCGTGCGCGCATGAGCAATAGCCGCGTTAACAATATCAACTGGCTTTTGCGAAATATCGCTGGGGAAAAACTCAACACCAATATCTTTAGCTAGCGTTTCCAACTGTTTAATTGCCGCAGGGCGGTAAACGTCCGCTGACACCACTAATACTTTTTTCTTTTTCCGTTCAGTTAAAAACTTGGCCAGTTTTCCTACAGAGGTCGTCTTACCGGCACCTTGTAAGCCTGCCATCATAACTACAGCAGGTGGCTGTGTATTTAATGCCAGTTCTTCATTTGCGTCGCCCATGGCCTCTTCTAAGGCTTTACGGACAATTTTTAGAAACTCCTGCCCTGGTGTTAAGCTTTTACTGACTTCAAGCCCGACAGAACGCTCTTTAACGGTAGCAACAAAATCCCGCACTACTGGCAGTGCCACATCGGCTTCTAGTAATGCCATACGCACTTCGCGCAGGGTATCTTTAATATTGTCTTCAGTTAATCGCCCGCGGCCGGTAATGTTTTTTAACGTGGCACTTAAACGATCAGAAAGGTTTTCAAACATGATTTTGCACTCAGCTGCGATAATGTAATCGATTATATCAAAGACTGCCGCCATAAGCAGCCGTTAAGAAACTGTTGACTACAGCGCTGGGCATATGGTGAAAGTTGCAATACAATATCAAGTCATCGAAATGAAAGGAAATACCACAGATGTCCACGGCGTTGCTAACTGCACTGGCTTTAATTGCATATCTGGTTGCCACCGGTTCAGTGTTGTTGCGCATATTTCATCCGCAGGGACCACACTTCAAAACCACCTTTAGCGCTGCAGTAGCCGGTTTGGTTCTGCATATGCTGGTACTGGCTGGCATGTTATTTACCGATCAGGGTCAAAATTTTAGCCTGCTAAATGTCAGCTCCCTGGTGTGTTGGCTTATTACTATGGCTGTAACGTTAACAGCACTTCGCACGCCAACAATTTTACTATTACCGGTGGTGTATGGCTTTGCTGCGCTGGTGCAGCTAGCAGTACTAACGTTACCACACAGTATCCAGTTACAGCATTTTGAGCAGAATATTGGCTTGCTGGTACATATATTACTGGCGTTCATTGCTTACGCCATTCTGATTATGGCGATGCTGTATTCGTTTCAAGTGAGCTATATCAACAATAAATTAAAACAAAAAGATTTTGCAGCAATGACACGCCATATGCCGCCGCTTGTTCAAGCTGAAGTTTTGCAGTTTCGTCTGTTGTTGGCCGGCACCGTATTGCTGGGTTTGGCGCTATTGGTAGCGGCACTGTTTATGGATAACTGGCTTGCACGAGAAAATTTGCATAAAAATGTGTTTAGCTTACTCGGCTTCATAGTATTTTCTGTACTGTGCTGGGGGCATGCCCGTAAAGGTTGGCGCGGTAAAACAGCCAATATTTTAACCATCAGCGGTGCCACCTTGTTAACACTAGGCTATTTTGGCAGCCGTTTTGTCCGCGAAGTGCTGCTTAATACACTTTAACCCTTGACTCAACAGACACTTCGTAATATCAAGTACAGGTGTTTGGCAATACAGGTAATTTACTCTTGGACGACATATCGACGAGTACGCTGTTTATTATTTTAGGCGTACTTCTATTCATCTCTGCCTATTTCTCAGGATCAGAAACAGGCATGATGTCTGTTAACCCTTATCGTTTAAAGCATTTAACAAACGAGAATCATAAGGGCGCTATTCGGGTCAGCGACCTGTTAAAACGGCCTGATCGCTTAATTGGCCTTATTCTTATTGGCAATAATCTGGTTAATATCGCCGCCTCGGCTATAGCAACTATTATTGGCATGCGCTTATATGGCGACGTTGGTATTGCCATCGCGACGGTCGCGCTGACAATGGTCGTGCTAGTATTTGCTGAAGTTACGCCTAAAACTATCGCAGCATTGCACCCCGAACGCGTGGCGTTTCCAAGCTCAGCATTGTTAAAACCACTGCTAAAAATATTCTACCCATTGGTATGGCTGGTGAACTTCATTACTAATGGCATCCTCGCGGTAATGGGAATTAGCCCGGAAAAACATCAAGGCAATAGCTTAAGTGCTGAAGAATTACGTACAGTTGTGCATGAGGCAGGGGCGTTAATCCCTGAGCAGCACCAAAGTATGTTGGTAGGCGTATTGGATTTAGAAAACGCCACCGTTGAAGATATTATGGTGCCGCGCAATGAAATTGTCGGTATTGATATAAATGACGATTGGAAAGACATAGAACGCCAACTGGCTAACGTGCAGTACAGCCGTATTTTGCTTTACCGTGACAGCGTTGATGACGCCATCGGCTTTGTGCACCCTCGGGAACTTATGCGTTTACTGTTGAAAGAACAGTTGACTAAATCGACGTTAATGCGCGCGGTTAGCGAAATTTACTTCATTCCGGAAGGAACACCGCTTAATACCCAACTGATGAAATTTCAGCGCACTAAAGAGCGTATAGGTTTGGTTGTCGACGAATACGGCGATATACAGGGGCTGGTGACACTGGCAGACATTTTGGAGGAAGTGGTGGGTGAATTTACCACGGATATCGCAGAAGACAGCAACGAAGATATTAAACCGCAGCCTGATGGCTCTTATCTGATAGACGGCAGTATTAACTTACGCGATTTAAACCGTGAAATGCATCTTGAACTACCCACCGATGGTCCCAAAACACTTAATGGCTTAATCCTGGAATATCTTGAAGAAATACCTCAGGGCAACCTTAGTATTCGGTTATCTGGCTATCCAATGGAAGTAATAGATGTACAAGATAATATGATTAAAAGCGTACGGTTATTGGCGCACCTGAAGAAAGATTAAATCGATGGTAAAAAACCGGCTCTGCCGGTTTTTTTATGCGCTAATTTAGCTAAAAAACATGCGCCACAACCAGCCTCTTTGCAAATCTTCTTCACATGTTTTTAATTGCGAAGCATAGTCTTTTGCCCGACTATCAACCTTTTTGGCCACTTGAACTAACCAGGCCTTGTTTCGATAGGTACCGCGTTTATAACCACCCCATCCTTCGTGATAATTAAGATATTGGGCGTAAGCATCCCATTTCGACACACCATTTATACGCTGGCTCTTGCTGATATACCAGCCCATAAAATCAATGGCATCATCAAAGTTATCGCGACTGGCCCAAAACCGGTTTGCCTCTTTAACATATTCATCCCAGGTAACGGTTTTAGCCTGTGAATAGCCATAAGCTGAGCTTGCACGACCATAAGGAATGAAACCCAAAAACCAGCGCATTGGTGGCTGGGCATTATGTTTAAAGCTGCTTTCCTGGTACATCATGCTCATAGGAACATGGATAGGCACGCCCCACTTATCACGCATATCGGATGCTGCATTATACCAGTCGCGGTGTTCTAAAAAGATGTCACACAGGTTGGAGGTATTTTTCGGCGGTGGTGTAGCGCAACCAGCCAACAAGGTCGATGAGATAACCACTACTAACGTAGTTTTGAATGCTAATTGAACTTTTTTCATACACCTGATTCTAACAAGGTGAATGGACGCAACCAAGTTTTATTCTCCCTGGATACCAATTACGGCTACCTACTCGGTAGCCGATTTTTTATTGTCGCATTCAGGCACTTCAGCAAAGTATTGAGAAATATATTGCTCGAAACTCACGTCATCTTGCTGCTCAATTTGGTATTGTTGCGCTAAAGATTGTGTCGCTGCCTCAATAAACTGCTGCTCACTATAAAACAGGTAGCTCTCTTGCGATAACTGCTGTTTATATTGTGCAGACAGTTGCAACATAAAATGACCATTATCTTGCTGTTTCGCCAGCAATTGGTTTAACACCTGGCCCGACAGTGTATGAGCGGGGTCTAATAAACATAAATAAAACTGTTTTAATGCCGCAGAATAGTCATTAACGTTGTGCGCACTATCAAGATAGTGCGCTACCGGCATCATATCGGCAAACAACTCTTCTGCCCAATCAAGCATTAATCTGGGTTGGCCGTTTTGCATAATCTCTAAATTATTGCGCCGGCCGTCCGTAACCACTTTCTTTAAATTCTGCTCAGTTATCGCTTGCTCTGCAGCAGATAATTCCGGACTGTCCTGCAACAAACAGTACAGTAAAAACACATCTAAAAAGTACATTTGCTCGGCACTAATGCCAATGGGGCTAAAAGGATTTACATCCAAAGCCCGTACTTCAATATATTCAACACCACGCTTTGCTAGCGCACAGGTTGGCCGCTCGCCAGATTCAGTAGTCCGTTTAGGCCTGATAGTGGAGTAAAATTCATTCTCAATCTGCAAGACATTGGCGTTTAGTTGCTGATATTCACCGTCTACCTTAACACCAATATTGCGGTATTCTTCCGATGGCATACTAATAGCGGAATGCAAACCCGCAATATATTCCTCTAAATTATTGTAAGTAATATTAAGGCTGGATTGTGCACTGTTGGTATAGCCTAAATCACTCATACGTAAAGAGGTTGCATAAGGTAAGTACACTGTCCCCTTACCTAACTCTGCAAAGTTATAGCGGCTTGATCGCCCCTCTAAAAATGATTTACACATTGCCGGCGAGGCGCCAAACAAATAAACAATTAGCCAAACATAGCGCTTATAATTGCGGATCAACGATAAATACTGTGATGAAATAAAGTTCTGTAATTCACCAGACTGCTCCAGCTGTTGCTGATAATGCTGCCAAAATACTTTGGGAAATGAAAAATTAAAGTGCACGCCACTTATCGCCTGCATCATACTGCCATAGCGGTTATGTAACCCTTTACGATACAAGGTTTTCATCTGCCCAACATTAGAGCTACCGTACTGAGCAAAGGGTATTTGCGTTTGCTCTTTAATAAAACACGGCATACTGCCTGCCCAAAATTGCTCGTCATCAATATTATTAATTGCAAAACGATGAATATCGGCCAGTTGGGCTAAGGTAGTGTCAATTTTGTCACTGGCAGGTGTAATAAACTCAAGAAGGGACTCGGAAAAGTCAGTTGTTATCCAGGGGTGCGTTAAAGCCGCACCTAATTGCTTAGCATGGGGTGTCAGTGCAAGTTTACCATCGGCTTTTACCCGCAACGTCTCGCGTTCAATACCGTGCTTAATGCCAACTATTGCTTGCTTATGTTGCGCTGAATTAAGCACAGCCAGGCGTTGTTGTAAAGTTGAGCCCAAGGTAATTCCTTAATAAGGTAAATGTCTGTGTTGAAATTGGGGCGCGAAAACAAAACTCAAGACTAAGGTTGAATTTAGCCAATTAATTTCAACAGTATCACAATACAAGTTAAGCATTTAATGTCTCAATACGTTAACTTGCCTGAATGCTTACTGCAAATAATGATTTTGTCACCTACCGAGCACTAAAGTGGTTATAGCGCCAACTGACAAACGAACAGGTTAACCACACGCAATGAAACCGGCCGCATTATTGAAAAGTGTGGTTACAAAAAACTCCGCCAAAGCGGAGTTTTTTGTAACCAACGACCATTTTTAGGATTTATTATCCTCTGGCTTTAAAGGCTCAGCTGCAGCATTCTCTGTAGGTGTTTTTTCTGACTCGTCCAACTCGGCATCATCTGAATCCCCTACGACATGTTCGAGTTTTAACTTACGCACGCTGCGGATTGTAGTAATTGGCCCTGAACAGGCGTAAATAAAGAATATACCAAACAACATTTCTGCAGGACGCGCGGCAATAACCACAAATACCAGTACCACTAACAGAATCGTCAGAAATGACACACGGTCGCGCCAGTTCAAATCTTTAAACGAGTTATAGCGGAAATTACTGACCATCAGTAAACCCGTTATGATAGTGAGTAACCCGACCAAATACCCAATATTACCACCATTAATTTCATAGGTACTGCCGGTCCACACCATACCTGCAACAATGGCCGCTGCAGCGGGGCTAGCTAAACCTTGAAAGAAGCGACCGTCTGTAACACCTAAATTTGCATTAAAACGTGCCAAACGCAGTGCAGCGCAAGCCACATAGACAAAAGCAGCCAGCCAACCAAACTTGCCATATTCTGCCAAACCCCAATTATAGGCGACAAGCGCAGGGGCCATGCCAAAAGACAGCATGTCAGACATACTATCGTACTGAGCACCAAACTCACTTTGCGTGTTGGTTAAACGAGCCACACGGCCATCTAAGCCATCAAAAATCATTGCGACAAAAATAGCCACAGCGGCGGCCTCAAAGTGCCCGTTCATCGACGCGACTATGGCATAAAACCCGGAAAACAAGCCCCCTGTAGTTAGCAAATTGGGTAACAGAAAAATGCCCTTACGTGGGGCGGTGTCATTAGTCTTTGACTCAGTCATATAGCAACTTCTGCGTTATGGAATTACGAATGATTATAAGTGACATACCTTAACATGGATAGCCTAATGGCAAAAGTGACCGTCTGGACGGTCACTTATAAGGCAGAGGCAAACACACTTTCATGGTTTAAACATGGCTACTTACCAAAAACTCAGTACCATTGTGGTCTAAAACAATCGTGCTACCGGGCATGACGTCACCTTGCAGCAACGCCTGCGCCAAAGGGTTTTCCAGATATTGCTGTATAGCCCGTTTTAATGGCCTTGCGCCATAAAGTGGATCAAAGCCAACGTCGGCTAATTTATCCAATGCCAGATCTGTAATATTAAATTTATATTGCCGTTCTACCAGCCGCTGCTCTAATCGCGCAAGTTGGATCTTAGCAATACTGCGTATTTGCGTGTTATCCAATGGATGGAATACTACCGTTTCGTCCAGCCGATTGATAAACTCCGGACGAAACTGCTTGGTAAGTACCTCCATCAGCATCGTTTTCATTTGCTCATAACTGTACTCACGATAATGCTCTTGAATAAGATCGGATCCCAGGTTGGACGTCATAATAATAACGCTGTTTTTAAAATCGACAGTACGGCCTTGACCATCTGTCAACCGGCCATCGTCCAACACTTGTAGCAAGATATTAAACACATCCGGATGGGCTTTTTCCACTTCATCCAACAGCACCACGGAATAGGGTTTACGCCGCACTGCTTCAGTTAAATAGCCACCTTCTTCGTAACCAACATATCCCGGTGGCGCTCCCACTAAGCGAGATACGGCATGCTTTTCCATAAACTCTGACATATCAATGCGGACCATGGCATCAGGGCTATCAAATAGAAACTGCGCCAGTGATTTAGTAAGCTCCGTTTTACCCACCCCGGTAGGGCCTAAAAATAAAAACGAGCCTATCGGTTTATTAGGATCTGAAAGGCCGGCGCGGGAGCGTCGAATGGCATTAGCAACAGCAGCAACCGCCTCATCCTGGCCGATAACTTTTTCGTGCAGTGCTAGTTCCATTCGTAGTAACTTGTCACGTTCACCTTCAAGCATTTTACTCACAGGAATGCCGGTAGCTTTGGACAACACATCAGCAATTTCCTGCTCGGTCACTTTGTTACGCAGTAAGGTGTTGTCATGCATTTCAGCTTGAGACGCTAAGTCGAGTTTTTTCTCCAATTCAGGAATACGACCATATTGTAGCTCAGACATACGCTGCAAGTCGCTGGCACGGCGTGCCACCTCTAAGTCCAAACGCGCCTGCTCCAGCTCGGTTTTAATGTTTTGTGTGCCTTGCAATGCAGCCTTCTCTGACTCCCAAACTTCGTCCAACTCATTGTATTTACTATCAAGTTCGCGAATTTGTTCCTGGATCATGTCACGGCGCTTTTTCGTTGCGTCGTCGGTCTCTTTAGCCAAAGCATTATCTTCGAGTTTTAACTGAATAATGCGCCGCTCTAACCGATCTAGTTCTTCCGGTTTAGAGTCCATTTGCATACGAATACTGGAAGCAGCTTCGTCAATTAAATCAATAGCTTTATCTGGTAGCTGCCTATCAGACACATAACGATGCGACAAGGTGGCCGCCGCAACAATTGCCGGATCGGTGATTTCTACTGCATGGTGTAACTCATAACGCTCTTTTAAACCGCGCAGTATGGCAATGGTGTCTTCAACACTGGGCTCTTCCACCAACACTTTTTGAAAACGTCGCTCAAGTGCAGCGTCTTTTTCAATATATTTTCGGTATTCGTCCAGCGTTGTGGCACCAAGACAATGTAGTTCACCACGGGCCAGCGCAGGCTTTAACATATTGCCCGCATCCATGGCGCCTTCAGCTTTACCTGCGCCCACCATGGTATGAATTTCATCAATAAACAGAATGACCTGCCCTTCTTCTTTGGCCAGTTCATTAAGCACAGCTTTTAACCGCTCCTCAAATTCACCACGGTACTTGGCGCCAGCTAACAACGAGCCCATATCCAGCGACAACACCCGCTTGTTTTTTAATCCCTCAGGCACTTCTTTATTAAGAATACGTAGCGCCAGCCCTTCGACAATGGCCGTTTTTCCGACACCGGGCTCACCAATTAGCACAGGGTTGTTCTTAGTTCGACGTTGTAAAACCTGTATACAGCGGCGGATCTCTTCATCCCGACCAATCACCGGATCTAACTTACCCGCCTCTGCGCGCGCTGTTAAATCTACCGTATATTTGGTGAGTGCTTGTCTGGAATCTTCAGCATTAACGTCATCAACTTTTTGACCTGCTCGCATATGTTCTATTGCTGCCGTTACATTTTCTTTAGTCACGCCAATTAAACGCAGAATTTTACCCAAATCAGACTTATCTTCAGTGGCTGCCTGCACAAACAACTCACTGGAGATAAACTGATCTTTGCGTTTTTGCGCCAATTTGTCGCATTGCTGCAGTAACTGCGCAGTAGCAGAAGATAACTGTAGGTTTGCGGCATCGCCCTCAACCCGAGGTAAACGATCAATGACTTGGCTAACCTTTGAACGTAGCTCGTTAAAATTAACAGCAAGACGATTTAACAGCTCTCGAACAGTGCCGCCCTCCTGGTTTAGCAACGCAAACATCAGATGTACCGGTTCAATAAACTGCTGATCCCGGCCAAGCGCCAGTGACTGCGCATCGGCAATAGCCTCTTGAAACTTACTGGTAAATTTATCTAGTCGCATTTATGGCTCCTACAAGCACAACACTGTTATGTCATAAGATTGGGTGCTATTGCTGGAAATTCAAGCATAAAAACGTCAAAAAATTGACTTAGATCAGTCTAGCCAGATTGCACTAGCCATCCGGCCTGTTTGTCCGTCACGACGATAGGAAAAAAATAGTTCTGATTGCTCATAGGTACAGTAGTGACCACCAAAAATCTGTGTCACTCCACATTGCACTAAACGTTGCCTTGCCAACAAATAGATATCTGCCAGCCACTTTCGGTTTGCTTTTGCTATAAACGCCAGTTCAGCTTGGGCGGAATGTGCAGTAAAAGCGGCTCTAACCTCATCCCCCACTTCAAAAGCAGTAGCACCGATAGCTGGCCCCAAATAGGCTAGCACGTTAACCGGCTGACTAAAATGTGCTACGGTTTTTTCAATCACGCCATGGCATAAACCCCGCCAACCAGCATGCACAGCAGCCACCTGAGTACCATCAACATCACATAGCAAAAGTGGTAAACAGTCTGCTGTCATTACGGTACTCACTATGCCTTTTACCGAGGTAACACTGGCATCTGCGCTCAGCCCCGACACACTGTTATGTGATAGCCTTATCACATCAGTACCATGCACCTGATTTAACCAAACTGGAGCAGACGGCATGCATGCAAGTTGCTGATACCGCAAGCGGTTTTGCGCAACATCACTGGCTATATCGGCAACGTGCTCACCCAAATTGAGGCTGCTATACACACCAGTGGAGCAACCACCATCACGGGTGCTGCACACTGCACGCACATGTTGTGGTGCAGGCCAGTCAGGAATGAGTAACGCGGCGCGGTTAGTCATCACTTTATACGTAGTCTAAGCCATGCTCTTCAGTGTCGGCTCGCAACGCAGCATTTAACTGCACCATGTCATCAGGAATTGGCGCATGCCACTCTAATATTTCGCATGTAATAGGATGAGCTAAACGTAACATAGCGGCATGTAATGCCTGGCGCTTAAAATTGCGCAATACCGTAAGTAAATGTTCATCTGCTTTGCGCGGCGGACGGGGCCGACCTGCATATACCGGATCGCCAACCAATGGATGGTTAACAAAGGTCATATGTACACGAATTTGGTGCGTGCGGCCAGTTTCCAGGCGTAACCGCAGCCGGGTATGGGCCCGGTATTTTTCCATCACCCGAAAATGTGTAGTGGCCGGTTTACCCGACTGGCTTACCGCCATGTGCGTGCGTTTGGTTGGGTGTCGGCCAATAGGTTCATCAATTGTGCCACCACCGGTCATGGCACCATGACATACGGCCTCATACTCGCGGGTAATTTCACGTGCTTGCATTGCTTCAACCAAATGGGTCTGGGCAGGAATAGTTTTCGCCACTACCATTAAGCCGGTTGTATCTTTGTCTAAGCGGTGAATTATACCGGCACGCGGCACTTCGCCAATACCCGGGCAATGGTGCAACAACGCATTTAGCAAAGTGCCATCTGAGTTGCCCGCGCCAGGGTGAACCACTAAACCGGCAGGTTTATTGATAACCAGGATATGTTCATCTTCGTAGACAATATTCAGGTCAATTGCTTCAGCTTCAAAACGCTCGTCTTCAGGCAATTCAGCCAAAATATCAATCTGTTCACCGCCAAGCATTTTTTCCCGCGGTTTATTGTGTACTTCGCCACTAATTTTCACTGCGTCGGCTAAAATCCACTCTTTTATGCGAGATCGCGAATAATCGGGGAACATTTCTGCCAGAACCTGATCTAAGCGTTTACCAAAAAGATGGTCTGGTACAATTTCTGAAAGTTTTAGCTGTTTTGTCATAACGGAAGCAGTTATCCTGTGTGCAACCCCGGCAGGTCTGGGGTAGAATCGCAATAAGATGTATTTTAGCGATTTTACGTCAGACTAGACAGCCATTTAGCTCAAGTAGTAACGGATTTTTAAATGAAAGCAAATTTTTTACTGATTTCAATGCTGGCGTTAACGTTAACAGCTTGCGCTGGCAAGCCAAAAGACGTGCCTAATAGCACACAAACAGCACAAACCATGTATCAACAAGCAAAGGAAGTGCTAGATAAAGGGTTATATAACAGAGCAATCGAAATGCTCTCTGCGGTTGAAAATCGCTATCCATTTGGCCCTTTAGCCCGCCAAATACAATTAGATTTGATTTACGCCTATTACAAAGCGGGTGACGTGCAAAAAGCCCTTGCCAGTATTGACCGTTTTATTCGTTTGAACCCGAATCATCCTGAATTGGATTATGTGTATTACATGCGGGGATTGAGTAACTTACAAGCTGATGAAAATGCGTTACATGACGCTATGGGTATTAATCGGGCTGACCGCGATTTAGCCAGCACACGCCAAGCGTTTGACGATTTTAAAATTATGATTTCAAGCTTCCCGCAAAGCAAATATGCGGCTGAAGCTAAAAAACGCATGCTAAGTATAAAAGATACTCTTGCTCAGCATGAACTGCTTATTGCGGACTATTATATGCGCCGAGGAGCCTACCTGGCTGCAGCCAACCGCGGTAAGTATATTGTAGAGTTTTATCGAGACTCTGTACTGGTAGAGCAAGCTTTGGAAGTTATGGTAGAAAGCTATGACAAACTGGGGCTAACCAAGCTTAAAGAAGATACCTATCAAGTACTTAAACTTAACTTCCCGCAGAATAACACCTTCTGATAAAACAACCCCGCCTTTGCGGGGTTGTTTGTTTTAGCACTGTTGCAAGCAATGATTACAATAAAACCAGAACGTTGAAGGATAATCGTTATTTGATTGACTAAATAGCTTCCAGCGCCTCAGCTAACTTGCTGACGGCAATAACTTCCATACCAACGATGGGGTCTTTTGGACAATTCGCTGCCGGCACTATTGCTCGTTTAAACCCATGCTTGGCCGCTTCTCGCAAACGCTCCTGTCCACTGGGAACAGGTCTAATTTCACCAGCAAGCCCTACTTCACCAAATACAACTAAGTCATTTGGTAGCGCTTTATCACGAAAACTAGACACTAGCGCCAGTAAGGTAGCTAAATCTGCGCTGGTTTCATTTACTTTAACGCCGCCAACCACATTCACAAAAACGTCTTGATCTGCCATTTGGATACCCGCATGACGATGCATTACCGCCAGCAACATTGAAATTCGGTTTTGCTCCATCCCCAACGTGACGCGACGCGGATTGTTTAGGGGGGAATAGTCAACCAAACCCTGTATCTCTACCAATAGGGGGCGGGTGCCTTCCCAAAGCACCATAACAATACTGCCAGACTGATCTTCCTTACCACGCGTCAGGAAAATGGCAGAAGGATTCTTAACCTCTTTCATACCTTGTCCAGTCATGGCAAAAACACCCAGCTCGTTTACTGGCCCAAAACGGTTTTTATTTCCGCGTAAGGTGCGGTAGCGATTGTCACTGTCGCCATCAAGCATGACCGAGCAGTCAATACAATGCTCCAACACTTTAGGGCCTGCCAAAGAGCCGTCCTTCGTAACATGGCCCACCATAATAATGGCTATGTTATGCTGCTTGGCGAAACGGGTTAAAAAGGCAGCACTTTCACGCACCTGTGACACACTGCCCGGTGCAGACTGAATATCGGCCAAATGCATTACCTGAATAGAGTCGATAACAATAATGCGTGGTTTTTCCTGCTGCGCAAGATGAGAAATGGTTTCAACGTTGGTTTCTGCTAACATTTTAAGCGCATTGGTTGGCAAGCCCAAACGCTGCGCCCGCATAGCCACTTGCTGTAACGACTCTTCACCGGTCACATAAAGCGCATTACCTTGCTGCGCCAAACCGCACATTATTTGCAACAATAAAGTACTTTTACCCGCGCCTGGATGACCACCAATCAAAATGGCAGACCCTGGTACAATCCCCCCGCCCAATACACGGTCAAACTCAACAAAGCCGCTACTAAAACGCGGCACTTCTTGCAAGTCAACTTCATCTAGCCGCATGACTTTGGCTACCGCCGCCCCAGCGTACCCCTCTAAACGGCTATTTTTACTGTTACCGCTTCCCAACCTGACTTCACTGACCGTATTCCATGCACCACATTCTGTGCACTGGCCTTGCCAACGCACAAAATCTGCGCCACAGTCGCTGCAAACATAAGCTGTTTTCACTTTTGCCATATTTATTTTCTCAGACCAAATGAAAGGCATGGATATTGCTTTTCAATTTGTAACAACGTAGCGTACTACAGATTATAACCCTAAGATGCCGGTATTTTGGCATTTAACCTGACTGAATTATGACAGCAGCAGATTTACAACAATATATCGGCGTTATAGACCGGATGAAAAGTTTGCTTAACTCAGCAGACTTTGATCAGGTATTTAGTTTATTGACGTCAGACCTGCCTAAATCAAAACAATTCCTATTGAAAATGGAACTGAAACGCATGGCACAACCATGCAATTATTTCATTGATTTACGTGGTCATGTAGATGGTGATGTAAAGCCGTACGATTATATGGGTAAAACCCATTACATGGATGAGAATGCGGTTAAGGTATTTGAAGCAGGCTTAAAACAATATGGCAGTTTTACGCTGGGTTTATATGAAGAAGTACTAAATACCGAGAACAATTTTCGAGTAATGCATCGTAAACAAACAGAAGACCGTGTTCGCGATGCGTTACAAACTAATACTGCCAAGCTGTCACCACTGCCAGACAACGAAGAACGCAGTGACGCAAACTACGCGACCATCATTCACTTTGGCAACTATAATGCCCGACGTGATGAGCGTATGCATTACAGTATCGATATAGAGCTTGAGCTAGACAATAGTGCCAAGCGGGTGCGCGCCAGTACAACAGACCTATCCGTATCAGGCAGTAAGATAAAGTTACAGCAACCGATTAAAGGCGTCATTGGTAGTATTGTTAAAGTCCATTTTACCGGGCTAGAGCAAGAATTTGTGCTTGGTTTAGCCGATGGCGTGTCTTATAAAGTTGTCGATATCGATCAACAAAGTAACAATACGTATTGGCGCTTGCAGCGGCAGCAAAATGAAAACGAACAACAGTTTGTCGAATTTCTGCAAAACTTTATCAATGCGAACAAAAGACGTTATAAAGTTAATCTTGATAACGTTAGTCAAAGCATGCTGAGCAAAGGTTATGAACAGTTTTACTTACCCAAAACGAATACATTACCGGTTTTTATTGCGGTAAAAAATAGCCAACCAGTGCCCATTTGCGCACTAACCACTGACTATAACAAAGCGGTATGGCAGTACTTTCTTGATGAACAACATCAAGCAGTGTTTATCAGTATCTGTCATGTAAAACGACTTAAGCGTTTATTACAACAAACGTCATTGGAAATGTCGACGACCCTATATAGCTTTACTCACGCGGTGAAAGGTAAGTTATTTTACTATTCAGCCACGCGTGAGGAACTCTCTGAATCCGAAGCATTAAAGGAGCTATTTCTTGGCTTTGGTTCCAGCAAACCTAGCTGGCGGGTGTTTCATCTAAGCTTATTACGTACTAACGCTGCACAGGCTGAAATTCCGTCGACCATACCGGAACAAACGCAGGCAAAAACTGAGACAGGACTGAGTAGCCTGATTAAAAACTTTATTCAGGATATACGCTATATCGTTAACCTGACGGATATCACTGGCAGTGACAATACTTTTTGGTATCAAACTTATCCTGTTGATCAGCAAAAACTCAAGCTACTGGCACAATTTGGCCATAAGAAACTTGCAAGTCAGCCGCCCTGTGAGGCTGTTGCAGTGCAATACGTCAACTTGCGGTCGGAGTCTCGCTACCTATATAAAACCGCAGTTACGATCAGTGACAACGAAAATCAAGCTGAATTAAATGGACATAGCCGTGACTTTTCGTCAAAAGGGTTTCAATTAGAAACGGTTTTACCGGTTAGATTTCAAAAAGGTGATTTACTGCTACTAAATTTGCCTGACATGCAGAAGATTAGCAGTAAATATGAACTGCAGGCTTTGCCATACGAGGTAATGGCCGTTAGCAAAAGTCGCACAATTATGAACTTACGCGCAGCTGAAGGCACAGAACCACATGTAGGAAGATTATTTTTTCAGCAATTGATACAAAACAATCGAGCCAAGCTGACACTTGCTGAGGAAAGTCCTAAATACCCTGGTTTAAATGTTGCACTACGTAATTTATATTTAAATTCACAACACCATTTTGCACTTTATGTACACAGAAAAGGTATTCGCTACGAAATTGATACTATCGCTAAAGGTAGCACAGGCAACAGTTTGCACACCTTGCTTAGCATTTACAGTAAAGACCCGGCAAAACTTGATGTATGTCTGATATTACAAAATCATGCCACCAGCCTGCAGTTCGCTCAGCAATTGAAGCAAATGAAGCGGTTTGATAATCCCAAACCTAGCGAACTTTTGATCACCGTTAGTCGCTTAACTGCAACGGATAAACCCAATCTGCAATGCCGTTATGATTACGAGTTTAGTTCTGAACAAGCTAAGCAAGAATATGTACTTAATGCGCTGCAACACAATGTGCTGTTTTGCTACAAACTACAATTGTCGCGTACAGGCAGGCCTGACACTGACTTTATCGCGCCAGAATTAAGCTACATTAGTGCGTACGCGCTTCACAAAGCAAAACAGTTAGAAGAAGAACTCTGGAGTGTCGCTGGCGTAATTGATGCAATTGATATTTCATCCGAATTACCTTGGCGCTTCGGCGCAAAGACAGATTTAATTCAAAACCACGACCAACGCAAACTGACTTTACTGGCTCAATTGCAGCAACCAGTCGCGTAACTCTACAAAGTGATCATCAACCGCATTTGGATGCGTTAGCATAGAAATATGGTCATAATCTTGCAAATAGCCGGCATCTTTTGCTAGCAAGGTAAAGCGTGCTTGCTGCGAGGTTTCAGCAATAAATGCTTTCACATCGTCAGGATGCCCCAATAATCGATCATTCTGGGCGGCAAAGTGCCAAACTGGTGGCCAATTCAGTTGTTTACTGGCGTGCGCATAATCAAAATGATCACTAATGTCTTGATAGCTATCGCCTTTAATCCAACACACGGTATCCTGTAAAAATTGGTAGGGCTCATCATCATTACCCATTCGCCATTTACGGGCCGGGAAATAACCATATTTGCGACCGAGCCAAGGAGCAATGATATTCCATACCAGGTCAATCTTCAGTTTTCGTTCAAGGCTTTGTACGCTGATTACCCGTTTACTGCCAAAACACACTTTAACAGCAACTTTTGCAGCCAGCTCAGGAAATCGCGCTAAACACGCCGCGGCTAATACACCGCCCCAAGAGTGTGCCACTAACACCACAGGTTGCTGATGTAACGCAAATACATAGTTAATAAGCGCAGGAATGTCTTGGGTGATCATTTGCTGTTGGCTTTGCGTAAACCCTTCAGATACATGAGGTTTAGACAACCCCCTGCCAGCAAAATCCGGGCAATATACCATAAAGCCATTGTCGGCAAGGTAGCTGCCTAGCCCCTTACCCGAAGCACTATAAAATATACGGCCGTTCTCAATGGCGCCATGCAACATTAACGCAGGAGCGTTTGCCGGTTGAAACGGCAATAATCGGCGCACATGCAGTTGATATGAGCCTAAATCCAAATAATGCGAACTTTGCTGATGCTTCATGCTTAGTCTAGTAAGTACAAGAGTTGCAACAAAGAACCTTGACGAATAGCCGCCTTGGCCTGCGCCTGTACCTTGGGTTTAGCATGAAATGCAACCCCTAGAGCCGCCGCGTTAAGCATGGGTATATCGTTCGCGCCATCACCAATAGCTACGGTCTGACTAACGTCTATATGATACTGTGCAGCTAATAAATTCACCACTTGCGCTTTAGTATTGGCGTCAACAATATCACCCAATACCTTACCAGTAAGCAGGCCATCCGCAATTTCCAATACATTGGCAAAGGTAGCGGTTAAATTCAGTTGTGTTTTTAACGCATCAGTAAAGTAAGTAAAACCACCCGACGCAATAGCAACTTGCCAATTATGGGCTTTCAAGTGTGCGACTAACTGTATTAAACCTGGCATCAAGGGTACAGCGTCTAATACTTGCTGTAATACTTGTTCTGGCGCCCCTTGCAGTTTAGCTACGCGTTGCGTAAGGCTTTGAGCAAAATCAAGCTCTCCATTCATTGCTCTGGCTGTTACACTGGCCACCTGCTCACCTACTCCGGCCAATTTTGCTATTTCATCAATACATTCAATCTGTATTGCTGTCGAGTCCATATCCATAACAAGTAAACCAGGCAGATTTAACGTTGGCCGGGCGCTCAAATACACCAATTCAATATTCAGTCGCTGTGCCAAATCAGTAAGTTGTTGCTGCAAGTCTATCGTCAGAGGTTGCGTAAGCTGTAGCTCCAATGCCCTATCCAATTCAGGATGCGGTTGATACAAGCGGCAAGATATTGCGGTATCGGGGCTTAGATGCTTAAACAGTGAAACCATAGCCGTCCAGATAAGCCCATCGCCGAATAGACGTATCACGTTTGTTGTTGAGTTCGAGCAAATGGGAAATGCTGCACCTTCTGGTAGCGACAAAACATGATTACTATGCAGTAAAACAGTATCTTGCTGACAAAGTAGCGCGTAGTGATTGTTAGTAGTTAGCAGATCAAGGGGCGACTCAATCTGTTGATGAATAGTTGGGATCTGATAAAAAAACGACACGCTAGTACCTATACTTGGCAGCACAGCCATGGCATGCTACACGCCTTTACGACGTTATTTTAATGTAGCAACTACTATTTTAGCCAGTGCTTGATGGAAATTATGCAGAACCATATCCCAATACCGAGCAGTACTTCAAGCACTATTAAGCTGCTGCAAATTGCTATTGCAGTAATGGGTATTTGGTTGCTATTACATAGCTGGGTATTAACGCAACAACAAGGCAAACTGTTACTGCAGCAACAAAGTAGCCAGTTAATGCGCGAAACGCTTACCGCCTTGTCTCACACTGCGGCCTATTTGATTGAACATGATGAGCTGGACGGGCTGGAACAGCTTACTCAGCACATTGCCGCCAGTCCTTATTTGTACGATGTTGTGGTATATGATGCCAACGGCGTTCGTATGAGCTGGTCAGAAAACAGCGCCCCGGCACGTTTGCTATATGGACCCAACCAGAAAGAACAACTACAAGCCATGGTGCAGCCTATTACCAAGGATCAGCAACTACTTGGCTATATGAAACTGAGCTTAAGGCTGGATACATCACTAAACCAGATCAGTATGTCTTGGCAACAATTAATGCAGCAGTTGTTAGGCATGCTAATTTTGGCTGGGGCAGTTGGTTTTTTATTACGCCGAGGATTTTCGCGTTTGTCACGCCAGTCATTGCGACTACGAGGACCGAAGTCTTAATACATTGCTACTATTTTGCCAAAGTTGCTGAGCAATAACCTCTGGAGACTCTTTTCTTAGCTGACATAACGCGCTAAACACTCTTGCCAATTGAGCGGGAGTATTTACCTCGCCCTGAAAACCGGCTAATGGCATAGCAGGCGCATCGGTTTCTAATACAAAACAGTTTAATGGTAGTTTTTGCACCGTATTACGGGTTTTACTGGCTCGCTCATAGGTAATAGTGCCACCAATACCCAATTTAAAGCCCAAATCAACAAACGCCATAGCTTGCTGCTGACTTCCAGAAAAGGCATGCAAAATACCCCCCTCATTAAACTGCTGCCGCTTTAGCTCAGCCAGCAGTTGCGGCTGACTTTTGCGATGATGCAGGATAACCGGCTTATGGTGTTGTTTTGCCAGTGCCAATTGTTCAACAAATAGCTGTTGCTGAATATCGAAGCTGTTTTCAGCTAGCGCATAATCTAGTCCAATTTCACCAACAGCAACAACTGCAGTATCATTTGCTATCAGGAGCTTATTAAGCTCAACCACCGCATCTAACGAATGCTCAGCCGCCCACCAGGGATGAATACCCAAAGCAACGTACCAATGTGGCTGTTGCTGGTGTAACTGAAGCACATTTTGCCAGGCAGACTGTTGTACGGCGGGGATAACTAAAGCTGCAACACCGGCAAGCTGTGCCTGTTGCCAGTGCAGAGCTTGCTGTATTGCCAGTTCAGGTAAATCAAAGTGACAGTGGGTATCGAACAATTTGAAACCACTACTGCCAGCATTTTGCGCCGCAGCAGTGTCATTGAGAACAGTGTTGTCCGTTAAGGGCATAACCTGTCTATATTCCAGCTGTTATCGCTTTGTTTAGTGTACATAAAGCGATCGTGCAGGCGGTGCTCACCGCCTTGCCAGAATTCAATTTTATGCGGTTTTACCAAAAAACCGCCCCAAAAAGAAGGTAACGGCACTTCGCCATGTTCAAACTTATGTTTTATTTCGGCAAACTTTTGCATTAACGCCTGACGAGTAGACACTGGCCGGCTTTGCTCTGACGCCCACGCTGCCAACTGGCTTTCTTTAGGACGCGACAAAAAATACTTCATTACCTGTGAACTCGGTACACGTTCAGCGGTACCGTAAACAATAACCTGCCGCTCCAGTGGGTGCCACGGAAAGTGCAAACATACTTTGGGGTTAGCGCTTAGCTCACTCGCTTTGCGGCTACCTAAATTAGTGTAGAAGGTAAACCCCTCAGTGCTGACATCTTTTAGAAGTACCAGTCGCTGAGACGGCTGGCCATGCTCGTCGACACTCGCCACACACATTGCTGTCGGGTCTGGTAGTTCAGCGGCTATCGCATCCTTTAACCAGCCTTCAAACTGGGAAATGGGATCCTCGTTCAATTTATCCAGCTCCAACTTATCTTTGGTATAACTACGGCGAATATCGTCGACTTTCATGCTACATACGCTCCATAACCTCAATGCCCAGTAACTCCAGACCTTGCTTTAACAGGCGTGAAGTAAAAATACTTAGCATTAAACGGCTATTACGCTGCGTTGGTTCAACACCGTCTTTTAAAATTGGGCACGCTTCGTAGAATGTCATATACAAGCTTGCCAGCTCATACAAATAGTTACATAGCAGGTTTGGCTGTGCATCTTTCATAACCTGCTGCAACGTTTCTTCAAAGCGCAGTAATTTAACAGCCAGCTGCTTTTCAGCTTCTTCGGTTAACGCGAATTCTGCGGTGAAACTGTCAGCAATATCAGCTCGACGTAAAATGCTACGTACCCGGGTGTAGGCGTATTGCAAGTAAGGGGCTGTAGCACCCTCAAAGCTTAGCATTGCATCCCAACTAAAGATGTAATCACTGGTACGGTTCTTCGACAGGTCGGCAAACTTCACCGCACCAATACCTACTTTACGCGCTACTTCGTCGATTTCTTCAGCAGATAAATCGGTAGCTTTGTCTTGCACAACGGCCTTGGCACGCACTACCGCTTCTTCCAGCAACTCGGCTAATTTTACCGTGCCGCCGGTACGCGTTTTAAACGGCTTGCCATCTTCACCCATCATGGTGCCAAACGGACAATGATCATAGGCAGTGGCATCGCGTAAATATCCGGCTTTGCGCGCGACCAGTTCAACTTGCTTAAAGTGTAAGCCTTGTCGTGCGTCAGTGAAAATAATTACCCGGTCGGCATTAAGGGTATGACTTCGATACTGACACGCCGCTAAATCGGTCGTCGCGTACAAAAACCCCCCTCCGGTCTTTTGCACAATAAAGGGTGATGGGTTACCTTCTTTATCAGCTAGCTCGTGCAAAAACACCACTAACGCGCCCATACTTTCTACGGCTAATTGTTGCGTTTTTAAATCATCAATAATGCCATGCAGCATATCGTTATAAGCACTCTCTGGCTTAATGTCAGCATGCGTTAGGGTGACGTTAAGCTTCTGATAGACTTCATCACTGTGTTTGATCGAGGTGTCGATAAATAACTGCCATAGCTTTTGGCAATGTGCATCACCGCTTTGCAGTTTAACCACATAAGTGCGCGACTTATCAGCAAAGCCTTCTTCATCATCAAAACGTTTTTTCGCTTCGCGATAAAAATCTTCCAGATCAGCGAGCGCCACCTGTTCTAAATCTACCCCGGCGGCAAGCTTATCTTCCAGGTGAGCGATTAACATACCAAACTGAGTTCCCCAATCCCCCATATGGTTTTGGCGGACGACCTTATCGCCCCAGAACTCTAACGAACGTACTACCGCATCACCAATGATGGTTGAGCGTAAATGCCCCACGTGCATTTCTTTGGCCAGATTAGGCGCAGAGTAATCTACCACTACCGTTTGTGGTGAGGTGTTAGCCGCCACGCCTAAACGCGCATTGCCGCTGGCATGTTGTAGCTGCTGAGCCAACCAGCCCTTTGCTAAAGTCACATTAATAAAACCTGGGCCCGCAATCTCCGTTTTTACCGCAATGCCATCTAAATCCAACTGCGCGAGTAGTTGTTCTGCCAATTGGCGCGGATTGGTTTTCAATAACTTGGCCGCGGCCATTGCACCATTAATTTGATAATCACCAAACTCGACGCGTGTACTTACTGTCACCGCCGCATTGGTGTCAGCGGGTAAGCCCAAGGCAACAAAGGCAGCTTGAGTTTTTTCGGTTAATAAATGCTTAATGTTCATCCGGCTTACCTATTAGTGTTCACGTGTCTTGTGGAATTTAATTTTTGGATAGCGCTCAATCGACAGGTTCAGGTTAACCATTGTCGGTGCGATATACGTTAAGGCATCGCCACCATCCAACGCCAAGTTCTGACTGGCTTTATTTTTAAACTCATCCAGCGCTTTACCGTCATCAGAGTAAACCCAGCGTGCGGTAGACACGTTAACGCTTTCATATAGTGCATCAACGTTATATTCTGATTTTAATCGGCTAACAACCACGTCAAACTGAAGTACACCTACTGCACCAACAATTAAATCGTTATTATCCAATGGACGGAACACCTGTACTGCGCCCTCCTCAGACAACTGTACCAAGCCTTTTAGAAGCTGCTTCTGCTTTAACGGATCGCGCAAACGAATACGGCGGAACAGTTCAGGCGCAAAGTTAGGAATACCCGTAAACTGCATGTTCTCGCCAGTACTAAAGGTATCACCAATTTTAATGGTGCCGTGATTATGTAAGCCAATGATATCACCCGGATAGGCTTCATCTAAATGCTCACGGTCACCGGCCAAAAAAGTTAACGCCTGAGGTATTAGTACGTCTTTACCAATACGAACATGACGTACTTTCATGCCTTTTTCATATTTACCCGACACAATACGTAAAAAAGCGACACGGTCACGGTGTTTAGGATCCATGTTTGCCTGAATTTTAAATACAAAGCCGCTAAAGCCTGTTTCGGTGGGCTCTACAGTACGGCTGTCTGTCGCTCGTGACTGTGGTGTGGGAGCCCAATCGGTTAGGCCATCAAGCATATGGTCAACACCAAAGTTACCCAACGCCGTTCCAAAAAATACCGGTGTTAACTCCCCCTTTAAAAACAGCTCACGGTCAAACTCATGGCTGGCACCTTGCACCAATTCCATTTCGTCCCGCAGCTGAGCGGCGTAATAACCAATACGCTTGTCCAATTCAGGGTTATTCAAACCTTTAATAACATCCAGGTCTTGAATGGTATGTCCCATGCCGGATTTATAAAGGATCACCTCATCACGCAAAATGTGGTAAACACCTTTAAATTCTTTACCAGAGGCAATTGGCCAGGTGATGGGGGCACAAGCAATTTTCAGTACGCTTTCAACTTCGTCTAACAAATCAACCGGATCTCGGATATCACGGTCCATCTTATTCATAAAGGTAATAATAGGTGTATCACGCAGACGGGTTACTTCCATTAACTTAATGGTGCGCTCTTCAACACCTTTAGCGCCATCAATTACCATTAAACAGGAATCAACTGCGGTAAGCGTGCGATAAGTATCTTCAGAAAAATCTTCATGGCCGGGTGTATCAAGCAGGTTTACCAGGCAATCGGCATACGGAAATTGCATTACAGAGGTCGTGACAGAAATACCGCGCTCTTTTTCCATCTCCATCCAGTCAGATGTGGCAAACTGGCCAGATTTCTTTCCTTTTACCGTACCGGCTTTTTGGATCAACTGTCCGAATAACAGTACCTTTTCGGTAATCGTCGTTTTACCAGCATCCGGGTGGCTGATGATAGCAAAGGTACGCCTTTTGCTGACTTCTTGTTGAATTACACCGTTTGTCATTAATATCGTCTTCTGATTAATCGTATTTAAACTGATAAACACAACAACCCAGTTTACATGGGTGTCGTCAGTATAGTTATTTTAACTATTGGGATGGCGGGTATTTTCGCTTATCTGGCACAAAGACACAATCAAAGCCGAGTAAAACGACAAGCTCTGGGGCAATTAATTATTAACCGCAAACCAGATTAAGATAAGTACAAGCACATAATTAACGCATCTTCGCTACCTTGGGCATTTTTGTAGTAATTACGCCTTACATCTACGCAATTGAATCCCTGTTGTTGGTAAAGGGCATTCGCAACTTTATTAGACGAGCGAACTTCCAGCCATAACTCTGCCACAATTCGTTGCTGTAACACAGTTTGTAAGTATTTTAGCAACTGCTTACCGTAACCTTTCCCCTGATAAGCAGGGTTAACACAGATATTAAACAGCTCAGCTTGATCACCCACTATTTTGCAAATAATAAAGCCTAATATTTGATCACCATTGACCAATTTTATGTTGAGGTATAAATCTGAAAAGCTGCTGTCAAAAGCTGAACGAGGCCAAGGATAGGGATTAGCTTGCTGTTCAATTTGGTGTATTACGCTAATATCGGCGGGTGTAAGAGTTTCAAACTTCATCGGGGCATTTCACTTTAAGCCGTTTTAATTGCCCGCAACGTACGCAATATCTTAACAAACGTCAACAGCACATTCTGATTGGTTATTTTATCCTATTGCAATTTAAAGTACTGCACGACAAGACCATGTATCAGCACTAACCTGACGCTTCATCCATGTCGTTAATAGTACCCAGTAATAACCAAAGCGCCTTTTTTTGTGCCGGGAGCAATAACTCCGATAGTGGCGGAGTTATCAGTTGCTCCGAATCTAACTCAGACTGTAATAAACCAACTTGAATTACCCAACGTCGTTTTCCAGCGAGTTGAAAATCAATATCTTGAGCGAAAAGTTCAGTTAAACCAGGAGCATTAAAACCTGTTTGCTCTGAAGACTTATCAGATCTGACAAATGCTTCAGTCAATGCAAGAGGTTTAATTTGCAACGCATCGAGTAGATGCTGCTGGGAAACGCTAAGTAGTGTTTTCATAAGAAGAAGTGGCAGGGGCAGAGGGATTCGAACCCCCAACCATCGGTTTTGGAGACCGCTGTTCTACCAATTGGAACTATGCCCCTGTAGCTTGTGGCGCCATTATACAAAAGCCAGTCCAAAGGTAAAGCAAAAAACGGTGCTAGCACATTCAACTGCATAGAAAATAGACATTAAGGTGATTAATCATACTAGCGTAGCATACACAATAAAGTTCGCCTACTGAGTATTCATCAATTAGACCGTGAGTTTTCAAGGGTGTTAATAAACATAGTTTAGCGTCTAATCGTTGAATTTTAGGCATAAAAAAACCCCGCTCGATGAGCGGGGCTTAGTATTAGGAGCCTGGCGGTGAACTACTCTCGCATAGCGAATGCTACACTACCATCGTCGCAGCTGCGTTTCACTTCTGAGTTC